>CAZASQ010000004.1:71643-130418 GCA_964487905.1 uncultured Prevotella sp. | reverse complement strand
GAAAAGCGTGCGGCCTTGCCGGGCAAGACCGCACGCTTAGCGCGCGCAAGGCGCAGGGGACGCACATTGACTAAATGATGCTCGTCTTGCGAGTCCACTCAATTATCTCGGGAATATAGCCGAAGGCGAGTCCCGTCACGGTGTCGGCGCAACCGTAATAGACGGCCACGCGACCAGTGGCAGGGTCGTGAAGCTCGGCACAGGGGAAGCAAACGTTGGGCACATCGCCCATGCACTCGTATGGCTTCTGCGGCGAGATGAGGTAAGGGCCGCTGCGATAGATGGCCTTCCAGGGCTGCTCGAGGTCGAGCAGGGCTGATCCGAAGCTGTAAACATAGCCGTTGCAGCTGCGCAGCACGCCATGATAGAACATCAGCCATCCCTCGCTGGTCTCGATGGGAATGGGACCCGCGCCGATTTTCATGCACTGCCACGCGCTCTGCTCAAAGGGTGCGGGCGACATGACATGACGGTGGCGACCCCAGAACTCCATGTCGGGGCTTTCGCTGTAGAAGATGTCGCCAAACGGGGTGTGCCCCGTGTCGGACGGACGGGAAAGCATGGCGAAGCGTCCGTTGATCTTGCGGGGGAAGAGCACGCCGTTGCGGTTGTACGGGAGGAATGCGTTCTCCAGCTGATGGAAGGTCTTGAAGTCCTTCGTCCACGCCACTCCGATGGTTGGCCCATGGTATCCATTGCACCAAGTGACGTAGTAACGATCCTCGATGAAGGCCACACGGGGGTCGTAGCCGTACACCCACTCGCCCACTTCCTTGTCCTCGCACTGGAAGCGGAGCGGGTTCTCATCAATGTTCCAGTTGATTCCGTCCTTGGAGAATCCCACATGGAGCACCATACGGCGGTTGGTGTCGTCGCAACGGAACACGCCCGCATAGCCATCGCCAAAGGGCACTACGGCCGAATTGAAGATGCTGTTGCTCGTGGGAAGCAGGTCGCGCGGGATGATGGGGTTCTCACTGTAACGCCACATGGGGGCGTTGCTGCCACAGGGTCTGTCCTGCCACGGCATATTGGGGAGGGACTGCCCCTCGATTCTGATTTCTTTCATATTCTTTAAAGTTGCTATTGGGTTTTCTTGCGATGCCTTTCCGGGGCGCGGAGGGCTATCGTTTCTCTTCCTGATAGGTGAACGGCACGAACCAAGTGATGAGCAATGCGGGCACGGCACACAGGAGCACCACGGCAAAGAAGGTGCGATAGCCAAGCGCATCGCTCACGTAGCCGCTCAGCATGCCGGGCAACATCACGCCCAAATTCATGATGCCCGAGGCGAAAGCGTAATGGCTCATCTGGTGTTTGCCCGGTGCTATCTGCTGCATCATGAAGAGTGTGAGGCCAACGAAGCCGAATCCGTAGCCGAAATACTCCAGCGTGATGGCGCCTCCGATGAGCGCAAGGCTCGTGGGCTGATAGACAGCGAGGAGCGTATAGGCCACAAACGGCAGGTTGAAGACCAACGCCAGCTTGAAAAGGCTCTTCTGCAATCCCTTACGGGCGATATAATGGCCACCGAGAATGCTGCCGATGACGAATGCCGCCGCACCAAACGTGCCGTAGCAAAGACCTATCTCCTGCTCGCCCATGCCCAGTCCCTGCTCGGCGCGGGGGGCTTTGAGGAACAGGGGCACTATTTTCATCACGAATCCCTCGCAGAAACGGTAGAGGATAATGAAGAAAATGTAGTAGACGATGTGCTTCTTGCGGAAGAACTCCACAAATACGCCCCACAGCTCGCGCAGTGCCTGCCCCGCATTGCGACCGTCCTTGTTCTCCAAGGAGGGCGTGGTGGGGAGCACAAAGAGGTGGTAAACGCCCATCACACACATGACGGCGGCTATGATTAGCATGATAATCATCCATGCGCGGGTGACCCCGAAGTGGCCGATAAACACGCCGGCGAGATAGACAAGACCACCTGTCGCGGCTATCTTGGCTATGTTATAGAACGCGCCCTGCCACCCAATCCAGCGCGCTTGGTCCTCTTTCGAGAGCACGCTCATGTATGTTCCGTCGGCAGCGATGTCGTGTGTGGCACCACTGAGGGCGATAACGGCGAGCACGGCAATGGTTATGGCGAAGAACTGGGGCAGGTTCAGCGCGAAAGCTACCAGCGCGAAGCACACGCCGGAGACGAGTTGGGTAAGCACAACGAAGAATTTCTTCGTCTTATACATCTCCAAGAACGGGCTCCAGAGCGGCTTCAGCGTCCAAGGGAGCATAATCAGCGATGTCCAGAAGGCGATTTGGGCATCGCTAACGCCCATACCCTTGTACATCAGCGTACATACCATGTTCAGAACCACGAACGGCATGCCCATGGCAAAGTAGAGCGTGGGCACCCAAGCCACGGGGCTTACCGCCTTGCCCTGCGCCTTTCCAGCTGCCGAACCGCTTCCGTCAAGCGAGGCGAACGCTTGGTTCGCCTCTTTTTCCTTTACTTTCTCCGGTGTCATGGGCGGTCTTTCTTAGCCGTTCCGAACTTAGACGGCTGCGAACCCATAGTAAACTCCAGCTCACCGCCGTTCATGATGTCGGAATACATGATATATGACTTCGTGTAGGGTTTGCCATTGAGGCGCACGCTCTGCACGTAGACATTGTCCTTGCTGTTGTTGACGGCCTTGACGGTGAACGTCTTGCCCTCCGGCAAGCCCACCGTGACCTCATCGAAGAGCGGCGAACCGAACACGAACTTGCCTCCGGCAGGCTCTACCTGATAAAGTCCCATGGCCGAAATGACGTACCACGCCGACATCTGGCCTACATCCTCGTTGCCCGACAAGCCATCGCTGGTGTTCGAATACATCTCGTTGAGCGTCTGACGGATGAGCTTCTGTCCCTTCCAAGGCTGCCCCACGTAGTTGTACATGTAAAGAACGTGGTGGCTCGGCTCGTTTCCGTGAGCGTATTGGCCGATAAGTCCCGAGATGTCGGGGGACGCCTCAGCTCCCATGTCGCCCGAAACGATGAACAGCGAGTCGAGTTTGGTCACAAACGGCTGCTCTCCGCCGAAGCAACTCACCAGCCCATGCACATCGTGAGGCACGAGCCACGTATACTGCCAAGCATTTCCTTCCGTGTAATCGTCCATGCGGTGCACGGCATTGAGAGGATTGAAGGGCGTGCGCCAGTTGCCTTTGGAGTCCTTGCCACGCATGAATCCCACGCGTTTGTCAAACACTTTGCGGTAAGACTGGCTTCTGTTCCAGAAGAACTTGTAGTCCTTGACCGCTCCCATCGACTTCGCCGCCATCGCGATGGACGCATCGGCCAGCGCATACTCCAGCGTCTTGGCCACCGTTTCATGGGTTGGGTCTTCATCGAAGGCCACGTAGCCATTCTTCTTCAGCGAGGCGAGGCCGCGCTCATCGAGCATTGCCGATGCCTTCATGGCTTCCAGGGCGGCGCGCTTGTCGCTCACGTAGCCCTTAATGAGCAGGTCGGCCAGCACGGGAATGCCCGGATTGCCCACCATGCAGTCGGTCTCGTTGCCCATCAAGTGCCATACGGGCAGCTTGCCTTGCTCCTTATATATATGCAGGAAGGTCTCTGCCATGTCGCGGAGTTTGTCCGTGTGCAGGATAGTCATGAGCGGGAAGGCCGCGCGGTAGGTGTCCCAGAGGGAGAAAGTGGTGTAGTTGGTGAACGTTCCCTGATGCACCTCAAGGTCGGAGCCACGATACTGTCCGTTGACATCGCCAAACACGGACGGTGCCACCATGGTATGATAGAGCGCAGTGTAGAACACGGTGCGCGCATCGGCATCCTCCGTCTTCACCTGCACCTTGCCCAGCTCATCATTCCATGCCTTGTCGGCCTGCGCCACGACGGCGTTGAAGTCCCATCCGGGTATCTCCTGCACCAGATTGGCCTTGGCATTGTCCTCGCTCACGGCCGAAAGGCCGGTCTTGATGAGCAGCGGAGTGCCATCGTTCTCATAAGAGAAGATGGCTACGGAGTCTTGTCCCTTCTCCAACTTCACGGGTTTGTTGAACTCGGCATAGAAGAACACATACTGATGCCTTGCCCATCCGTTTGACTCGCGGTAGCCGCTGATGGCGCGATCGCCCACCATGCGGAATCCCGAACGCTTCATCTTGTCCCAGCCGATGCCTTGCTTGAGGTCCAGGCGGAATTTGCCGTGACGCACATTGGCACCCGCCGTGTAGCGTTGGAAGCCCGCGCGCTGCGTGGCGGTAAGCTCCACGAGCACATTGGGGTCTTTCAGCTTCACGCTGTAATAGCCCGGAGCCACGTTCTCGGCCTCATGCGAGAACCTCACCTCCTGTTGGCGGCAGCACGAAACGGGCAGGAAGGCCACGTCGCCCAAATCGCCGATGCCCGTTCCGCTGAGGTGCTGATGGCCGAAGCCTATGAGCACGGAATCGCTCTCATGATAGCCCGAGCACCAGTCCCAGCCCCGCGTGGGCTGAGTGGGGCCGAGCTGCACATAGCCAAAGGGCACATTGGCACCCACGAACACATGACCGTGCCCGCCAGAGCCTATCTGCGGATTGACATACTGCGTGTACTGCTGCGCATTGCCCGCAAGCGAACAAGCGACACCGAGTAAGAATAATGCGAATTTCTTTAGTCTCATATCTGAATCACTTAATTATTATGTTGCAAAAGTACAAAAAAAAATCATCTTAGCCTACAAACTGACCACCATTTTATGCGCCATCAGCCCCTCGCAACGCATCGGCCACGCTGGCACACCGCCACCATCGCCCCGCCGCATCATCCCCCCAACCCTCTGCCCCCTCACTACCCGTGCGGTAAAACCATACCTTTTGCATGACGAAACCATACCTTTCGCGCTGCAAAACCATACCTTTTGCAAGGCAAAACGTATGGTTTCGCAAACCGACAAAGCGCGTTTTTGCAACCCCATGTAAATCAACCGCTTGCGAAACCTGCTCTAATAGAGAGCGAAAACGGATTCAGCGCAAGCCAACCGCACCACCAACCGCGCGGAAAGCCACCGCAAACGCACTGCGGGAAGAGCAAACACAAAGGACGGCAAACGCATGGCAATCATTATTTTCGGGTATTCTTGCAGCGTTTTCAAATCGCAATTTTTAAGTATTGCCGCTGCTCTTCCGTATTCCTACCTTTGCACCTCGAAAACGAAACACCGACACCCAACATGGAATACCGCATCACGCCCATGGCAAACCGCCTCCTCCTGACCGCCGCAACCCTGCCGCTCGGCCTCACCATGTGCCTTGCCCAGCAGGCCAACGTGAGCGGAAAGGTGGTGAGCCGCGAGGGCGGGAAGCCCATAGAGTTTGCCGCCGTGCTCATCAAGGGCAGCGAGCTGTGGGGAATGACCGACAAAGACGGACGCTTTGTCATCCGCCACGCGCCCCAAGGCAAGGCCACGCTCTCCATCCAGTGCCTGGGCTATGCCCCGCAAAGCATCCCTATCGACATCAAACGCGAGATGCAGCCCATCACCATACGCATGAGCGAGGAGACGCTGCAACTGGACGAGGTGGCCGTGGTGGCCAAACGCGATGACAACCAGTCCACAACGAGCTATTCCATAGGCCGACAGGCTCTTGACCAACAGCAGGTTCTGACCATCGGCGACATAGCCGCGCTGCTGCCCGGAGGCAAGACGCAGAACCCCACGCTCATGAACGACACGCGGTTGCGGCTGCGCAGCGAGAGCGGGGAGGCAGGCAACAGCGCGTTTGGTACGGCGGTGGAGATAGACGGCGTGCGCGTGGGCAACAATGCCGCCATGGGCGAGACCAACGGGGCAAGCCTGCGACAGCTGGGCAGCAGCAACGTGGAGGCCGTGGAGGTGACGCCGGGCATCCCATCGGTGGAATACGGCGACCTGAGCAATGGCATCGTGAGGGTGCGCACAAGAAAAGGGCGCACGCCATTCATCGTTGAGTCGAAGATTACACAGCACACGCGGCTCGTTTCTGCAAGCAAGGGCTTTGACTTGGGCGCAAACGCCGGTCTGCTGAATGCCTCCGTGGAGCACGCGCGGTCGTTCAGCGACATCGCATCGCCCCACACGGCCTATCAGCGCAACACTCTGAGCCTCAACTACACGAAGGTATTCATGCCCACATCATCGCCGCTGACGGTGGCGGCAGGCTTCACGGGCAACGTAGGCGGCTACAACTCCAAGTCAGACCCCGATGAGCAGCTCGATGACTACAGCAAAATGCGCAACAATCAGTTCAACGCCAACTTCCGCCTGCACTGGCAACCCGGCCTGTCGTGGATAACCTCGGTGGACATGAGCGGCTCGGCCAGCTGGTCGGACAACCTCACCGAGACCTACAGCCGCGAGAGCAGCTCCACCACGCAGCCTTATCTGCACGCACTCACGGAGGGTTACCACATCGCCGAAGAATATGATGCCAACCCCGGCGCACCTATCATACTCGGCCCTACGGGCTACTGGTATGTGAAAGCGTTCAACGACTCCAAGCCGCTTGACCTTCGGCTGAAGCTCAAAGCCACTTGGGCACGCCGCTTCGGCTTTCTGAGCCACCGGCTGGGAGCAGGAGCGGAGTGGACACGCACCAGCAACGCCGGCAAAGGCACTTATTATGAGGATATGCGCTACGCACCCACATGGCGCGAACGCCGCTACGACCAGTTGCCGGCCATGCAGAACATGGGCTTTTGGGCAGAGGAGGAACTGTCGGCAAGCCTGTCCAAGGCATCCACGGTGGAGCTTACGGTGGGTCTGCGCAACGATGTGACACGCATAGGAGGGTCTGATTATGGCACGGCGGCAAGCCTTTCGCCCCGCGTCAACGGCCGCTACGTGTGGCGCAACACCCGAGACGGCTTCCTCCGCGAGGCCGCCCTGCACGCAGGATGGGGCAAAGCGGTGAAGCTGCCGTCCTTCCAAGTGCTCTATCCATCGCCCGTCTACGCCGACCGGATGGCATTTGCATCGACAAGCGATGCGGAAAACCGCTCCTTCCACGCCTACTACACCATCCCTTCGAGTGCCCGCTACAATCCCAACCTGCAATGGCAGTACAGCCATCAGTACGATGTGGGCTTCGACATCAGCACCAAGGTGGCACGGTTGTCGCTATCGGGCTTCATCAGCAAGACGCTAAACGCCTACATGGCCACAAGTATCTTCACCCCATTCACCTACAAATACACTACGCCATCGGCGGTGCAGAACTGCGGAATACCCGTGGCCGACCGCGCTTTCTCCATCAGCAGCGACGGAATCATCACCGTGAGCGACAAAACGGGCAGCCTCGCCCCCGTCACGCTCGACTTTCAAAGTCGCAACACCTACTATGCGGCACGCCAATATGCCAACGCCTCGCCCGTGGAACGCTGGGGAATGGAGTGGATAGTGGACTTTGCGCAAATCAAACCGCTGCGGACGCAGGTCAGAGTGGACGGTAACTACTACTGGTACAGAAGTTTGGACAGCCAACTCTTCGCCGACGTGCCCTACGGGCTGACCAATCGCATGACGGATGGTCGCCTCTACCAATACATTGGCTACTATCTGGGCACCAACGCCACATCTACCGGCTACACAGCCACCGCTTCCGTGAGCAACGGACACGTAAGCCGCGCCTGCAACCTCAACACCACCATCACCACACATATCCCGCGGATTCGCATGGTGCTGGCATTGCGCGTGGAAGCATCGCTCTATGCCTACAGCAGAGCCAAGTGCGAGCTTCCAGATGGCTCCGTGAGGGGCTATGAGGTGCTGGAAAGCGCGGATTTGTTCGGCGAACCCTACACGGGAGGTGAGGGGAAGACCGTCATCGTGTACCCCGTGTATTACTCAACGTGGGAGAATCCCAGCGAGCGAATACCTTTCCTGGAACGTTTCCTGTGGGCAAAGGAGCACGATCAGAACCTTTTCAACGACCTTTCGAGGCTTATCGTGCGGTCGAACTATCCCTTCACGATGAACGGGAACCGCGTCTCGGCGTACTATTCCGCCAATTTCAGCGTCACCAAGGAGATTGGCGACCATGTGTCGGTGAGCTTCTATGCCAACAATTTCCTCAATACCATGCGTACGGTGCGCTCTTCCCAGACCGGCTTGGAGACTTCCCTGTTCGGCAGCGGCTACGTTCCCTCCTTCTATTATGGACTATCCTTGAAACTGAAATTATGAGAAAAGCCATACAACTCGCCCTTGCCGCAGCCACGCTGCTGGCCGTTTCGTGCAGCTACGATGAAGAAGTGGAGCTTGTTCCGGTCACGGTTAGGCTGGTCTACCCGGCCAAAAGCGACATCAAGCCCTACGCCGGGGCACGCGTGGAGATGAAGAATGCCGCCGCATCGGTGTTCGTTGAGCTGACCGACACCGCCGGGATCGCCCGCTTCATGCTCCCCTCCGGACTATACGAAGCCACGAGCGCATCGCGTCTGGACACACTGGACGCGCGCTACATCATCAACGGCGTGCTGGGCAAGACGGCCATATCGAAAGACAGCATCAACGCGCTTGACATGAAAATGAGCGTCACCAAACGACGCAAAACTCAATAAACAACGTAAACCAATGAAGTTATTCATGAACAAAAACTTTATCATCGGCACCGTGGCAGCAGCGGCGATGACGCTTTCCCTGCCCGCTGCGGCACAGGAGAGCCACCCTGAGACTGCAAGCCTGCACCTGGTGCTAACCCAGACCGACGGGCAGACCGTGAGTTTCGCGCTCGCCGAAAGCCCAAAGCTCACCTATGCCGACTGTGAGGTGACCATCGCCATCGGGCAAGACGCCATCTCGTACAGCCTTGACGGCATCAGGGAGCAGCATTTCGAAACCAAGACCGCCACAAACGTCAGCGACCACCTGCGGCAGGACAACCCCAAGCCCTCGTTCTCAGCTTCCGGGGCTGAGTTTGCAGGCCTACGGCCCAACGACCGCATACAGGTGCTCACCGCAAACGGCCAGCTTGTCATGACTGCAGTGGCCGATGGCGAGGGGCGCGCCACGGTGCGGCTCGACCATCTGCCCACGGGCGTCTACATTCTGCGCACTCCCACAAAGAGCTACAAGATGGTGAACAAATAAAAGAAAGCGACTTAACCTCACAAAACAACAAAAAAAGAAGAAAACAACATCAAAGCAATGAAGAAGACAATACTTTCCCTGATGGCCATCATGGGCATGGCCGCCAATGCCAGCGCACAAGAGGCATGGAAAATGGTGGTGACCCACCACGACGGAACAAAGCAAGAGATTGCCGTGGAGAAGATTTCGGAAATCACCTACGAGCTGACAGGCGGCGAGAAGCCACAACTTGAGGAGAAGAACGTGGACCAGCTCATTATCAAGGAGCTGTATAACGGCGGCTGCCTCACCGATGACGGCACGAGCTACTTCCAGCAAGACGGCGGAGTTGTGCTCTACAACAACGGAGCCGAGGAACTGGTGGTGCGCAACCTGTGCTTCGGCATAGGCGACCCGTTCAACGCGCAAGCCCCGTTTGCCGACTGGCGACAGGACGGAAAACTCATCTATGAGGACGAAGACGTGGAGTACATCCCCGCCATACATGGCATCTGGTACTTCCCCGAGGCACTTACCATCCCGGGCTACTCGCAGGTGGTGGTGTCCATACATGGCGGAGTGGATCATACCATCACCTATAAGAACAGCGTAAACTACGCCAATCCCGACTATTACGTGATGTACGACCCCGAGTCGGGCTACAACAACTCGCGCTACTACCCCACCCCGTCAGACGTAATCCCCACCTCCCACTACCTCAAGGCCGTGGAATACGGCATGGGCAACGGATGGACGCTCAGCGTAACCTCGCCCGCGCTCTTCATCTTCCACATGGACAACGACCCGGGCGAATATGCCATGAACCCGGAGAACATCATCTACGCCCCGGGGCAGGACGCATCGCCCGTGAACGCCAACCTGCGGGTGTATAAGGACTGGATTATCGATGGCTTCGAGGAGTTCAGCAACGACTACCTGCAATCTTCACAGAAGCGTCTTCCCGCCTCCATCGATGCCGGCTACGTGGGCTTCACCTTCCGCCAAGGCCACTCCGTCTATCGCAACGTGGACAAGGAGGCCACCCTCGCCATACCCGGCAACGCCGAAAAGCTGGTCTACGGCTACAGCATGGGGGTGACGGATGGCGACCCGAGCGGCATAGACGCCGAGGCTTCCATCAAGAACGGCGCGAAGATTGTTTACCTTGACGACAACAATTCCTCCACCGACTTCCACGAGCGTCAGGCTTTCTCCGTCAGGGGAAAGTGATGCCAAAGGCCTCAGTTGGCTTCTCGCACAACCAACTGAGGCTCAACAAGTTTACAAAACGTATGGTTTCAGCGTGCGAAAGGTGACCTTTTGCACGCCGAAACGTTACCTTTCGCAAGCCAAAACGTAACGTTTTGGCTTGCCAAACAATCACCTTTGCCGCGCCAAGGCACGCGTGCCGCCCATCGCGCAACGCACAGACGGCCGCAACGCATAGCAAAAGGGGATGAAAAACCGGCCTCCGGAACACATCAACATCAAACGACAACACAGCTTGAACCGAAAAACCATCATCACAGCAGGGCTTCTGAGCTGCACGCTCGCCGTGGCGGCGCAAGACAGCCTGTCCGTGCGCGACTTCCGTCTCATAGCCGATGCCGACGTATGGCTGACGCAGCAGAACGCGGCGGGGCTTACCCGCTATGCCCGGCGCAACCTGTCGCAGGCCGAGGTCTACGGAAGCATGAGCCACGGAGGCTTCACCAGCTACAGCGGCTCGCCCCACACCCTGCAAGGGGGCGCGGGGTCGGAGTCGTTCTTCCGCCTGTCGCCCCGCACGGTGGCCTACGGACGAATGCAGTACCACAATTTCAGCGGGCGGGAAATGTACGGCTCGGCCTTCATACAGCAAGACCGCATGCCGTTCAACATCGTTGAGGACTCCCTCACCAACCCCGGCCGAAAGCACATGGACACCTACCGGCTCACGGGAGCGGTGGGCGTGGACGTGTGGAGGGGCTTTGCCGTGGGCATAAAGGCCGACTATACGGCGGCCAACTATGCCAAATACAAAGACCTCAGGCACAAGAACAAGCTCATGGACCTGAACCTCGCACTGGGCATATACGCTCCCTTGGGGCGGCACATAGCCTTGGGCGCGCACTATTTCTACCACCGCAACACCGAAAGCATCAAGTTCTCCACCTACGGAAAGTCCGACAAGAGCTACAAGTCGCTCATCGACTATGGCGCGTTCATGGGCTTCACGGAACTGTACGGGGCGGAAGGATTCACCGACAAGTCGCGCGAGCAACCCCTCGTGAGCAACTACAACGGAGCGGGGGCGCAGCTGCAATGGGACATTACGGACGGCCTTGCGTGGTTCAACGGCCTCACCGCATCGCGCCGCAAGGGCTATTACGGGCGCAAGTCGCCCTACACGCCCATCCACACGCGCCACGACAGCTACACTTACACGTGGCAATCAAGACTGCAGCTTACCTCCCGGCAAAGCATCCACCACATAGAGGCCACCATCGATGCGGAAAACCTGACCAACCGGGCCAATCACTACCGCACGGAGGTGAACGAGCAGGGGGCGAGACACTACGAATACTTCGACCCTATACGCACGGCCAACAAGGTGTGGGTAAGCTCCCGCGTGGCCTACACGGGATGGCTGGGCGTGGAGGGAGACATGGCGCGCTGGCAAGTCAACGCGGCAGCCACCTTCAACCACCGCCGCCAAACGTCATACCTCTACCCTTACTTCCGCAGACAGCACATCGACAACCGCGAATTGTCGGCCGGCGCAAGGCGCAACATCGTCATGCGCAAAGGAGTGCTCACCCTCGGGGCGGCATTCTCCTTCCTCCGGGGGCAAGGAAGCGCGGCCGATGACGGCGCAATGGCACAGCCGAGCGACAAGCAGTCGTTTCCCGCCACCATGGAGGCTTGGCTTCTGCGGGAGCACAGGTGGCTCACCGCACCGCAATACCGCACGGAATGCATCCTGCGCTATGCCTTCATGCCGCCTCAAACGAAGCTCGCCACATGGGTGGAAGCCTCCGTGGGCACGCACAAGGCCAACGGAATCGGCGGAACGAAGTACTATGCGGGATGCGACAACACCACGCTGAGCGTGTCCATAGGCTGCCTGTTCTGAGCGGCCAAGCATCCCCCGGCGGCAGACATCTGCCCTCCCGTCATCCAAGAGCCACACTGCCGCCAACCCAAAACCGCACTGTCATCACACAACAGCTGCATCATCATCACACAACATCTATATTTCCATCACTTAACATCTATTTTGTAAACAATGAAAAAATCACTTCTCACCCTCCCGCTCCTGCTCGCCGCCATGGCCGGAACAGCGCAAACGCTGCCACAGGATGCCACTTTCCGAACAGGAAAACTGCGAAACGGACTCACCTACTACATCCGACACAACGCCAAGGAGAAAGGTATTGCCGACTTCTACATCGCCCAACGCGTTGGCTCCATACTCGAAACACCCGGCCAAAGAGGACTTGCCCACTTCCTGGAGCACATGGCCTTCAACGGAACGGAGAACTTTCGCGGCGCAGAGGGCAGCCCGGGCATCGTGGAATGGTGCGAAAGGCACGGCGTGAAGTTCGGCGCCAACCTCAACGCCTACACTTCCGTGGACGAAACTGTATACAACATCTCCGCCGTTCCTGTGACCAGCGAGGCCGTAATCGACTCCACGCTGCTCATTCTGCACGATTGGAGCCACTATTTGCTGCTCGATGAGAAAGAAATAGACAAGGAGCGGGGCGTGATACACGAGGAATGGCGCAACCGCCGAAGCGGCATGGCCGCGCAAAGGCTCATGGAGGAGGCACTGCCCGTAATCTATCAGGGCACGAAATATGCCGACTGCCTGCCCATCGGGTCGATGGACATCGTAGACAACTTCCATCCCGACGAACTGCGCGACTACTATCACAAGTGGTATCGCCCCGACTTGCAGGCCATAGTGGTGGTGGGCGACATCGACGTAGACGATATGCAACGGCGAATCGTGCGCGACTTCGACACGATACCGATGCCAGCAAACGCCATGGAGCGACCTTTCCACCCCGTCCCGGACAACAAAGAGCCTATCATAGTGGTGCGCAAGGACGCGGAACAGCCCATTATGCTCGTCACACTCTACATGAAGCGCGATGCTACGCCACCCGAGGAGAAGCGGAAGGAGGACTACCAGCGCGCCAACTACCTTGACGGGCTGATCGACTACATGGTGGACGCACGCTTGGAGGAGATGCAAAAGCAGGAGAAATCGCCCTGCCTGAGCGTCAGCGCACGCAATGGCGGCTTCCTCATATCGCGCTCCAAGGACGCATTCTCGCTCTCGTTCGGCGCAAGGGAAGAGAATGTGCAAGGCTCTTTTGCTGCCGCCGTGGGCACGGTGGAGCGCATCCGCCAGCACGGATTCACCCTTCCGGAGCTGGAACGGGCAAAAGCATTCAGCGCAAAGGCCAGCGAGAAACGCTACAACAGCCGCGCCGACCGCCGAAACTCCCACTACGTGGGCATGGCAACACGCCATTTCCTGCACGGCGAGCCGATGATTGACGCCGAAACGGCCAAGACGCTGGCCGACAAGTTTGCCCGCGAGGTGACACTCGATGAGGTAAACGCCTACATGCGCACCGTGATTACAAACCAGAACCAAGTGCTCGTGGCCTACGCGCCCGACAAAACGGGGCATGAAACGCCCACCGAGGCACAGCTGGGCAGCTATCTGCGCGAGGCACAGGCACGCACCTACGCCCCCTACGAGGAAGCTCCCGTGGCGCAAAAGCTGATGAGCAAACTGCCCAAGGAGGGAAAAATACTCAGCGAGACCACCCTGCCACACGGCGTAAGGCTGCTGCGGCTGGGCAACGGAGTGAACGTGTACCACAAGCAAACCGACTTCGACAAAGACCAAGTGATGGTGAGACTGTGGGGAGAAGGGGGCACTTCGCTCTATCCCGACCACGATGCGCCCAACTTCAGCTTCATCACCACGGCCATCAGCAAAGGCGGCGTGGCCGGATTCGACGAGGCCACACTCTCGAAGATGCTCGCCGGCAAGACGGTGAGCGTGATGCCGCGCATAGGCGACGAGACACAGGCCATCGGCGGAAGCTCCTCGGTGAGAGACGTGGAAACGCTCATGCAGCTGACGCACCTCTACTTCACGCAGCCACGGCGAGACGAGGCCGCATTCCAGGCCGAACTGGACCGCATGAGCTCGTTCCTGGCCAACCGCGAGGCCAATCCCAGCGTGGCCTACAAAGACTCCGTGACGGCCATTGCCTACGGCGACAGCCCCCGGCTGCGCCCCGTGAAGCGCGAGACGCTGCCGCTGGTGAGCTACGACCGCGTCATGGAGATATACAAGGAGCGGTTCAGCGATGCCAACGGGTTCAACATGATAGTCATTGGCAACATCAGCACCGACTCGCTGCGCCCCTTGCTGCGCCGCTACGTGGCCTCGCTGCCCTCGGCAGGACGGAAAGAGACCTTTGCCCACACGCATCCGCAGGTGCGAGACGTGGACGAGACGCACGTGTTCCGCAGCAAAATGCAAACGCCAACGGCCAAGGTGACCGTGCTGCACACATGGTCTGAGGCATACGATGCCAAGAGCGACCTCACGCTCGATATGCTCGGGCGCGTGCTACAGATAGCTTACACCGACAGCGTGCGCGAGGAGAAGAGCGGCGTTTACGGCGTGAGCGTGCAGGGAAACCTCGACAAGCACTCCGCCCCCACGGCCTTGCTGCGCATAGGCTACACCTGCGACCCGCAACGCTATGAGGAACTGGCCGCCGTGGTGGACGCGCAGTTGCGCAACATTGCCGCACAAGGCCCGTTGGAGAGCAGCGTGGAGAAGGTGAGGAAATACCTCGTGAAGCAATGCGGACAAGCCCGCGTGACGAACAACTACTGGAACTACGTGCTCTACAACATGGTGAGAAACGACATTGACTTCGATGACAACTACACGGAGCTGGTGCAGAGCATCCAAGCCGCCGACATCCAGGCCATGGCCAAGCGCATTCTTGCATCGAAAAGGAGAATAGAGGTGACCATGCTGCCGCTCTGACGCGAGCTGCGGGAGCCGCTTCGCAAGCAGCAAACGGCACGGGCGGAAACGCCACAAACGGAGAACGGCTGGGCAAAACATCGCTTTTGCCCGGCCGTTTGGCACATCTTGCAAGACAAAAGGTGACGTTTCACCATCCAAAAGGTAACGTTTCGCCTTGTAAAAGGTAACGTTTCACAGGCCAAAACGTCACCTTTTGCCAACCATTTAATTATCAATCACTTAAAAGCACTTCCATCTCCATCATTCAACACCGCCCATACTTCACTCTGCGGAGCGTGCATCGCTCCCCAAAAAGAGCATTGGCCAAGGCCGTACCCCTAACGTCTCCCTGCCCCATCTGCCTACTGCCAAACGCCATTGCGCATCTTCTTGTGCCCCCATTCCTGCATCCCCACAGCTCCGTCCACCCACTGCCAAACGCCCGAAAAAGGCAGCCTGGAAGCCCGCAAACAGAAAAAACACCCGCAAAATTTGGCCGTGTCGGCTTGTTTGCGTACCTTTATCCATTCAAAACAAAAACTAAACAATGAGACACGTAAAGAAATGGATAGCCGCAGCATTGGGCGCGATGATTGCCCTCAACGCCACGGCGCAGAAACTGACCGACTACGTAGACCCGTTCATAGGCACGACCAACTTCTCGGTGTGCAATCCCGGCGCGGTGCTGCCTCACGGGCTGATGTCGGTGGTGCCCTTCAACGTCATGGGCAGCGACCTCAACCAGTTCGACAAGGACGCACGCTGGTGGTCGGCACCCTATGAGTACCACAACAAGTACATGACAGGCTTCGCCCACGTAAGCCTCAGCGGCGTGGGATGCCCCGAAATGGGCACGCTGCTGACGATGCCCACCAGCGGAAAGCTCAATGTGGACTACCGCCAGTATGGCTCTGAGTATGCCAACGAGCAAGCACGCCCCGGCTACTACGGCGTGACGCTCACCAAACACGGCATTCAGGCCGAGGCCACGGCCACGCTGCGATCATCAAGGGAGCGGTTCACATTTCCCAAAGGCGAGGGCCACGTGCTGCTGAACATAGGCGACGGACTGACCAACGAGACCGGCGGCATGGTGAGACGCGTGAGCGACACGGAGATAGAGGGTATGCGTCTGCTCGGAACGTTCTGCTACAATCCCCAGGCCGTGTTCCCGATGTACTTCGTGATGCGCGTAAGCAAGCAGCCGAAGACACAAGGCGCATGGAAACAGCAACCCAACCGCACCGGAGTGAAAGGCGACTGGGACCCGGACAACGGCAAGCTGAAACTGTATCCCAACTATGGCAGGGAGATTGCCGGCGACGGGATTGGCTATTACTACACTTTCGACTGCGAGCAAGGCGAGCAGGTGGAGGTAAGCATGGGTGTGTCGTTCGTTTCCATAGCCAATGCGCGCGAGAACCTTGATGCCGAGCAGCCAAAGGGCGCATCGTTCCAGACAATGGTACAAAAGGCTGGCGATGAATGGGAACGCACGCTGGGCAGAATCACCGTGGAGGGTGGCACGGAGGCGCAACGCCGCGTCTTCTACACCGCACTCTACCACTCGCAACTGCACCCGAACATCCTGCAAGACGTGAACGGCGACTACCCGGCGATGGAAAGCAACGAGGTGAAGAACACCAAGGGCAACCGCTACACGGTGTTCTCGCTGTGGGATACGTATCGCAACGTACACCAGCTGCAAACTCTGCTCTACCCGGAGTGGCAGGTGGACATGGTGAAATCCATGATTTCCATGTATGAAGAATGGGGCTGGATGCCGCGTTGGGAGCTGTTCGGCCGCGAGACATGGACAATGGAGGGCGACCCCGCCATACCCGTCATAGCCGACACGTGGCTCAAGGGAATCCGCGGGTTCGACATCGACAAGGCATACGAGGGATTCCGCAAGAGCGCGACGCTCCCTGGCAAGGAGAATGCCATGCGCCGCGACATCGACCCGTACATCTCGAAAGGCTACATTCCCCTTGGCGTGTTCGCACAGGACAATTCGGGCGACAATTCCGTGTCGCACGCGCTCGAATACTACGTGGCCGACAACGCACTCTCCTTGCTTGCCAACGATTTGGGGAAGGCCGATGACGCGAAACTGTTCCGCCAGAGAAGTCTTGGCTACAAGCACTATTACGATAAGTCCACCGGCGCATTCCGCCCCATCAACCCTGACGGCTCGTTCCTCACCCCGTTCGACCCAAAAGATGGCGAGAACTTCTCCAACGCACCCGGTTTTCATGAGGGTTCTTCGTGGAACTACACGTTCTACGTGCCCCACGACGTAATGGGACTGGCCAAACTGATGGGCGGCAAGAAGAATTTCGTGGACAAACTGCAATATATCTTCGACAACGGCTTATATGATCCGGCCAACGAGCCAGATATTGCCTACCCATACCTCTTCTCTTACTTCAAGGGAGAGGAGTGGCGAACGCAGAAAGAGGTGACGCGGCTGCTCGGAAAGTACTTCTCGGACAAGCCCGATGGCATTCCCGGCAACGACGACACAGGTACGATGTCGGCATGGGCGGTGTTTTCGATGATGGGAATTTACCCCGACTGCCCCGGAAGTCCTTATTACACCATCACAACGCCCGCTTTCGACAAGGTGACGCTGCACCTTGACCCGCAATACTATCCCCAAGGCGACATCACCATTACGGCACGGCACGCCGAAGGGGACAAGCAGGGCTACATCAAGTCGATGACGCTGGGCGGAAAGCGGCTCAACAGTTTCCGCATATCGCACAAACAGCTCACCGAAGGACGCACGCTCACGCTGCAACTCGGCGCAAAGAAATAACAAAAACTAATAGATAACAATCCATTCGGCCTCAATCTCGGTGGAGATTGAGGCCGAATGGATTTATAAGGAAACAGCAAACGCAGCGACTTGGTTATGCGAACGCCATCAGTTTGACGTACAAACGTAATGACTTTGACGTGCGAGTGTGATGAACTTAACGCATAAGCGCGATGCCTTTAATACACAAACGCACCATCATCACCAAGCAAACACGATGCCTTCTACAAGCAAACGCAGCGTCTCCGACACGCCAGCGCGAAGCCCGAGTGCCGTCTACACGTCATAATCGAAGCTGAAACGCTTCTCGGTGGTGAGCGAATTGCCCACCGTGCAGCCACGCATGGTAAAGGCCTCCAAACGTTTGCGCTGCTCCTCGGGCACATCTTGGCCGAAATGGAAGCACACGGCGATGGCCGTTACTTTCTCATGTCCCTCGTCAAAGCACACCTCCGACAGCTCGGCGTGCCATCCTGTCGCATCAAGACCCACCTTTTCAGCCCCTTTGGAAGCCGTGGTGAGCGCGCAAGCCATCAGCGACTGCGCCAGCAAAACCACAGGTGAGGGGTAATTGCCTAAGCCGCCATACTCCGCCGGCGCATCGGTGTGAACCCATTCCTCACCATTTCTCAACTCCATACGGAACTTTCCCGCATTCTTTACCGTAATCTTCATATTCTGTTCTTTAAAGTTTCATACTGCCACACGCAAACTCTGTGCCACCGGCAACGCGCGCTCACGCCTCGCCCGACACACTCTCAGCTGTTCAAAGCGTAAACTTGCCGTCCAAAAGGATATTGTCGGACGATGAGCCGACCATCACCTTGAACTCGCCGGGTTCGATTACGCGCCGCAAATCACGCCCCACAACGCTCAGTTCGTCAAAACCGAGCGTGAAGCAGAAGTGCTCTGTCTGACCGGCGGGAATCATTCTGCGCTCAAAAGCCTTGAGCTGCATGACCGGCTGAGCCACACTCGCCACCTCGTCATGGAGATAAAGCTGCGCCACCTCATCGCCATCGCGCGCACCAGTGTTGGTTACATCAAACTCCACACGCACTTTGTCGCTTCCCTCACGCGTAATCTGCAGGCCATCGTAGCGGAATGAGGTGTAGCTCAAGCCATAACCGAAGGCATAAAGGGGCTTCGCGCTCATCTCAACATAGTTGTGCGGCACGGGAGCTTTCTTGTTATAGTAGACCGGAAGCTGCCCCACGTGGGCCGGAACACTCACGGGAAGCCGCCCGGCAGGGTTGTAATCGCCAAACAACACATCGGCCACGGCCTGCCCGCCCTGACCTCCGGGGTAATAAGCCGTGAGCAGCGCATCGGCATTATCGGCCGCCCAAGTCTTCACAAGCGGACGTCCCTCAATGTAGACCACCACCAATGGCTTGCCCACACGCTTGACTTCGCAGAGCAAACGATCCTGCAAGCCCAGCAAACCCAGCGTTGCGCGGTCGTAGCCCTCGCCACAATCCATGTCGCTCACGCCTTTCGTGTCGGCCTCGGCAGCCCCCGTTGCCTTGTAGCTGGTGCGGAAATCGCGCGCGCTGCTGCCGCCCACGGCCACCACTACCACATCGGCACGGCGCGCAGCAGCCACGGCACGGGCTATGTCGTTGCTGCCGGTGTCGCGCACGGCGCACCCTTTCACATACTCCACATTGGCCTCCGGCAACTTCGAACGTATGCCATCGAGTATGGTCACCACGCTCTCATCGGCCTGCGGGGCAGTGTAGTCGCCCAAAAGGTTATAGCGGTTGTCGGCGTTTGGCCCAATGACGGCCACGCGGACATCCTTGCGCAGCGGCAGAAGCCCGTCCTTGTTCTTCAACAGCGTCACCGTCTCCTGTGCCACACGCCGCGAAAGCTCCACATCGGCTTCCGTCCGAACGCCGCGCCGAGCCTCATCCACGCTCACATAAGGATTCTCAAACAGCCCCATACGGAACTTGAGCGACAGGATACGGGCACAAGCCGAGTCGACAAGTGCCTCGCTGGCCTGCCCCTGACGCACGGCCTCGGGCAGTTCGCCAAAGGCCAGCGCGCCCAAATCGGCCTCAACGCCCGCACGCAAGGCCATCACGCCAGCCTCCTGACGCGTGGCCGCCACATGATGGGTGTGCCAGATGCCATCGATACTGTAAAGGTCGCTCACCACGAAGCCCGGGAAACGCCACTGCTGGCGCAACACCGTGCGCAGATAGTAGTCGTCCATTGTGCTCGGAACGCCATCGAGCGAGTTGTAGGAGGTCATCACCGAGAGCGCGCCGGCCTCTATCGCCTTGCGGAACGGAAAGAGAAACTGCTCATGAATCTCCCTTTGCCCCAGGAATGTGGGGTTGCCGTTCTGTCCGCCCTCCGTTGTGCCGTAGCCAATGAAGTGCTTCAGCGTGGCGATGGTGCTGTGGGGCTTGGCCAAGTCGCCGCCGCCCAGTCCGCGCACCTCTGCCGCGCCAATGGCAGCGGTGAGCACGGGGTCCTCGCCCATGCTCTCCTCAACGCGGCTCCAGCGCGGATCGCGGCTCAAATCCATCACCGGCCCATAGCTGATGTGGCCACCCTGCAAGCGCACCTCGCGCCCTACAACCTGCCCCACCTGCTCTATCAAGGCCGGATTCCACGTTGCGGCCAGCCCAAGTCCCGTGGGAAACACGGTGGTGCCGATGGCCATGTGCCCGTGGGGAGCCTCCTCGGCCAAAAACAGGGGGATGCCCAGCCGCGTGTTCTCAATGTTATACCGCTGCAAGGCATTGCCCGCCTTGGCCGCCAGCTCCGGGTTGAGTCCGCTCTCAAGGCTCTTCTGCGTCCACGGGTCGGCACGGTAAGTGCCCCAAAGCATACCGATGTGCCCCTCGGCAAGGTCTTTCTTGAAACTCTCTGAGGGCGCAATCTTGCCCCCATCCTTCACCCAGTAGTTCCAAGCGAGCGTGCAGCGCAGCTGTCCCACTTTCTCTTCGAGCGTCATACGCCCCAGCAGGTCGGCCACACGCTGCTCCACGGGCAGCGAAGGGTCTTGATAGGGGAGCTTCTTCTTGGCTTTTCCACTGGCCGGAAGGGCAAGAAGGAGGGCGGACAAGGCCGCCAACATCGTTTTCATCATCATATTTTCTGTCCTTTCTTCTTCTGTTGTTTCTGTCAATTTGTTTCGTTTCCGTCTGCCGAAAGCTCTTCCGTGGCGCGCGGCGGCCATTCTTCCGCCCTTCCGCCAAGCAGTTCTTTGACAGCAAGCGATAACCTCCTGCAAGTCAGAAGTTTATCCATCGCAATAAAAATAAATTAAAAACAGATTATTTTTAATTTATTTTTCCGCAATTTTTAATTTAAAAATTCTCGCAAAAGGTGACCTTTTGCATTGCCGCAGAGAAGCTCTTGGATTGCAATATCTCACGTGCTCATCTGCGGCAATGCCTTTTGTATTATCATTTCATGCCCATCGGGCGCACGCTGAACGCGAAATGGTAGCGGCGATTGGCGGGCAACTGATGGCGGCTGTCGGGTCTTGCGCCCCAACTGTCGTATCCGCCCACTCCCTGCATGAAGCCATCAAGACACACCTCCACGAAGTTGCGGGGCTGAATCTCATCGGCGTGGTGGTTCTCGCGCTTTCCTTGGTCGAAGTCCTCAATGCTGTTGCGCAGCACATTAAACTCTATCAAGCTGTCGGCCTTGACCAGCAGCCCCTCGCCCGCGCCATCATCGATGCGCAACCAGCGCACATCGGTGTGGTGGCCGTTCTCCTGCGGGCGCACATAGGGGTAATACAAGTCCCAAGCCTTGGCGCGATACTCGCCCACAAGTGTGCCATGGTTGCGGTCGGCATAGTTCTCCTGCGGCCCGCGGCCCAAGTAGGCCACATTGTCCATGCTTGCCGGCAGACGGAAGCGCACGCCCACGCGGGGCAACTCTGGCGTGCCATCGGCAGCGGGGGCGTAGTCGGCCGCCACGTGCATCATTCCGTTGGGATAGAGCGTGTAGGTGAGGTAATATTGGTTGCCCGTTGGCAGGTCGTAGGTCACGGCTACCACCGTGTAGGCGGCCTCTTTGGTCACGCGCACGGAGGGTTTGAGCTGCTGCCCGGCCTCCTTCCACACGGCCAGCCGCTGAGGTGCTCCGTTGCCACAGTCGTTGTCGTTGGGCGCGCGCCAGAAGTTGGGGCGGAAACCGAATCCCTCATGGATGTATTCCTTTCCGTCCACCTGATAGGAGGTCACCACGCCCTGCTCGTTCAACGCAAAACGGAGGTGCGGACTGCTCACCTCGGTAGTGCCGCCCTTGACACTATACCGCATCGGAAGGCTCTCGATGGTGTCTGTGCGCAGCTTGCGCGGCACGGGAACAAGGAACTGCTCCTTGGCCACGGTGTCGCCTGCGGCCACGGCGGGACGCGTCTTGAAGGGGTTCCCATCTGTCATGCCCGGCTCTTCGTGCTTGGCCAGAACGTAGAAGTTTACAAAATACTCCGTCTCGGGCTGTTCCTTCATGGCTGGCATCTCTATGCTCGCCTCCACACCTTGCTGTGCAGGCACATCAAGCTGCAGACTTCCCGATGCGATGGCCTCGCCGTTGCGGCACACGGAGTAGCAAACGGAGTAGTCGCTAAGGTTGGTGAAGTAGTGGCGGTTGAAGAAATAGAAGCGTCCGCGGCTGATGTCGACGGGACGAATATCCACGTTCTGATACACATACTTCACCTCGCTCATGGCCGGATGCGGCGTTCGGTCGGGCGCAATGATGCCGTTGCAGTTGAAATTCATGTCAGAGGGCATGCCCACGCCGTAGTCTCCGCCATAGGCATAGAACGTTTTGCCCGCAAGGCGCGACTGCTCACCGGCCGAAAGCGATGCAAACGGCACGGCATTGCCCTGCGTGCTGTCCTCGGGATGCACCGAAAGGATGCCTTGGTCTACCCAGTCCCAGATGAAACCGCCTTGCAGGTTGGCATAAGCGTAGATGGCTTGCCACTGTCCCCACAGGTTTCCCGTGCTGTTGCCCATCGCGTGGGCATACTCCGATGGCATAACAGGGCGGTCGCTGCCTCTTTCGCCCTGCGACATGAGCCAGTCGGCAGAGGGATATTGCGGCACGAACATATCGGTGTTCCACTCCCACAAGGCGCGCTCGTAGCTCACGGGGCGCGCCATCCATGCCTCATCGGCCGCTTTCAGCCACCTGTAGGTCTCATAGAAGTTGGTTCCATTGCCCGCCTCGTTGCCTAACGACCAGAAATTGACGCACGGATAGTTCTTGTCGTGCTCATACATGTTGCGCGTGCGGTAGGTATGGGCATCCAGCCATTCGGGATGGTTGCCCAGCGTGCCACCTTTGCGCAGGTCGTAGCCCATGCCGTGGCTCTCAATGTTGGCCTCATCGTAGACGTAAAGCCCATACTCGCTCGCCAACTCGTAGAAACGGTGTCCCTGCGGGTAGTGGCAGAGACGCACGGCATTGATATTGTGCTGCCGCATCAGCTCAAAGTCGCGCCGAATCAACTCTTCGGTGATGTAATGGCCGGTCAGCGGGCTGTGCTCGTGTATGTTCACGCCCTTGATTTTGACGGGCTGGCCATTCACCAGCAGGCATTTGTTCGTGCGGCCGTTGGCCTCATGGTCCTTAATCTCCACACGGCGGAAGCCCACGCGATAAGGTATCACGGTCTGCTCCTTGCCACACGCCACCTTAATATATAAGGTATAGAGGTGGCTATGCTCCGAACTCCACTGCCTTACATTGGGTATGGAGGCACTGAAACTGACCGTGGCCGAAGTGTCGGCTACGGAAACGGCCTGCGATGCCTGCGCCACCACGTCCCCACTGCCATCAGCCACCAGCTCATAGCTCACCGTGGCCTTGGCCTTCTTGCCCGTTGCGTTGCGCAATTCGGCCTGCAAGCGGAACACGCCATCGCGATATTGGTCGTCAAGGGTGGAGGTAACGTGGAAGTCGCGCACCGCTATTTTCGGCTCAGCGGAAAGCCAAACATCGCGCTCAATGCCGCTAATGCGCCAGAAGTCCTGACATTCCAGATAGGAACCAGTGCTCCAACGGTAGATTTTGAGCGTAATGGAGTTGTCGCCCTTGCGCAAATAAGGGTTGAGAAGGAACTCCACCGTAGACTTGGAGTCCTCATTATAGCCCACCTCGCGTCCGTTGACGTAGACATACACGCCCGATTTGGCACCATCAATGTGCAAGAAAACGTTCTTTCCGTCCCACTCGGCGGGCACGGTAAAGGTGCGATGATAAACGCCCACGGGATTGTCGGCAGGCAAAAGGGGCGGCTGCGGACGGCTGCGCGTAAACTCGTAAGTGGTGTTCACATAGATGGGCGTCCCGAAACCCTGCACTTCCCAGTTGCCGGGCACGCGGATGTCGCTCCAGCGGGTCGTGTTGGGCGCATCGGCCACGGCATCGGCAGGAAGCCGGGTGTCGTTGTCGGCATAGAGGAAACGCCATGTGCCGTTCAAAGTCTTGTGCCAAGGGCTGCGCTCATAGCACAACGACGAGGCCGAGGCTTTGTCGGGATAGGCCATGAACATGGTGCGGGGACGCTCCGCGCCCACCGTAGACACCTGATGGTTGAGATGATGGGGAAGCGAAAGCAACGTTCCGGCCATCAAAAGGGATGATATGAGGATACTCATGGGATTCTATTTGGAAACGGTGATGAAACTTTGGTGTGGTGAGAAAGCCATCCCGGCCTACCGAACGGCCAAACGGGCATACTTGACGGCCTCACCATCGCGCACCATACGTGTGGCATGGAGACGAAGATAACGCGCCGTGGTGGGCGTGAAGTACACCTCCTGCATGACGGGATTGTTGCGAATGTTGGAGAACTCGCCCCCCGCCACCTTCTGCATCTGCTCCGGCGTGTCGCCAGCATAAAGCTCATAGTTGGCAATCATGCCCTCATGGCGCGCGTTTTGGTCGGGAAGATAGAAGAAAGAACGCACCGTCTGCGGCTTGCCAAGGTCGAGCAGCACATCGGAAGAGCCACTCTCAACCACAGAGAAATCAACACTCTGCACGTCATCTACGCGCTCCACGTAGCGTTCCTTGGCATTGGGCGCATAGAAAGCTCCCATTTCGCTGATGCAAAGTGGGCCTTTTGCCTCACAAAACGTTATCCTCATCCGTCTCGTATTTATAGTCTTGAAACGCAGCAGACGACGATAGCCCACCGTGGTGGTCTCCTCTCCCACGCTAATGGGTCTCCATTGATTGCCATCAAGGTATTCCACCGTGAACCGCTGGACGCGCTGACCAAGCGGAATATACTCTTGCAGGCTGATTCTATTCAGACGTACCGGACGCTGGAAGGTGAAAGTGAGTGTGGCTTCCGTCACACCATCAGGGGTGGCCCAGTAGGTATCATAGTCGCCATCGGTCACTGCCGACAAGGCAAATTGCTTTCCGCGCGTGTCGCTGGCCTTGCCCTTGGCCTTCAACAGCAGATTGTCGCGCAGTTCGGCGGCCACCTTCCGGTGGGCATCCACGGCCCTAGCAGAGTCGACGGGGTGGATAAGACCGTCCTTATCCACAGGGAAATTGATGAGTTGCGTGCCGTTATGCCCCACGCTACGATAATAGAGGTCTACCAGCTGGTCCACCGTCTTCACCTTATCGTCCTCCCGCTCATGGTAGAACCAGCCCGGGCGTATGCTCACATTGCACTCTGCAGGCACCCAGGCATCGCCATCGGCGTGGCCTTGCTGCAGTTCCCAGTGCTTGTCGTAGCCCGGATAGACCTCATTGCCGCGCAAAAGCGACCAGTTGGTGGCGAAAGCGTAGCCCTTCTCGTTGCCCACCCATCGGCAACCCGGCCCTCCGTCGGAGAAGATGACGGCCTTTGGCTGCAGCTCGGCTATCATTTTCCATGCCCGGGGGAAGTCGTAGTAGGTGCGGCGGTCGATGGTGCGCGTCTCCTTTGCACCTCCGTACCACCCGTCACCGCCATTGGCGCCATCGAACCATACCTCGAACAGCTCGCCATACTGCGTGAGCAGCTCCTGAAGTTGCGCGTAGAAGTACTCCACATAGAAGGGTGAGCCATAGAAAGCTTGATGGCGGTCCCACGGCGAGAGGTAAAGTCCGAGCTTGAGCCCATGCTTCCGGCAGGCTTCGGCCAGTTCTCCCACGATGTCGCCTTTGCCTTCCTTGTACGGTGTGTTACGTATGGAGTAGTCGGTGTACTTCGTTGGCCACAGGCAGAAGCCATCGTGATGCTTGGCGGTGAGGATAATGCCCTTCATGCCCGCAGCCTTCACCGTGCGTGCCCATTGGTCGCAGTCGAGGCGGGAGGGATTGAAGATTTCCAAGGGAGCATCGCCGTAGCCCCACTCGCGGTCGTTGAACGTGTTGAGACCGAAGTGAATGAACGCGTAAGTTTCCATTTGCTGCCACCGCACCTGATTTTCGCTGGGCAATGGGGGCACAGGAGCGGGGGCAGAGGTCTGTGCTGGCAAGGCGAGAGCTCCTCCCAAGAGTGCCGACAGCAGTATTGTTATCCTTTTCATAAGCTGATTTCGTTATTCAATCTGCCAGGCCGGACGGTTCGTTTCCGCCCGGCCTGACCCTTCATACCTTAAAAATTACTTTCTCTTGGCAGTCTGTCTGCTGAACGAGTAAGGCGCATCGGCCTCCTGCGTGCCGCGGTTCTGGCTGGGCGTGGCAGACATGGTGAAGTCGAGCCTCAGCCCTTTCAGCAAGTCGGCGTGCGTGACATAGTTGCGCGACAAGGGCGCGCCGTTGCTCCGAAGCTCCTTCACGTAAGGCCCATCGGGGCAGTCGCGGGTCACAAGCACGGTGTTGCCGTTCTCCAAATGCAGCTTGGCCGTGTCGAAATAAGGCGCACCGAGCACATACTCGTTGCTTCCCGGGCAGACGGGATAGAAGCCCAGGGCAGAGAATACGTACCATGCCGAGGTCTGACCGTTGTCCTCATCGCCGCAATAGCCATCGGGATTGGCACTGTAAAGGCGATCCATCACGCGCCGCACCCAGTATTGCGTCTTCCAAGGCTGCCCGCTGTAGCCATAGAGATATATCATGTGCTGAATCGGTTGGTTACCGTGCGCATAGTTTCCCATATCCATTATCTGCATTTCGCGTATCTCATGGATGACCTGACCATAATAACTGTCATCGAAGATGGGCGGCACGACAAACACGCTGTCCATCATCTGATTGAAGCCATCGCGTCCGCCCATGAGCTGAATCAGCCCCGCAGGGTCGTGGAACACGCACCAAGTCCAGTGCCAACTGTTGCCCTCGGTGAACGCATCGCCCCACTTGAAGGGGTTGAAGGGCGACTGGAAGCGGCCATCCTGCAAGCGGCCGCGCATGAGACGCGTCTCCGGGTCGAACACGTTGCGATAGTTCATCGCACGGTTCTTGAACGGACGCAGCACCTTCTCGCTCTTTCCGAGTGCCTTGCCCAAGCTATAGATGCACCAATCGTTGTAGGCGTACTCCAAAGTGCGCGCCACATTCTCGTTGATTTTCACATCGTAGGGCACGTAGCCCAACTTATTATAATACTCATAGCCCTTTCTTCCCGTTGAGCCTACAGTGGGATGGTTGGCGTTAGCCCCATGCACCACCGCCTCCCACAGCGTCTCAATGTCGTAGCCGCGCAGTCCTTTCATGTAGGCATCGGCCACTACGGAGGCCGAATTGTTGCCCACCATGCAGTCGCGGTGGCCAGGGCTGGCCCATTCGGGCAGGAATCCGCTCTCCTTATAGGCGTTGACAAGTCCCTGCTGCATGAGCGTGCCCATGGAGGGATAGACCAAATCGACGAGCGGCATCAAGGCACGGAACGTGTCCCAGAAGCCCGTGTCGGTGAACATCACACCCGGGAGCACCTCACCATTGTACGGACTGTAATGGATAGTGTCGCCCTGCGCCGTCACCTCGAAGAACATACGGGGGAAAAGCACACAGCGGTAGAGGTTGCTGTAGAACGTGCGCAGGTGGTCGGAGTCTGTTCCGCTCACCTCAACGCGCCCCAGCACCTCGTTCCACCGCTTCTTTCCCTGCTCGCGGACGCTCGCCAAGTCGCCGTTGCCCAGCTCGCGGAGGTTCTGCAAGGCTTGCTCGGCCGACACAAACGACGATGCCACGCGCACAGACACCTGCTCTCCACGGCGGGTCTTGAAGCTGACAGCGGCCACAGCATGGTCGGCGGTGGCGCAATCGTCATCGGACGACACGAAGGCATACTTGCCATCAACGCTCCCCACGCGGCTGACGGTGAACGGGCGGTCGAACTCCATCACGAAATAGTTCTTGAAATTGTCGGGCACACCGCCACTGTTGCGGGTCGTGTAGCCCACAATGCGCCGCTCCTTGGGCAGCACCGTCACCGATGAGCCTCTGTCGAACGCGTCAATGAGGATGTTGGCCGAGTCGGTGGCGGGGAAAGTGAAGCGGAACATGGCCGCTCGCTCCGTCGGGGCTATCTCCGTGGTCACATCATAGTCGGCCAAATACACCTTATAATAATAAGGAGTGGCGGTCTCCGCCTTATGCGAGAACCAGCTGGCGCGCCGCTCCTCATCGAAGTCTACGGCTCCCACGGTGGGCATAATGGCAAACTGTCCGTAGTCGTTTATCCACGGACTGGGCTGATGGGTCTGCTTGAACCCCCTGATTTTGTCGGCCGAGTAGGTGTATTGCCACCCATCGCCCATCTTGCCCGTCTGCGGCACCCAGAAATTCATGCCCCAAGGCAGGGCGATGGCGGGATAAGTGTTGCCGGTGGACAAACTGTACTTCGACAAACTGCCCACCAACGTGCTCACATAATCGACGGGCGACTTCATCTGCTGCGCCTTGGCCGTGCCGCCAACAGCCAGCAGAAGGGCAGCGGCGAGGAAAGCGCATGGCTTACGAAATAGTCTCATTGCGTATGTATTGTTTTATTGTGTAATTATCTCTGTGCAAAAGTAATAAAAAAAATCGGCAAACACGGAGACCAAGTGCGCGAACTGACGGCAAAGAGAGGGATTTCCGTAAAATAGTTCATAAAAGAATGATTATCAGCACCACAGCCACCACAAATCCACGCCGACATCCGTCCTGCCAAAGCCGCCTCCACCACGTGCCACGCCCCCTCCCGGCCACACTCACGCCACACCGCAGGCACCCCAAAAGGAAAACCCGCAGCAACCATTTGAGAAACAAGCGGTTGGGAAGGCGTTACCTTTTGCCCTGCAAAACCATACCTTTCGGCACGCGAAACCATACCTTTTGCCGCGCGAAAGCATACCTTTTGTCCACAGAGGTCTCACCCCCACCTTTTGAGAGCCAGCATCTCCCATCCCGCACAACGCACCCCGCGCAAGGCAAACGGCGCACACGGCGGGGCAAAACAGCCTCACGGCACAAGCAAAAGCAAGAAAACGGGGAAGCCGTCAGACGGCGGAAAATAGCTCGCGGAGCACCGAGAGCGAACGCAAGTCGGGCATACCGGGCACGTGCAGCCGGTAATAGGCCAGCATCATCTCCGCTATGCGGTTGCGCTCCTCGCGCGAGGGGCGGAAAATGTGCATCGTGGCATAGCTCAACCGCATGAGCAAGCCCACGAGCGAGGCATCGGCGGGGGCAAGAAAGTCGGGATGGAGCGGGCGCAGGGGCGAGAAGGCCGCCTCGCGCAGGTCGAAATAGCACCCGTCGCGGTAGTCGTCAAGGTTGGGCCAGAAGCCAAGGAAGCGGCTCAGACGCGCCATCAGCACCAAATGGAAGTTGGCATAACGCCCCTCTGCCGCGTCAAGCCACAGCAAACTGGAGCGAAGGAAAAGAAACAAAGCCTCGTTGCGCTGCTCATCGCGCGTGGCATAGGTGAGGAACTCGGCCAGAAACATCATGATGGCCTGCTTGTCGGGCGAACAAGGAATGCGCGTGTAGGGACAATCGATGCGCGCGTCCTTGATGCGCTGCAAGCTGCTGCGGGAGCGGAAATCGTAGCTCACGGACAACAGCGTCATCGGCATGAAGTACTGCCGCCTCACGCGCGCCCTCGCCGACTTGGGAAGGCTGACCAGAAACGACACGCGCCCCTGCTGCTCGGTGAGCAAATCGGCGATGACGGAAGCCTCGCCATACTTGACGGTGCGGAGAACAAGTGCCCGCGTAGTGATGATTTCCACGGATGCAAAGGTACAAAAAAAACGTCAACCTGCGCCCCAAACGGCTCATAAGGCACAAAAACCATGCGATTTAGAAAAATTCACTTTACAATATTTGGCCAATCAAAATAAAACCTATACCTTTGCACCCGCAATTCAAAAAGCTGGTCCCTTCGTCTATCGGTTAGGACGAGAGATTTTCATTCTCTAAAGAGCAGTTCGACTCTGCTAGGGACTGCAAGAAAATAAAAAAAGAAAAGAAAATATAGAAGATGGCAAATCACAAATCATCATTGAAAAGAATCCGTCAGGACAAAGTACGTGCGCTGCACAATAAGTACTATGCCAAGACGATGCGCAACGCCGTGCGCAAGCTGCGCGCCACGACCGACAAGGACGTAGCCGTCAAGCTGTATCCTTCGGTGCAGAAGATGCTGGACAAGTTGGCCAAGACCAACATTATCCATCAGAACAAGGCCGCCAATCTTAAGTCGAGCCTGACGAAGCACATCGCCGCGCTGGGATAATCTGAACTTTAGCACATAGTCTTACAACTATTGACGAGAGGAGCAGTACCTTCGGGTATTGCTCCTATACTGTATTAGGCACACCACACGCGCCGCCGCGCCGCGTCTCACGCACGGCAAGCCGCAAAACCCGAAAAACACGCGCGCGGAAAAGATGATTTTTGCCCGCAAATATTTCCGTATTCATATCATTTTTCGTACCTTTGCATACCATAAAGAAGAGACGAAAAGAAATGGAAGATATTCAGACCGCCGAGCAGAACTACTCGGCCAGTAACATCCAAGTACTGGAGGGACTGGAGGCCGTGCGCAAACGCCCTGCCATGTATATCGGCGACATCAGCGAGAAAGGTCTTCACCACCTCATCAACGAGACCGTCGACAACTCCATCGACGAGGCGATGGCAGGCTATTGCCGCAACATCGAGGTGACACTGTGCGAGGATGGGTCGGTCGTCGTGGAGGACGATGGCCGCGGAATCCCCGTCGATGAGCACAAGAAGCTGCACAAGAGCGCGCTGGAAGTGGTCATGACGGTGCTCCACGCTGGCGGTAAGTTCGACAAAGGGTCGTATAAAGTCTCCGGAGGACTGCACGGCGTGGGCGTAAGCTGCGTCAACGCCCTGTCAGCACACATGAAATCGCAAGTGTTCCGCGACGGCAACATCTACCAGCAGGAGTACGAGCAAGGCAAGGCACTGTACCCCGTGAAGATCGTTGGACAAACCGACAAGCACGGAACACGCCAGCAATTCTGGCCGGACGGCAGCATCTTCACCACAACAAAATTCAAGTGGGACATCGTGGCACGGCGTATGCGCGAGCTGGCATACCTCAACGCCGGCGTAAGAATCACGCTGACGGACCTCAACCCCGACCCCGAGACAGGCAAGACACGCAAGGAAGTCTTCCACGCCAAGGACGGTTTGAAAGAGTTCGTGTGCTATATCGACCGTCACCGCACCCATCTTTTCAACGATGTCATTTACCTTAAGACCGAGAAACAAGGCGTTCCCATCGAGGTAGCCATCACATACAACACCGACTACAACGAGAACCTGCACTCCTATGTCAACAACATCAACACCATAGAGGGCGGTACTCACGTGACGGGATTCCGCATCGCGCTGACCAGAACGTTGAAGGCCTACGCCGACAACGATCCCCAAATCTCAAAGCAAATAGAGAAAGCGAAGATCGACATCGTAGGCGATGACTTCCGCGAGGGTCTCACCGCCGTCATTTCCATCAAGGTTGCGGAGCCTCAGTTTGAAGGCCAGACCAAGACAAAGCTTGGCAACAGCGAGGTGTCGGGAGCAGTGCAGCAGGCCGTGGGCGAGGCTTTGGCCGACTATCTTGAGGAGCATCCCGACGAGGCGAAGCTCATTTGCAACAAGGTTGTGCTTGCCGCGACAGCCCGCATCGCAGCCCGCAACGCCCGGGAGAGCGTCCAGCGCAAGAATGTGATGAGCGGAGGCGGACTGCCCGGTAAGCTGGCAGACTGCTCCATACGCGATCCGAAGCGCGCGGAAATATTCCTTGTCGAGGGAGACTCGGCAGGCGGCACCGCAAAAAATGGCCGCGACCGCCACACGCAAGCCATCCTGCCGCTCCGAGGCAAGATTCTCAACGTGGAGAAGGTGCAACGCCACCGCGTGTTCGAGGCCGAATCGGTGATGAACATCATCCAGAGCATCGGCGTGCGCTTCGGTGTGGACGGCGAAGACAACTTCGAGGCCAACACGGACAAGCTCCGCTACGACAAGATAATCATCATGACCGATGCCGATGTCGATGGTTCGCACATCGACACACTCATCATGACACTCTTCTACCGCTACATGCCCAGAGTGATTGAGGAGGGACACCTCTACATTGCCACTCCCCCGCTCTACAAATGCACGTACAAGAAGACCTCAGAGTACTGCTACACCGAGCAGCAGCGTCAGGCTTTCCTTGACAAATACGCCAACGGCGTGGAAGACGGCAAAGGCATTCACACCCAACGATACAAAGGTTTGGGAGAGATGAACGCCGAACAGCTTTGGGATACCACCATGAACCCGGAGACACGTCTGCTGAAACAGGTGACGATAGAGAACGCCGCACAGGCCGATGAGATATTCTCCATGCTCATGGGCGATGATGTTGAGCCGCGCAGAGAGTTCATCGAGGCCAACGCCACCTACGCCAACATTGACGCATAAGGGCACAACGCCCAACCACACCACACACCCGGCCGACAAGCCTTTTCAAGCAAGGACTGCACAAAAGCCACAGCCTCCCTTGGCGAAAGCCCCCACAAGAGAGCTTTCGCCAAGGGATTGCGATGGGCGAAGACACTTTGGGGCTGCAGACAGAGATGCCTTGGGGCAACGGGGTGACGACGCTTAACCGCAACTCATCAAACTAACAGGATGGAAGAGAGCAACTATGCCGAAATCACAGTAGCTCACGCAAGGGCATTCTACCCAAAAGGGCACTTCATAGACGAGGATTTTCTCATCTATGAGCATTTCTGCGAAGTGCCCTTCCCGTGGGAAACGTGCCGCATCCAGTGCCTTTTCTTTGCCCTCTGCACCAGCGGAGAGGCCAGCTACACGGTGGACGCGAAGGCATTCCACATCAAGCGAGGCGACGTAATCATCATTGGCGAAGGCCAAGTGGTGGAAAACTTCACTGCCTCTGACGACTGCGATGGCGTGGCCATCATGATTTCCTACGACTTTTTCAACGACATCATGGCAGGAATCCATGATCTCAACACGCTCTTCCTTTTCTCCCGGCTTCATCCCGTCTTCTCTCTTGCCGAACGGGAGATGCGCGTCATATCGGGATACACAGACACCATCATTACCAAAATCATGGAGCCACAGCACCATTTCCGCCGCGAACTGGTGAGCACGCTCATGAAAGCACTCATCTACGACATCAGTAACGTCATCTACCAGTACCAGCTTGTGGAGACGAAACGTTTCTCGCGGGGCGAGGTGGTGTTCTTCAACTACATCCGACTGGTGCGCGACCACTTCAAGCACGAGCGTCGCGTGAGCTGGTATGCCCACCAATTGTGCATCACCCCCAAATATCTCTCCGAGACTATCAAGACCGTGAGCAAGCGAACGCCCAATGAATGGATTGACTACTACGTTGTTCTGGAACTGCGGCTGCTGCTCAAGAACTCCGACAAAAGCATCAAAGAGATAGCCGAGCACTTGAACTTCCCCAACCAAAGTTTCTTGGGCAAGTTCTTCAAGGAGCACGTAGGCATGAGTCCATCGGCTTTCCGAAGAAGCTAAGTATCTCTGCCACTCTTTGCTATTGCGTTGCCGTTAGCGTCATGATTGCCTTTCCGAAGAAGCTAAGTATCTCTACCACCCTTGTTCGACACTTCAAGCAATGCCTTGACCCAACTTTCCGAAGAAGCCAAGCATCTCTCCGCTGAAACAAGAAACTCGCCAGCGCGCTTGGCGTGCTCCTTTCCAGAGAAGCCAAGCATCCCAACCACAGCTTTTCCATTCACAAAAGCACAAACCATGGACGGCATTCCGCCGAAGCAGAAAGCCTCCATCAGCACCCCCGTACGCCCAAATCGTCCTCTTTTATTTCCCTTTCGTTCGGACTTTTTGGCCTTTAAGGCATAAGGGCGCGCCGCTTATTCGCACATTGCACGGAACTTTCGCCCAAAGCAACCATCTTTCAAGGACACCACAAATTTCAATCCCATCAATACAGGAATAAATCCCTCATCCAAAGCAACTTACCTTAAAAGAATAAGATTCCACACCATTCTCCCCCACCCTTTTCCCCTTTCGCCAAGCGCGGGCAAAACACTCGCGCCACCAAACCATACCTTTTGCCTTGCCAAAGGTATGGTTTCACTCGCCAAAACCATACCTTTTACATTGCAAAACCATACCTCCTGAACGGGCAAAGCACATCCATGCGATGCCACCCCTTCTTCAGCCACCCAGCATTCACCCATCCACAGCCCACAAGAAGACGCAAAACGGGCACATCACGCCTCACCCGGGCACCCCCATAGAAGCCACAACCCGCAAGGAAGAAACATGACACCACAAGCCAGCCATTCCGCACCCGCGCTCCCGCAAAAGGCGCAACAGCAAGCCACACGCCAGCAACCACACCCGAAAGCACAAGCACGGATTGGCCAACACCCCCAATGATTCAGCGAAAGCGGTATTAAATAAAGTTAATCCAAGAAAACAAGCCATCCGCATTGAAGAAAAACCCTTACTTTTGTAGAAATATAAGATGCCCATCATGACAAAAGAAGAACGACAAGCCGCCATTCTCGACCAGCTGCTCAAGCAAGGCTCCGTACTCGTATCGGCACTGAGCGACACACTTGAAGTGTCGGCCGTAACCATCCGCAAAGACCTTACCGAGCTGGAGCGGCAAGGCCGCCTCTACCGCAGCCACGGCAAGGCCATCCTCATCAACCCCTTCACGGCCAACCGCTCCGTGAACGAAAAGGAAAAGCTCTACCCCGAGGAGAAATACAACATAGGAACAGCCGCGGCACAGTTTGTCAACCCCAACGACTCTGTGGTGATCGCTTCCGGAACCACCGTCACGGCCTTCGCGCAGTGCCTGCAGCACAAGCCCAAGTTCACCGCCGTCACGGCATCACTGAAAGTGGCCGAGGCACTGGCCGCCAATCCCGACATCGACATCATACAGCTGGGCGGACGATTGCGCCACAGCAGTCTGTCGGTGGTGGGGCCCGATGGCGAACAAATGCTTTCCGGCTGCACATTCAGTAAACTTTTCATCGGCGTAGACGGCATCGACCTCGAATATGGCATCACCACCACCGACCTGCGCGAGGCACATATTAATAAGGTAATGATGAGTGTGGCGCAGAAAACCATCGTCCTGGCCGACTCGTCCAAGTTTGGACGGCGCGGCTTTGCCAAGATATGCAGCATGGAGGAAGTAGACATGATTATCACCGACAGTAACATTCGCGCCACAGACCGCCGCGCGCTGGAGGAGATGGGCATAGAAGTGGTGGTGGTGAACTGCGGAAACTCGCCGCTCGGCATCCTCTGACAGCCTGTCGCCACAGCACCCATTATCCACCAAGAGCCATGCGGAAAACCCTCATCGCCTGCCTTCTGACCGCCGCCACAGCCGCCTGCACAAGCGAAGCCTACGACAGTGGCGACACCAGTTTGTCGTATCTGTCTACGGAACTGGCCGATGCAACCACCAACAGCAACGGCCTGTTTGCCCACGCCGTGACCGATGGCGGCCAACGCCTCACGCTCTCGCCGCCCTACCGTGCGGAACACGTCACCACCACGCCCGACACCACCTGCCGCGTGCTGATGTATCATGGGCGGGTAGACGGGGAAACGACCGAAGTAAAGGCCATTCAGTCTGTCCTCACCACAAGCATCGCCGACCGCCACAACGCTCTCAACCCGAAGAAAGACCCAGTGGGGAAAGTGCGGGCATGGGTGTCGGCCAACAAAAAATACTTGAACACGGTCGTCACACTGAAAGTGGGACGGCAAGACAACGCGCCCACGCAGCAAAGCGTGGGACTGCTGCGCGACTCCGTCACCACACTGGCCGACGGAAAGCGTTGCCACTGGATTTCATTGATACACAATCAGAACGGCATGCCAGAGTATTACTCGCAAGAAGCCTACATGAGCGTGCCCATGAGCCAGCTTGGCGATGACACGCACATACGCCTAAGAGCAAAGACTTACGATGGAGAAAGCCTCTTGGAGGTGAGATAACCTCCCCTGCCTCCACCATTTCCCAACATAAAAACAATTCACTCAACCATGAAAATAGAAGAAGGATATATGCCCTTTATGGGCTATCAGACTTACTACCGCATTGCGGGAGAAGCCAAGGAAGGCAAAGCACCGCTGCTGTTGCTGCACGGCGGGCCGGGAAGCGCGCACAATTACTTTGAGGTACTTGACCGACTGGCCGACACGGGGCGGCAAATCATCTCCTACGACCAGTTGGGCAGCGGCAATTCCTACGTGCCCAACCGCCCTGACTTGTGGAACAGAAAGGTGTGGACGGATGAGCTGATGGCTCTGCGCGAGCATCTGCACCTCGACCAAGTACACATTCTCGGACAATCGTGGGGCGGAATGCTGCTCATCGGCTACCTTATAGACCACAAGCCCGAGGGCGTGGTGTCGGCAATCTTGTCCAGCACGCTGTCCAACAGTCAGCTTTGGGGACACGAGCAGCACCGCCTCATCCGCCTGATGTCGGCCGAGGATCAGCAAGCCATAGCCCGCGCCGAGCAGACGGGCAACTACGACAGTGAAGAATACGCTCAGGCCAACGCCCGATTCATGGAGCTGCATTGCGCCGGAGCCGTGACCGAGGACAGCCCCGAATGCCTGCGCCGCAAAAAGCAGTCGGGCGAGGAGTCGTATATTGTGGCGTGGGGCCCCAACGAGTACACGCCGATGGGCAACCTGCGCGACTTCGACTACACCGACCGCCTCCATGAGCTGCAATGCCCGTGCCTCATCACCAGCGGAACCAACGACCTCTGCACGCCGCTCGTGGCCAAAACCATGTTCGACCGTATCCCCAACGCCCGTTGGGAACTGTTTGACGGCACGCGCCACATGTCGTTCGTTGAGCAAAACGACAAGTATAGCGCGCTGTTGGCCGAGTGGATGGACACGGCGGAGAAACGCTAAGCAAGAATAAGACAAGTGGCGGCAAGAGGCATGCGTCAGTCGGCCACTGCCGAACGCATCACCTTGGCCGCTTGCTGCGGACGAAGCGGCACACGACCGCGCGTCAGTTCGGGAATATTATAGCTCTTCATCAGCAGCAAATGACACTCCGGGTCGCGCTGCGGAAGCTCAAATGCTTTCGTGGCGCGGCCTTTTTTGTCTATGTGGGTGAAGAAAGGACGCGTGTAGTTGCCGTCGGTGCGGCGCGAGGAGAACACCACCCAGCTGCCGTTAGACGACCAAGTGTGGTAGCTTTCCGTATCTTTTGAGTTGGCAGCACGCAGCGGACACGCCTCCTTCCGGCTCAAATCCATCAGCCAAAGGTCGGCATCGTGATGCCAAATATGAAAGCATCCGTAGGCGGCCGTGGAGAAAAGCAAGTGCCTTCCATCGGGCGACAGACGCGGAAGCGTGGCACTCAGCCCCCGGCCGGCGGCATCGAAGACCAGCTCCTCTGCGCCAAAACGGCGCGTGGCCGCATCAAAGTGGCGGCGATAGATGTTGTAGCGTATCTCCTTGACGTGCTTCAAGGCCAAGGGAATGCTCACCGTGTCTGACTGATAAGGCACTTTTGCGCTGCTGTAATAGAGCCATTGCCCGTCGGGCGACCATGCGGGATAAGTGTCGAAGCGGTCGGCGCGTGCCGATATGGTGGTGATGGCATTGCGGGCAATGTCGTACAGGATAAGGTTGGAGGCCGCGTCATAAACCTCAATCTTGTTTAACTCGCGCGTGTGGAAGCTCTGCACGGTCTTGTTGGTGGAATAAGCAATGATGTCCAAGCGTGGATGCCATGCCGGATACACCCCCGCCGAGAGTGTGGAGTAGTTCTTCAAGGCCACCTTGCGCATCTCCCCATCCCGCATAAGGAACGTTCCGCCGTGGTTTTGGCGCGCGTGGAACTGCATCCGGCGCGGGTTGTAGTTCTGAAAGCTGTGGCAATTGACGCACTGGCCTTCTTGCTCGTCACTGCAAAGCATGTTGTTGACCATCACCTGCTCATCAAATCCCTCCAAATTGCGCTGGCAAAGCGTCAAGTCCTCATAGCTCACATAGGATGGCGAGATAAGTCTGTACACCAAATTGGGGTCTATTTGCTCTTCCGCCACCGTCCATTCGAATGGCTTGAACGCCTTCCACGTGTCGCCATAGCGGCCATACACCTGCACGGAGAGCCGCTTCCCCTTGTTCGCGGAGAGCAATTCGCGCCACGCATCGGCATCAAACAGCGCCTTGCATCCACTCTCCCGCACATACTCCGCACCGTTAATGTCCACCACAACAGCCTCCGCGCCATCCATGAGCATGAAGTTGAGCGGCGCAATGTTGGGCGGAATCGTCACATTGGCATAGTCGGGATAAATCGTTGGCTGCTTGGCTACACGGCGCGCATCGTGCGGACGGCTCACACAACCGCACATCAACAAGGACAATATGAACAGTATACAGAATCTATATCTCATCTTTTCCATCTCATGCTATAAGTTTTTCTTCTTCAAAAACGCCCGGACGGCACACCGCAATGGCCTATCGCCCGCACCGAATGCTACCGCCAAAGGACATCAGCCCGCCCGTTGCGGCCCGTTGAGCAAGTACTCATAGAAGTAAGTACCACCGTAATCGGCATACAACGTCTGCCGCACCTCGTCCAAAGAAAGCCCCCTGCAAGCGGCGGCATCGCGCATAAAGCGTTGGAAAAGGCTCTTCACCTCGGGGCTTACATCGACATTCCGCCCTTCGGGAACGCCTTCCTGCTGGGCAAAAAGCCACGCCGCCTGCTGATAAAGCGTGGGGACTCGCCCGCCCGGATGCAGTTTGAGATACTGCCAATACTTAGGCCAGAAGAGGTCGCTGCTGCGCCCTTGCAGGGCAAAGAGCAGCGACTGTTCCTGCAAAATGGGGTCTGCGCTGCTGATACGGGCGAAATGATTGATCAGAAATACAGGAAGTATCATGTTGTCGTTGGTCAAACGGTCGCGTCCGGCCATCAAATGCCGCGCAAGAGCAAGTTCCTTGTCGCACGCCACCATACCCGGCTTGCCGATATAGGTGGCATAATGGTTGGCCATATCCTTATAATATAAGGTGTGACGCAGCAGTCCCACATACTTCCGTGCAGCATTCCACTCTCCATTCATCAGCGCGCACTTGAGCATCAGCGCAAGATGCTCCTGCTTCCAGCCCAGTTCCACACCGTCCTCCATGCACCAGCGCAGGCAATAGTTGGTCTGTCCATAAGCCAAATAGATGAGTTTGCCATCCGTGCGAATCATATTCACCTCGAAAGGTGCCACGCTCCGCGCCGAGCCATTGCGGTATCGGTACATATCATCGCCTTGCGTGCCCTTGCGCATCAGCGCGATGTTCTTCAAGAACCATATCAGCCGCGTGGGATTCTTCACCTTTCCCGCCTCGGCCAGCACTCCATCGTTGTCGCCAAGCTGCAAGGCGCGGTGCATTCGCAGTTCGCTGTAGAAGTTGGCATCGCGATACCAGTTTGCCGCCACATAGCCCACGGGCAACGACAGCAAAGCTCCCGCAACGACACACCTGCGCCACGGCTTCGATTGCTCCGCCGATGGCCACCTGCCATAAAGGAAAGCAAAAGCCAGAAGCGTGCCGAAAAGATAGAAATAAGAGGAATAATAAGGCCAATAAGTAGTGCCAGAGATGTTGAAAAGTGGAAGTCCGGCCAGATAAACACGCTCTAACGAGGTGGCGCAGAACATCCATTCATAGCACACAAGGGGCACAACAGCCATGCCCACAAGGGCAAGAAGCGTGTCTGCAATGGCCTTACGGCGACCCTGCGGGCGCACTTTCCACGCCATAACGCCCATACACAGCACGGCAAAAAGGGCATAGAAGCCAAACAGCGGGTAACCTGCGGCCACACTGGCAAGCAGCATCAGCGACCTGAGATGGCCACGGTCGGGCAAGCGGCGGTAGGTCCACACAAGCCAAACACTCACCAACGTGCCCACGCTGCCTGCGAAAAAGAAGCCTTGCAACTTCAAATAATAAATCCAATAGCCCAGATGAAAGCAGCCAATGGCGAGGAAAGCGACGGGCAACAGCGCAGCCGCAGCCCACGGACGGGGCACGGCGAAAGCCCGGCGCGCGCCCTCGGCAACGCCACACCACAACGCCAGCAGCACGAACGCGCCCACCCAAGGATGAAAGAGCTGCGCCGTGAGCAACGCGCTCACCCATGAGAGGAAGCCGCCGGCCACGCCAACGCTCTGCCAAAAGAATGAACTTGTGGTGAGAAAAAGCCCCAATTCCTGCACACGGAACAGGTAATCGCCCTGCGTGAGCACAATTACAATGCCCAGCACCGCAAGCAACGCGAAAGGAAGTATGGTCGCAATGGTTTTCTTCATGCCTCAATGACGTTGTTGAATTTCAACTAATGACACGCAAAGGTACACATTCCTTTCGGCTTCTCCAAACGATTCTCCCGCTTTTACGTCCTTCGCCGGCACGGGCGGCATGGCCACAAAACATTCTTTTTGCTACTTTTAATGGATATTTCCTGAAATAAAAACCGCAAAAGTGCGTTATTAGGAGCGTTAGACCATGATTATATCATTACGTAATATAATTTTCAAGATGAAAAAATCGATTTTATTCGCCGCCGCGATGCTCGCCATGGGCACCACGGCGAAAGCCGATGAGGGTATGTGGACGCTCTACAACCTTCCGGACGCCGTGTACGAGCAGATGCGCGCAGAGGGTTTTGAGCTGGGCGCAGACCAATTGTTCACCGCCCCCGGCGCATTGAGCAACTATGTTGTCAACTTTGGCGGCTACTGCTCGGGCGTTGTGGTATCGCCCAACGGACTTGTGTTCACCAATCACCACTGCGGTTTCTCGGCCATCAACGCCCATTCTACCGTGGAGCACGACTACATGATTGACGGCTTCTATGCCAAGACCTACGAGGAGGAGCTTCCCAACGACAACCTCTTCATCTCTTTCATGAAGAACCAGGAGGATATCACCGCCCGCGTCAACGCTCTCATCAACGGACAGACCCGCGAGCGCACCGCGCAGATACTCGACTCGCTGGAGAACGCGCTCACCGACTCGGTGAAACTCACCGACAAGACGCTCCACGTGAGCATCAAGCCTTTCTATGAGGGCAACAAATACTACGCCACAACCTATCAGGACTTCACCGATGTGCGTCTGGTGTTCACCGTGCCCAAGTCGATGGGTAAGTTTGGTGGCGAGACCGACAACTGGATGTGGCCGCGCCAGACCTGCGACTACTCGGTGTTCCGCATCTACGCCGACCCGAAGACCAACGGACCCGCCGCCTACTCCAAGGACAACGTGCCCTACCGTCCGCAGCACTGGGCGCCCGTGAGCCTCCAAGGCTACGAGCCGGGCAGCTTCGCCATGACCATCGGCTATCCCGGCTCAACGAGCCGCTACCTCTCCAGCTACGGTATCCAGGAGCGTCGCGACATCTCCAACGCCACGCGCATCCAAAGCCGTGCCATCAAGCTGGCCATCATGAAGAAGTACATGAGCCAGAGCGAGAAGACGCGCATCCAGTATGAGGACACCTACGTGGGCGCAGCCAACTACTACAAGAACTCCATCGGCATGAACCACTGCATCGACTCCATCGGACTCATCCGCGACAAGGCGCAGTATGAGGCCAAAATCCAGCAGTGGCTCGCCTCCGGCGCGTCCAAAGACCCCTATGTGAACGTAGACTTCAACGCGCTCAAGCAAGCCTATGCCGACCGCGCCGCCTCGGCAAAGGCCATCGCCTACTGGCAGGAGTCGTTCTACAACGTGTCCGAGCTGCTGAAGCGAGGCATCCGCATCTTCTACGGACGCGAGGCCATCAAGGGCGGAAGCGACCCGAAGAAGCAGTACGTGGAATTCGATGACAACAGCGACACATGGAATCTTGACCTTGACAAGGAGCTGACGGCAGCGATGATGAAGAACTACAGCGAGCAAGTGCCGCAGGAGTTCTGGCCCGCTTTCTTCAAGACCACCGTGCAGAAGCAGTTCAAGGGCGACTTCGTGAAGTACACCGAGTGGCTCTACAAGAAGTCGGCCCTGCTCAAGAAGGGCGCGAAACTGCCCGTGGGCGACAAGGACAAGCTCATGAAAGACCCCGCAATGGCTGCCGTGGCCGACATCATGGCCATCTACCGCACATGCATGGACAGCTATCTGCCCGCCGACGAAGCCGTACAGGCACAAGAGAAGAAGCTCTGCGAGGCCAAGGTGCAGATGGAGATGGACATGCCGCACTACAGCGACGCCAACTTCACGATGCGCCTTTCCTACGGCCAAGTAGGCGGCTACATGATGGGCAACCACGACAGTGGCTACTATACCGACGCGGCCAGCATCATCGGCAAGATGGACAAGGCCGGCAAAATAGAAGACTACGCCACGCAGCCCATCATGCGCGAGCTGATGAGCGCATCCGACTACGGACGCTATCAGGACAAGAAGACGGGCAAGATGCAGCTCTGCTTCCTCACCAACAACGACATCACCGGCGGAAACAGCGGCTCGCCCATCTTCAACGGCAAGGGACAGCTCATCGGCCTGGCCTTCGACGGCAACTGGGACAGCCTTGCCTCCGACATCAACTTCGACCGCAAGCTGGCTCGCTGCATTGGCGTTGACGTGCGCTATATGCTCTACCTCATGGACAAGTGGGGCCACGCAGACCGTCTGCTGAACGAAATCAACCCGCAATAAGGCACCGGGCAAACAGCCCAAGCCTTATCCGCAAGGAGGAGACACGGCCTGCCCGGCAAGGGCGGAGCCGCGTCTCCTCTTTCTTTTTGCCCGGTTTTCTCCCCGTTTTGTCGGCAAGGAGCAGCCCTCGGCAGCCCCGCCAGCCGCCTTTTCCTACGCCATTTCTCCCCCTTTTGTCGCCCCCCCGCGCACCACGGCCGCAAACGGGCAAAACAAAACCATACCTTTTGGCCTGCAAAAGGTAACGTTTCGGGCGACAAAAGGTATGGTTTCGCAAGGCAAAAGGTAACCTATTGAATCACGCAAAGGCCGCATCGCCAAGCAAGCACCGCATTCTCACCCACACAAGACCGCACGGCAAGCAAACTGGCAGAAGCAATAAATTTCCTTAAATGAGGTGGCAATGTGGGTGGAAATTTGTACTTTTGCGGATTATTCGGTAAACTATGATTCAGATAAAGGTCATCAACAAGGGCCGCCACCAGCTGCCCGAATATGCCACAGAGCAGAGCGCGGGCATGGACTTGCGCGCCAACATAGCCGAGCCGCTCACCCTGCAGCCACTGCAACGGCAGCTCATACCCACCGGACTGCACATGGCACTGCCCAAGGGATACGAGGCACAGGTGAGGCCACGCAGCGGACTGGCACTGAAGCACGGCATAACGGTGCTCAACTCGCCCGGAACCATCGACTCCGACTACCGGGGCGAGGTGAAAGTGCTGCTCGTCAACCTGTCGCAAGAGCCGTTTACCATCAACGATGGCGAGCGCATAGCCCAGCTGGTTGTGGCACGCCACGAGCAGGCCACGCTCATTCCGGCCGACACGCTCGACGAGACCGAGCGCGGAGAGGGAGGATACGGCCACACGGGAGTGGAGTGACCCACACGCAACCAAACATCACCGAAGCATGAAGAAGACACGTGCCACACGCAACTGGCTGAGAGCAAAAATCGTAGCCACGCTGCTCCTGCTGACCGCCATCGCCCCCACCGCGAGGGCGGAAGACGCTTTGCAGGCCGACAGCACGCGGCAAGAGCTGAGCGAGAACGACCGCAAACGATACCAATACTTCTACCTCGAAGCACTGCGGCAGCAGGAGATGGGGCACTACGCAGCGGCGTTCGACCTGTTCAGCCACGCCTTGGAAATCAACCCCAACGCTCCGGAGGCCTACTTCGAGGTGGCAGGATTCTACTTCGACCTCAACCAGCCCGCCAAGGCTCTGGCCTGCTATGAGAAGGCAGCCCGCCTCGCCCCCGCCAACAACGACTATCTGGAGCGGCTGGGGCAGATGCTCATCAACCAAAAAGACTTCAAAAGAGCCATAGATGCCTACGAGCGCATCTATGCGGCCAACAAAAGCCGGCTCGACGTGCTGAACATACTCTACCAGCTCTACGGCACGGAGGGGCAGTACGACAAAATGCTGGACGTGCTGGACCGCATGGAGCTGACGGAAGGCTGCAACTCGCAAATAGCACTCTCACGTCTGCAAATCTACGACATGCAGGGCGACAAGGCGAAATCGCTGGAAGTACTGAACAGACTGGTGGAAAAGAACCCCTACGACTCCAACTACAAAATCATGAAAGGATGCTGGCTGCAACTCAACGGGCAGCCGCAGGAGGGATACAAGATTCTCCGCAGCGTGCTGGCCGAGGAGCCGCGCAACGTCATGGCGCGCATGTCGATGCTCGACTATTACAACGCCAACGGCAAGAAAGCCAACGCCGACAAGATGCTGCGCGAGCTGCTGCGCGACAGCGAGACACCCAAGGACAGCAAGCTCGCCCTGCTCAGGCAGGCCATATCGGCCAAAGAGCACACCGCCGACAGCACGCAGGTGATGAGCCTCATAGACGAGGCACTGACAGGACCGCAGGAAAACGGCGACATCCTCATGCTCCGCGCAGCATGGATGACGCTCCGCAACTACCCCGCCGACTCGCTCAACAACGTCTATCGGCAGGCGTTGGCCGTAGAGCCGGACAACGTGACGGCACGCATCCATCTGTTGCAAAACCTTGTGGAGGTCAACGACTACGACCAAATCATCGCAACGTGCAAGCCGGCACAGCAGTACAACCCCGAAGAGATGGCATTCTACTACTTCCAAGGGCTGGCCGAATATCAGAAACATCTGAACGATGACGCGCTGGAGACGTTCCGCAAAGGCGTGGCACAGATAAACAGCAACAGCAACGCCACTTTGGTGTCGGACTTCTATGCCCTAATGGGCGAGATTCTGCACGAGAAGAAACTGTTTGAGGAATGCCACGCGGCCTTCGACAGTTGCCTGACATGGATGCCGGAGAACATCGGCGCGCTGAACAACTACGCCTACTACTTGTCTATCGATGGCGGCGACCTGCAAAAAGCAGAGCAAATGAGCCGCAAGACGGTGCTGGCCGAGCCGCAGAACACCACCTATCTGGACACTTACGCATGGATTCTGTTTCTCGAACGGCGTTACGATGAGGCGCGCGCGGCCATTGAGCCAATCATCACTGGCGACAACGCGCCCGATGGAGTAGTGGCGGAACACTGCGGCGACATCCTCTTCATGGCCGGCGAGCACGACAGAGCCATCGGCTACTGGGAGCGCGCGGCGGAAAAGGGCGGAGGAAGCGCACTGCTGCAAAAGAAAATAGAACAGAGAAAATACATCGAAGAATGAACACAAGACATATTTTACTGACCGCCGGGCTGATGGCGGCACTCACGGCGTGCGGGTCGCAGAAGCAACTCGTGGGCGAGGGACAAGCCACGGCAAAGACAGCGGCAGCCAAAACGGCAAAGACCGGCAACGAGGAGAACCTGCGCTTCATGCAGCGGGTGGCCGACAACGCGCTCTATCAGAAGAACTTGGTGTCGAACCTCACGGTCGACATAGAGCTGGACGGCAGCCACATTCAGGCACCGGGAATGCTGCGGATGCGCAAGGACGAGGTAATCCGGCTGCAACTGCTCGTGCCCATTCTCCGGACGGAGGTGGGCCGCGTGGAGTTTACACCCGACTACGTGCTCTTCGTAGACCGTCTGCACAAGCAATACGTCAAGGCTTCCTATAACGAGGTGGGCTTTCTGCAAGACAACGGCATCACGTTCTACTCCTTGCAATCGCTCTTCTGGAACCAGTTGCTGCTCCCGGGACAGCAGAAAGTGGGCGAGGCACAGCTCGGCACGTTCACACCCGACTTGCAGGGCGGCGACAACGTGCCAGTGAGGCTTCACGATGGCAAGATAGACTATGAGTGGACAACGGCCAAAGCCACAGGGCAAATCCTGTCGGCTCTCATCGCCTACACCAGCCAGACGCACGGCGTGTCGACGCTACGTTGGGACTACGACAACTTCAAAGCCTTCGGCTCAAAGCAGTTTCCCCACACCCATGTAGTGTCGGTGCAGACCGAGGCCACAAGCAAGAAGAAGTCGCTCCGCGCCAAGTTCAGCCTGAGCGACGCAACCGCAGACAGCAGCTGGGACGGACGCACCACACTGTCGGAAAAATACAGCCAAGTGGCCTTGGAAGAGGTGCTGGGCAAACTCATCAAGCTCTAAATGAAACAGTACTTAGCATATCTGCTCATTCTGCTGGCGTGCTCCTTGCAGCCCGTAGTGGCACAAAACAACCGCACGCAAAGCAAGAAGAAAGCGCAAAAGGAAGTAAAAGGAAAGACGTCGGCCAAGCAAAAGGCCACGGGAAAGGCCACCACGAAAGGCGGTCAACGCTCCACGCGCGACAAAAAGCCCGCACAAAAGGAGACAACACAGAAGCAACAGAAGTATGTTGCCACCAAGGAAATCAAGGGTTTGCAGCAAGAGAACCAGCGCATCAAGCAGGAAATCAAGCAGCACGAGGCCGAGTATCAGGAGAAACAACGCGATGTTGACACGCGACTGAAGAAAATCATCACGCTCGATACGGAAATAGAGCAGCACGAAAAGGAAATCAACGATGCAACGACCGACATCAACAGCATCGATGAGAACATCGCTATCCTGAAGACACAGCTCAACAATCTGGAACAACAGCTCGGCGAACGCCGCGCACGGTTCATCCGCTCCATGCGCTACATGGCTCGCCACCGCAGCATTCAGGACAAAGTGATGTTCGTTTTCTCGGCCAAGAGCCTATCACAGATGTACCGCCGTCTGCGCTTCGTGCGCGAATACGCAGCCTATCAGCGTGCGCAAGGCGAGCGTTTGCAACAGAAGCAACGCCAAGTGGACGAGAAGCGCGCGCAGCTGAGCCAAGTGCGCCAACAGAAGAACAACCTGCGCTACCAAAGAAGGCAGGCCAAGGCCGCCGTGGCCAACAAGAAAGCCGAGCAACAGCGCATGGTGGAGACACTGCAGCAAGACCAGAAGGTGCTGCAGAAGGTCATTTCAGACCGCAAGAAGAAGCAACAGGCACTTGACGCGCAGATAGAACGCCTCATCAACATTGAGATAAGGAAAGCACGGGAACGCGCTGCCGCAGAGGCCAAGAAGCGCGCCGCAGAACAAGCCGCCGAGGCCAAGAAGCGCGCAGAAGCCCTGGCCAAGAAGCGGGAAGCCGCCAAGAAAGCCGCTGAGGAGAACGCACGCCGCATAGCAGAGGCGAAACGCAAGGAGGCGGAGGCGCGGAAGCGTGAGGCAGAGGCACGCGCCAAGGCCAAAGCAGAAGCCGAAAAAGCCGAAAAGGAACGCCAGCGCGCAGAAGCAGAGGCTCGCGAGGCCAAACGCGAAAAGGAACGGAAGGCAGCCGAGAAGCGGGCACGCGAGGCGGAGGAGCGGGCGCGTGAAGCGGAGGAGCGCAAGGAGCGCGCCGAGCAGCAAACGCGTGAGGCAGAGGCACAACGACAGGCCGCAGAGCGCAAGGCGGCAGCCGAGAAGCAACGCCACGAGCGGGAGGTAGCCGAAGAACAGAAGCGCACCGAAGCCGCCAAGGAGAACCTATCTTCGGCCGACCGGGCCATGACGGGCAGCTTTGCCAACAGCAAGGGTCGCCTTCCGATGCCCATCTCGGGACGTATCGTCAGCCATTTTGGCGACTACAACGTAGAGGGACTGAGCGGTGTGAAGCTCAACAACTCCGGTATCAACATCAAAGCATCGGCCGGCGCGCCCGTGAAGAGCGTGTTCAAGGGCGAGGTGAGTAGCATATTCAGCTACGGAGGCACAACGGTGGTGATGGTAAGGCACGGCGCATACATCACTGTCTACGCCAACCTGCGCTCCGTAAGCGTCAGACAGGGTCAGCAAGTGGGCACAGGCCAGACACTTGGAACAGTCGACTCTAACGGAATATTGCAGTTCCAGCTGCGCAAGGAGACCACGAAGCTCAACCCGGAGGCGTGGTTGCGGTGATGGAATGACAAGCTGGGAAAGCCACCATCTGAGAGGTCAGATGGTGGTTTTTCCGCTTTCGGGTTAAAATAGTCAGGCAAATGTTTCCCGTTTTGCCAAAGTTTTCCTATTTTTGCAGTAATTAAAACAGAACATGCCATATGCAGACGAATTGTCATCTTTCCGTTCTCATCCATGAACAGGCGAAATTATACGGGGCAAGACCCGTGCTAACATTCCGAAATTTCGGCAGCTTGAAGTGGAAGAGCGTGTCGTGGAACCAGTTCTCTATGCGGGTAAAGCAAGTGTCCAATGCCCTGTTGAACCTCGGCGCGAAGCCGCAAGACGCCATTGCGGTATTCTCGCAGAACTGCATCCAGTATCTCTACACCGACTTCGGCGCGTATGGCGTGCGAATGCTCAGCATTCCATTCTACGCCACAAGCTCCGAACAGCAGATACAGTACATGATTCGCGATGCGGGAGTGCGCTATCTCTTCGTGGGAGAGCAGGAACAGTACGACAAGGCACACCGTGTCTTTGCCCTTTGCCCCACATTGGAGCGCATCATCATCTACGATTCGAGCGTGCGCATCAGCCCGCAAGACCCCAACGCCATCTATTTCAGCGACTTTCTGAAGCTCGGCGAGGGGCTGCCCCGTCAGCCGGAAGTGGAGAAGATGTGGGCCGAGGCCAGTTTTGAAGACATCTGCAACATCCTCTACACGAGCGGAACAACTGGCGACAGCAAAGGCGTAATTCTCACATACAAGCAATATCAGGCTGCCTTGGAGGCCAATGCCAACAGCGTTCCCGTGAGCAAGGCCGACCGAAGCATCAGTTTCCTTCCTTTCACCCACATCTTTGAGCGCGGCTGGACCTACCTCTGCCTCTCCGTGGGCGCACAGGTCATCATCAACACTTACCCCAAAGAGATACAGGACAGTATGCGCGAGACCCACCCCACCTGCATGTCGGCAGTGCCACGCTTCTGGGAAAAGGTGTTCATAGCCGTCAAGGCGCGCATCGACAGCGCACCTCCTGTGCAGCGCAAGCTTATGCTCCACGCACTGGCCGTGGGACGGAAGCGCAACATTACGTACCTTGGACGCGGCAAGCGCGTGCCCCTGCACTTGGAGATGGAGTACCAGCTCTACAACAAGACCTTGCTGAGCGTGGTGCGAAAACAGCTCGGACTGGAGCAGCCCAGCCTCTTCCCCACAGCAGGCGCATACGTATCGCCCGAGGTGGAGGAATTTGTACACTCCATCGGCATACCCATGGTGGTGGGATACGGACTCACCGAGAGCCTCGCCACCGTGACCTGCGACCACAAAGGCTCCGCCTACACCATCGGTTCGGTGGGCTATCCCATTGACGGCATAGAGATTAAGATTGGCGCAAACAACGAGATTCTGCTCAAAGGCCCCACCATCACCCCGGGATACTTCAAGCGCGACACAGCCAACGCCGAGGCATTCGACGAGGATGGCTTCTTCCACACGGGCGACGCAGGCTACTTGAAAGACGGAGAGTTGTTCCTGCAGGAGCGCATCAAAGACCTCTTCAAGACCAGCAACGGCAAATACATCGCCCCACAGATGATAGAAGGACTGCTGCTCGTAGACAAATTCATCGACCAAGTAGTAGTCATCGCCGACCAGCGCAAGTTTGTCTCCGCCCTCATCGTGCCCGAGTTCCAGACACTGGAAGCGTGGGCAAGCAGCAAGGGCATCGTCTTTGGCACACGGGAAGAGCTGTGCCGCAATGCCGCCGTGCGCGAAATGATGACCGAGCGCATCATGACGCTGCAGCAACAACTCGCCCCCTATGAGCAAATCAAGCGGTTCACGCTCATTGCCCATCACTTCTCGATGGAGAACGGCGAGCTGACCAACACGCTGAAGATACGCCGCAACGTCATCTACAAGAACTACGCGGCCGACATTGACAAGATGTACGAAAGCTAAACGCGGACATAACAGCCAACACAAAGAATGATTACAGCCGACCAACTGAAAGACGTTCAGCAGCGCGCTGAGGCCCTGCGCCGCTACTTGAACATCGACCAGAAGAAGATAGAGTACGAGGAGGAGCAGCTACGCACGCAAGCTCCCGACTTTTGGGACGACCCCAAGCGTGCCGAGGCACAGATGAGGAAAGTGAAAAGCATTGAGAAGTGGATCAAGGACTACGATGAAGTGCGCACGCTGACCGATGAGCTGGCACTGGCCGTGGAGTTCCACAAGGACGAACTCATCAGCGAGGAGGAGGTGGATGCCGCCTATGCCAACACCATCAAGGCCATTGAGGCCGTGGAGCTGCGCAATATGCTGCGCCAAGAGGAAGACCCGATGGACGCCGTACTGAAGATTAACTCCGGCGCAGGAGGCACGGAGAGCCAAGACTGGGCACAGATGCTCATGCGAATGTACATGCGCTGGAGCGAGGCTCACGGCTACAAGGTCACCATCACCAACCTGCAAGACGGCGACGAGGCCGGCATCAAGAGCGTGGAGATGACCATTGAGGGCGAATATGCCTACGGTTATCTGAAAAGCGAGAACGGAGTGCACCGCCTGGTGCGCGTAAGCCCGTTCAACGCGCAGGGAAAGCGCATGACGAGCTTCGCATCCGTGTTCGTCACTCCGCTTGTCGATGACACCATAGAGATTTACGTAGACCCGGCAAAAGTGAGCTGGGACACATTCCGCTCCAGTGGCGCGGGAGGCCAGAACGTCAACAAGGTGGAGTCGGGCGTGCGCCTACGCTATCAATACGAAGACCCCGACACGGGCGAGAAAGAGGAAATCCTCATTGAGAACACCGAGACACGCGACCAGCCCAAGAACCGCGCCAAGGCCATGCTGCTCCTCAAAAGCCAGCTCTACGACCGCGCGCTGAAGAAAAAGCAGGCCGAGCAAGCCAAGATTGAGGCGGGAAAGAAGAAGATAGAGTGGGGAAGCCAAATCCGAAGCTACGTGTTCGATGACCGCCGCGTCAAGGATCACCGCACGGGATGGCAGACCTCAGATGTGGACGGCGTAATGGACGGCAAGATAGACAACTTCATCAAGTCCTACCTTATGGAGTTTGCGGCAAGCGACGCCGAAAAAAGAGCAGAGGAATAACACGGCGCGGGGCTGACAGAGCCACACACTGCGCTTGCCACGCACCCCGCGCGGCAAGCCGCAGCCACACACAAGGCCACGCCCCAAGCCAGCCAACAGAATAAAGAACAACCAAAAACAACAACGATTATGAGCGACAAAAGCAAGGTGAACCGCAAGAAGCGGGAGGAGATGCAGGAGAAGAAGGCACAGAGACTCATCGCGCTGATATTCGGCACGCTGATATTCCTGGGCTTGTGCTTCCTCGCCTACACCACGATCATCATCAACTGATGAGCGGACTTGAGATAGAGCGCAAGTTTCTCGTGCGCAAGGACAGCGGCTGGAAGCGGTTGGCCACATCAAGCACGCACATCAAGCAAGGCTACTTCGCCGCCACCAACACCGTGCGCATACGCATCAGCGACAGCGAAGCCTTCCTCACCATTAAAGGGCCATCGCCCGATGGCGGGCTGAGCCGCTACGAGTTCGAGAAAGCCATCACCCCGGACGAGGCGCAGCAGCTGTTGCGCCTCTGCGAGCCGGGCATCATCGACAAGCGGCGCTATCTCGTGCCCTACGGCGGACACACCTACGAGGTGGACGAGTTCTTCGGCGACAACGAGGGACTTGTGATGGCCGAGGTGGAGCTGAGCAGCAAGGACGAGACCGTGGAGCTACCCGACTTCCTTGGCCCCGAGGTGACGGGCGACCACCGCTTCTACAACAAGCAGATGCGCCACAACCCATTCAAGGCTTGGCGCGAAACCTTGCCCAAAGAATACCGATAGGCAAGGCAAACGTGGTGCCGAGCACATCGGCGGCAAAGTCGAGCCAGTCGCCACTGCGCCGTCCGCCCGTACAGTAGGCCTGCAACAGTTCTATAAGGCCACCCATCACCGTGGGCAGCAGCCATGCACAGACGAGCAGCCACACGCCGCCCGCCTTGTGGTGTGTGGCCGAACACTCATGGCACACGCTCAAACCCAAGGCCAGATACATGGCTATGTGCGTCCACTTGTCTATCAGCCGCACCCCGCTGAGCGGTGTTTCGGGCAAGGGAATAAAGCAAAGCACCCAGATAATCAAGAGAAGGGCGCACGTAATCTTATATTGCTTGACAAATTGCAGCATTTTTCCGTTGTTTAATGCTGCAAAGTTAGGCATTTTCCGCCTAACTTTCCTTTCACTTCACATATTTTATAGACGCGCCACAACGCATCGTCCCCCCGCCATAACCACCAACATGGCATGGCCACGCGAAAGCGGGAGCATTCTGCCATCCTCGGATGCTGCCGCCATAAGCACCAATGTGGCATAGCTACTCAGCAGGGGTGCCCTCCACATTGTAAGCGCATAACGATTGAGGACTAAACGGCAAAGCGTTAAGCAGCAAACAGTCTCCGCCCACGGTGTAGGCGTATAACCCGCATAAGCACAAACGTGGCATAGCCACGCCGGCGCGCCGTTAGGCCGAAAGCATGGATTTGCCCGAGCCAAAGACCATGGAATCACCAAGACAGAACACACTTGTCCGACCGAAAACACGGATTTGTCCAATCCAGAGACCATAGGACAACCGGAACAAAACACCACCTGCCCGACCGAAAGCATGGATTTGCCCACGCGAGCAACGAGCAAGCCCGAACGCAAGACAAAGAACGGCTGCGCAAGAGGTATGGTTTTGCCTTGCAATAGGTAACCTTTCGGGCGATGAAAGGTATGGTTTCGCACGCCAAAAGGTAACGTATTGCCGCAAGCAGAATTGCACGTGGCAGCGAAAGGCGCAAAAAAAGATTCCCCAAGGGCTTTTCATGGCCCTTGGGGAATCCTCGTTATGCATTGTCCGTCAGCAAGTGGCGGACGCTTGTGTCAGTCAGTTTACTTCTTGTCCCACCACACGCGGCTGTAGAACTTGTCGCCACGGTCGAGGCGGCTAACAGCCTCATCGTAGTTGGCCTTGTTGATTTGACCCTCAGAGGTAGGATAGATGAAGCGGCGAGGAATGCTTCCGCCGTCCTCATACGTACCACTCTGAGCATACTCCTTGGCCATCACAGCCGGCGTGAGCACCGGGAAGCCCGAGCGACGCCAGTTGGCAAACACCTCGTGGGGGTCGCCGAAGGTGGTGATGTAGTACTGCGTGTTGATCTGCTCCAAAGCCTTAGCCGCGTCAAACGGATTCTTGGTCAAGTAATCAGCAGCATAATCAGCAAGCGTAGCATCCTTAATACCCACAGTGGCATCGGCATTGAGCGCGCTGAGAGCCTTGCTGTAAGCCGGGAACTGTGCAAACTGCTCGAAAGCAGCCTTCACACCGGCGTTGTAGAACTGCTCGGCACTACCGCTGATGTAGCCACGAACAGCGGCCTCGGCCAACAGAAGGTTGGTCTGAGCGGCCGTCACGACAAACGTCGGAGCGGTCGGGTCGCAATAGGTGTAGCGGTTGGGGATAGAGAAGTGTGCGCTGTAGTTAGCGAGGAAGTCGCCATCGTTGAAGCGCGAGTCAGCCTGGGCGATGAAGTAATCGGTACGGTCGGGGTTGTTACCATAACCGCCCTGCAACAAGCCTTCCTGTGCATCGAAGCTCATCACACCATAGTCGGCATCAGTCCATCCGTCCTGAATGCTCTTCACCTGCCCGCCCGTAGACGTAGGAATGATGGTGGCGATGAGGCAGAGGCGCGGGTCTTGCGTGTTCTTCAGCATGCTGACGAAGTTCTCTGCAAGATAGAACTCGCGATCCTCGTGCGACATGATCTTGGCAAACGGCTCGGAAGAGTCGTTGGTGGTCACGCCGCCAGCGTGGTTGAGCTTCACATTGTCGGCAGCGTCGGTAATCACGCCATTGGCATAAGCCTTGGCGGCATACTGCTTGGCAGTTTCATTATCGACCTTGACCAAACGCATGGCCAAACGCAGCATCAGCGAGTTGGCAAACTTCTTCCACTTCGAGGCATCGCCTTGGAAGTAGAGGTCGTGCTGACCCATCTTGGCCGTTCCAACCAAGTTGGCCTGTGCCTCGTCAAGCTCTGCGAGCATGCTCTTGTAGATGTCCTCCTGCTTGTCGTACACCGGATAAGAGTACAAAGCGGGGCGGCCAGCCTGGCTGTAAGGAATGTCTCCGTAGAGGTCGGTCATCTTTGCGAAAGCGTAGATGCGCATCACGCGGGCGATATTCCAGTCCACGTTCAAGCCCTCTGCGCCGTTCCACTGGTCGTAGCAGGTGGTCACGTCGCGCATTGCGCCGCGATCGCCGTTGAACGTGTCCCAGAACGAAGCCGAATAACCATCGCTGTAGCCGTAGCGGCCATAGCTGTCCCACCAGTCGATGGAGACAAGCTGCTGCGTGAACTGCGCAGAGTAGATGCAGCCCGTACGCCACATATCCCAGTCGGAGCCCAAAGCTTGGTGCTGTGCGTTGGAGAAAATCATCTCGTAAGGCACGTTACCCTGATTCAGGTGCTCCGGATCGACGTTCAGATCGTCGAAGTCGCCGCAGCTGGAGAGTCCCAGCGCGCCAAAGGCGACCATCGAAGCCAATGCGAATAATTTATTTCTTTTCATTGTTTTGTCTCAATTTAATAGGTTAGAACTTCACGTTGATGTTGAAACCAAGGTTACGGGTGGTGGGATAGCCGTTCAGCTCAAGTCCCTGTCCGTTGGTATTGTTGATGGAAGACTCCGGATCGATGTTCGGCGTGTGCTTCATGATCGTCCAAAGGTTGCGTGCAACGAAGCTGACGTTCAGTCCCTTAATCCACGTTACGTTCTTCAGCAGCGGCTTGAAGTCGTAGCCAAGGGTAAGCTCACGCAGCTTGATGAAGTCTGCACTGTACACAAACTCCTCGCCAATGCTTTCGCTGCAGATGGCCTGATAGTAGTCTTGTGCGGTCACACCCACCTCGTTGGCAAGGCCGGTAGCCTCATCGATGCCCGGGAAGACATAAAGTCCTGCGGGGTTCTCTACGTCACGACCCACCAAGGTGTTCTTGTGCAAACCTGCGCTGTAGAGCGAATAGTTCGTACCGGAGAAGAGCTTGGCACCAAACTTGAAGTCAATCAAGAAGCCAAGAGTGAAGCCCTTATAGCTGAAGGTGTTGCGCCAGCCGCCCGTCCACTTGTATACGCCGTTGCCAAGAGTAGTCTGCTCGCCTCTCTGGGGAAGACCCTGGCTGAGCAAGAGGTTGCCATTCTCATCTCTCTTATAGTTGTAGCCGACAATCATACCATAGGGCTGGCCCACGATATTGTAGATGTAGACATTGCCACTGCGGCTCTGTGCGCCGTCAATGCTCAGACGATCCACACCGTCACCAAGGTTGTCAACGTTGTTATCGTTATAAGCGAAGTTGAAAGTGGTGTTCCAAGAGAAGTCACGATTGCGCACGGGATAAGCGTCGATCATCATTTCGAAACCAGTGTTGGTAATCTTACCCACGTTGTCGATCTTCGATTTGTATCCCGAAGTGGAAGAGGTGGAAACCGTTACGATGTCATCCGTGGTGCGCTTTCTGTACCAAGCAGCATCCAAGCTCAAGCGGTTGTTGAGGAAGCTGAGGTTCAAACCAACCTCAAACTCGGAGATGTGAACCGGCTTCAGGAGTGCGTTGGGGTATACATCGCTGTTGTTCTGCGTGATGGTGCTCTGTCCGTTGACGGTGTAGTTGCGGAGCTGATAGAGCAGGAGGTTCTTGTAGGCCTCCGTACCGTTAGAGGATGCACCCCAACCAGCACGAACCTTACCGAAGTCGAACCACGTCGGGAGGCTCTCACGGAACGTATCAGTGAACACCCAAGAGAGGTTCACAGAGGGATAGAACACGCTGTTGTGGTGATCGGCGAGCGTAGAGAACCAGTCGTTACGGCCTGTTACGTTCAAGAACACCTGGTTGCGCCATCCCACATTGGCCGTGAAGTAGAGCGAATTGACCTGCCAACGCTCGAAGACCTTCTTCGGACGGCGGTCAGTAGACTCCGTATTGTTCACCGACCACAGTCCATTCACGATGAACGGGCGGCCACCATCGGTCACGTAGAACTCCTTCTTGCTGTCGTACTGCTTGTTGCCACCAACGGTTGCGCCAAGATCCCAGTCGCCAAACACTTTGTTCGCACCAATGAGGAAGTTGTAGTTGTTCTCGTAGTAGTTCTTCTCATACTCGGTCATCCATCCCTTCGGGTCAGCTGCCGCGCCAATGGGCTGCACCTGCTTGAAGTCATAGTTGTAACCATCGTGAGACATACCAACCTGTGCATACAACCAGCTGAACACGTCCCAGCGCAAGTTCATACCGCCGGTGAGACGCTCACGGTTCATGTTGTTGGTCTTACGGTACTGCAGCCAGTAGGGGTTGTTGAAGTAAACGTTGGTACCGGCGATCATCTCCGAACCATCCGCGTTGGTACCCCATCCAGCCTCAGTGCCCTTCAGCCAGTCAATGTCGAACGAGTTACCACGATAGAGCAACGAAGCGTTGGTGTTGCCGTTGCCATCGGAGAGGTTCGAGCGGCCGTTAGACTTGTCGCGCACGTAGTTGGCGGTGACATTCAAGTGCAAGTTCTTCAGAATGTCATACGTGGTGTTCATGTTCACGCCCACCTGACGGTTGCCTGCGTTGGGCAGGATGCTCTTCTCGTGGTTGTAGCTCAAACCAAAACGATAGACCACCTTGTCGGAAGCACCCGAGAAAGAGGCCGAAGTATTGCTGGTTACACCCGTGCGATAGAACTTGTCCCAGTTGTCAATGAGGCTGTAGGAGTAAATATCGCCAAGGAAGTTCATGGCCTCCGAGCCGTCGAGTGCGGCACCCCACGAGCTGCTCTCGGCTTTCTGCGCGCCCTGGATGGTCGTAGGCTTCACGCCGTCAAGACCCATACCGAACGTCTCCTGCCAGTCGCGGTAGTCGTAGATGGTGTTGAACGTAAGGTTCTGGTTCACCTCAATCGACGTAGGCTGGTTCTTGCGACCGCTCTTCGTGGTGATGAGGATGGCACCGTTACCAGCACGGTAGCCATAGAGTGCGGATGCGGCGGCACCCTTGAGCACCTGGATGCTCTCAATGTCGTCGGCATTGATGTTGGCCAGACCGTCACCCATGTCCGTACCGCCCCATGTGCCGGCCGAACCCTGGTTGGTGTTGTCGAACGGAATACCGTCCACCACGTACAGCGGCATGTTGTTGCCCGTCATGGAGGCGTTACCGCGGATGATCACACGCGAAGAACCCGTGGAACCCGTAGCGTTTCCGGCCACGCTCACACCGGCCACCTTACCCGAGAGGGCGTTACCGATGTTCGGATCGCGAGCCAAGTCGAAGTCAGAACCGTCCACTTTGGTGGTGGAGTAGCCCAGCGAACGAGCCTGACGCTTGATGCCAAGAGCCGTCACCACCACCTCGTCCATGCTCTGGGCATCGTCCTGCATGGTGATGTTGACTTGAGACTGTTTGCCAACGTTGATAACTTGGGTCTTGCTGCCCACATAGGAGACTTCAAGTCTCGAATTGGGCGGGCAAGAGATGGAGTAGTTACCGTCCAAATCGGTAACCGCGCCCATCGTAGTACCCTGTACTTTAACGGTAGCGCCGATGACCGGAAGCCCGTCGGGACCCGTCACCGTACCCTTCACTGTTTGATTCTGCGCGCTTGCGGCGACAGCAAACATCATGAACAGACCTGTCATGCTGCCTTTCAAGGAAAGGCGGAGTGCATTTTCTTTCTTCTTCATGCGTTTCAATTAAAGGATAGTTATTAATAAAAGTTAGAAATTATATTATCACCCTATTGACTGTGCGAACCGTCCCCTTTTATAATAAGGAACACATTCCGTTTTTATTACATCTTGAAGACGACACCCCAACCCTCTGCAATACCTCCGTCAAGGGAGAGAACGCTGTGGGCTGAGGGCGGTTGCGTGGCGTTATCTATTGTACCAATTTACCTTATGATGTTGCAAAGATAGCGTTTTCTTTTCACATTGCGCAACGGTTGTTGCAAATATTTGGCTAAGAAATGTTAAAAACCTATTGCGTCCTGCGGAACTTGTTTAAAGGCCACCCGCTCCCCAGCCCAACACCGACCTGCAAAACAGCATCTGCCACGCGCAAAGCCTCTTCTGCCAGCCCCCGCCCATCCATGCACGGCAACCCAAAACCGCAGCCTCTTGCCGCCGCACTATCACACGTTGCAAACCATTATCCCTCAAAGACTTACTAAAACCATACCTTTTGCAACGCCAAACGTCACCTTTTGC
>CAZASQ010000004.1:67704-71543 GCA_964487905.1 uncultured Prevotella sp. | reverse complement strand
CCCTGCCAAACGTAACCTTTCGCCCCGCAGCGGCATGGCGCGGGCTGCGCGCGAAAGCCACTTCCTCCTGCCCAGCGCGCCCTTCCGCCCCGCAACACACTCCCCTCCGCACGCCAAGCAGAAGGCGCGAGCCGCCCAGACACGCCCCGCAAGACAAAAAAACAGGAGATACTCACCACACAAGATGGTGAATATCTCCTGCATTGCCAAGCCCTTGCAACGCGGCTGTGGCGTTTACTTGCCGTGATGCTCGTCAGAAACGGTGAGCTTCTTGCGACCCTTGGCGCGGCGGGCGGCCAAAACGCGACGGCCATTCTTCGTGGCCATTCTCTCACGGAAGCCGTGCTTGTTCACGCGACGGCGGTTGTGGGGCTGAAATGTTCTTTTCATCTTCTTTATTTTTTATTTATTGTGATCTAAAACGTGCATTCGGGAAAGGCGAAGCCACTCCCGTTACGGGCTGCAAAATTACGGATTCTTTTTGAATTGGCCAAGGAATCAGCAAGTTTTAGCCCGCCATTTGATGTTTTTTTACCAAAATCGCCCGCCAGTGGCTCTTTTGTGAGCCGCGAAAGAGAATAAATTGCCGAAAATACTTTGCCATTCAGCTGATTTACTGTAACTTTGCAACCGCAAAGCGACAAGCTGACAGAAACAAAACATCAAGAAACAGAATATCAAAGCAGAATTATGATTAATTCACAGGAAATCAAAATTGGAACGTGCATCCGCATGGACGGTAAGATTTGGACTTGCATCGACTTCCAGCACCGCAAGCCGGGCAAGGGCAACACGGTGATGATAACCAAGCTGAAGAACGTGTCCGACGGCCGCGTCTTGGAGCGCACCTTCCAAATTGGCTTCAAGCTCGAGGATGTGCGCGTGGAGCGCCGCCCCTACCAGTATCTCTACGAGGACCCAACGGGCATGATCTTCATGAATCAGGAGACCTTTGAGCAGATCCCCATCCCCCGTCACCAAATTCAGGGCGCAGACTACATGAAGGAAGGCGACGTGGTGGAAGTGGTTACCGACACCTCCGACGGCACCGTGCTGCTGGCCGAGATGCCCGTCAAGACCACTTTGAAGATCACCCACAGCGAGCCGGGCGTGAAGGGCAACACCGCCACCAACGCCACCAAGCCCGCAACGCTGGAGTCTGGAGCCACTGTCCGCGTGCCGCTCTTCATCAATGAAGGCGAGACCATCCAGGTCGACACGCGCGACGGCAGCTATCTGGGCCGCGTCAACGCATAATCAATTCCCCCCATCCATAGCCCGGGGCACGCACAAGAGGCGCGCCGGGCTATGGATTTTTTCATTTCCATGCCCCGCCAAGCACCGTTTGGCAGGCTTATTTCCCTCCCATCCCAAGGAAACCCAGCCCGTTTCAGCCCATGAAATACAGCATCATCGTTCCCGTTTACAACCGTCCCGATGAGGTGGACGAGCTTTTGGAGAGCCTCACCCGCCAGAAAGAGCACGACTTCGAGGTCATTATCGTTGAGGACGGGTCGGCCATCCCATGCCAAGAGGTGTGCGACCGCTACGCAGGAAAACTCAACCTGCACTATTTCATGAAGCCCAACTCCGGCCCGGGACAAAGCCGCAACTACGGCGCGGAGCGTTCGCAGGGCGACTACCTCATCATTCTCGACAGCGACGTGGTGCTTCCCGAGGGCTACCTTGCGGCCATCTCGCAAGAGCTGAGCCACAATCCCGCCGATGCTTTCGGCGGTCCCGACAGTGCGCACAGTTCCTTCACGCCCACGCAAAAGGCCATTTCCTACTCCATGACCTCCTTCTTCACCACGGGAGGCATACGCGGCGGCAAGAAGAAACTCGACAAATTCTATCCCCGCTCGTTCAACATGGGCATCCGGCGCGAGGTCTATCAGCAGCTGGGAGGATTCTCCAAGATGCGCTTCGGCGAGGACATCGACTTCTCCATCCGCATCTTTCAGGCCGGCTACAAGTGTCGGCTGTTTCCCGAAGCATGGGTCTGGCACAAGCGGCGCACCGACTTCCGCAAGTTCTGGCGGCAAGTTTTCAACAGCGGCATAGCCCGCATCAACCTCTACAAGAAGTATCCCCACTCGCTGAAAGCCGTCCATCTGCTGCCCGCAGTCTTCACCCTGGGCGTGGCCGTGCTGCTTCTGACGTGCGCCATCGGCCTTCTCGGCATCACGCTCGACACCACGGCGGCGCAAGAAGCCTGCTCGCGGGCAGCCATCATGGCCGGACTGCTTCCCCTGCTCCTCTATTCGCTGCTCATCCTCGCCCACTCCACGGCGCAAAACCGCAGCCTGCACATCGGCTTGCTGTCCGTCTGCGCGGCCTTCGTGCAGCTCACAGGCTACGGATGCGGATTCCTTGAAGCATGGTGGCGGCGATGCGTGCGCGGGAAAGACGAGTTCCAAGCCTACAAGAACACCTTCTACAAATGACCACCAACCGTCTGTCCATCAACGAATGGGCCGAGGACGACCGCCCAAGGGAGCGGCTGGAACGGCTGGGGGCAGAGAGCCTGTCGAACGCCGAGTTGCTGGCCATACTCATTGGCACAGGAAACGCCGAGCAGGATGCCGTGCAACTGATGCAACGCATACTCAACGACTGCCACAACAACCTCAACTCGCTGGGCAAGATGACCCTCGCCGAACTACAAGCCTACAAGGGCATAGGCCCCGCCAAGGCCATCTCCATCCTCGCCGCTTGCGAACTGGGCAAGCGAAGGGCAAGGGAGAAAGCCGAGGAGCGGAGAAATCTGAACTCCGCAACAGCCATCTACAACTATATGCACACGAAATTGCAGGACGCCGACGTGGAGGAGGCATGGATTCTGCTCATGAATCAGGCCTGCAAGCTCATCGAGGCCAAGCGAATATCGCACGGGGGCATAACCCAAACCGCCGTCGACGTGCGCATTATCATCAAGGAAGCACTGCTCAAGAACGCCACTGTGCTGGCCTTATGCCACAACCACCCCAGCAACAATGCCCACCCAAGCCACGAAGACGACCGACTGACCGAGCGCGTAAGCAAGGCTTGCGAGCTGATGCGCATCCATTTTCTCGACCACATCATCGTTTGCGACGGAAGCTACTACAGCTACCACGAGAACGGGAGAGTCTGACACCCGCCCCCACAAGCACACTTTGCCCGTGCAAACAGCACACCACCAACACCACCGACAAACCTCCACAAGCCGCCAACAGAAGCCAAAATCCCGAGAAAAACATGGTTTTGCCTCTCAAAACCGCAAAACCATAACAAACATTAACTCACGATAGTGGCACAAATCACAAGAAAACGTGCAAAACACACTACCATACTGATTTATTTTTCGTAACTTTGCCCCCATGAAATTAAGTCTTGACCAACTGGCACAGACCGTTTACGACATAGTTGTATGCATTCCCGAAGGCTGCGTGACCACCTATGGCGATGTGGCACGTCTTGCGGGGGTGGCCAACCATGCCCGTATCGTTGGCAAGATTCTCAACGAAGCCCCCGCCGACATGGGCATTCCACGCCACAGGGTGGTGGGCACGGGCGGCAGGCTCACACCGTCTTTCCTTGAGCAACGCTTCATGCTGGAAGAGGAAGGCGTTCCTTTCCTCAAGAGCGGACGCGTGGATATGCGCAACGCCTACTGGGACTACAACTCGCTGCTGCGCCTGTAGCCCAACGGGGAACGGCTTCCTCCGCCACAAGAAACTCCCCTTTCTCATCTATTTTATCCTCCCTCACGCGCCAAGGAGCTGCAAGCGGGAACAAAGAAAAATGGCCTTGCCCAGCAAGACCATACCTTTTGCGTTCCCAAACCATACCTTTTG
>CAZASQ010000004.1:53862-67604 GCA_964487905.1 uncultured Prevotella sp. | reverse complement strand
CATACCTTTTGCAAAGCCGCACCGTAACTTACTCAAAATGAACACGTTCAACGGCGGCAAGCATACATCACAAAACGCCACGCCACCACCGCAAAACCGCCACGCAGGAGCGCGAGAAGCGAGGGTACATCAGACGATGGGCAGACTGATACCGTTGATTTTCTGATAGATGTCCAGCGCGTAAACATCAGTCATACCGCTGATATAGTCGATAACGGCCATGATACGCTTCTCCAGCGAAGGGTTGTGGATGTCGTATTGTCCCGAGAATCGGCGGATGAGCTGTTGGCTGTGGAACTTCTCCGGATGCACCGCCGCACCAACAAGTGCCTCCATGAGCGTCTCCATAATCTTGTATCCCGACAGCTCCACATCGAGTACGGGCTTGGAATGGTAGATTTTGGCCTTCGACACCTCCGAGCATCGCTTGTAGGCATCGCGCAAAGGCGCGGCAATGTGCTTGATGAGAGAACCTTGGAACTCGCCCGCCAGTATCTCCTGCTCGTGCTCCACGAACGTATCCACGCAAGCGCGCTCCAGCGCACCAACGACACAGGCGCGCATATAGACCACTTTCTCATTCACATCGGTCACATCCTCCTCCACCAAACGGCGGCGGATGGCCTCCCGCGCATCGGTATCGAAGAAGCCAAGGAGCAGCTCCTCCGTCTCGGCATAGGACAGCAGACGCAACTTGTGGGCGTCTTCTATGTCCATTATCTCGTAGCAGATGTCATCGGCGGCCTCCATGAGGAAGACAAGCGGATGCCTGGCGTAGCGAAGCGATGTGCCCTGCCGCTCCAAGCAACGTATGCCGAGGTCGTCGGCCACGCGCTGATAGTCGGCGCGCTCCGACTCGAAGAAGCCAAACTTGCCGTGCTGCCCCGCACAATCGGAGCTGAAGGGATACTTGACGATGGAGGCCAGCGTGGCATAGGTCATGACGAAGCCGCCGGGGCGGCGGCCTTGGAACTGGTGGGTGAGCAATCGGAAGGCGTTGGCATTGCCCTCAAAGTGGGTGATGTCGTCCCAAAACCTTTCGCTCACTTTCTCTTGCAACACGCAACCGGGTCCTTCGGTGAAGAAACTCTGTATGGCCTGCTCGCCACTGTGGCCGAACGGGGGGTTGCCCATGTCGTGGGCAAGTCCCGCAGTCTGCACTATCGTGCCTATCTCCTCGAAGAGCGTGCCGCGCAAGTGGGGATGCCGCTCTGTCAGCAAGCGCGCCACGTCATCGCCGAGCGACTTTCCGAGCGATGAAACCTCAAGCGAGTGGGTCAGCCGGTTATGTACGAAGACCGAGCCGGGCAAGGGAAACACCTGCGTTTTGTTCTGCAAGCGGCGGAACGGAGCCGAGTAGATCAGCCGGTCGCCGTCGCGCTTGAACTCCGAACGGTCGTCATGGCGCAGCGGATGGCGCGTCTCCTGCCCCAACCGCTTGTTGGATATGAGCCGTTCCCAGCTCATCATGCTGCTGTTTGCTGTCATAGTGTGCTCTGCTTTTATGGTTTCGTCCTGCCCGCCGCGTGCTGTGGCACGTCGTTATCGGCTCAGCCAGTAGTCACTCTCGTGTGCGAGACAACCTGTTTTATGCTCACTCAAACCCATTATCGGCTCAGCCAATACTCAATCTCTTGTCCGAGGTCGGCTATCTGCGCATCGCGCTTCTGCAATTTGTTGTCCTTGTCGATGATGAAATAGGTGGGAATCTGCTGTATATTGTAGGATACGAGCGTCTGCGACTGCGTCCCATCGGCATCCCACACGCACGTCCAAGGCAGCGAAGCCGTCTGTGTCTTGAAGAAATGCTCGTTCGTATCATACGAGACCTGATAGATTTCGAATCCTCTCGCGTGGTATTTGTCGTACAGCGCACGCAGTTTCATGATGCGGTCGGGCGACTCCTTGGAGGCAAACACATGGAAATCGAGCAGCACCACCTTGCCTTTGAGCGATGTGAGGGCGCACTCCTGCCCCTGATTGTTGCGCAGCGTGATGGGGATAACGCCCAAGGAGCGCACCTTGGAAGCCTCCACCTCCATCGCCCGCTGATTGTTCTCGGCTATCCGGCCATCTTTCATGCCCTTGATGGTGATGTTGTGCAGGTTCAAAGTGCGGTCGGTGCCGGGGTAGAACGTGTCCCACGAGGTGGCAACTGCGCCAAACACCTTGTTGTCGGTTGCGTCCTGACGCGGATTGAACACCATGATGGGACGACCTCCGATGGCCACATACTGGAAGAGAGCGAAGTAAGCATAGCCCCGCATCGGCTCTTTGAAGATGTAGTTGCGCGTCACATCGTCCTTGTAAGCCTTGATCAGCCGCTCAATCTCGGCTCCGGCATCGGCCTGTGCGTTCTCCACGACTTGATTGCACTGGCTTTGCAGCGTGATTTGGCGCAACGCCAGCTCGCGAATCTTCTCATTCTCGTAAGAGCCAGATACCTTATAGTTGGTCGCCATCAGCGGATAGGCCGCCTCAACGCTGACCGTCTCGGTGGAGTCGATGCCGATATTGATGATCTGCCCCGCAATGCGCAGACGGTAGAACTCGGGGTTCTGCACCTTGTCGCCCGCAAATTCGAACTCTCCTTTGTCATCGAGCCTGACGGAGTCGACCACCTTGAAGCCGTCCAAACCGTTGTGCTCGAAGTAGAGCGTGGAGTCCTTGGCGTTCTGAATCGCACCCGTGACGCGGAACTGCTCACCCTTGCAGCCCACAAGCAGCAGCAATGCCACCAACGGCAACACGCCGGCAATAGTCTGAAATACTTTTCTTATCATTTGTTTCTTCTTTTTTATGCGTTATTTTTCTCGCTGCGCACGCGCCGCAAATCCACCAACAGGATGCGGGCGGCGAAGACTCCGATGAGCAATGTGTTGACTGCCACAGCGGCAAAAGCTCCCAACGAGGCGTTGCTCCACTCGATTGCGGCAAAGAGAACCGCAGCCAACAGCACGTAGACCATGATTTCCCGCACGGGATAGTTGATGGGATACTTCCTCTGCCCCACGATGTAGGAGAGCAGCATGGCCGTGCCGTAGCCCGCAAAGCCGCCCCACGCGCACGCCATATAGCCATAGCGGGGCACGAAAGCCACGTTGACACCGATGAGCGCGGCGCAGCCGATGCCCGAGAACACCGCTCCCCACACTGTTTTGTCGATGAGCTTGTACCAAAAGCTGAGGTTGAAGTAGACCCCCATCATGATTTCGGCCGCCATCACTATCGGCACGACGCGCAAGCCCGGCCAGTAGTCGCGCCCGATGATGTGGCGCAGCACGTTCATATAGCCCACCACGCAGAGGAAAGCCAGCAGCGTGAATATCACAAAATACTTCATGGCCTTGGCATACGTGCCGAGACTGTCCTTGTCGCGCGCCTTTCCAAACACGAAAGGTTCATAGGCATAGCGGAAGGCCTGCGTGATCATGGCCATGATCATGGCTATCTTCGACGCCGCGCCGTAGATGCCCAGCTCCGAATGGGCGTTGCCCGCCTTGTAGAGATAAGGGAAAAGTATCTTGTCGGCCGTCTGATTGAGTATGCCGGCTATGCCAAGGAGCAGGATGGGCCACGCATAGGACAGCATCCGCCGCATGAGCGCGGCATCAAAGCCCTGCGAGAAGCCGCGCAGCTCTTTCCAGAAGCAGAATGTTATCGTGCCCGTACAGAAGAGATTGATATAGAACGCATAACCCACTTCCGTGCCGCCGAGCACAACATAGTAGGCTATGTTGAGCACGATGTTCATGACGATGAACAGCAGCTTCAGCGCAGCAAACTTCACCGGCCGCTTCTGATAGCGCAGATAGGCGAACGGGATGCACTGGAACGCATCTATGGCCACGGTGGCGAACATCACCCACACATAGGAAGGATGGTCGGCATAGCCCATGAACGCACTTATCGGACTGAGAAACGCCAGCACGAGCAGGAAGAAAGCAGTGCTTGTGGCGGCCACCATCCACAGCGTGGTGGAGTAGACACGCCCCGCGTCCTCGCCCTCCTTGTTGGCATAGCGGAAGAAAGTGGTCTCCATGCCATACGTGAGGATAACCAGCAGCAGCGCCGTATAGGCATACATATTGGTTATCACGCCATATCCGCCGCTCTCGGCACTCATCTTTGCCGTGTAAAGGGGCACGAGCAGATAGTTGAGAAAACGCCCAACGATGCTGCTCAGGCCGTAAATGGCCGTGTCTTTGGCCAGACTTTTCAAATTAGCCATCGCGTCTGTGTTGTTTTGCGTCTACGCCCCGGCTTGCGCCCGATGCTTTTCGGCAAAGCCTCTCATCGTCTGCTGCGGAGCGTATGTATTGCGTTGCAAAAGTAAGAAAAATATAACACATGGCAAAACGAATCGTTGGCCAACAAACCAGCCGCGCCGTTTTTTCCCGTTTTCGCCCTCCTCGTCCCGCGCCGATTGCGCCCTCGCGCACGGTCGCGGCACAGCCGCCTCGCAAAACGTTACCTTTTGCCTTGCAAAACCATACCTTTCGCACGCCAAAACCATACGTTTCGCAAGGCAAAAGCATACGTTTTGGAAAACCATCGTTCAGACCACCCCCGGCGACAGAATATGAGGGCAGCGGCAAGGGGGTGGTCTACGGCACGCGCAGGAGAAACCACGGCTGCGAGAACTCAACGCAATGGGAGAGCCGCGCCGAAAATTCCTGCCATATAAATTGAAGAAACCGAGGTCAGAACTCAACATAATGGGAGAGCCGCTCAATGGCTTCGGGCGGGAAATCGCGCTCCAGCAAGCGCAACTGGTCAAGGCTGCGGATGGGGCCTTTGAGCCGGCGGTAGTCGCAGATGGCCTTGGCCTGAAAGTAATTGATGTAGGGATGGCGGCGAAGCTGACTGACGGAGAGCTGGTTGATGTTGATTCGCGTGACCCTGGGGGCGGAGACGCGGAAGAAGGGCAACGCCTCGGCGGGGAAATCGTCAAGCTCACGCAGCTGCCCCACGGCGTAATAGCCGCCCAGCCGCTTGCCATAGGCCACAATACGGCGCGCCCAGCCCGACCCTATGCCGGGCACTTTCTTCAGCAGGGTGGTGTCGGCGGTGGCCAAATCTATCTGCTCGCCGGGGCGAATCTTGACGGGATAGCGCACAGTGTCGCGGTCGTACTCGCGGTAGGGCACATAATTGTCGGAAGCCTTGTAGCGTTCGTATCGCTCACGCGCCTCCTCCTGCCTCGACTTAAACTGCTCATAGGCGGGCAAATAGTCGTCGCCGATGCGTATGTAAGGCGCAAGCTCATTGTATTGCTTGCGGGTCATGCCGTAAAGGCGGCCAAAATCGTGCGGCGTGCGGTAGACTCCGCCCTTGGCGCGGTACTTGTAGACGGCGCGCACCTGCCACGGCTGCAGCCCAAGGCGCAGCAGGTCGGTGCTGTCGGCCGTGTTGGGGTCGAACGGAAACAGCTCCACGCACCGCCCGTCCTCCACCCGGTAATAGACAGGGGCACGCCGCCGCCCACCGTCATGCCCTGCAACGCGACGCGCAGTGGCCACACTGTCGGCCGGAGTGAGCGGCGTGAGGGGGTCTGACTGCCCCAGCCAGCAAATCAAGACGGCAAAAAGACCGCCCAAGGCCAGCAGGAAGGCAAGCACCTTGCGGTCGGACTTGCGGATGAAAAAGCATTCGGGACATTTCATATCGTAGGAAGAAAATGGCTGATATGGGGATAGCAGAGGCCGACGGCCGATGCGGCGGCAGACAAAAAGCACGCCGCCCCCATCTCCCGGTGCGGGAAATGGGGGCGGCAGGATGGGTCAGGCTCTCGTGGCCTCGATATTGTTGCGCGCCGGATTGGCGTACATGGTCAGCAAACGCTCGCGCAGGAACTCCTCATCCTTGTTGGGAATCTTGATCTTCGCAAGCTGACTTTGCAGGTAAAGCTTGAAGCGGCGCACATCGTCCTCCGTGTAATGGTCTGAATGATCAGTGCCGTCAAGCTCGTCCATGGCAATATAGTTGTTGGGATAGAGCCGGTAATTGCGGTGAATCTCGTGATCTATGTGCTGGCAAATGGCATCAAGCAGGTCGGTCTTGCTAAGTCCCTGCTCGCGCAAATCGCGCAGATAGTCGTCAATGCAAGCCGCCACGCGATAGTGGATGCGGCCTTTCAGTCCGAAGATGCCTATGCGCATGCTCACCAAATCATCCATCAAGCCCTTCTTCCACTCGGGATTGTCGCGGCGGAGCTGATACTCCTGCGCCTTGAGGAAGTCGCAGGGGTCATACTCATAGCTGATGGCGAGCGGCGCAATGTGCAGTTCTATAAGGCGGTCGATGAAGTCTCCCTCGCCACCGAGGGCAATCATCTTGAGAATACCTTTCTGCGTGCGGTCGTCGGAGTCCTTGGCGCGGCCCTCGCGCTGCGCTATCCAGAGGTTCTGGCTCTTCTCGCCCACGGCGAAGTGCATGTAGCGGGAGAGCTTTTGGCTTGCCTGCAACCGTTCACGGGCCATCAGTCCGCGGCGCACAATGAACGATTTGTTGAGCCTCACCAAGTCGAGCACCCACGGGAAAGAGAGCAAATTGTCGCCAATGGCAATCTCGCAGGTGGTCTGGAAGCCGGCATCGATGAGCAGCACATCGAGCAACGCCGAGTCGAGCACGATGTCGCGGTGGTTGCTCATGAACGTATAGTTGCGCTTATTGTCTATCTCGCTGATGTCCATGTCAATGCCCATGCTGGCTTTCGACACGAGTTTCTTCAGGAAACGGTAGGCAAAGACAAGCTGGAAGTCCATGCTGGTCTTGCAGTCGTGCATCTTTTGGGAGATTTCCTCAATGGTAGCCTCGGGGAAGAGGAACTGCACCATCGACTGGAACTGTGGGTTCTTTAGCAGTCGGTCGTACACTTCGGGCAGCTCTTCAGGCTCGTATGGACGGATGTCGTTGAATTCTTCGGGTATAACCATGATGACAATAACAGTTAAAAGATTTTGTATTTAGGATAACATAGCAACGCGCCGCCTCCCGCCTTGCCTTGCCCGGCGGGAGACGGCGCGATAATCAGAACTGGTTCTCCACTATTTCGGTCAGCACATCCTTGATGTCAAGCCCTGCCGCACGCACTTGCTGCGGGATGAAGCTCGTTGCCGTCATACCGGGAGTAGTATTCACCTCGAGCATATAGATGGTTTCCTTGCCGCTCTCGTCCTTGGTGATGATGTAGTCGATGCGGATGATGCCGTTGGCATGGAGTATATCGTAGATGCGGCTGGTCTCCTCGGACACGGCCTTGGCCATCTCGGGGCTGATGCGAGCCGGCGTTATCTCGTCAACTTGCCCGTTGTACTTCGCATCGTAGTCGAAGAACTCGTTGTTGGTGACGACCTCAGTGGCCGGGAAGACCACGCTGCGGTCGCGGGTCTTGTAGATTCCCTGTGTAATCTCTGTGCCATCAAGGAACGCTTCCACCATTACCTCGTTGCTTTCCATGAACGCCACGCGCAAGGCGGGAGCCAATTGGTCGGCGTTCTTGACCTTTGACACACCAAAGCTGCTTCCATCGGTGGACGGTTTCACAAAGCAGGGCATGCCGATGCGGCGCGCGATGGCTTCCTCATCGTAGGGTTCGCCACGCCGGAGCATCACGCTATCGGCCACATTCACGCCAAATCCGCTCAAATAATGATTGAGCACGTACTTGTCGAACGTCATTGCCTCAACCAAAACGCCACTCGTGGAGTACGGGAGGTGCAGCAAGTCGAAGTAACCCTGCATCGGACCGTTCTCGCCGGGCTGTCCGTGGATGGTGATATAGGCGTAGTCGAAGACGACCACTTTGCCGTCCTTGACGAAGGAGAAGTCATTACGGTCGATTGGGGCTATGTCGCCGTCGGGAAACTCCACGTGCCAGTCGGTGCCGTGCACGTCAACGATGTAGACATCGTAGCGTTCCTTGTCGAAGAAAGAGTAGATTCCCTGCGCAGAGCGTAAGGAAACGTCGTGCTCGGAGGAGTCTCCGCCACACACAATCGCAATCGTTCTCTTTAGATTTTTCATTTATCTGTACGTAAATTGAATTTCTTGTTTGTTCTTAAACGCGCCACACGCACATCGCCGGGACTTCCTCGCGCCGCCGAAGGTCACTCGCCGGCAAACGTGTCCTGCGCCGTGCCGTGCACATAGCCGCGCCATTTGGTTATCAGAGCCTCCAAATCATCGGGCATGGGCGAAGTGAAGTCCATCTGCTTGCCCGTTGTCGGATGCACAAAGCCCAACGTCCTGGCGTGCAAGGCCTGCCGCGAGCATAGGCGGAAGCAGTTCTGTATGAACGCCTTGTAGGTGCTGCTGCGCTGTCCGCGCAGAATTTCCGTTCCGCCATAGCGCGCGTCTCCGAAGAGCGGATGGCCGATGTGGCGCATGTGGGCGCGTATCTGATGCGTCCGCCCCGTCTCCAACACACACTCAACGAGCGTTGTATAGCCGAAACGCTCCATCACTCGCCAGTGGGTGACGGCCGGTTTGCCCACACCGGATTCGGGATCGAACACCGACATACGCAGCCTGTCGCGCGTGTCCCTTGCTATGTTGCCCTCAATGCGGCCCTCCTCCTCTGCGAAATTGGCCCAGACGAGCGCCACATAGCTGCGGTGGGTGGTCTTGGTGTAGAACTGACGGCCCAAAGCCGTCTTGGCCTCGGGGGTTTTGGCCACCACCAGCAGTCCGCTGGTGTCCTTGTCGATGCGGTGAACAAGCCCCACCTCGGGGTTGTTTGCGTCGAACGACGGCACATCGCGCAGATGCCACGCCACGGCATTGATGAGCGTGCCGTGGAAATTGCCCGCTCCCGGATGCACTACCATGCCCGCCGGCTTGTTGACCACCATCAGCTGGTCGTCCTCATAGACCACATCGAGCGGTATGTCCTCTGCCACGATGCCGCTCTCGTGCTTCGGCTGCGCGAGCATCAGCGTGATAACATCGCCCGGACGCACCTTGTAGTTGCTCTTGACGGGCTTCCCGTTCACGTGGATTGCGCCCGAATCGGCGGCTCTCTGTATGCGGTTGCGGCTCGAATGCTGCATTCTGACAAAGAGATACTTGTCTATGCGCTCCGGCTCTTGCCCCTTGTCCACCTCCACGCGGAAGTGCTCGTAGAGCTGGCCAGCCTCCTCCGCAGGAGACTCTTCGGCCAAATCGCCGTCAAGTTCCAACAAATCGTCGTCGAATATTTCTTCTTTCATTTTCCGATTCACTTATATAATAAGGAGAAGCCTTACTGCTTGGGCGCGGCAGACTGCTGCGGGTCGGCCGGACGCGCCGGTTGTGCGGGCAACGGCACATCGCCGCTTATGATTTCGTCATCGGGCTGCACTTCATCGATGGGTACTTCGATATACTCGAAGTCCTCTTCATACTCGGGTCGCTCCTCCTCCACTTCCTCGTACTCAAACCGCGGCGCGTTATACTGTGACGTGTCAGACGGCATACGCATACCATCGCCCACCTGTATGAGCACCCGCGCTTCCGAGGACACACGCTCCCCGGCCTCCACCTGCCGTCCGTTGGCCGTGATGGCATACACCCAGTCTTTCTCGCCCGGCACATACTGCGGCTCCACATACTTGAATCCCATTGAGAGCAATGCGGCGCGCGCCTCACGATAGGAACTGTTGTCGGCCAAATCGGGCATGACGAGAGCCGGAGGCTCTGCGGCATTGATGGTGACGTAGACAACGTGCGTCGACTTGATGCGCTTTCCCTTGCCCGGAGTCTGCTCCAGCACACAGTCGGGCGGCATCGTCTTGACGTAGTTCGTGTCCTGAACAACGAGCGTAAGCCCCGCCTCGGCCATCTTGTCCACGGCCTTGTCGAGCTGCATGCCCACCACATTGGGCACAACGAGCGTCTCGCCGTGATGCGTATAGCGTGCCACGCCATACTTCACGCCGATGCTCAGCAAGGCTATGACGATGGCCACGGCTGCGATATGCCCCCAGACGTAAGCACTGAACAGCTTTCTGAAAAACTCTTTGCCCGTCATTCTCGTTCTCTTCTAATATCGCTACAAAGTTAATAATAAGTTTAGAAACCGAAAAGGAAAAAGGCGTAAAATTCCTTATTGTTATGAAATGAAACCACCGCTTATGCTTTGTAAAAGAAACCATCCGACCAACGCAACGCAATGACGCAAATCAAGCGGCTTGACGAGGGTCAAAAATACGCCCAAAAACGCATATTACGCCCTCAAAACGCTTTGGCAAAAGCAGGATTCTGCCTAACTTTGCACTGTCAAAACAGACACACGTTTAGATTAATAGTATTGGATTTAGGTTTTTAGTTGTAATAGTTTTCAAAGGTGAAGTTAGGACAAGCGAGTTCGTTTTCATTAGCAAGAAACAAGGTTTTTAGTCAGTTGGTAATTTAAGGTTGTTAAAATATTGGATAACATCGACACTCGAATGCGGGGAAACGCCGTGAGGCGCGCACTCAAAGTTAAGTGTCGGTTTTCAAGAGAGACTATAATTTCCGTAGAATCGGGCAGGACGCACGCCGTCTTGCCCGATTCTCTTTTTCCCCCGCGCCATCTCCGCTGCCAAGAAGCGCGCCGCCAGCCACCCCGCCACAAAAATTGCCCGCACAAAAAGCACCCCCCAAACGCCATAACACACGCGCGAAAGCCGTTCCGCCACAACGTTCCCGAAGGCAAGGGACAGAACCTCCACGGCACGCCCGCACCAAAACCCCGCCCCCAACGCGCCACCTTGCCAGACGAAAACGCCCCATGGCGCCCCAGCCCATCACAAGCCTCATCACAACACGCCCACCCATTCCAGCCAAGCAACCCTCCGCAGCCCACCGAAACAGCACGCCCCAAAAACAACAGGGAAAGCCACCGCAAAGCAACACCGCAACTAAGGCAATGCGAAACCATACCTTTTGCAGACATTTTTAATTTAAAAATCTGAGAAAAATAAATTAAAAATCCCATGTTTTTAATTTAAAAATAACCCCAGCACCTAACCTTTTGACTCACAACGCCTTACACGCCGCCACCACATCCGTGCACGCCGCCCTGCGCGCCCACCGCCCGCAAGCAGGCAAGCCACCCCTGCGGCAGCGGCAAACCAGCTGACGGATAAGCAACAAGCATTCATTAAAAAAACGAAATAATAGGTACTTTATTCGTCTGTTTGAAGAATAATAGGTAATTTTGCACGATTTAATTTTTTTGGGAAGACATTGTCACGGCTGAAGTGAAGAAGCTGGTAGGTGAAAATTCAAGATGCGCCTTTCCCTTGAGATGCAGGTCAAAACAATAAGATTGATTTATTTTTAGATGAACGTAATTACTAAGACAGTTCAATTGCCAGATGGAAGAACCATCTCAATTGAAACGGGAAAGGTTGCTAAGCAAGCCGATGGTTCCGCAGTGCTCCGAATGGGCAATACCGTGATCCTGGCCACTGTTTGCGCAGCCAAGGAAGCAGTACCAGGCACCGATTTCATGCCTTTGCAGGTGGACTACCGCGAGCAATACGCCGCAGCCGGCCGGTTCCCCGGCGGTTTCACCAAGCGCGAGGGCAAGCCCAGTGACAACGAAATTCTCACCTCACGCCTTGTCGACCGCGCTTTGCGCCCGCTGTTCCCCTCCGACTTCCACACGGAGGTGTATGTACAGCTGATCCTTTTCTCCGCCGACGGCGTTGACCAGCCCGACGCGCTGGCCGGATTTGCGGCCTCCTGCGCCATGGCATGCAGCGACATACCCTTCGAATGCCCCATCTCCGAGTGCCGCGTAGCCCGCATCAACGGCGAGTACGTGATCAACCCCACCACCGAACAGATGAAAGAGGCCGACATGGACCTCATGGTGGGTGCCACCAAGGAGAACATCATGATGGTGGAAGGCGAGATGAAGGAGGTTTCCGAGCAAGATCTCATCGCCGCCTTGAAAGCCGCCCACGAGGCCATCAAGCCCATGTGCGAGCTGCAAGAGGAGCTGATGAAGGAGCTTGGCACCGACAAGAAGCGCGAATATGATGACGAAATCAACGATGAGGAGCTGCGCCAGCAAATCAAGGACGAGCTTTACGAGAAGGCTTACGACCTTGTGAAGCAGGCTTTGCCCAAGAAAGACCGCGAGGAAGCCTTTGGAAAGCTCATCACCGACTTCCTTGCACAATACGATACCGACCATGCCGACCTCAGCGAAGAAGAGCTTGAGGAGAAGCACGCAGAGGCTGAGCGCTATTACGCCGATGTGGAGCGCGATGCTATGCGCCGTTGCGTCCTCGATGAGGGCATCCGCCTCGATGGCCGCAAGACTACCGACATCCGTCCGATATGGTGCGAGGTGTCGCCGCTGCCCATGCCCCACGGCTCGGCTTTGTTTACGCGTGGCGAGACGCAGAGCCTGACCACCTGCACCTTAGGTACGAAGCTCGATGAGAAGCTCGTTGATGACGTGCTGGAGAAGTCTTACCAGCGATTCCTGCTCCATTACAACTTCCCGCCGTTCTGCACGGGCGAGGCTAAGGCACAACGCGGCGTTGGCCGTCGCGAGATTGGCCACGGACATCTGGCATGGCGCGCGCTGAAAGACATGATTCCCGAGGAGTTCCCTTACACGGTGCGCCTCGTAAGCCAGATATTGGAGTCCAACGGCTCAAGCTCGATGGCCACGGTTTGCGCCGGCACGCTGTCGCTGATGGACGCCGGCGTTCCGATGAAGAAGCCCGTGTCGGGCATTGCCATGGGTCTGATCAAGAATCCGGGCGAGGACAAGTATGCCATACTTTCCGACATCCTCGGCGATGAGGACCACTTGGGCGACATGGACTTCAAGACCACCGGCACCATCGATGGTCTGACGGCCACGCAGATGGACATCAAGTGCGACGGACTCTCCTTCGAGGTGCTCGAAAAAGCCCTCATGCAGGCCAAGGCTGGCCGCGAGCACATTCTGGGCAAGCTCACCGAGACCATCGCCGAGCCGCGTCCGGAGATGAAGCCGCACGTGCCGCGCATCGAGGCCTTGGAGATTCCGAAGGAATACATCGGCGCAGTGATTGGCCCGGGTGGAAAAATCATCCAGCAGATGCAGGAGGACACCGGCGCAACCATCACCATCGACGAGGTAGACGGTGTGGGCAAGGTGCAAGTGAGTGCCCCCAACAAGGAGAGCATCGATGCCGCCATTCAGAAGATCAGAGCCATCGTGGCCATCCCCGAAGTGGGCGAGATCTACGACGGCACCATCCGCTCCATCATGCCTTACGGCTGCTTCGTAGAGATCATGCCGGGCAAGGACGGACTGCTCCACATCTCGGAGATAGACTGGAAGCGTCTGGACTCCGTAGAGGAGGCCGGGCTGCATGAAGGCGACAAGATCAAGGTGAAGCTCATGGAGATCGACCCGAAGACGGGCAAGTACAAGCTCTCCCACCGCGTGCTCATCCCGAAGCCCGAGGGCTATCAGGAGCAGCGCCGCCGCCCGCGTGGCGAGCGCCGCAACGGCCATCGCCGTCCCGAGAACGATTAAACAACAGGCATTTCCCGCGCCGACAGCCCACGAGGAACAAGCGCGGGGAATGGCAAGAAAACTTTAAGTCTCTCTTATACATTCTCCCTGCCACCGACAAAGGACAGACTTGTCCTCACTATCGGGACAAAACAGGCACGGAGAAGAATGTTTTCCAATATTAGAACCCTCTACTGCGCGATGCAGTGGAGGGTTCATTGCTTTGCAACCATTCTCCCGCCGCCATCCA
>CAZASQ010000004.1:49059-53762 GCA_964487905.1 uncultured Prevotella sp. | reverse complement strand
TACTAACGCCCACACCCTGCCGCCCGCCACCTCAATGTCCCCACTCTTCCAAGCTCAACACGCATCAGCCGCCGCCCACATTCTCCCCCTCCACGTCATCAAAAAGTCTCTTTTTTGTCGCAGGGCGGAAGCCCTCATCGCTCAACCACTCCGCCTGTGCTCCCCAAAAAGTCATTTTTTTGACGCAGAAAGCAGTTCTCGCCACCCCTCTTCTCCTCCATAGCCCACGGCAGAAAAATCCTCGCCACGCAAAAGGTAACGTTTCGCCTCCCGAAAGGTTACCTTTTGCTCTGCAAAACCATACCTTTTGTCTGCCAAAACGTATGGTTTCACAGCGAAGGCCAAAGGGAACGCCTCCGCACACAAGCTCCAACCGCCCGAAAAGCACGCATTTCCATACACAAAACACAAGCCTCCGCAGTTCAACAAGCAAGAAGCGCATTACACTTTGCTCAAAGTTTTCTAAAAAAAAAATCATTTTGTTTGGTCATTATAAAAATTTAGCTTACTTTTGCCATCGAAACTAAAAGCAAGAATATAACTGTTACCAACATATGTATTCACCTTTCAAAATCATTAGCACATGAAAAAAACTACATCATTGCTTGCATTAGCCCTTTTGACAGGCGTTGCAACAAGTGCACAGACCCTCGGCGACCAACTCAGCCAGCGTCTTGAAAGCCGCCCGAACTTCCCGTTCGTGCAGCAACACAGTACCCGCGCCGACTTCATGCAGTCCGCCTTCCAACGTTCCAGCACACGCAAGGCCGCGCCAAAGCGCGTCTCCCTGCCACTCGCCTCCACGGAAGCGGTCATGGAAACACCCGAGGGCACGGAGTTCAAGAACCTGTCTTTGAGCAGTTTCTGGTTCTATTCGTTCTTCGGCTACCTGTTCAGCGGCAACAACAGTGCCGCACTCAGCAGCTACGTGCTGGCCGATGACGGCACGATATGGCTCAACTGCCCCATCAGCCAATACAACACCGGCTACCTGAAATTAGAGAAACAGGACGATGGCACTTACGTAGCACACACGCCGCAAGCCATTCTGAGCGAGAACTACGGCGATGAAGACTTCATATACTATGCCACCCGCCTCACGCTGCAAGACCAGGGAGAGGGCTATTACTACTATCCCGAAGCCAACGATGAGGGTGGATACAACCTCGACATGCGCTTTACCTATGAGGATGGCGTGCTCCGGCAGGTCAACGATGCACTCGATGAGGAGGTTGGAGCGCCGATAGAGATGATAGGACTTACCGACAGCGAGGGCACATGGTACGGTTTTGCCGACGGACAGATTGTCGTGCAGCCCATCAACGAGACCGCCACGGCACTCCCGGAGGGCGCACAGCCAACCGACTACGTCATGGGCGACAAGCTGCTCAACACCACCGACGGCACGTTCTCACTGCGCCAACAGATCGTCAAGATAGCCGAAGTGGGCAATGATGTATATCTGGCCGCACCCGAACAGGAGAACATGTGGATCAAGGGCACCAAGACCGACAACGGCACACTGACTTTCGAGTCACAGTATCTCGGCCCGAGCGAGTCGGCAAACAACCATGTATGGTTCAAACCGGGCACCTACACCATCGACTACGATGAGACCTACGAGGACCAGCCCTATCTCATGATGTACACGCTGAGCGATGAGCCGCTCACACTTACGCTCAATGAAGACGGAAGCTACGCAGCCGCAGAGCCAAGCACGCTGCTCGTCAACGCAGCCAATGACAGAGTGTACTACGTGAGCGCAAGAGCCGTGCCGCAACTGAAGCAATTCAAGGAAGTGGCAACTACGCCGTCAGCCCCCGTCTTCACCACCTACTCCCCGTTCGATGTAGACTACGGCTACGGATTCTTCAGCTTTGACCTGCAGCCGACCGATGCTTCGGGCAACTTCCTCAACACCGACAAACTCTCCTACGTGGTGTTCGTCGACGACACCGAACCTTTCGTCTTCATGACCGATGAGTACATGGGGCTGGACGAGGAGATGACAGAACTGGGATATGCGTTTACGGACAAATACGACATCTATGTCTCCGATGCATCCCACACCATTTACTTCTATTTCGACAACCCAGACCTCATCGGACTGCAGGCCATCTACCGCGGCGGAGGCGAGGAGCACAAGTCGGAGGTGACATGGCTCAACGTGACGGACTTCCTCACGGGTGTCAAGAGCGCGACCACGGCCACCAACGGCGCACCCGCAGCCTACTATGACGTGCAAGGCCGACAGCTCCAGCAGCCGCAACGCGGCCTGAACATCGTGCGAATGGCCGACGGAAGCGTGCGCAAGATGATCCAGAAGTAGCCCTCCCGCCTCACGAGGCACACTACAGCGTTTGGCCGCCGCGCCTCTGCCGGCGGCCAAACGGCTTCGCTCAAATCCTTTCACACAACCTTTCAGACATCATCTCATGAACAAAAGAACACTCACTTTATTGGCTCTCGCGGGTATAACCACCCTCGCAACGGCGCAAACAACCACATACGGTGCCTATTCGGGCGAGGAAACGCTCGGCGTTTTCGGCACCAACAAGCAAGAAAACTACGATGTCGCCATCCGCGTGGTCGGCAATGGCCTTGTGGGCAAGCAGCTGACAGGCGTGCGCGTACACTTCCCGGAAGGCGTGGAAAACATATCGGAGGCCAAAGCCTTCATCAGCAAGGAGCTGAACATCGTGAACACCGCGTTCACACCTGACGGACAGACCAAGGAATTCACTCCCACGGCCGGATTCGTGGAGGTAACGTTCGACACTCCCTACACCATCACCGAAGAAGGCATCTTCGTAGGCTACTCATTCGCCGAGGACGCCACCGTGGCCAAGCCCATCTCGGTGGTGGGAAGCACCGATCCCGACCTATTCTATCTGCACAGCAGCCGCACATACCGCAGCCGCTTCGTGTCGAAAGCCGAGGACTTGGGCAAGAACCTCGCCATGCAGGCCATCATAGACGGCCTCCCGGCCAGCGCGGCCAAGCCCGAATCGGCCGAGGCATACGTTGAGGCGGGAAGCGAGAACAACACCTTCAACTTCCGGGTGCTCAACCAAGGCTGCACGCCCGTGCAGTCTGTGGACGTCAATTACTCCATTGCGGGACAGCAAGGAACGGCTCACATCAACTTCGACACGCCCATAACGGCCCACTACAACGCAGCCGGCGCAGCCTCGTTCGTGCTCCCCAAGATAGCCGACAGCGGCACTTTCCCCATCGAACTTACCGTAACGAAGGTGAACGGAGCAGACAATGAGGCCACGACCAGCCAGGCATCGGGCTACGTTTACAGCATGAACTTCGTGCCCAAGAAGCGCGCGTTGCTCGAGGAATACACGGGAACATGGTGCGGATGGTGTCCGCGCGGATTCGTAGGCTTAGAGCGCATGAACGAACTGCTGGGCAATGACTTCGTGGGAGTGAGCTATCACAACGGCGACCCCATGGGTTTCGCCGACAGCTACCCCAACAACGTGACCGGATTCCCCGATGCATGGATTGACCGCAAGCAGCGAACGGACGCCTATTGCGGCGACAACTACGACGGCCACTTCAACATCGACAAGACGTATGCAAAGGCCTGTGAGGGCGTTGCCGCAGCAAGCATCGACTGCAAAGCCTTCTTCACCAACAACAGCAAAAATACGGTGAACGCGCAAGCCACCGTGCGCTTCCCCGTGGCCTACGCCGACAGCCCCTACCAGCTGGGGTTCCTCCTCACGGCCGATGGTCTGAGCGGCAGCGGAGACAACTGGGAGCAGAGCAACTACTATTCCGGACAGGGCGGAAGCTATCCCGACGAGGACATGAAGCAGTTTACAGAAGGCGACTCCTACATGTCCGGACTCACCTACAACTTTGTTGTCGTGGGATACAACGGAACGGGCTGGATAGAAAACAGTCTGCCGCAGAGCATTGAGGCCGACAAGAGCTACACATACGACTACAGCTTCGACCTCAGAGGTGTCACCGCCAACTGCAACCCCTCCATGATTCAAGACAAGAGCAAGCTGAACGTGGTGGCACTGCTCATCGACAGCACCACGGGATACGTGGCCAACGCCATCAAGGTGAACGTATATGACAGCGAGGCCAACGGCGTGAAGTCCGTAAGCCAAACAGATGCCGACCAAGCCACGCCCGTGGCCTTCTACAGTGCCGACGGACGCGCCATGGCAGGGCCGCAGAAGGGGCTGAACATCGTCCGGATGAGCAACGGACGCACCGTGAAAGTGGTGAGAAAGTAGCCCCACCGCAGGGCGAAAGCCCCAAGAGAACCAGCCAGCAGGGCACACCCGCCACCGCGCAAAGGCCACGGATGCGACCCAACGGCTGCAAGAAGACAATTGAAAAGCAATAACTTCAAGGAGGCAGGACGCGTGCACAACCCCGCACAACGTCCTGCCTCTTGCGTTGCCAACGCGCCACTTGCGCACCCCAACAGCCACATTGAACAAGCCCCGCCTGTCATGCGGGCGGCCACCGAAAAAAGACGGCTTTCCAAAACCATACCTTTTGCCCTCCAAAAGGTTACCTTTTGCACCACAAAACCATACCTTTCGCAAAGCCAAACCATACCTTTTGCAAACCAAGGCACACAGCGCGCCAAGCCAAGCCACACCACCCGCAATACAAGCCCTGCCATCCCGCCACACGAAACAACCGCCCACACAAAGCAAAACCGC
>CAZASQ010000004.1:45829-48959 GCA_964487905.1 uncultured Prevotella sp. | reverse complement strand
AACCGCCCACACAAAGCAAAACCGCAGCGAGCAAAGGCAACAAAGGACTTTTTAGGCGCAAAACAGGCTGTTTCTGTTAAAAAAAAAAACATTTTCGGTTGTTTTCATAATTATTTTCACTACCTTTGCCGCAGTAATCAACTGTCGCAAGAAACCATTACTCTTAAAAATACATCATATTAACACATTTATCATCTTATGAAGAAGATTACATCACTGATGGCTTTGGCCCTCATGGCCGGTGCTGCCGCAAACGCACAGACCACAGGCGACCTGCTCAGCAAGCAGCTTGAGAGCCGCCCGAGTTTCCCATTCACGCAGCAAAACAGCACGCTCGCCGACCGCCTCTCGGAGGTATTCCAGAACGAGGCTGCCAGAAACGCCGCACCAAACCTGGCCGCACCCACGCCCGTAACCACGGAAGCGGTGATGGAAACACCCGAGGGCACATTGTTTGCGAACCAGTCCATGAGCAGCTACTGGTTCTATTCGTACTACAATTACCTCTTCAACGGAAACAACTACGCCAAACTCACCGACTACGTGCTGGCCGATGACGGCACAATATGGCTTCACTGCCCCATCAGCCAGTACCAGACGGGCTACCTGAAGCTGGAGAAGCAGGAGGACGGAACCTACGTGGCGCACACGCCGCAGGCCATTCTTGACTTCAGCTACGGGGACAGCCGCCTCATGTATTACGCCACACGCGTGACGCTGCAAGACCGCGGCGAGGGCGTATACTACTATCTGGAAACCAAGGACGACGGCAGCTACGACCTCGACATACACTTCACCTACGAGGATGGTGTGCTCCGTCAGGCCAACGATGCCATTGAGCCTTCACGCCAGATACCCATCGAGATGATAGGACTTTGCACCGATGCGGGCAAATGGTATGGCTACGGCGATGGAGCCGTTGTGGTTTCGCCTGTCAACGAGACTGCGGCAACCCTCCCGGAGGGCGCGGAGACTAAGACGTATCTCATGGTCGACAACGATGTTACGCCCATGCAAGGCACGCTGGAGGAGCGTCCGATGGTCATCGATGTGGCCGAGGTGGGCAACGATGTCTACTTGGAGGCACAAGGCGTGGACAACAAGTGGATCAAGGGCACCAAGGGCGAAGACGGCAGCGTCACGTTCCCGGCGCAATACCTCGGCATCAACGAGCTGACCAGCACCCACGTGTGGTTCAAACCGGCCAACTACAGCATCGGACATAACAGCATCGACTACGATGAGCCTTATTTCTACACCTACACGCTGGCCGATGAGGACTTCACACTGGCACCAACGGAAGACGGCGGATACACCACAAGCGGCGCAAACACCATGCTTGTCAACGCAGCCAACGAGCAAGTGAGCGCAGTAGACTCACGCGTCATGCCCGTGCTCACGCCGTTTACGGAGGTGGCAGCCACTCCCGCAGCACCCATTTTCACCGCCTACTCGGAGTTCAACCCAAGCACTTACGACGGCTACTTTGCATTTGACCTTGAGTCCAAGGACACCGAGGGCAACTACATCAACCCCAGCAAGCTGTCATACTCGGTGTTCTACAACGGTTCGACCGATCCTTACACGTTCTCGCCCACCCTTTACATTGGCGTGGATGAGAGAACGCAGGAGTTGCCTTACCTCTTCACGGACCACTACGACTTCTACGCCCGCAACAAGTCACATATCATCTACTTCTTCTTCTCCGATGTAAACAAAATCGGCTTGCAATCCATCTATCGCGGCGCAGACGAGGAGCACAGATCAGACATTGTGTGGTTCGATGCAAAGGGTTATCTGACCGGTATCAACGGTGTGGAGAATGCAAACAGCACCGAGGCCGTGGCCTACTACGACATTCAGGGTCGCCAGCTTGAGCAACCGCAGCGCGGAATGAACATCGTGCGCATGGCAGATGGCAGCGTCCGCAAGATGATTCAGAAGTAAAAACAACCTCCCTTTGGCCCTTTCGCAGAGCCAAAGGGCAAGAACCAACAAAGAAAAGGAGCTTTTTCCTTCCTTTCCACCTGCCCTAAGACAAGGGAAAAGAGTCTGCGAGGCTTAGCGAAACGGTGGAAAAGCAACTTTCAACCCATCATTAGACAAAGGAAAAAGACGTTTTTCTTCTCCCACAGCATTCCTTAGACAAGGGGAAAGGGAAAAAGAGGACAAAGAAAAAGGCAGGACACGGTGACCAGTACCACACGTGTCCTGCCTTTAAACTTGCCCTGCCGCGGCTAATCATCGCGCATTTTGATGATGATAGTAGTGGTAACGGTGGGAAAATACTGGTCGTTCGAACGCTTCATCGTGTAGATTCGGCTGCTCTTAGCGTCCTTGGTGACAACGGTAGTGGTCGTATAACCACCCTCTTTGTGCGTTGTCATGTTCCGACACCGCCGCGCCTCCTCCTCAAAAGTGTCGATAAAGCCGCGCGAACTCACCCCACTCACCGTGAGACGCTTCACCACTTTCTCCACCTTACGTGTCTTCGGGTCGCGCTGAACCACCGTGGTGAACTTCGATCCGCCCACCGTAGAGAACTTCTCCACCATGCGATCGATGCCGTTCTGGGCACATGCCGGCAACGCCAACACGACCAAAAGGCTGGCAAAAGCCAAGATTCTGCGATGTGTCATATTCTCTTTTCCTCCTAAACTCTTAAAAATCATCCGTTTTCTCCGTACCCATTTTATCCTGTTCGGAATCATCCAAGCCCTTATTCTTTCAACAACTGCTCTATCTCCCTGCGTTGCGCGGAGTCTCCGACGTGCTCCAGCACCTCCTGCTCTATCTCCTCCACCGTGGGGCGGGAGGCCACCTTGCGCTCTATGCGGCGCGCTTCGGCCAGCGTGCAGCGTATGGAATCCTTGATTTGCGACAAGTCATCGCACAGTACTCCGTCCACTATCACGTAGCTTCCATCGTAGACCTGCGCCAGCAAACGTTCCTCACGCCAATTGTGCAGCCACACACTGCCCAGCAACAGCAGCGCAACCGCAGCCACACTCGCTGCCACGCGCAGCCACAACCGCAACCCTGACGGCACGCGAGCCGACCCGCCACGCGCCGGAAGCAGCTCTTCCGCCCGCCGGGAAGCAGACAACACCGGCGAGGGAGAAGCCAATGC
>CAZASQ010000004.1:0-45729 GCA_964487905.1 uncultured Prevotella sp. | reverse complement strand
GCCGACAAATCGCGGAAATAATCCGCATAGCCGGCCAACGTCTCGGGCAATTCCTCGTCCGAGTTGAATCGGTCGTAGAGCCGCGTTTCCTCTTCAAGGGTCGTCTCCCCATCAAGGAAACGCTGCACCAACAGTTCTAATTGTTCGTCTTGCATGATAATGAAGTGTATCTTTGAAGTATCGTGCGTCTTGCCCTGCTCACCGCTTGCCTCACCGCCGATGCGCTTGTGCCCGTCAGTTCGGCTATGTCGGCATAGTCCAGGCCCTCCATGTGGCGCATTCTGAAGATGGTCTGCTGCCACGGCGGCAGCTGGGCAAGCAGCAACATGACGCGCTCATAGCGCGAATCATCGTCTGTGGGAGTGTCGCCCACGTCCACCGCCTCCACGTTCACGGTGTACCTGCGGCTCCGCAGCACATCAATGGAGAGGTTGCGCACGAGCACACGTGCCAGCGCGGCCATCGGCGACCGCAATTCGGCGCGTATCTGCCACAGCCGGAGCAGGGCATCCTGCACGATGTCCTCCGCCTCTTCGGCACTCCCAGAGTACCGGCGGGCATCTCTCGCCAGCACAGGGCGCAGCGCGCGTGCCTCTTCCTTGAATTGCGTCTCGTCCATTCCGTTGCCGCTGCCGCGCCCCATGTGCGGGGACGGCCGTGGCGGGGGCTTCCCGGCCGCCCGCCTAATACTTGTTGAGCTGGTCGGTGTCTATCTTCGACACGCCCTCATTGCTGATATTGGTGTTGTCGGCGCGTCCCGAGAGCTTCATGGTGGACACTCCGGAGCAGGAAGCCGTAAGATAGTCGCAGTCGAGCCAAGCCGCCATATTGGTCATACCGCTGTTCTCAAACTTGGCTTTCTCGCCCTTGAAGCTCAGTCCCACGCTTCCCACGCCGCTGCATTCCGCATCCAGCGACTTGCCCAAGATGCTCATGCTCACCGTGCGCACACCGCCGACGCTCAAATCCGTGTCGTCGCATTCCAGACGCTCTACCTTCAGCGTGCCGACACCGTTGAGTTCAATGTCAAGCTCGGGCGTTTGGATGGTTGATGCCTCAAAGGAAGCCATGCCTTCGAGTTTTAGTTTGTCGAGGCGGGGTGAGGTAACGTACACATCAATGTGATTGTTGCTCTTCACATAGTCCGACCCGTTCCACGCCTCATAGTCCATTTGCTTCTTCCTCTTGTTGCCTTCAAGCGGCTTTTTCCGCTCTATGCGCAGGCATCCGTCGCTGTTGCTCACCTCCACATCATACTTCTCATTGGCATCAATCACCACCTTCACGCTGCTTTGGCTTCCCTGCGTGAAGTGGATGTCGCAGAGAGCCGATGCCGACAAGGCACTGAACGCACCCGGAGCATACTCCCTCGTGGTCTTGATGCGCTGCCCACTGGCCACGCAACCATTGCCGGTCGTTGTGACGGTGGTGGTTCTGCTAACCACATTGCGGCCCCCGCGCGGCTTATGCTGCTTGCGTGCGCGCGGCGCGCCCTCCGACAGAATAGAAATCTCGCTGCCCGACTCCATCTTTATTCTCCTGACGGCCTCCTCATCGCCAGCGGCGTTCACCAGAACCGTGGAGCCGTTCCCCTCATTATAAGTGGACACATCGGCATCGGGGGTCACTACGTAGATGTCGGCCGCGCCATAGGAGCGCGTGTCCTTCTTCCTGGTTTTCAAAGAGAGCACGCCCGAGGTGACCACAACCGAGAGATTCTCGCAATACTTCTTGCTTGCGCGCACATAGACGGCACGCTGCTCGCCCTTAACAAAGTGCAACCGCGTGTAGGGGGCTTGAAGCCGAACAGCGTGGAATGCTCCGCAAACGCAGCTCACCACACGTATATCACTCTTTTTCTTGCTATCCGTAAGGGTTGTTGCGCCGGTACGTCCCTGCAACATCAGCGCATCGGCATCGCCTGCCACTGCCTTGGCGGCACAGGCCGCAAGCGTTGCGCTCAGAATGGTAATGAATAGTTCTTGCCTCATACTGTTTCCGTTTGGTTGATTATCTGCTATGAATACGTAGCACGGCGCGTTTTGTGACACAAAAATACGTTTTTTTTCTGAAAAAAATCACCCAACGGGCATAAAAATAGATTCTTCCGCCCCAAGCCCGCCATGCCACGGCCTCCCCCAAGGGACTTCCGCGCCATGCCGTGGAGGAACGGCGGCGAGGCCAAACGTAAATCCCTGACACGCAAAAGGTTACGCGTGGTCACAAAAATAAATTAAAAATTGCGGATTTTTAATTTAAAAATTGGAGAAAAATAAATTAAAAATATCTGCAAAACCATACCTTTTGCATCGCCAAAGCATAGCCGACGCATTTCCGCACCGTTGCGCCCGCACGCCAATGCGAAAAAAACAAGCCATCCGGCACGGCCTTTCGGCCGAAAAAGCGTACTTTTGCAGCTACAATCAAAGCCACAAGTCAAGATGGAAGTGAAGATAGAGAGCACGTGGAAAGAGCAATTGGCCGAAGAGTTTGAGAAGCCTTACTTCGGCCGGCTCACCGAATCCGTGCGCCAAGAATACGCCGCCCAGACGTGTTACCCTCCCGGAGGACTGATATTCAACGCGTTCAACCTGTGCCCTTTCGGCAAGGTGAAGGTTGTTATCATCGGTCAAGACCCCTATCATGAGCCGGGGCAGGCCATGGGGCTGAGCTTTTCCGTGCCCGAGGGCGTGACGCTGCCGCCATCGCTGCTCAACATCTACAAGGAGATAGAGGCCGACTTGGGCACGAAAGCTCCGCCATCGGGCGACCTCACGCGCTGGGCGGGCCAAGGAGTGCTGCTTCTGAACGCCACGCTCACCGTGCGCGCCCATCAGGCCAACAGCCATCAGCGGCTGGGATGGGCCACCTTCACCGATGCGGCCATCAGCGCGCTGAGCCAAAAGCGCGAGCATCTGGTGTTCATGCTGTGGGGCGGATTCGCAAAAAGCAAGAAATACCTCATCGACACCACGCGCCATCTGGTGCTGGAGAGCGTGCATCCGTCGCCGCTGTCGGCCAACCGGGGAGGCTGGTTCGGACAGCGGCAGTTCTCAAAGTGCAACGCCTATCTGCGGGAGCACAACATTGAGGAGATAGAATGGTGAGCGGCGGAGGGCTGCCGCCACAACAAGCCCAAGAAAAACAAGAAGAAACATTATGCCTAACGAACTGCACATCATACAAGTGGGCGACGTACTGGTCAGCCCCGACATATTCACAGAGAAGTTTTGCTGCGATCTCGAAGCCTGCAAGGGCGTTTGCTGCGTGGTGGGGGATGCGGGCGCGCCCGTCACCATGGACGAGACGCTGGCCATAGAAGACGCCGTGGACACGGTGTGGGACGAGCTGTCGGCATCGGCACAAGCGGTGCTGGACCGTCAGGGAGTGGCCTACACCGACGAGGAGGGCGACCTCGTGACAAGCATCGTGGGCGGACGCGACTGCGTGTTCACCTGCTACGACAAAGGATGCTGTCTCTGCGCGCTGGAACGTGCCTACCGACAGGGCAAGACCTCGTTCGTGAAGCCCATCTCGTGTGCCCTCTATCCGCTGCGGGAGAAGCAGTTCGGCCCCAATCTCTACGGGCTGAACTACCACAAGTGGAGAATCTGCGCGGCGGCGCGGCAGAAAGGCAAGGAGCTTGACCTGCCGCTCTATCGCTTTTTGGCCGAGCCGCTCACCCGCCGCTTTGGCAAGGCTTGGTATGAGGAGCTTTGCAACGTGGCGGAGGAACTGCGCGCGCAAGGGGCTATCTAAGAAACCGGGGCGCGCAAACGGCGCAAAGACGCGGCAGAGGGGCTACTCCTCGCCGCCCATGGCGAGCGCGGCACGCACGCCGGCTTCCACACTGTCGATGGGAACGGTGGGTTCGAAACGGTCGATGACGTGCCCCTCGCGGTCGACAAGGAACTTGGTGAAGTTCCATTTCACGTCGGCCGACTGGTCATAGCGGGGATTGGCGGCGCGGAAAGTGTCGTCAAGGTACTTTCCCACACGCGTTTTCGTGTCGAATCCCTTGAACGGCTCTTGCGCTTTCATATAGGTATAGAGCGGCAAGGCATGCTTGCCGTTCACGTCTATCTTCTGAAACTGGGGGAAAGTGATGCCGTATACGGACACGCAGCGGGCGTGTATGGCCGCGTAACTGCCGGGGGCTTGGTAGCCAAACTGATTGCAGGGGAAGTCAAGAATCTCCAGTCCTTGGCTTCCATATTTCTCATAAAGCCGTTGCAAATCGGCATATTGGGGCGTAAAGCCGCAATGAATGGCCGTGTTGACCACAAGAAGCACCTTGCCCTTGTAGCGTTTCAGCCGCACTTCCTTGCCCGTTCCGTCCTTGACGGCAAACTTATAGACGTTCTTCTGTGCCACGGCGGGCAGCGCGAGGGTGACGGCGGCAAGGAGAAACAGCCATCGGCGCAGCGGATTACATGGTTTCATGGTTGCGTTTCTTTTGTCGGGGATACTTCGTTCTGTCTTGTCGGGTTGCGCATTGGGGCACGCCTTCTACGGCAAATCGGCCAGCAGGGCAGCCAGCTTGCGCATTCCCTCCGATGCGCCGGCCTTGATGTGGGTGACGCTACGTTGCCCGTCGGCTCTCACATCGGCAGGGTCGATGAGGTAGACGGGCACATTGCGGCGCGCGTAGGCAAGGAGTCCGGCAGCCGGATAGACGTTGAGCGATGTGCCCACAACGACCAGCAGGTCGGCGGCAGCTACGGCATCGATGGCCGGCTCTATCATCGGGACGGCCTCACCGAAGAATACGATGAACGGACGGAGCAGACTTCCGTCGCCGGCACGTGCCCCGGCGGGCACCTCGCAGTCGGCCTCGGCAAGGTCGCGGATGTAGCGGGGGTCATCGGGATTGGTGCTTGAGCACACCTTGGTCAGCTCCCCGTGCAGGTGAATGACGCGCTCCGAGCCGGCACGCTCATGGAGATTGTCCACGTTTTGCGTCACCACGGTCACATCGTAGTCGCGCTGCAGACTGGCAATAATGCAATGACCATCATTGGGCTGAGCCGCATAGAGCTTCTTGCGCAGCCCGTTGTAGAACGCATTCACGAAGTCGGGGTCGGTCTCCCACGCCTCGTGGGTGGCCACTTTCTCCACCGGGTGGTTCTCCCAAAGCCCGTCATTGCCGCGAAAGGTCTTGAATCCACTCTCCACCGACATTCCCGCGCCGGTGAGAAACACGATTTTCCTCATAGCCTAAAACATTTAACATCTGCAAATTTAGCTATTTTTTCTTGAAACGCGCAGATACTGTGATGGAAAAACACTACCTTTGCATATCATTTAAAACAGAATCAAGACAGAATGGACAAATTAAGCTATGCCTTGGGCATCGGTATCGGCACGCAGTTGGCACAAATGGGTGCACGGGATCTGAACATCGACGATTTCGCACTGGCCATTAAGGACGTCATTGCGGGCGAGAATCTGAAAGTAAACAATGACGAGGCACAGACGCTCGTGCAGGAGTTCTTCCAGAAACAGGAGGAAGCACAGCGCGCGGCACAGGCCGAGGCCGGCAAAGCCGCCAAGAAGGCTGGTGAGGAGTTCCTCGCCGAGAACGCCAAGAAGGCCAATGTGGTGACCCTGCCAAGCGGTTTGCAATACGAAGTGCTGCGCGAAGGCAACGGCAAGAAGCCGAAAGCAACCGACCAAGTGCGCTGCCACTACGAGGGAACACTCATCGACGGCACGAAGTTCGACAGCAGCTACGACCGCGGAGAGGCCGCCGTGTTCGGTCTTAACCAAGTTATCGCCGGCTGGACGGAAGGCGTGCAGCTCATGGAAGAGGGCGCGAAGTACCGCTTCTACATCCCTTACAACCTCGGATATGGCGAGCGCGGAGCCGGAGCATCCATTCCGCCGTTTGCAGCTCTCGTGTTCGATGTGGAACTGATTGAGGTGCTGTAAGCCAAAAAGGGCGGAACTGCAACACAAAAGAGAACAAAGCATAAAACCCAAGGGGAATGTGCGCACGCCCGAAAGGGACAAAAGTAAACTCCAAAAGGGCAGAAACACATCCCCGAAAGGGATGAGACACAAGCCCGAAGGACAGAAAGCACAAGCCCAAAGGGACGGAGACACTCGCCGAAGAAGCCCTTTCGCCTGACCGGGAGAGCCTCCCCCGCCCCACAGGACATTCAAGAACACAAAATCAAAAAACAAATAAAAGAGAAATGAAGAAGCTAACTATCGTGGCCATGGCAGTGTTTGCTGCGGCCGCTTTCTCAGCTTGCGGAAACAAAACGAAGAAAGTTGAGTTGAAGGACGATGTAGACTCGCTGTCCTACGCAGCTGGTGTGATGAGCGCACCGATGATGAAGCAAGCCATGATGTCTATGGAAATAGACTCCACTTACGAGCGCGAGATCATCAAGGGCATCTACGATGGCATCAAGGGAGCAGACGACAAGAAGAAAGCTGCCTACAATGCCGGTGTGATTCTGGGCGAACAGCTCGCCATGATGAGCAAGGGCGCAAGCCAGGACGTGTTCAGCGGCGACAGCACACAGTCGCTCTCGCTGAATAACATCGTGGCCGGATTCGTTGCCGGAGCCACCAACAAGGACATGAAGATGACCATCGACCAGGCACAAAAGGTGTCGCAGGAGAAGATGACCAGTATCAAGAGCAAGTATGCAGCCAAGAAATTCGGCCCGCAGAAGAAGAAGGCCGACGACTTCATGGCCGCCAACGCCAAGAAGCCGGGCGTGAAGAAGCTCGGAAAGGGCGTACAGTACAAGGTGCTCACCGAGGGAACGGGCGCGATACCCAAGCCCAAGCAGACCGTGAAGCTCAACTATGAGCTGAAAACCATGGACGGCAAGACCATTGAGAGCACATTCGGCAAGCAGCCGGCCATGATGCCGGTAGACGGAGTGATACCCGGCTTCACCGAGGCTCTCACCCACATGCCCGTAGGCTCGAAGTGGGTGGTCTACATTCCCTACGATGCCGGATACGGCGCACAGCAAACAGGCCCGCTGGAGCCGTTCTCCAACCTCATCTTCACGATTGAGCTGCTCGAGATTCAGGGCACGGACAAAGCCGAATAAACACCAACGGAAAGGGTGGGCAGGAAGTATTGCCCGCCCTTTTTGCAAACATCACAACACATAGAAGAACATGAAAAAGACCATTATCCTCTCGCTTGCCGCCATGGCAGGCGCATACTGCACCCCCGCAAGCGCACAGACGCTCAAGACACAGGCCGACTCCACAAGCTACGTGGCAGGATACGCCGTCACAAGCGGCCTGTCGAGTTTTCTGAAGCAGTCGTTCGATGTGGACGAGAGCCAGATGGAAGACGTCATCCGCGGCTTCAAGGACGGCTACGCCAAGCGCAACGACAAGGCTCACAGGGCTTTCGTGGCCGGACAGCAAGTAGCCACGATGCTTGACAAGCAGATGCTTCCCCGCATGATGGGCGACTTTGAGGGCAGCGAAAGCACCCTCAACGAGGACTTGATCGTGCAGGGCTTCGAGGCTTCGCTGCGCGGCGACACCACCATCTGCACCCCGAAGCAGGCCGAAGAGAAGTTCAATGCAGCCCGCAAGGAAGCCAAGGCTCAGAAAGAGCTGGCCAACAAGGCCAAGGGCGAGAAGTTCCTGGCCGAGAACAAGAAGAAGAAAGACGTGGTGACACTGCCCGACGGACTGCAATACAAGGTGCTCACCAAGGGCAACGGCCCCATCCCCACCGCCTCCGACAAGGTGCAGGTGGTCTACGAGGGTCGCACGCTCGACGGCAAAGTGTTTGACGCAACCAAGAACCACGGCAAGGACTACGATGAGTTCAACGCCGACCGCCTCATCAAGGGCTGGACGGAGGCCCTCACAATGATGCCCGTTGGCTCAAAGTGGGAAATCTACATCCCGCAGGAGCTGGCCTACGGCGCAAGAGGTGCGGGACGCGACATCGAGCCTTACTCCGCGCTCATCTTCACCTTGGAGCTGAAGGGCATTGTGCCCAAGAAGAGCGAGGCCGAGACCACCACTCCCGCCACAACCACCAAGGCACAGCAGGCCAAAACCGCCACGAAGAAGCCCGCAGGCAAGGCCACGGTCAAGAAAGCAGCCAAGAAATAACGTCCGGCACACCACCGGGCAAGGCCGCAGGAAAGCGGTCTCACGCCATCCTTTCTCCTCCTGTCGCCCGCAAGGGCACGCCCCACGGGGCACGGCAGACAAGAGCGGGCGGCGCGAGACCGCCTTTTTTGTGCCCTTTTCTCCCTTCCACCCGTACTCCATCAAGCCAGCTTGGAATGGAGCAAACACTTCAAGGACGGTTATTTCTCCCTCCGCCCATACCCCATCAAGCCACTTTGGAATGGAGCAAACACTCCAAGGATGGTTATTTCTCACCTCCACCCGTACTCTGTCAAGCCAACTTGGAATGTAGCAGACACTTCAAGGATGGTTATTTCTCCCTCCGCCCATATACCCATCAAGCCATTCCTGCCACACTGCCACACCTCACAAACCGCCCCACAAAGACGCTTTCCCGCCCCCACCATGCCGCGCGCGGCAACCCAAGCACAGCCCTCGCGAAGCCCTGCAAACGGCCTTGCACGCAACGCTCGCAACCGCCGTGCTGCAAAACGTTACCTTTTGCCGCCCAAAAGGTATGGTTTCGGCGGCCAAAACGTATGGTTTTGCAAGGCGAAAGGTATGGTTTCACACGCAGAAGAAATGGCGGGGGAAAACGGCAGACAAACAAAGGCGGAGGAAGCGCAGACAAAAGGCTGCGAGAAGAGACTGAAAGCCCAAAGCAGAACTGCAAAAGAACAAGGGAAGAAGGTGCAGGAAAACCAAGAAACGGGCGAAAGAAGTCAAAAGAAAGACGCTACAAAAGGCCAACGTAACCTCCTGCTCCCCCACATCAATTCGCGAAAAAAGCAGAGCAAGGCATAACAAAAGGCGGGGAAAAGGACGCACCTGCGCCACTTTTCCCCGCCCCGATGGGCAGCTCTTGCCCGCTGTGGCGCGGGCAAGGCTTGTGCATATCAATGGATGGTAATGCTTACTTCGTCATCACCTTCATCGTGCGGCCGTCGCTCAGCTTCACGATGTTCAAGCCCTTCTGCGGAGCATCGATGCGCTGACCGGCAGCATTGTAGCGAGCCACCTCGGTGGTGCTGGCAGCGTTCTGCACACCGCTCACGCCTGCAGCGGCATCGCTCAGGCTCTTACCGATGGAGTTCTCAATGGCGTTGTCGAGCACGTTCTTGGCGTTGTGCTTGTTGAGGAAGGCCACAAACTTGATGTCCTCCTGCTTCCAGCTGCTATTGATGTCGAACGTATAAGTAGCCGTGAACCTGTCATCATTCCACGTGGGAGCATCGCCCCAAGTGCTGTTGTAGCCACGGATAACGTGCTGATGATAGTAAGCACCGCTGGCACCGCTCTGACCCTTGGCCTTCACGTTGTCCTCGGTCATGTAGACGGTGAGCAGGGCAGAGTTCTTGTCGTATGCCTTGTTGCACTCGCCAGAGATGTTGAGCGTCACCGAAGTGTTGTCGGCGTTGGGCACAACCTCCATCTCGAGCTTGGCGTTGGCCAAACCTGCCGTGAGGTAGTCTACAATGTCGCCAATCTCAGCTGCGCTGCCAGGAATCGTCACGTTGTCCTTGAACGAACCAAACTGAGAGTCGAACTCTGGCATACGGTTGAACATCAAGGCCGGGGCATAAGTGCTGCCGCTACCGTTGAAGAGGTAGCACAACTCCTCGTCACAGTCTTGTGTGAGCCAGTCAGTATAGTAAGCTGAGTGGTGGCAAACGGCAAATACGCGGCTCAAATCGGCCGTCTCAAGGTACGAATGCAGGAATCCGGCCACGCGCGGGCAGTTGGGGCACTTCTCGGTGGTGAACTCCTCAATCACCATATTGCGGTCGTAGGTGACGGACGATACGCCCAGCACACCCTCGGCCACCTTGTCTTCGGCAGCATTGTCGTTGCCGTTGACCTTCGTCACCTCCACGGAGATTTGCTTCTCTGCGTCTACTGCGCCGGAGGGCACAGTGATGGTGAACTGTCCCGTGCTGCCTTGGGCCACAGAAGTGCTGAGCGTGGCGGTCTGCTCCTCGCCAGCCTCGCCGTCTACGGTGACTACGTAGCCAAGAGTCTTCACGGCTTCCTTACTGTCGTTGAAGAACGAGATGCTGATCTTGGCGTCCCTGTTGATGCCAGACGACACCTTGCCGAAGTCGTTGGGCGTAACCGAATAGTCGGCAAACGCGCCCTGCACGAGCAACTGTACGCTCAGGCCTCCGTAGTCTGAGCCAAAGTTGTACCAGCCCGCACCTTCTCCACCTTTAGAAGAAGGAATGTCGGCGTAGATATAGAGGTCTGCCTTTTTGCCCTCATCCACACACGACAACGGATAGCAGTCCTCGGTGTAGTAGCCATAGCCGTCCGGGGTGTTGTTCTGATAGAAGTCATAGCCGGCAAAGAAGCCCTTGCCTTCCTCAATGGTAACGGGATTGTCGAGCATGACGGTGTTCCAGCCTATAACAGGAGCGGCTACGTCCTTGGAGAACACCTCTTCGCCGAAGCTAACCTCAGTGGCACTCTCTATCATCTCAATCATGAATGCGCGGCTGCTGCTGAGTGCGGCACTGATACCGAAACGCATACCCACAACTTGCTTGCCCACGTAGCTCTGAAGCGTCTCGCTCGAAATCCAGGCAGCGGCGCGGTTGTTGCCGGGATAGGTGGGAACGCCAAGTCCATACTCGGCAAGCGCATCGGAGGTATAGTTGCCTACCCAACGCTGGTTGGACTCAATCTTGGCCACTTTCTTTGCGCCGTTGAAGTGTACGGTCTTGGGCGAAACCTCAACCACGCGGATGCTGCGATCCTGCACGCTGACTTGCGCCGACACAGAGGCTGCAAGCGCAACGGATGCGAGTGTCAAAAACTGTCTTTTCATAAGCTTTTGTTGTAAATTGATGAATATTTCTGTTGTTTGTCAAATGGTTGTTTGCGTATAAAAAACGTCCCCTCCCCACTGGGGGAAAGGGACGTGAGAAGTGCTTTACTTGACAATCTCCTTATAGGTCTTGCCATTGGCGAGGCGCACAATGTTCAAGCCCTTCTGCGGAGCATCGATACGCTGACCGGCGGCGTTGTAGCGAGCCACCTCGGCGGCAGAGGCATTGCTCTCACCCTTCACGCCCTGGATGCCCGTGGCGGCGGTGATGTTGCGGTTCTTGCCTGCGTTGAGGATGGCACCCGTGGCCGGGTCATAGACGATGGCAATGACAGAAACCTTTGTTTTGTCGATGGCCTTCTTCAAAGTGGTCTTCACCGGCATGGACAGCTCGTAGGTGGCAGTGGTGGTTTGGTCTGCCACGAGGGCATCGAGCGTGGCGTTGTTGCGCGAGCCGCTGTAGGAACTGCCGATGAGAACGTCGTTGAACGCGTAAGCGAAATAAGTAGTTCCATACTCACCGCCCTTGCAGAACTTCGAGAGATAGGGGTCGTTGTTCACCGAACCGGCCGAGTAGGAAGCGAAATAATTGGACTGACGCCAAGAAGTGCTTTCACCCTGCACGGAATCGGCAACGAGAACGAAGTCGATGTTGTAATTGCCGGAAATCAAAGACTCCACGTTTGCCGTAGCGGTAACCTTGGTAGAATCCTCATTCCACACACCGCTTACGTTCACCTCCACCATCGGAAGGTTGTCCATAGCGGTCTTGAAGTCGTCCTCAATGGAGCTGCTATTGCCATAGAACGGGTCAATGTACTGGCCATTGCGGTTGAGAACGCAGTTGGGAGCACCAGGCCAGTCGAGCGACTTGTAGTTGGAGTTGTACATCGGGTCAGAGGAGTTGTACTGGTGGATGGCGATTCCGATGAAGGTATCGGAATACTTATCGGCCAGCATCTCCATTCCGGCGATACCGCGCGGGCAGTATCCGCAGCCCGTACCGGTGAATTCCTCCATGACTACCTTCTGCTTGAAGAGGCGGGAAATCGTGGTCAGCGTTCCCTCAGCAGTCTTGTCGGCTGCATCGTTGGACTCTCCGTTCACCTTGGTAATCTTCACCTCCACGGGAACAGAGCCAGTCTCGGCCTGTGCCTGTACGGGAATGGCGGCCGTGAAGCTCTCGCCCACGCCTGTCGGCAGCTCAAGCTCGTAGAGCTGCTCCTCGCCCGGCGTGCCGTTCACGGTCAAAACGTAGTTGAAGTTGCTTACCTTGGCACCATCGTTGGTCACGTTCAGCGGCAGGTCGCGGGTGGTGTTCAAGCCCACGAAGAACGTTCCGAAGTCCTGCGGGGAAAGGCTGCGAGAAGAGAACTTGTCGCTCTCCACGATGGCTTGTATGGCCAGATCGCCCAAATTGTTGCCGTAGGAGTCGGTCAGAGCTGCCCACTCTGCGCCTTGACCGAAGTCGGCGTAGCCCATAAAGCCGCCATCGTGGGGGGCTTTCGTGTTGTAGACGTAGATGCTGTAAGCCGAAGAGAGGCTGACATCGTAGCAAATGTAGAACGGAGTGTTGGCATCGATCGTGTAAGGCTCGTCAAACATGACGGTGTTCCAGCCTGCAACGCAGTTGCCGCTCAGCGTTTTGCCGGCAACATCGGTCGTTGAGCCTTCCTCAACGATGGCCACCTTGCTCACGGGAAGCGGGTCGGCGAGGGCGTAGCGGATACCTACGACCTTGGCACCGTCAAACTTCTCCAGCAACTCGGGAACCAAAAACGAACCCAAGCGGAGGTCGATTGCCTGACCAAAGCCAAGCGTTGCATCGAAAGTGTCGCCCGTACTGTAACCCAGAAGACGCTGGTTTTCGGCCAACTCGGCCTTGGCGGGTGCTTTCTTCACGTTCTTTTGTGCGGCAGAAGCCTCAAAAGGACGCACCGAAAGGCTCGGCACGCCGGCTGTCTGCGCAAATGCGGCCGCTGAAAGGGCAACGGCTGCAAGTGAGAGTAATACTTTCTTCATGTCTTTGTTCTGTTATAGTTTTCTTTTTTATTAGCTTATGTAGTGCGACAACCAGCTTTCAGACTCGTTATCATTCGGCGAAAGAATGCCAAAACCAGCTCGTACCTATAAAAAAGCACACTCCTCCCCTTCCTTATATTATAGGAAGAGGAGGGAATTTTGTCGTTTCTTACTTGAAAATCTGCTTAACGGTCTTTCCGTTGGCCAGTTTCACGATGTTCAAGCCCTTCACCGGGGCATCAACACGCTGACCTGCGCCATTGTAACGTGCCACTTCCTCCACAACACCGTTGTCGGGGTTCTGCACATTCTCAATGCCCGTGAGGTTGAAGTCGAAGTTCACCGTAATCTGGGGGCCATATTCCGTGACCTCACCAAACTTGTAGTTGACACCGCCCCACTTGTTGGGCTCCTCGGTGTACTCGCACACGTTGGCCTGAAGCACTACCTGCGATGCGCCATCCAGATAATACTCCTCATTCTCGTCCATTGCGGGGATGTACTCGAACATCAAGTCATCGATGTTGCCTGCTGCCTCGAAGCCCTGCTTCGTCTTTTCTCCCACATTAGCGAATTGCTGGCAGTTGCCAGCAGCACAGCACTGAATGGCTGCGCCCTCATTGAGGGAGTTGATTTTGATGCTCAGGCTCATTGCCGCATCGTCTTCGGTGGCGTTCTGAACATAGAGAGCCGGCTTAATCTGTAGCGTACCCCAGTCCGTCTCCTCCATGTCATGTGCCGTATAGTTCAGCACTGCGCCATTGGGAACATCAACGTAAGAGCCATTCTTCAACTCCACGAACTTGAAAGTGTTACCCTGCTCCTGAGCCTGTGCGGTCATGCCAAGGCAAAGAAGCGACATGCAAAGCGTAAAAAATTTCTTCATACTTATAATTCTTTTGTTTTTGTTCTTCCTTTATAGGCAGTATCCCTGCGCGGCGCGCGCCCTTCGCATTGCTCCGGCGGCCTTTTTGGCTTGCGCTACGCACGCCGACAGCCCGGAAAAGGCAAAGGCCGCGCGCCACACCGTGGGATTTATCCTGCTTTGTTTGCTTAATTCTCTTTACTCCTCGGGCGAAGCCTCGCCGCCCTCGATGATGGTCTCCACCACCTTGGCTTTCTCCACCTGCGCCACGCCGTTGTCGTTGTAGACGAAAGCAACCACGGAAACATTCTCCGCAACCCACTTCTCGTTGAGCTGATAGGTGAACGTCTGTGTGGTGTTGTCGGCCTCGTGCACGGTGAAATCAGTTCCCCACTCGCCATTGACGGCATCGCGGAGCACGTGGTTGTGGACATACTCCCTGTTGTTAGTGCCATTGGGCATCATCTGCATGGCCGTGATTCCGTCCTCAACGAGCCACACCTGCAGCTTGCCCGTAGTGGTTCCGCTCGTTCCCTCGGCATCCACGGTGATGGAAACCGTGCGCGTGGAGGCATCGTAGGCATTGCGGATGGCCAGCGACAGCGGTGCTTTCTGCGTGATAAGGCGCATCACCTGACCTGCCCAAGAGGGATAATCGGAGGGTGCCTCACGATTGACCAAGCCCACAGGCTGATGGTCGAGCCCCCAGTGATAGTAGTAGGTGTTGCCCAAGTCGGTGAGCAAGCCCACCTGCGTTGCCGTTCCCTTGAAGCCAAGAGGACCGGAATGGATGCCGACAGCGATGACATTGTCCTCGCCAAACTGCTCCTGCATGAAGTGGATCTCGTCCGTAGCGTTCGGACAGTTGACGCAACGCTGGCCAGTGAAGTCCTCGATGAGCACCTTGCGTGCAGCATCGGCAGGCTTGACATACTCGAAACGGTCTGCCTCGTCGATGTCGCTGCAAGCAGACATTGCGCCCGTGAGGAGCAACGCGCCAGCCGACAGCTTCAGATAGCCCAAGAGTTTTGATGTATTGCGTGTCATTTTCTTTCTTTTCCTTTGATTCCTTGATTAGAAATTGTAGTTATATGATAGCGTGAAACCCTTGGTCTCCGGCACGTAGCGGCACACGCCGCCCGAGCAGTTGAAACCTGCGCGCGTGCGACCCCATCCCAACTGCAGGCGATGAGCGCCCGTGTTGTAGGTGAGATAGGTCTGCCAGTAGTGGGAATTGGTGAGTCCGACGTTGTACTGGTCGCTCACGGTGATCATCCAGTGCGGAATGAGCGACAGCTCGGCCAGCGCGAAGAGCCAGTCGTGCTCGTCCTCGCCCGTTGTGAGATACTGCAACTCGGTGCGCAGACGGGTCTTCGGGCTGAGATTGAAGAGACCATCGGCGATGAAGATGTTGCTGTGGATCATGCCACCCTCACCTTCCACAACCGTCTTGTTGTAGAACTGGTTCATGTACATGAGCGAGAGCTTGAAGTCGCGGGTGATGCGGCGCTCCACTTGCACGTTGATGTCCTGATAGTAAGTGCCATCGCCCCACTTCCAGAACGCCGAGCCGTAGCCGTCGGTGCCACGTCCGCTCAGCACGGTGGTCTCCGGCACGTTGACCGTTGCCGTGTGCGGGCTCTGGTCGATGCCGCGCACGTGGGAGAAGTTCACCTTCACCATCATGCCATACTTGCCGCCAAGGAAGGTCTTGCGCTTGAACTTGTAGCCCAGCTGTGCCTGGTAAGCCCACTCGCCGTCAGGATTGGTGGCATAGGGATACATGGCCGCGAGGGCATAGGTCTGATCCATCGTGAAGGCGGGCAGGTGGTTGATGAACGACGAAGTGCCGTTCATGGAACGGCGCGAGCGGAACGCGAAGTTGTCGCTGCGCTTGGCCTGTGCCAAAATGCTGAATCCGCTCTTCGAATAAGACGCGGAGAGCATCGCCACATTGCCTTTCCTATATATATAGCCATTGTCGAACGAGGGATCCTCGCCCTTCTCGGCATATTCGGCCAGCACGTTCAGCCCGTGGGTGTTGAGCGTGATGCGCGCGTCCCATGCGTTCACGTTGGAAGGCATCACCAAGCGGTAGTTGCCGTTGTAGATGTCCTCATCGTTGTCCTCATGCTTGTTGACGAAGCTACCGCCCACGGTGAGGCTGGTGTTGCTCTTCGAGAGGCCGCGCAGCCAGCTGTCGAGCGACAACTCCAAGTCTGCGCCCGACACCCACGCATCGTTGTGCGCCCAGTAGCGGCGCTGCTGACCCGTGAGCGCCTTGAGGCGGACGCCCTTGACGGGCGTGGTGACGATGCGCGCACCCAGCAACGAGTTGTCGATGCCCAAGGAACGCTCCTCGTAAGTGCGGAGGACGAAGCCCGAGCCAAACTGCTCGTAGAAGTTACCCGCCGTTACCTCGAAGTTCTTCAGCTTGGCCTTCAAGTAAACGTAGGGCACGCCCCATCCCTTATAGTCGCTCTCGTAGCCCGGCAGCGGGTGCTCAAGATACTCGAAGCGCGCGCCCGCGTCGACAAACTTGCTCATCACGTTGAGATCAACGAAAGTGTTGGTACGGAAATCCTCGTGCGAGCCATCGGCCTGCTTGCCCGTAGGCACAAGAATGTCGCTTTGGATGGAGCCGCTCACGGTGGGATTATACTTTCCATCGTTCACCACCCCATCATCCTGGGCATGCAACGGCATGGCCACGGCAAACGCCACAGCCACGCCTATCAAATAATAAGGATGCTTCATCTGATTAGTTCTTCGCTGCAATCAGTTCACGGACTTTCTCAATCAACTCGTTCTCAGCACCCTCGGTGTAGCCATTATGCTTGTAGACAATCTTGCCGTCGCCATCGCAGATGAGCACGTAGGGAATCATCTGGATGCCAAGGGCGCGCTTGAACTCGGAGTTCGGGTCGAGAAGCACTTCATACTCCCAGCCATACTCGTCTACGAGGGGCTTCACCTTGTTGATGTTCTGAGCCTGGTCGATGCTGACAGCGTAGATTTTCACACCTGTCTCCTCCACCCAGTCCTGATAGACCTCGTTGATGGCGTTCAGCTCGCGGTTGCAAGGCTTGCACCAAGTGGCGAAGAAGTCGATGATGAACGGCTTGCCGTTGTTCGACAGCGTATCAGTTTTTACGGCGTTGCCGTTGATGTCCTTCAGTACAACTGAGGGAAGCTGTGCGCTGGCCGTGGTGGCAAAGGCGCAAAGCATCATGACAAGTGAAAAGATAACTTTTTTCATAATGGTATTGGTATTTAATATTTTGATGCAAAAATAGCTATTTCCCTCCAAACGCAACACGGAATTAGTGTTAAAATTGGTTTATCCCCCTTTTATTGCCCTCCCGTTTCCCGTTTTGGTAAAAGCAAAGGTACTATTTTCGGAAAAACAGAACCACCGTGCGCCTTAACGCCTCCTCACGCGCCAACCGCCCCAGGGCACGTCTCTACTGCCCAAAACACAGGCGCGGAACGCCGCAGAGCAGCCGCCACAAGCAAAAGGTATGCTTTTGCCCTGCGAAACCATACCTTTTGCAACGCCAAACCATACCTTTCGCAATGCAAAAGGTATGGTTTGGCAAACAGGGGCGGAACGCACGGTTTTCGCCGGCTCATTTCCCCCTATCCAAGGCCGCTCCGTCAACTAGCAAAAGCACGCGGAAGACGCGGCGGAAAGAGGGCACTAATTACTAATAATCGTGAAATAGTGCCCCAACGGACGACTTTTTGCCCTGCCATTCCGAAAACAATGCCTAAATTTGTAGGCTTCAACGGGAAGCCCCCATCACAACCTTCGCCTGCCAGCACGCAGCTACGGCGGAAGGCGGAGAAGCTTTCGGGGAAGACAAGGAAAATCAATCACACAAAATCAATACATGACAAAGAAGACTTTGATGATGCTGGTTGCCGCCATGACGGCACTCTTCGCCACTGCGCAGCCGGCTCGCCTCGACGAGGGGCAACGCTATCTGGGGTATTACACCTCCGACGAGGTGGACAACTCCGTGGGACTGACCGCCGCACCGGGCAACATGCAGGCCGGCGCATACCTTGAGCCTGCCGACTACGCACAGTACATGGGCGCAAAGATAGTGGGCATGAGGTTTGCGATGGGGGCTGACACCAAGTCTACGGGCGTTGTGGTGTACAGCGTGGGCAAGCAGGGCACCTATACGCAGCTCGCCTCCGTCACGCAGGACAACGAAGGCCCGGGATGGCACACGGTAATGTTTGACGAGCAACAGCAGTTTGCCATCGCCGATGGCTGGCGCGCGCTCGTTCCGTCTTACAAATACACGCAAACGAAGAGCAACTCGCCCATAGCCATTTATTCGCAAGGCCCGCAGCGCGACCTCTACATCTACGGAAAGATACCTCAGGGCGCGGGAGGAAGCGGCCGCGAGGAGTGGGTGAACATGGGCAGCAGCTACGGAGCTGTGGCCATACAGCTCATAGTAGAAGCGGACAACGCCGGCGACAACGCTGTCACGCCGCAAGCCCTCGGCACTTACCGCACGTGCCTTGGCAAGGAGAAGAACATGAGCGTGACCTTCACCAACCACGGCAGCAAGCTGGAGAGCATCGACTACACTATCACCATCGACGACGTGACCAGTCGCGAGCAGCACATCAACTTGGGCAACGCGGCACTGGGCAACGGAGGCGAGTACACCACCACCATCGCCTTCCCCGCAGCAGAGAAGTCGGGCACATACCCCGTGACGCTGACCGTGACGAAGGTGAACGGAGAGGCCAACCAAGCCACGCTGACAAGCGCGACGGGCACTTGCGTGACAACGGCATTTGAGTTTACGAAGAATGTTTTCGTGGAAGAGATGACCGGAACGGGCTGCGGATGGTGTCCGCGCGGCATCGCCGGCATGAAAGCACTGAAAGAAACGTTTGGCGACCGCTTCATCGGCGTGGCCATCCACCGCTATAACTCCAGCAACGACCCCATGTCGCCGCGCGAATACATCACCCTCGACAACCTCCCCGCAGGCAACGCGCCGCTCTGCATCATCAACCGCATGGGACAAAGTTTCGACCCCTACTACGGCTCAAACAACATTACGTTTGGCGCGGCCTATGATGTGGCCGAGGCTTTGGAGGGGAATGCCGATGTGGGAGTGTGGGTAACGGGCCTCTGGAACAACGACTCCACCGAGGTAACGGCCACCGCCACCGTCTATTCGAACATCAGCGGACGCTACGACATCGCGTTCATGCTCGTGGCCGATGGCGTAAAGGGCAACAACGCCGCATGGTGGCAGAACAACAACTACGCCCAATATTCGCCCGATGACCCCCAAATAGAGAACGATGAGCGTCTTACGCCGTTCTGCAAGGGCGGGGAGTACGGCCAGAACCCCATCAAGGACATGGCGTTCGATGACGTGGTGATAGCCTCTTCCTACAACAACAGCGGCACACTGGCCACCATCGATGACCTCGTGGAGGGCGGCTCGGTGACCAGCACCTACACGCTGCGCATGCCCACAAAAAGCTCTCTCAAGCCGTATGTGGACAAGAGCCGCGTCAGCATCGTAGCCATCGTCACCGACACCAAGTCGGGCAGCGTGCTCAACGCCACCAAGAACGAGCACATATCTACGGCTACGGCCATCAGCAACGCCGAGCAGCAGGGCAACGCCAGCGAGGTGGCCCGCTACAACGCCGCCGGACAGCGCATCAACGCGCCGCAAAAGGGGCTGAACATCGTCAAACTGAGCGATGGCAGCACCCGGAAAATCATCGTAAGATAACACTTATTGCGCCCCTTCCGCCTCTCCCGCATCTGCCAAGACCGGGAGGGGCGGAAGTTGTTTTTGGCACAAAGAGACATCAAAACAGCAGCTATCAACATGCCTTTTGGGCGTAGGACTCCTCTCCAACTGGCACAAAGAAACATCAAAGCAACAACTATCAACATGAGAAAAGCATTAAGCCATATCGCGGCACTGGCCATACTGGCCACCACAGCGGGATGTTCCGCCCTGCAAAAGTTGCCATCCGAAGCATCGGCAGAGCAGACCGGGGCACAGGCTACGGAAGCTCCGGCAGAGCAAGTGACGCCCAACGACCAAGTAATCAGCGTGCAGGAGCTTGTCGATATGTTCGCCAACGCCGACAACATGGACGCGGAAATGAAGAAATACGGCTACAAAGTGGTGAGCGACTACGAGGTTTTCCGCGTTGCCCGCTACTCCAAAATGTTCTATAAGAACTGCCGTCTGCCCAAGAAAATAGTGGAACACAAATACGAGGACTACCCCCGCGCGCTCAAAGCCGGCATATCGAGCTACGTAGCTGTGGGCGATGACGGGGTAATGGTGGGCGTTTTCAACAACAATGCCTATGAAAACCTTGTGTCGCAGGTCAAGGCCAACGGTTTCAGACTGGACATGGAGGGCAACGAGGACATCTACACCAACGGCATTTACTACATCGCTTGCAACAAATCTTACCGCACGGTGAGGGTAACCAAGGTGAGCTGACCGCCACGCCATCAAGTTTTTTCGTATTGGCCGTCAAGTTCCTTCGAGCTGACCATCATTTTTTTGGCATCAAATCCCGAAGGCTAAGCGCCACAATCTCCAAGGGATGGCATTCCTATTTTGCGCCAGACAAGCCGGCATTCGTCCCCTCTTGTCTGGCGCAAACCATATCCCGCCGCGCCAAAGCACAAACCACTTCCGCGCCAAAGCACAAAACGGAGCACAAAACAGGCATAAAAAAAAGATTGGAACGTTGTCACAACGTCCCAACCCCACAAAATATTAACCTTTTAAATGCGCTCCAGGATGGGCTTGAACCAACGACCCCCTGATTAACAGTCAGGTGCTCTAACCAACTGAGCTACTGAAGCAGTTGCATATCTTCATTGCTGAATTGCGAGTGCAAAGGTACAAGGTTTCTTTGAATCCACCAAACTTTTCAAGAAGAATTTTTCTTGTTGACTAAAAATTTTTAATTTTCCCGCAAGCTCACCACTTTTCTCCTTATTATATTATACCTTTGTCGCCAAATTCACGAATCACAAAATGCGATTGCAAATGTTTAGGAAGCTATTCGGCGTGATGCTGCTGGCCGGAGCACTGCTGCCAGCCACGGCGCAGGAGAAAAAAGACCACAATTTCGACGTGGCAAAGAACATGGAAGTGTTTAACACACTCTACAAGTACCTCGACATGATGTACGTAGACACGCTTGACGCCAACGAAGTAGTAGGCTACGGCATCAATGCGATGCTCGGCTCACTGGATCCGTACACAGAATACTACCCGGCCGACTACGCCAGCAACCTCAGTTTCATGCTTACCGGACGCTACGGAGGCATCGGCGCAGTTGTGCGCTACGATCTCTCACGCAAGAACGTCATCATCGAAGAGCCCTACGAGGACACCCCGGCCGCAAAAGCGGGACTGCAAAAGGGCGACATGATAGTGAGCATCGATGATTCTGTCATGACGGGCAAGACCGTAGACTACGTAACGAAGCACCTCAGAGGCGATGCCGGCTCCACGTTTGAGATAAAAGTGATCCGTCCCAGCACAGGGAAGACGCTGCGCAAGAAGATTACGCGCGAGCAGATACAGCAACCAGCCGTCTCTTACTACGGCGTACAGGACGGCGGAATAGGCTACATCGACCTGAACTCCTACACCGAGAACTGCGCAAAGGAAGTGAGGCGCGCCGTGCTCGACATGAAGCGCGACGGAATGAAAAGCCTTGTGCTCGACTTACGCAACAACGGCGGCGGAAGTCTGCAAGAGGCGGTGAGCATAGTCAATATGTTCGTGCCCAAAGGCATCACCTTGGTCACCACGCAGGGCAAGCTCAAGCGCGCCAACAGGGAATACAAGACCACCGTGGAGCCTATCGACACCGTAATGCCCATCGTGGTTCTCGTGAACAACGGCACCGCCAGCTCGGCCGAAATCACCTGCGGCGGACTGCAAGACCTCGACCGCGCCGTGGTGATGGGCACACGCACCTACGGCAAGGGACTTGTGCAGACTACACTGGAGCTGCCCTACAACGGCACAGTGAAGCTGACCACGAGCAAATACTTCATCCCCAGCGGACGCTGCATACAAGCCATCAACTACCGCCACGCACGCGGCGGATACACAGAGCGCGTGCCCGACTCGCTCACCCACGCTTTCCAGACGCGTGGCGGACGAGTGGTGAGAGACGGCGGAGGCATCACGCCCGACCTGGAGGTGCAGCCCGACTCGCTGCCCAACATTGCTTTCTACCTCGCATCTACGGGACGCGACTCCACGGAGGCTATGCTGAACTGGGAACTGAACTATATCAAGAAGCATAAGAGCATCGCGCCCGCCGCAACATTCGAGCTGAGCGACGCAGACTACGAGGACTTCAAGCAGTTTGTGCTGAAAAGCGGCTTCACCTACGACCGCGAGAGCGAGAAATACCTCAAAGACCTCGTGAAGCTGGCGAAGTTTGAGGGCTACTACGATGACGCGCGAGCCGAGTTTGAGGCCTTGGAGAAGAAGCTCAACCACAACTTGGCCAAGGACTTGGACTACAACAAGGAGATGCTGAAATCTATCCTGGCCAATGACATCGTAACAGCCTACTACTACCAACGCGGCGCAACGGCGAATATGCTCCTGCACGACAAACAATGGAAGGAGGCCGTGAAGCTGCTCAACGACCCCGACAGATACCAGCAGACGCTCCGCCCGCAACCCCAAGCCGACCCGCAGGAGGCCACGGAGGAATAGACGGAGAGCCCGACCTACACGCACACGGAACAGCGTGCGACATATTGCGGTGCAAGACTACGTGTCTTGCACCGCAATATGTATATGGTCACCCCCACAAGCCCCTATCGCAAGCAGCCGCCCTGCAAGGCTACAAACAGCTGATTTTCAAACCATAACAGAGCAAAGCACATCTCCCTACTGCGCCTAACGAAAGCCCCGCGATGCAAAACGTATGGTTTCGCCCTACGAAACGTATGGTTTTACAGCCTAAAAGGTATGGTTTCGCCACGCAAAACCATACCTTTTGAAATCCCCAACCGCACTTATCCATGAATGCCCATCCATTGCCAAGCCACCAAAGGCATCATTCCCAGCCGGCCATGCGCACCGCGCCACAGCCGCAGGAGCAACACCTGCACGACAAAAACAGCTGACAATCAAACCAACACACACTTCCTCCTATAAAAAAGCACAACATTTCCACATCCACCACACAACACGAAGAAGGGCGGCACCGAAGATTCCAGATTGCGAACCTTCCGCGCCGCCCTTACAGCAGTCAAGCCTCAACGAGGCGTCACCTCACCAGCACTTTCCGCACCAGCGTTCCTTGCCTCACAATATGCACACCCTTGCCACGCGCGGCATCATCCGCGAGCCGTCTTCCGCTAAGGTCATAGACCACAACGGGCAACACGCCATCCGCCATCTCCACCACTGCAACGCCATCGGTGTCAAGCCATTGCGCATGGGCAGGCACACTCTCGCCCACGTTGTAGACCGCCGCCACCGCGTAAGCATGCCCCTTGCTGCCCTCCGCATCGGCATAAGCCGTGGCCGTGGGGGCGAGGGAGGCCAGCAAATCGCCATCGCGATAGACGTTGTAGCCCACAAGACTGAAGTCGCGGGCAGCCTTTCGGTAGGTAATGTCGTCGATGAAGAGGATGTACTGGTCTTTCGACACGCAGCGCAGGGCAAAGTGGCGCGTGCCGGCAGGAAGCTCCGCCGTGCACTCCGTCCACGCCGAGGGCACAGTAATCACCTCGCCCACGGGCACAAAGTCGGCCACGTCCGTTCCCGCCGCAGAGGCCATCACCTGAATCTGCTCCGCCGTTCCGTAATATGAGCCATCGGGACTGCAAGCCCAGAAGCTAATGGCCTGTCCGCCATCCACTTCGGGAGAAACAAGCCAGTCATCGTTGGCCGTGTAGCGTCCTGCGCTGAATGCCGCCGCCACCTGACTGCCCGAGTGGGTGGGGAAGTAATTGCTGCTCACACCGGCCAGTTCGGGGCTGAATATCTGGAATGCCATCGGGCTTTCCACGTTGGGATACTGTACGAAGTCGCCGTATCCATCTTGTATTCCGACCGTATTCTGCAAGTCTCCATCGTGAAGCGACCACTGCCCGAAGTGACTGATGGTGAAGGGATAGTAGCTTTCGAAGTCCTCCGTCACCTCCGTTGCCTCCGCAGCATCGTCCACGCCATCGGGGCGCGTCCACTCCACGTTCACGCCACTGCCGCCCGCGCGCGCCGTGACGTGGGTAAGGAAAGGCTTGCCCGGCAATACCGTCACCACAGCCACGGAAGAAGAGTTGTTGGCCGCGTTCGTGTCGGCCTCCCAATCCACAGTGGCCACATAGCGGCTTGTCTCCTTGGCGTTGGCATTGGGGCGGTCGGTGAGCACAACGGCCACACTGTCGTCGGCCGCAAGGTCTGCGCCCGCAATGGAATCCACGCACAGGCCATCGCGCCATAGGCGCACCGAATAGCCGCTGGCCGTGCGCAAGCCGCGATTGGACACCATAACGGAGAACGACACCTCGTCGCCCACTTCCACGCGGTCGGCCTTTATGGCCTCAAGCCGCCCTGCGGCAAGGTCGTCTACTGCGGGATCGGTGATGCTGATGGCATCTACGTAGAGTGGCACGATGGTTACCGGCTCATCCGTATGGCCACCCACGCCCTGCAACATCAACTGCACATAGGCATAATGGCGATAGTCGGAAAGGTCGTAGTCGTGGGTTCGCCACTCGCCATCGTTGCCATCAAGAGCCGTATCAATGGGGCTGAAGTTGTCGAGTTCATGTATTGAGCCGTCAGACGCACGCAACATGACGCGCAAGGCGTGCGGCCCTCTGCCCATATACCACGTCTGGAACCTCAGCCGCGGGTTATGCGAGCCTTCCAAGGTGACTTTCGGGCCAATAATGGTGGCACGGCGGCCTTCCGTAACCGTGGCAAACGAAAGCAAGCCAGCGTCGCCATCGGCGGCCTCGGTGTAAGTGCCATAGAGCATCATGTACCATTCGGCCACCTCGTCATTGGCTATTTGCCACGGCCCGCGTTGCGGTTGGCGGCGGGGGAACGACTCCTCGTAGGGGAGCGCATAGGGCTTGCCCACAAAAGCAGTGTCGGTGGACACGCTCTCGCCCGTTCCGCCCTCATTTTGCGGCGTGATGACGTACCAAGCCAGACGCTGCTCGCCATCCCGCATGGCCACCTGGTCGGCCAGTTGAGTGGCGGCCATGGTGGCGGTCTGCTCCAAAGAGCCGCCAATGCCAGACACAACGTAGGTCAGTTCCTCCGTGTCAATGTAGCCGCCGTGCGCTCCTTGGGTGGGCGCGCACCAACTGACAGACACATTTCCCTCATCGTCCAAAGCCTCAACATGAGCCTTGGTCACACCAGCGGGCACGTCAAGTCCCACGTAAGTCTCCACCTCGGCGGGAATTCCCTGCCCATGCGCGTTGTAAGGCACCACCGTATAGGTGACTTTCCCATTGGTTCCGGGCACGTCAACCACCGTGTACTCACCACCAGCAACGGCATCGGCAACGCGGCCAACGGTCTTTCCATTGCGCATCACCACAATGCTGTCTACCCGTTGCAACGCATCGCCGGCACAGTCTTTCGTTGGCGCAACGAAGGATACGGACACCTTTTGCCCCGCTTCCGCCACCACGGCACGCACATTGCCCACGGCAGAGGATGCGTGGGCAGCGGCAATGGCACTGACAGTCAGACGTTCCACGTAGATGTAGCTTCCATCCACGGCAGGAGAGGTGACGTGCAGTCCCATATAAATTGCGCCTGTGGCAGCCGGACGGTAGAGTGCGGCAAAGGTTTCGTAGTCTGCATTGGTGATGGTTGTGGGCGGCATAACCTCCCAAACCATCCCTGCGGCTTCCGATTCCTCACCCGCGCTGATGGAAAACTGCTCCGCCCAGCTCTCATCGGCGTGTGCGCTGACGGCAACACGGTAGATAGAGTCGCTGCTAAGCTGCAAGGCCGGCGTGATGATCCAGTCATCGGCATCGTATCCGTAATCACTTACGCCGTAAATCATGCAGTCGCCAAAGAACATCCAAGTGCAATCGTCGTGGTTGGCATCCTCTATGGTCACAGTGGCAACGGCATCCTCTGAGTCAAAATTCAATATATAAGGTGTTGCGAGTGCCTTGGGCGCAACGCCCCGCCACTGGTTTTGCCCAGCGGCGGAGGCGATGCCAAAGGTCGCCAGCAATGCCAACAAACCTGTTTTTGTTTTCATCTTGCTCTCATTTTTAAGTTTATCTCACGCTTACCTTGTAAGCCTTTCCGTCCACAAGCACCACATACAGCCCCGACGGAACAGCAAACGCGGCACGGTCGGCATGCCGTTGCGTGGCCACGGAGCGTCCATCGGCCGTGAACACGCCGATTTCGCGTCCCTGCGCACCGCAAACAATAATTCTCCCTTGCTCTCCAAGCACCTCGCAGCCAAGTTCTTGAACATCGCGAACGCCCGTCTGATCCACTGCCACCTGCGCCGGGACAGACTCACCCTTGTCGTAAACAGCCGTGACCTGATAGGTTTCGGCATCAGCAAAGGCATCGGTAAAGGACGTAGTCTGCACTATGGACTCGCTCACTCGCTGCTTGTCGCGATAGACACGATAGCCCAGGAGCGTCAAAGGCTCCGGTTCTGCGTCTGCGGGGATATAAGTCACATCGTCAATGAGCAGCGCAAACTTGTAATCGGACACACAATGAATGGCGAAATACTTTGCACCGGCCGGCACATCAAAGCGATGCTCTGCCCAACCGTCCACATTGTCCACATCAATAGTCTCACCCACCTTGACGAAAGACTCTGTACGGGTGTCGGTAGTGGAGTAAAGGAACTCCATTTGCTCGGGAACGTAGTTGCCACCCATGCCCGCCTTGGCAAAAAGACGGATGGTTTGAGACTGCCCGCTCAACTCTGGCGAGATGAGCCAGTCATCGTTCTGCTTGCCAGAAGAGTAGCCGCCGTCGGGCGAGGCATTGGCGAAGCACACCAACATCTGCTCTCCCGAATGCGGATCCCAGCTTGCAAAGGGAATGCCGGCTTCCGTAACGTTGAACACTTGGAAGGCCATCGGCTTGCCCGCATTGTTATATTGCAGCGGGCCAAACATCGCATTGAGGGTGATCAGAATGGTATTCTGCCCGTCAGCGTCCACCGTTGTCCACTGTCCGTAGCCTGTTATGTCGAAAGCGGTGTAGCTGTCGAAACCGTCGGTGACGGCCTTGGACGGCCTATTCAGCAAGTCGGGCTCCTGCCAGTTAAGGTTCACCGCATCATTATTTCTGACTGCGGTGAGCGAAAGGGGCGCGGGATAGTCGGGCTTGTTGAGCAAAAGGACAGCCTCAGAACTGATATTGTTGTCGGGTATCTCGTCTTTGGTCATCTCCAAGCCCACTTGATACACTACCGTATCGGCATCCAGCACACTGACAGCATCGGCAATGGTTATCGTTGCCACACCATCGCAGGCCACATCCACGCCCTTTTGCGTGGCCACGGCTTCCCCATTCTTATAAAGCGTGACGGTATAATCGTCTGCCGACACTGCTTCGAACGAATTGTTGCGAAGCGCGAACTGCACGTTCACCTCACTATTGGCCTCCGCGCGTGCCGGTGCCGCAATCGACAACGCCATCAAATCATACTCTATATCCTCAACAATGGACACATTATCGAAGTCGATGAAGTTGTTGATGTCGGACATGGCCTTGCCCTCGAAGCCAATCTGCACGAAGCGGCTACCCTTGAAGGCGGCCAAATCGAGGGAATAGCGATTCCATCCCTCCTTTGCGCTGGACGCGGAGAGACGCATTTGCGGCACAAAGCCCTCATAATCGGGCGACACACTGACGATAAGCGAGTCGGAAACTCCGTTGAACAAAGCCCAGAAGTGAAGTACGGGGGTCTCAAGGCGGCTGATGTCCACCTTGGGAGTCTCACTACGCACGGCCTTACCTACGCTGGTGGCCGAGAACGACTGCATTCCGCCATCATTATCCTGCGGTGCAATCCCCTCATACTCGCTCATCATGTAGCAATAGGCCTCCCCTATCTCGCCAATAGTGACGTTGGTGAGCCACGGTCCACTCTTGATTGTGCCCCCGGCAAACGATTCCACCATGGGAGCTTGCAACGCCGGGCCGGCGATAACCGTGCAAGTCTTCCTCAAATCGCGACTTGCGCCCGTGCTGTTGGCCGCATAGACCGTGTAGCCGCTGAACGTCTGCCGGCCATCAATCTCCAATTGGTCCTCAAAACTGGTCTGATTGCCCAGATTACGGTCTTCCGTCTCATAGCCGCGGGAGAGATAATAGGTAAGCCCGGCGGGGTCAACGTATCCCCCATGAGCACCTTTCTCCGGCGCGCGCCACGTTACGTGGATACGCCCTTCGTGCTCCAAGTCCTCAACGGCGCGCAAATCAACGACAGCACCAGGCGTATCAAGGCCGACAAACACGGTTTGGGAAACCTCAACGCCTTCCTCGGCCTTGTCGTTGATGGCTACCGCCGAATAGGTGTAGCTTCCCGACGGCACATTTTGATCGGTATAGCTGCACGCCTGCCCTGCTTTCACACCGTCAAGCGTGGTCAGCTCCACGCCATCGCGGCTCAACCGCACCCGCATCGTGCCCGAAATGGGATTCCCACTAAGGTCTGCCGTGGGCGCAACGAAAGAGACGGCCGCCTCGGGGCTACCCTTCTCGCCCGGCACAACGGAGAATCCGCCCACCTCATCGGGCGATGTCAGCGGCGACTCGGTGATGGTGAGGTTGCGAACGTAGAGCGTACTCATGTCGGCATCGCTGATAGCGTGGATGCCGAAGTGGCGCATACCGTCCGACGGAGCACGGAACTTGCCCGTCAGCGTATGTACGCGCGGCTGATACTCAATGTCGGTAGGCTCTATCACCACCTCTGTCATGGCCTCAGCTGTGGCCGCGTTGCCCACTTTGGCCTCAATGCGCTCCACGGGATAACTGTTGAGTGCCTCGAAACTGAACGTATAGACGGCATTGCGCCTCATGCTGATGGCCGGAGTTATCATCCAGTCATCGGCCGAAGCCTTTGAGTTATAGGAATAGGCCATCATTGCGTTGTAGTCGTCAAACTTCCATGTGTGGCCATCGCCATTTGCGTCAACAATGGTGTAGTCTTTCACGCTCTCCTTCGTGTCCATGGCATTGGAATAGGGAAGGGGAAGCGAGCCGGAACGCACCAAATCGGCCGACCGGGCCGCAGTGCTGGCAAACGACCCGTTGTGAGCCACCACCTTATAATAATAGGTTCCGGATGTCCCGGGGAGCGTTCCGTCATAGAACTCCACATCCCTAAGCCTCTCTTCCAGCACCGTGGAGTCGGGTTCTTGCCCCGCTTGGTAGCGTATGACGGTGTATGTAAGGTTGTCTGCATCGAGAAAGCCGCCATTCACGCAGCCCTCGGGCGCGCGCCAGCTGATTTGCACCTCCGTGCCTTCATCTTTCAGCGTGAGCGATGATGGACTGAGGGGCACGCCATGCCCCAGCCACAGCCTCACGGTGTCTGGCTCGCCCACGGCCTCTGGACTGTCGCCCGCCGAGGGCACTGCCGCCGCAACGAGCAACATGGCCTCGCCCTCGCCCGTGGAGGAGAAAGGAACGGAAACGGCCTCGCCCGGAGCACCCTCGCCACGCGCCACCTCGCTGCCGTTAAGCCGAACGGCATACGCCAACTGCCGCGCTATCGGCTGGCCGCCCACATCACCCTGCGGAAGCGTGAACGACACTTTGCCGCCCGTGAGCGACGTGGCCTCGGCCGAAAGGTTCGTCACCTGACCCGGCAGGCCAAAAAGCTCAAGGTCTTGCTTGACGAAAAGCCCCACAAACTGCTCTCCGCTCTGCGTGCCGTTCCACGTCAGGTCGGCCGCCATCGTGGCTTTTCCCGTTGCGGGGTCCACCTCGTAGATGGCCGCATCGGCATAGCCATCGAGCAGGAAGTTGGCCGCCCAATAGATTTTGCCCGACTTGTAGTCGTAGGTTGCACTCTGCCGCAGCGGCATGGGTTTCACTCCCGTCTCGCCCACGACTGTCGCGGCTGCCGTATATTTGTCTATCAAGTAGAGCTGGCCGCTCTGCCCGATGCCATAGAGCTGCCCCGCGAGGCTGGCCGTCAAGGCTACCATGCGCTCGGGCAGCTGTCCGATGGAGTCGCTTCCGAAGAGCAGTCCCCAAGCGGCATCGGCCGGGCCAAGCCTCAGCCTGCCCAGCGTCTGGCATTGGTTGTAGTCTTCGTCATAGAAACAGCCGTAGACGCGCTGCGTCACGGGGTCGAACGTCATGTCGGAGGCGATGGAGGAGAACGCGAAGCCGCGATAGACGGTGTCGGCCGTCCACGTCTCGGCACTGAACGGCGACAGTTTCACGGGCATATAGACGTAGCGTCCCGTCTCGTCTTCCGCGTAATTGCTGGCATAGAACACGCCTTGCGCGTAGGTGCCACCGCCATAGCCGCGTATGCCCTGCTTGACAAGCCTCACCGATGCAGGATTGGCCGTGTTGAGGGTGTAGAGTCCCTCGCCGTTCTCTTCGAACGGGGTGCTGCTGCCAAAAGCATTGAACACCACGCCATAGAGCTGCACGCCATCGCCGCCAGCACGCTGAGGCGTCTGGGGCGGTGCAACCGCCTGCGCAGAGGCCGCCGATGCACAACACGCAGCTGCCAAAAGCAGAAGAATGTGTCTTGGTTTATTCATCATGGATATGATGGGGAGTTATATGCCATCCCCCATTCGGCTCTAATTATAGGTTAAAGATAGGGTATTCTGTTTGTGTCAAAAACGCTATTCAGGCACTCAGTTCGTTTGTTTCCCTTGGTTCATCCTCTCAGTAGCTCCGAGACGAAAAAGAACTCAAGAGTGAACGATAGTTGCAAATTTACGAAAAAACCTTGATAAACCAAATCTTTTCTTAATTTTTGCCTATTTTTTTTCACACCATTATCAAGCCTTGACACGCAAGCACTGACACTCGGGAAACGACTTACGCAATATTTTTAACCAACGGGCAACCCATCGCCCTCCCCCATCTTGCCAACCACCATCTGCCAAGCAGACAGCGCACACCAAAAAAGCCTCATCCAACACCCCAAAAAGTCACAAACGCAACCACCTATGAATCAAGCGTTTGCAAAAAGGTAACGTTTTGCCGCACGAAACCATACCTTTTGCCGCACAAAACGTATGGTTTCATCGGCCAAAACGTATGCTTTCGCCACGCCATGGCGCGCAGGGCACACCCTTGTAAAAAGTTTTTCACCCCGCAAGACTGTCCAAAAGGGACGGAGGAAACGCCCTAAACACAGACCGCCTTTCGCCCGCCGCCGATTTGGCCGTCTCGCTGGGATTGCTTAACTTTGCGGCAAAGTAACGCGAAACAAAAACCAACAACCAAGACGCATGATGAAACAGACGGTGAAGGTGCGCTGCAAGAACTGCGGCGAGACAAGAGAACTGCCTATAGGCAGCTCACTCAAAGAGGCATACGCGGCCTTTGGCCTGCAAATGGAGCACGGACCAGTGAACGCTACCGTGAACAACAAGGTGGAAGGCCTCAACTATCGACTGTATCACAACAAGGACGTGGAGTTTCTCGACCTGCACTCCGCCTCCGGCTCACGCTGCTACACGCGCACGCTCTTCTTCGTGCTGTGCAAGGCCGTGCACGATCTGTATCCCGAAAGCAGCGTGGTCATCGACATCCCCGTGAGCAACGGCTACTTCTGCAACCTCTCCCTCGGGCATCCCGTTGCGCTGGAAGACGTGGAACGCATACGCGAGCGGATGCAGCAACTCATCGACAAGCGGCTGCCCGTGCGCCGGTTTGAGGTGCCCACAGAAGAGGCCGTAAGAATGTTCGAGACCAAAGGCGACACCGCCAAGGCCAAGCTGCTGCGCAGCGCGGGAAGCCTGTACACCACTTACTATCAGATAGATGACTACGTGGACTACTTCTACGGCGCGTTGCTCACCAACACGGCACAACTCACGTGCTTCGGGCTGGAGAAATACTACGATGGCGCGCTCCTGCGCATCCCCTCCCGCGAAGACCCGTCGCAGCTTGGCGAGCTGGTGCGGCAGGAAAAGATGTTCGACATATTCAAGGAGCAGCACGCCTGGAACCGTATTCTGGGTATCAGCACCATCGGCGACCTCAACGAGGCTGTGCAGGCGGGCATGACCACCGACCTCATCAACGTGAGCGAGGCACTGCAAGAGAAGAAGATTGCCTCCATAGCCGAGCAGATAGCCAACCGCAAGGGCACGCGCGTGGTGCTCATAGCCGGGCCAAGCTCATCGGGAAAGACCACATTCTGCAAGCGGCTGTCGATACAGCTGCTCACCTGCGGCATCAAGCCCGTGCAAATCTCGCTCGACGACTACTTCGTGGATCGTCACAAAACGCCGCGCGATGCCAACGGCGAGTACGACTACGAGAGCCTCTACGCCCTCAACATACCGCTCATCAACAAACAGCTGAGCCAGCTTTTCAGCGGTGAGGCCATCGAGTTGCCCAAATACAACTTCCAAACAGGACTGAGCGAGAAGAGCGGCAAGAAACTGCAGCTGGGCGAAGACCAAGTGCTCGTGCTGGAAGGCATACACGCGCTCAACCCGGAACTGACGGCGCAAATTCCCGCAGAGCAGAAGTTCCACGTCTACATCTCGGCACTGACCACCATATTGCTTGACGACCACAACTACATCCCCACAACAGACAACCGCCTCTTGCGGCGTATCATCCGCGACTACAAGTATCGCGGCGTGAACGCACAGGAGACCATACACCGCTGGCCGAGCGTAAGGGCGGGCGAGAACAAATGGATATTCCCCCATCAGGAGAATGCCGACGTGATGTTCAACACGGCCATGCTCTTCGAACTGGCCGTAATCAAGCAGCAAGCCGAGCCGCTGCTGGAGCTTGTGCCGGAGAATTGCCCCGAGCACGCCGAGGCTTACAGGCTGCGGAAGTTCCTCAGCTACATACAGCCCATACCCAACCGCACGCTGCCGCCCACATCGCTGCTGCGCGAATTTTTGGGCGGAAGCTCGTTCAAATACTGACAATGCGCACGCCGCCACGCCAAGCAGAAAAGCCCTGCAACAGCGTGGCGGCGGCAAGGCGGCACTTATTTTCCAGACAAAAGCCACAAATTACAAGGAAAAGCCGTAACTTTGCAGTTGTAAATATAAATAACACATCATGCAGGATTTAGTTATCTACAATACGCTGCACCGCCGCAAGGAGCGGTTTCAGCCCCTCAACGCGCCCCACGTGGGCATGTACGTGTGCGGACCCACCGTCTATGGCGACCCGCATCTGGGCCATGCCCGCCCAGCCATCACCTTCGATGTGCTCTTCCGCTACTTGAAGCACATCGGCTACAAAGTGCGCTACGTGCGAAACATCACCGACGTGGGCCACTTGGAGCACGATGCCGACGACGGAGACGACAAGATTGCAAAGAAGGCTAGGCTTGAGCAGCTGGAGCCAATGGAGGTGGCACAGTATTACACCAACCGTTTTCACGATGCCATGCGCGCCCTCAACGTGCTGCCGCCATCGATAGAGCCGCACGCCACGGGGCACATCATCGAGCAGGAGGAGCTGGTGAAAGAGATTCTGGCCAACGGCTATGCCTATGAGAGCAACGGCAGTGTATACTTCGATGTGGAGAAATACAACCAAGACCATCAGTATGGCATACTGTCGGGGCGCAACCTCACCGACATGATCAACAACTCGCGCGACCTCAACGGCGTGGGCGAGAAGCGCAACCAAGCCGACTTCGCCCTGTGGAAGCAGGCCAAGCCCGAGCACATCATGCGCTGGCCAAGCCCGTGGAGCATGGGATTCCCGGGATGGCACTGCGAATGCACGGCCATGGGACGCAAATACCTGGGCAGCCACTTCGACATACACGGCGGCGGAATGGACTTGATATTCCCGCACCATGAGTGTGAGATTGCGCAAGCTGTGGCATCGCAGGGCGATCCGATGGTGAAATACTGGATGCACAACAACATGCTCACCATCAACGGACAGAAAATGGGCAAGGCCTACGGCAACTTCATCACGCTGAACGAGCTGTTTGAGGGCACGCACAAACTGCTGGAGCAAGCCTACTCGCCCATGACCATCCGCTTCTTCACCCTCTCTGCCCACTACCGGGGCACCGTGGACTTCAGCAACGAGGCCCTGAAAGCCGCCGAGAAGGGCTACAACCGACTCATGGACAGCGTGGCCGACCTGCAACGCGTGCAGCCGGCGGCACAAAGCGATGAGAAGTCACACGCATTCGTGGCCGCGCTGCGTCAGCGTTGCTACGATGCCATGAACGATGACTTGATGACCCCGGCCGTCATCTCAATTCTCTTTGAGACCTGCCACCTCATCAACACGGCCACAGACCACAAGGCCCAACTCTCGGCAGAGGACATCCGGGAGGTGGCCGAGGTGCAGCGCATCTTCATAAACGACATCCTTGGCCTGCAAAGCGAGCGCGCACAGAACAACGACTCGCGTGAGGAGGCATTCGGAAAAGTGATGGACATGGTGCTGGAACTGCGTGCCAAAGCCAAGGCCGACAAGGATTGGGCCACATCGGACAAGATTAGAGACGAGCTTGCCGCCGCCGGATTTGAGGTGAAAGACACCAAGGACGGCGTGACTTGGAAGCTGAACAAATAAGAACACAGCGGTTTCGGCTGCTTGCCAAGCAAAAACAGCAAACACCGGAACACGGTATCGCTTACCGCCGGGGGCACAAACGTGCTCCCGGCATTTGTTTTCCGGGCATCCGATCTCAAAAGCGCACCCCGTGAGCGTACCGCGCTTCCTCGTCTGCAAAGGCAGCAAGAACAGCCGACAGAGACTGGCACACAGAAGCACGGCACAACCATGAGTTGACAATCTTCTGAAGAAAGCAAAACCATTTTTGTTTGCAAAAAACTCGGCAAAGCCTTTGCGGTTTTCTGTGAAATCAGTATATTTGCAACTTTATAAGCGGAATAACATCCCAACAGCGGCTTCCCTGCGAGGAAACAGCCAAGGGGACACAAGCAAATATATGAAAGATTTTATACAAGTATTGCTCAGATTCATTCCGCCCTACAAGAGATACCTTGTCGCGGCGGTGGTGTTCAATATATTATCGGCAGTTCTGAACGTATTCTCCTTTGCCACGCTCATCCCGATGCTCCAAATTCTCTTCAAGGTAGACAACGGATCGGGCGCAACGCACGTAATGACGTGGAGCGAAGGGTCGCTGAAAGACGTGCTCTCCAACAATGTGGACTACTATACGCAGATATACATCACCTCATGGGGGCCAACAACAGTGCTGCTTGTCATTGGTTTGGCATTGGCACTGATGACGTTTCTCAAGACGGGAGCCTACTTCCTGTCGTCCGCTTCCATCATCCCGATAAGGACGGGAGTGGTGCGCGACATCCGAAACCAGCTCTATCAGAAGATAACATCCCTTTCGCTGAGCTTCTTCAGCGAGGAAAGAAAGGGCGACATCATTGCCCGTATGAGCGGAGACGTACAGGAGATAGACAACTCCATCATGGCTTCGCTCGACATGATCTTCAAAAACCCCATCCTCATCATCATCTATTTCACGACCTTGCTGCTCATTAGCTGGCAACTGACGCTCTTCACGATTGTCTTCGTGCCCATCTTCGGATGGTTCATGGGCTATGTGGGACGCAAACTGAAAGCCAACTCCATCAAGGCACAGGCTCTTTGGAGCGACACCATGAGCCAAGTGGAGGAGACACTGGGCGGTTTGCGCATCATCAAAGCCTTCTGCGCCGAGGAAAAGATGAACAAGCGTTTCGACAAGGTGAACAATGCCTACCGGGAAGACATACAACGCGTGAGCGTGAGGCAGCAATTGGCTCACCCCATGAGCGAGTTCCTCGGCACAGTAATGATAGTCGTGGTGCTTTGGTTTGGCGGAACGCTCGTCCTGGCTGAATATCCGGTAATCAGCGGACCCACTTTCATCTATTATCTGGTGATACTCTACAGCATCATCAACCCGCTGAAAGACTTCTCCAAAGCCAGCTACAACATTCCCAAGGGTCTCGCCTCCATGGAGCGCGTCGACAAAATACTGAAAGCGGAGGTGGAAATCAAGGACGCGGAGCACCCCAGACACATCGACAGCTTCGAGCACGAGATAGAGTTCCGCCACGTCAGCTTCGCATACACCGACCATGAGGACAACAAAGAGCACCCGGAGCGACACTATGTGCTCAAAGACATCAACCTCGTGATACCCAAAGGGAAGACCGTGGCACTGGTGGGACAAAGCGGAAGCGGCAAGTCGACACTGCTCGACCTCATTCCCCGCTACTACGATGTGCAGGAAGGCGAGGTGCTCATCGATGGTATCAATATCAAAGACCTTGGTCTGCACGACCTGCGGGAACTCATTGGCAACGTCAACCAAGACGCAATACTCTTCAACGACACCTTCCGCAACAACATTTCCTTCGGTACTGAAGGCGTAACGGACGAAGACATAGAGAACGCGGCGAAGATTGCCAATGCCCACGAGTTCATCATGCAGAGCGAGAACGGCTACGAGACCAACATCGGAGACCGTGGAGGCCGACTGTCGGGAGGCCAACGCCAACGCATATCCATCGCACGAGCCATATTAAAGAATCCGCCGGTGCTCATTTTGGACGAAGCTACCTCCGCACTCGACACCGAGAGCGAGCGATTGGTGCAGGACGCACTCGAAAAACTGATGAGAACGCGCACTACCATAGCCGTAGCACACCGCCTTTCCACCATCAAGAATTCCGATGAGATATGTGTCATGCACGAGGGACGTATCGTTGAGCGAGGAACGCACGAGGAACTGATGCGCGCAGACGGCTATTACAAGAAGCTGCACGACATGCAGGAAATCTAAGAGGTTGCCTCCAAAGAAGCCAAGAACAATTGGACATAGCTCAAAAGCTACTCACAAAGACCACCCAAGGTATCTGACGTGGTCTTAGAAGCTGCCCACAGAGCAACTCAAAAGAACCTTATCGGAGGCCTACGCGGAACGCCACGCACGCCGTTTCGCCCATCAAGACCGACCGACAGGTCAGAAAACGAATCATAATCAACAAATGAGAAAGCTGTTAAAGAGCGAATTTGGCCCGGCCATCGCCGTGATTATCAACTTGATTTTGGCCTACGCGCTTTTCTTCTTAGCCCGCGTGGCCTTCCTTGTGGAGAACCAATCGTTCTTCGCCGACACACTGGCCACGGGCAATCTGGCACGTATTTTCCGGGGAGGACTGCTCTTCGACACGGCAGCCATCTTCTATATCAACATGGCGTGGATTGCCTTGACGCTCTTTCCCTTATGGATAAAGGAGACTAAGGTGTGGCATCAGTCGTTGCGATGGCTCTTCACCATCACCAACGGACTGGCCTTCGCCATCAATCTCGCCGATGCGGTGTACTATCCTTTCACCATGCGCCGCACAACAACAAGTGTTTTCCGCGAATTTGACAACGAAAACAACCTCGGAGGTATCGTTCTCAACGCCGCCCTCGACCATTGGGTGCTCGTTGTGCTGGGTATTGCCGCCTTCTTCGCCCTCCATTTCCTCTACGTCTCGCCGCAAACCGACCGCAAGGACTATGCCTCCACGCGCCAACGGTTGCGCTTTGCGGGCATCAACTTTGCCGCGCTGGCCATCGCGGCCATAGGAAGCGTGGCCGGATGCCGGGGCGGATTGCAGTCGGGAGTGCGTCCCATCACCGTGAGCAACGCCGACCAGTGGGTGGAACGACCCAAGGAAACCGCCCTCGTACTGAACACTCCGTTCGCATTGCTGCGCACAATAGGCAAGAGCGTCTTCGCCATCCCCGACTATTATGCCAACCTTGACGAGGCCGCCAAGGTGTTCGACCCCATCCATCCTGCCACCAAGGCCACGCCAAACCGCAAGAACGTAGTCATACTGATAGTAGAAAGCTTCGGCCGCGAGTATATTGGAGCCTTCAACAAGGACTTGGAGAACGGCCAATACAAGGGATACACGCCCAACGTAGACAAGCTGATAGCCAAGAGTTGCGTGTTCCAGCACTCCTTTGCCAACGGCCACAAGAGCATAGACGGCATGCCCTCGGTGCTCTGCGGCATCCCCATGTTCGTTGAGCCGTTCATCCTCACCCCGTCATCCATGAACAACTACACCGGCCTACCGGGAATTTTGGCGCAATGGGGCTATGACACCGCCTTCTTCCACGGTGCCAACCGCGGCTCGATGGGATTCCTCGCATTTGCCAAGAAGATAGGCTTCAAGAACTACTATGGCCGACAGGACTACGCAGCCGACAAGCGATTTGGCGGCGACAGCGACTTCGATGGCAACTGGGGCATCTGGGACGAGCCGTTCATGCAGTACTACTGCACCAAGATGGGCGAGATGAAGCAGCCTTTCATGACAGCCATCTTCACCGTGTCGAGCCACCATCCCTTTGTCGTACCTAAGGAATACAAGGCCGTATATAAGGAAGAAGGACTGCCCATACACAAGTGCATCCGCTACACCGACCATGCCATCGGCCAGTTCTTCGCCTCTGCCGAGAAGCAGCCGTGGTTCAAGAACACCATCTTCGTACTCACGTCCGACCATACCAACCAAACCGACCACGCCGAGTTCCAAACCAGCATTGGCGGCTTCTCCGCGCCCATCATCATCTACGACCCCTCGGGCGAGATTAAGCCCGGAATGCGCGATGCCGTGGCACAGCAAATCGACATTCTCCCCACCGTGCTCACCCATCTGGGCTACGACAAGAGCTATTTGGGCTTCGGAAGCGACATGCTGGGCACGCCAAGCGAAGACACTTATGCCGTCAACTATGTGGATGGCACGTATCAATACGTCAAATACGGCTATGTCTTGCAGTTCGATGGCCAGCGCGTGCGCGGCCTTTATGCCCTCTCCGACCGCCTGATGCGCCACAACCTGCAAGGCAAGGTGGCCGTGGAGCAGAAGATGCTGACCGAGCTGAAAGCCATTATCTATGAGTATATGTTCCGAATGGTGAACGACCAACTCCGAGTGAAATGAGAAATACCGCGCATAAGCTGGCCTACGGCCTTGGCTTTGGCCTGTGGTGGCTGGTCTCCCTGCTCCCCCTACGCGTGCTCTACGTATTTTCCGACGTGGTCTATCTGCTCGTGGGGCGCGTGGTGCGCTACCGCCACAAAGTCATCTGGAACAACCTCACCTCCGCCTTCCCCGAGAAGAGCCAACAAGAGCTGCTCCGCATAGAGCGCAAATTCTACCGGGGATTCTGCGACTACATCTTCGAGACGCTGAAAATGATGACCATGTCCGAGCGCGAAATGCGGCGGCGGATGGAGTTCCGGGGCGTGGAGGCCATGCATGAGCAGTTTGCCAAGGGGCGCTCGGGCTGCATTTTCCTTGGCCATATGTTCAATTGGGAGTGGATAACCTCGCTCCCCTACTGGCTTCCCGACAACGTGAAGTGCTGCCAGCTCTATCATCCGATAGAGAACGCAGCCATCGACCGCCTCTTCAAGGTGGCGCGCGAGCGGCGCAACGCCACCTGCGTGCCCATGCAGGAGAGCCTCCGCAAGATTCTGCAGTTCAAGCGCGAGCGCCACCAAGTGCTCGCTGGATACATTGCCGACCAAGTTCCACTGTGGCGGAACATCCACCACTGGGTAGACTTCCTCTGCCACGACACTCCCGTATTCACAGGCTCGGAGCGCATTGCCCGACACACCGACCAAGTGTGCTGGTACGGCGATGTGCGGCGCGTCAGCCGTGGCCACTACGTAGTAGACTTCAAACTCATCACCGAGCACCCCGGCGAAGAGCCGGAGTTTGCCATCACCGACCGCTACTTCCAGCTTTTGGAGGAGAACATACGCCGCCAGCCCGAACTTTGGCTGTGGAGCCACAACCGCTGGAAGCGCACGCGCGAGGAATTCAACCGCCTTTTTGAGGTCGTCAACGGCAAAGTCACCAAACGGGAGGAGCTGAAAGACGTTCACGAAATATAAAAAAACGCCAACAAAGCACATGAGAATAGGATACGACGCCAAACGCATCGTGAGCAACAGGACAGGCCTGGGAAGCTATGGGCGCACGCTCATCAACTCCATTTCATCCATCGACACCGACAACGAGCTACTTCTCTACGCCCCCGACCAAGGGCACGAGGACTTGCGCACACAGGTGCAGGAACGCGAGAACGTGCGTTTTCTCTATTCCGGCCGCGCCAACGGCATCACCAAGAGCCTGTGGCGGTCGCGCGGCATCGTGGCCGACATGCGCCGCGATGGCGTTGAGCTGTTCCACGGCCTCAGCGGCGAACTGCCCATAGGTCTGCACAAGGCGGGCATACCGGGCATCGTCACCATCCACGACCTCATCTTCATGCGCCATCCGGAGTACTATCACGCCATCGATGCATGGATTTACAAGCGCAAGTTCTTCCAGACGCTGCGCGAGGCCGAACGCATCATCGCCATCAGCGAGCGCACACGCCGCGACATCATTGAGCTGGGCCACTTCCCCGAAGACCGCATCGACCTCGTCTACCAAAGCTGCGACACGCGCTACCGTCTCATGCGCTCGGAAGACGAGCTGCAGAGGGTGCACGCCGAGTACGACCTGCCACCGCGCTATCTGCTCAGCGTGGGCACGGTGGAGGAGCGCAAGAACGTGCTCTTGGCCGTGGAGGCACTGCAAATGCTGCCCGAGGAGATGTCGATGATCATCGTGGGCAGACAGACCAAGTATGCCGACCGAGTGAAACGCTACGTGCGCCGCAACGGACTCGAAAGCCGCGTGCGCTTCTTGCAGGGCGTTCCCAACGCCGACTTGCCCGCAATCTATCAGATGGCAGAGGCTTTCGTCTATCCTTCCCGCTACGAGGGCTTCGGCATACCCATCATTGAGGCCATCCAAAGCGGCTTGCCCGTGGTGGCGGCCACAGGCTCGTGTCTGGAAGAGGCCGGAGGCCCCGACTGTTTCTACGTGTCTCCCGATGACCCCGAGGCCATGCGCGATGCCATTCTTCAGGCCGTTGCCCTGCGCGACCGCATTGTGCCCAAGGCGCAGGAATACATCCAGAGGTTTGAAAACGCCAATGTGGCACAGCAGGTGACCGACTGCTACAAGCGGCTCATAATCAGCTGATGCACAGCACCTTTTATTTTGCTTCGCCAAACGTATGGTTTGACCGTCCGAAACGTTACCTTTTGCAGGGCAAAAGGTAACGTTTTACTTTGCCAAACCTTACCTTTCACAAAACGCCACCATCACCAAGCCCCATCCTACAAGGCTTTCCAGTCTGCCGGGAATATGTCGGGATTGTCCCAGATATACCATCTGCGGGGATAGAACACGCGCTTGGAGGGGTTGGCATTGAGCATGGCCGCCCAGAAAGAGAAGGTGCTGTTGGCAATGATGTTGTGGCGGCAGAGCGACATGAGGTAAAGGTCGAGCCAACTGTCGTTTCCCTCATTGCCCGTCACGTAGACGGCATTGTCTATGGGCAGGTTCTTCCTCACCCATTCCACATCGTCCGAAAACACAAAGAAGCGCAACGGCTCGCCACAGCGGCTCATCCCGGCTATGGCGGCGCGGTAGTAGTCGAGCGTGCAGAATGCCCCGAAGCACTCCTTGTTGCGGCCTTGCTGGTAGTCGCCGCGCCGGATATGAACCGAAACCGACTGCGTGGCCGCTATCTGCCGTCTGTATTCCTCGTTCTTGGCAGAGAGGCTGACAGGACGGAAACGCAACGCGGATGCTGGCGGAAGCTCGTCCCAGTATTTCTTGTCGAGCCAAACGCCGTTGAAGAACACGCTGCGAGGGCCTTCTTCGGTGGATACGAGGCCGCGTGTCTCCATCCAGTAGGCCGCCTTACTGATGAAATCGGTGAGCAGGGAACGGGGCGGCAAGCTGATGTCGAACACCTTTTCCAACTGGAAATCGGTGTGCTCGCGAAGCGTTTTCGACCAATACGCGCCGCAAATGCGCTCATTCGGGCAGTGCCGTTTGAGGTAAAGGTAGAAGAGATATATGCTTATCTGGTTGCCCAGCCCTCCTTTAAAGTTCACAATTTTCATGTTGCCATTGCTTTTTTAACCGTATGCAAAGGTAATGAATAAAGCCCGCGCGCAAAAAACTAACGCTGTTTTTCCGCCCGCGATGAGGTTTCGCCATCATTGCGAGAGCTCTCCGCCGGCTGTTTTTCCGCCTTGACGGCACGCCGGCGCATGGCACGCAACCTGCGCACGCCCTCCACGCCCAGTATGGTAAGCCCTCCATACTGGCAACACTTGGCCAATCCGAAGAGCACAAACCACAGAATGCCCTTCATGGGCACCGATATGGGCAAGGCCATCTGCGCAAACGACAGCACATAGCAGGGCACGCAGCACAACAGCACCACCACGCCCGCGCGGAAAGAAAGCCCGCCAAGCCACGCTTTGACGCGCTTTCCGCACCGCTTAAAGAATGATTCGGGATATGAATTGCTTGAATTTTGCATTTTCTTATTGCTTATGTGGCGCGCCAACGCGCTGCCCTTGTCCGCCCGTTCAGAACCTCAGGCGGCACTGCACCTCCAGTTCCGTGGCCGAAGAAGCATCGATGCGCTGTAAGCCGGAGGAGATATGGTCGCGGTCGAAGTAGTCTGTTGTGGCCAGCTTGGCCACCAGCGTCAGCCGGGGCGACACTTCGGCGCGGGCAAAGAGCGAATACCGCACTCCCTCACCGTAGAAAGCGGGATAGGAGAAGGCGTAGAGCAGTCCCCGCTCGTAAGCGTAGACGCGTGAAGCATAGTCATCGGTGTGGAAATAAGACACCGTTGCCGTGACCTGCAAACCGCGGGGAATCCGCAAAGTGCCCGCGCAGGTGAGCATATAGCCAAGACTTCGGGTCAAATAGTCGCTGTGGGCAAGGTCCGTTTGTGCCCGCACGCTCCACCATCCGCCCTCATAGGTGGCGGCAAAGCGCGCCCGCTGCGTCAGCTCATCGGCCATTCCGTCCTTCTCTGCGTTGTCTTTCGTTCGCAAGCGGAGCCTGTATCGCACGGTGAGCAACCAGCTTGGAGTGGCGTAAGCGGCCTGTATGAAGTTGTCCCAGCTGTGCGATGCGGCGTGGGCTTGATACTTTGCCCAAGGAAAAGCGGCATAGTCGGTGTAGGCCGAGAGCGACAACGCCCCGCCCAAGTTCCAGTTCATGCCCACAAGCACGCCACTCTCGTTCTGCAAATGGCCTCCATCGGCAAACGCCCGACCGGCTATCGCATAGTATTTGTAGCTGTAAAACCGCTGAATGGCAGTGAGCGTGAGGGCAGAAGATGCTTTAAAGGAAAGCGCGTTGAGCGTGGCCAGCGCGCCACAGTCGCCCGTTGCCGTCTCGCCGCTCACCATCAGCCGGTGGCTGGTGTACCCATAATCAAGGCTTGCGTTCCAAAACGTGTCGCCGGAGGGGTAATACTGGCGATAGACGGCCGAGGTTTTGGGAAGCAGCGGCTTGTCGAAGCGCGACCAAACGCCCGTTGCGCCCACGTGGAATCCGCTCCGCGACCATGCCACGTGTCCTCCGGCCAGTGTCTGCGAGGCGTTGTTCTTCTTCTGCATCTCCAAGGGCGTGCGGTGATAGCCCGTCTGCAGGATGGTGGCAATGCTTCCGCCATCGGCATTCAGCGTGGCATCGAGCTTCCGCCATGAGAAAAACGCGCTCAGACTGACGTTCTCCGAGAGACTCACCGTGGCGGCCGCGCCCTGCAAATAGTTCCATGCCGTGCGGCTGGCGTGCGGTTTGATGGTGGAAGAGGTGCGGAAAAGCGATGTGGCCGACATCATTTTGCCGTATTCAACATCGTTGTTCACCGCCAGCCCCATACCCATTCTCACACGATAACGCCCCACGGCCAGCGTGTTAAGCCAGCCCTGATTGCGCAAAACAACGTAGAAGCTGTAGTGATCGTAGCCCCACCGGTTGCGATGGGCAAAGAATGGCTCGCCAGCATCCTGCGCCGCCGTAAGCCCGGCCAGCAAACGGTTGCCGCAAGCGAACGTATAGCGCAGCGCATGACGGTATTTGTAGCCCAGATAGCCACTTTTGCTGCCCGCACGGCTATAGAATGGCACGGCCACCTGTGCCGTCAGCGTGTGCCGCCCAGCCTCCATCAGCTCCCCAAGGGTGGGAAAACGTTTTGTCGAATCTGCCTCGGCCACGGTCACAAAATAAGGAAGCAGGATGCGGCGGGTGGCATCGAGCGACTCAATGAGCGACAACTCATCAACGCTACGCATACCGCGGTACTGCCCAACGTAAGCCATCAGCTCCTCAATCTGCGCCTCGGAGAGGAAGGGGATGGCCTCCAAGTCCTCGCGCGTGGCAGTATTGAGATTGACGGGGTGCTCGTGCAGGAACGACAGCCGCTCCACGGCATCCTCTTGCGGCTCCTCGGTGTCGCCATCCGTCTGCATCAGCTGGTCGTAATATGCCTGCCAGCCGTCAAGAAGAGACTGGGCGGAGAGCTGACAGGGCAACCACAGAATCGCAAGGAATAAGAGAAGCTGCTTCATGGTCTTGGGCTTTGGTCGGTACAAAAATAGGTTAAGTTGCCGAGAAATGCAAGCAAAAAACAAAATTATTGCTAAAAAAGGGAGACAAGACTGCGCGAAATGCGTATTTTTGCACGACATTCGACAATACAACGGATAAGATAATGGCAGCAAACACTTTACACCCCAAGGCACGGCGCATGACCCTATGGCTGGCCGCAGTGCTGTGGCTGGCGGGGATGGCGATGCCCGCGGCGGCACAAACCGACCGTCCGCTGACGGCGGAGGCGCGCGACGCAGACATGGACTCACCCACTTTCCTGCCCATGGTGCACGTAGGGAAGAAGCGCGTGGGAGGCGACAGCATACAATACGTGAAAGTGAACAACATCTACGTGTTTCCGCCGATGGAGTTCAAGAACGAACAAGACCGCAAACGCTTCTACCGACTGCTCTACAACATCAAGAAAACGCTGCCCATAGCCAAGGAATGCCGGCAGATAGCCATGGAGACGTATGAGTATCTGGAAACGCTGCCCTCGGAAAAGGAGCGCAAAGAGCACATGAAGCGGGTGGAGAAAGACATCAAGGACACCTATACGCCACGCGTGAAGAAGCTCACCTACTCGCAGGGCAAGCTCCTCATCAAGCTCATCGACCGCGAAACAAGTTCCACGGGCTACGAGCTTATCAACGCATTCCTCGGTCCCATGCGCGCAAGTTTCTATCAAGCGTTCGCATGGATGTTTGGCGCGTCGCTCAAGAAGCACTACGACCCCAACGGCGCAGACCGCTTGACGGAGCGCATTGTGCTGCAAGTGGAGGCGGGACAGCTCTGACAACCACCCCAAACCGCCGCCGCGCCACGCCATCCATCATCCTCTCCCACCTTGCAGAAGCCGCAGCGCGCTGCCCACACAGTTCCTGCCACACCCTGCCAAAAGGCTTTTAGGAGCAAGAACGCAAAGCGCTGAAAGCCAAAACGTTACAGTCCGCTTGCCAAAAGCTTTGGCAAGCGGACTATTTTTAATTTATTTTTCCCAAGTTTTTAATTTATTTTTCTCCAATTTTTAAATTAAAAATCCAGCATTTTTAATTTAAAAATATTCACCAAACCATACCTTTTGCAAAACCAAGGCAAAGCGCAGGGAAAACGGCGGGGAAAATACAGCCCTGCCACACC
>CAZASQ010000003.1:135051-146632 GCA_964487905.1 uncultured Prevotella sp. | reverse complement strand
AAAACCAAGGCAAAGCGCAGGGAAAACGGCGGGGAAAATACAGCCCTGCCACACCGTCACGCAGACCGCCAAACACAGCCCGATCCGACCTCCCACCCACACCCTCTTCGGCCACCGCCAAGCACCCTGCGGCACGCACTTCGGCCACATCGGGGCGCATTCGCCCACAGAACAGCCACTCACGGGGGCAAAAACAGCCACAATAGCCCGTAAGTCACCCAAAGTTAAGATAATTCTTCCCTTGTGCCGCCAAATTAAGTTAAAAACGTTTGTTCTTTCAACTAAATTCCGTAATTTTGCTGACAGTTTGCATCACCTAACCCACAACAAGTGATTTGACACAGAATCATTATGGATAAAATAGACAAGTTAGACAAGAAAATTCTTGGAATCCTGTCCGAGAACGCCCGCCTGCCCTTCAAGGACGTGGCGGCAGAGTGCGGCGTGTCACGTGCCGCCATCCACCAGCGTGTGCAACACCTCGTGGAAAACGGCGTCATCACGGGCAGCAGTTTTGAAATCAACCCCAAAAGTCTTGGCTATACCACCTGCACTTACGTGGGAATGGACCTGGAGCGCGGCTCCATGTACCGGGAAGTGGTAGAGCGGCTTCTCGCCATACCGCAGGTTGTGGAATGCCATTTCACCACGGGACCCTACACCATGCTCGTCAAGCTCTATGCGAAAGACAACGAGCAGCTCATGAATCTCATCAACGAGAGGCTGCAAAGCATCCCCGGCGTGGTGAGCACGGAGACGCTCATCTCGCTGGAACAGAGCATACGGAGGGACATCCCCATCGAAATGGAATAGGAAGACTATCGGAAAAGGCGGGTAGGATGCCAAGTGCGTCCCGCCCGCCTTTACGTTTTCACACACCAAGAACGCAAGCAACATGGACTATTCCCTAAGCCACCACCTGGAAAAATTCTATCAACAATTTCCCGAAGGGAAGCGGCAGCCAGTCATCGGCCTGACCACCAACTACAACGAGCCTACCGAGATGCTGGCCAAGGGCTACTATGAGCAAGTGATAGCCGCAGGAGGAACGCCGCTGCTCATTCCCCCGACAACCGACAAGGACGTTATCGTGAACACACTCGACCATATCGATGGTCTGCTGCTCACGGGCGGTTCCGACGTAAACCCGCTTTGGGCCGGCGAAGAGCCGTCGACAAGACTGCATGGCATCAACGCCAAGCGCGACTTGGCGGAACTACTGATCACCCGTCTCGCCTACAACAGGCAGATTCCCATCCTCGGCATCTGCCGGGGAATACAGGTATTGGCCATGGCTCTCGACGGCGTTGTGCAGCAAGACATCTACGAGGACTACATCGCCAAGGAGACTTGGGAGGAGAAAAAGACGGCCAAGAGCCAGCCGGTGGTCACCCTTTGCCCGTCAACCATCAAGCACAGCCAAGACGCCGACCGCTCCGAGCCAACGCATACGGTAAGCGTCAGAAGCGGCTCCATGCTCTTCTCCATATATAATAGGGAGCGTATCGCCGTCAATTCATTCCACCATCAGGCCGTGCGCGAGCCGGGAAAGCGTTTCAAAGTGACCGCCACCGCGCCCGATGGCGTGATAGAGGCCATGGAAAGCACGGAGTTCAAGCCCGTCATGGGAGTGCAATGGCATCCCGAATGCATGGAGGAGGAAGGGCTTCCGCTGTTTCAGTGGCTCGTGGAACAGGCCGCAGAGTTCATGAGAGCCAAAGACATTCACCGCCGTTCGCTCATCCTCGACACCCACTGCGACACGCCAATGTTCTTCCCGCAAGGCGTTGACTTCGCCAAAAGAGACCCCCGCATACTCGTAGACCTGCACAAGATGAGCGAGGGAAAGCAGGATGCGGTGACCATGGCGGCTTATCTGCCCCAGCCCAAGATAGGTCAGACGTTCTCATCGTGCGTTGATTTGGCCGGAATCCTTAGGTTCAACCCCAAGCTGGCCGACAAATACATCACCACGGTGAAGACTCCGGGCGGCGAAAGCGCGCTTTCCATCTCGCCGGCACGCTACACCAACCTCATATTCGACAAGATTGAGACCATTGTACGCGACCACTCGCGCCACCTAAGCATAGCCCGCAGGCCGACAGACTTGTACGACGACAAGCGGAAAGGGCGCAAATCGGTGGTCTTCGCCATAGAGAACGGACTGGCATTGGAGCACGACCTTGCCAACGTCAAGCACTTTGCGCAACGCGGGGTCAGCTATATCACGCTGTGTCACAACGGCGACAACGACATCTGCGACTCGGCACGAGGCTGCAATACGCATGACGGCGTAAGCGAGTTTGGCGAGAAGGTCATCGCCGAGATGAACCGTTGCGGCATCATGGTAGACCTAAGCCACGCGGCAGAGAAGAGTTTCTGGGACGCAATCGACATCAGCAGCAAGCCAATCGTGTGCAGCCACGCCAATTGCCGTGCCCTTTGCGACCACCCGCGCAACATCTCGGACGACCAAATGCGCGCCTTGGCCCGCCAAGGGGGCGTTGCCCACATCACGCTCTACCACGGATTCCTGCGCCGAGAGGGAGAAGCCACCGTGCGAGACGTGCTCGCCCATCTGGAACACGCCATCAAAGTGATGGGAATAGATCACGTTGGCATAGGCACAGACTTCGACGGCGATGGCGGAGTGAGGGGATTTGCGGACGCATCGGAGATGATTGCGTTCACCAAACATCTGCTCCGAAGCAAGTACAGCGAACGCGACATTGAGAAAATATGGGGCGGCAACTGGCTCAGAGTGATGGCACAGGTGCAGGGAAACTAACCCCAAGAGAAGCAAAAGACAAGAGACAACACGCGATGAGCCAACAACGGGGCGGCAAAATCCCCACACTCATCCGGACAACACAAGACAAACGATGACAAAGAAAATGAAAATAATAGGCGGAGCCATACTGGCCGGAGCCATACTGGCCGGATTCGGGCTGCTGAAGCTCAACGGAGGCCACTCCGAAAGCAATGACGAGCTGGCAGAAGAGACCGTAGCGAAGCCCGTAGGGCCACAGTTCAACCCCGATTCGGCCTACGCCTTCACCGCAGCACAGTGCGATTTCGGCCCAAGAGTGATGAACTCGGAGGCCCACGACCGCTGCGGCGCATGGATTGCGGGCAAATTCAGAGCCTACGGATGCGATGTGGAGGAGCAGAAAGCCGACCTCAGAGGATATGACGGCACCACGCTCCGCGCCACAAACATCGTAGCCCGCTTCCGTCCGCAGGCCAAACGCCGCGTAATGCTGTGCGCCCACTGGGACGCAAGGCCTTGGGCAGACAACGATCCCGACTCCACGAACCACAAGAAACCCGTGATGGCGGCCAACGATGGCGCAAGCGGCGTGGCGGTGATGCTGGAAGTGGCGCGGCAGCTGCACCTTTCGCTGCAAAGCAAGCAAGCCGACGGCCAGCTGCCCGAAGATGTGGGCGTAGACTTCGTGTGCTTTGACGCCGAGGACTGGGGCATTCCGCAATGGGAAACCAACGTTCAAGACGTGGGAGACACGTGGGCGCTCGGCTCGCTCCACTTCTCCAAGAACCTGCCGCAGGGCTTTGCACCGCAGTTTGGCGTGCTGCTCGACATGGTTGGAGGCGAGGGCGCACAGTTCTACCGCGAGGGAATGTCGATGCAATATGCCCCGGAGATTGTGAGCCGTGTGTGGCAAGCCGCCAAGGAAGCCGGCTACGGCAACTATTTCCCCGATGCCACGGGCGGAATGGTGACCGACGACCACATCGCCATGAACGAACAGGCCGGCATCCCCACCATCGACATCATAGCATACTATCCCGACTGCCAGCAAAGCAGCTTCGGACCGACATGGCATACCATCGCCGACACGATGGACCACATCGACAAAGCAACGCTGCAAGCCGTTGGTCAGACGATGATACAGATGCTTTGGACGTTCTAAGGGAAAACTACCACACAACGAGGCGTTTGGTCTGAAAAGACCAGATACTATCTCTGACAAACCAAAAGGTTACCTTTCGCACTGCAAAACCATACGTTTTGGCGGACAAAAGGTAACCTTTCGCGCGGCAAAAGGTTACCTTTTACACAACCCCAAGCGCGCCCTTGGAATGCAAGCCATACGCCACAGCCTTGCAAGTGAGGTTAAACAGTAGTACAAAGAGCTGCTTACATCTCTATTTATCAAACGCTTAGGGGCAGGAAAACGATGGTTTTCCCGCCCCTAAGCGTATTCTATGTTCCGCAAAATTCTGTCAATGACATTCCGTTTTTCCGTCCCGCGACAGCAACACTGAGCCTTCTACGGAATCAAAGTTGCGCCACGGAAGGCCAGCGCACTTAGCGCAAAGCCTCGTTCTTGGCCTTCACGTAAGTGGCAAAAGCCTGATCGAACGCCTCAAACTGCGCTTGCGACTTCTTGCCCAGCGTCTTCCGCAAGCCACGATAGTAGCGGGCGGCCTTCGCGCGCACCTCCTTCTTCTCCTCATCGGTGGAAGCAGAACTGTAAGGAGCGTACATCTTGTCGATGTCTATGTGCATCTGCGGCACGAGAGTGGCCAAAAATTCCAGTTCGCCCGTGTACTGCCCGGTAGGCGCAACCGCCGTTTCAGGCTGCTCGGCCACGGTTTCCTGCGGCGTCACTGCCGTGGTGTCCTCATGCACTACAGCCTGTGCCGGCTCGTCTTGCAGCAGCTGCGTGCTGCCCACAAAGTAGACCACAACACCCACGATGACCGCCAGCCCCAGCACAATGGCCAAGAAGCGCATCACGCCCTTGCTCATTCCGCGCGCGGAGGAGCGGCGGGTACGGGCGGGCTTGGCGCGGCGGCGGTGCTCAAGCGCGTCAACAAGGTCGCCCATCGTGGCAAAACGCTCACTGCTATTGTAGCTGCAACAGCGGCTTACTACATCGTAGTACTCGCCGCCGAGGCGCAAATCCTTCATAATCATGCCGAGGGCGTACATATCGGCGCGTGGTGTGAGAGCCACAGTACCGTCCTTGACCTCCGGCGCCTGATAGCGCACCACCTGAGCGGCCTCATCCTGATTGCCAGAATATTGCTGCCGGAGGTTCAAAAGGCGCACCTGATTGCCCTTGTTGGTCACGAAAACCACCGTTGAAGACAAGTCGCCATGTATCATTTTGCGCTCGTGCAGGAAGCCCAAAGCCTCCGCCAGCTGTTCCACAACGGCTTTCTTGTCCTCCAAATCATGATTCTCGGCTATGTAAACCGACAGCGGACGCGCGTCCTCCCATTCGAGAACGAGGCAAAGGCCAAGACCTTCCACCTCCCTCGTGCCCACATATTTGAGCATATTAGGGTGTACGACATCGCGGTTTTTCTCAAACTGGCGTTGCAACGCCTTTTGGTATAGCGGCTTCTGCTGATGCTCTTGCTTGACGGAAACCAACAATTCGGGCTTCCCTCCTCCATCGGAAACAGTGAGACGGTAGACGCCCCAAGTCTTCAACTCTTTCATATCGCTCGTTGGTCTTGGCTTTAAATTCAACTCTTACTTATTTCCAAGATGCAAAAATAAGCATTTAATTCGTTATCACCAAGGACGCGTGGCACTTTTTTACGTTTGAGTGCGCACCAGCGTCCTTGATGATTCGCGCGGCAAGGCCAAAGCCCCCAATGCGTCATTCCTCGCCGAAGAGAACCTGCTCAAGGCCTTGCGGCGTGAGACCACGCACCACATTGTCGATATTGGCGTTGCCCAAAGCCTCCCGAACGCCCTCTCGGGTGAACGGCACATGGCGCAACGGCGCGATAATATCGCGGTCCACATCGCCAATGATGAAGAAGTCGCCCGCCAAGTTGAGGTCTACGATGCGGCCATCCTTCACCTCCAAGTAGGCCTCAATGGTGCCTACGCCGGGCAAGCGGGCTGTCCTCACCTCGCTGTGGCGCGGCATTCGCCCGTAGATCCACTCACGCCGGCCCATCCGTTCCTGCGTTGCGCGTATCTCGGCCATATCCTCCGAGGTGAGCGCGCGCACATTGTCGCCACACAGAATGCGACGGGCGTGGCCTATAAACTCGCCCACCGTCATGCCGGGAAGGAACTCCGACACGTTGGCCACGCGCTGCGACACGCTCTTCACGCCTTTGCTCTGCAGCTTTTCATGCGAAGGCGTAATCGCACGCTGCAATGCCGTCATGTCACTCTTGAAGAGCAGCGTGTTGTGCATCACGCCGCGGCCTGCCGTTCGGTAAAATGCCGCACCGGCAACCTTGCGACCGTCCACAAGAATATCGTTGCGACCGGAGAGCGAGGCATCCACACCCAGCTCCCGAAGCACGCCGGCCATCTGCCCCATTGCCCACCGGAACATCACCTGAACATCGGGTTCGGAGGATATAAAGGAAAACATGACATTGCCCTCATCGGAATAAACCGCGCCGCCGCCGCTCTTTCTGCGTGCCACAAACACGTTGTTCTCACGGCAATAGTCTACGTTCACCTCATTGACCAACAACTGGTTGCGGCCTATAATGACCGTTGGCTCGGTTTGCCAGACGAAGCAATAATCGTCATCGGTGAAGTGATGAGCCACAAACTCCTCCACCGCGAAGTTGAAAGTGATGGGCGGACGCGCGCCCACCTCTGCGGGAATCTCTACGTATTTCATGCTTTTAGTTTTTTTCTTCTCGCCTCTCGCCCGTGCCGCAGCAGCCTTCGTGGCCTTGGCGCGCACCGCGCGGAGTGCGGGTGCAAAGATAGCACAAAAGCAAAAAAGCGAGAAGAAAAAAACATTTTTTATGTGCCGCCGACGCGCCGACTACCTACCGCAAGGCCGTCTCACTGCCTGCGGCGGGCGAATAGTCGCGCGTGAGCATCTCCCAGCACAGCCGCAGCCACACCAGCGTGACGGGCAGGGAGCGCAGGGCATAGGCCTGAATGTACTCCTTGCGGATGACGCGCGGCCAAATGTCGGAATTGCCCATGCCGGAAAGGAGGAACACAAGCACCAGAAGTGCCACTGCCCACCGCCCGCGACGCCACGGCGCGGCCGTAAACCAAATGGACGTGCCCACCAGGGCGATGACATAGCCACTGGCCTCACTGCCCGTGCTGAACAAGATGACAAACATCATGACCGAGGCCAGCAGCGTTTCGCGGAAAGCAAGGTGCTTCCACTGGCCAAAACGCAGGTAAGGCGCGGCAAAGAGCAGCAGTCCGGGCACGATGAGCCACAGGTCGGAGTAGGTGGTGTCGCCCGTAACGCGGCGCACGAAGCCCAGCAGCGATGTGTTTTGCAACACGGAATGAATGTTCTCCGTGTTCTTCTCGAGCAGGCAAACATACCATTCATGATACTGACCCACCACATACGCAGGACTGCTGATGAGCATGGGCAGGGCAAAGAGCACCGCGCCCCAGAACAGCAGCGACAGAACGAGCACGCCCTTGCGCTTGGAGAAGAAGAAGAAAGCCAGCCCCACGATGCCATAGAGCTTCACGAGCGTGCCCAGCATGATAAGCAGCGCGGCCCAGAAGTCTTTCTTGCGCTCAATGAGGAAGAATGTGGACACCAGCATGGCCGCGATGGCTATGTTGAACTGCTGCATGAAGACCGCCGTGAGCAGCGACACGGCACTGAACCAATAGGTGAAAAGCTGCTGACGCTGCGTAAGCCCCGACCGGAAGATGGCCAAATAGAGCCAGCCGACAAGGAACAGCAGCCACAACAGCAAGCCCGCCCACACCGGAAGCACGGCAAAGGGCGCAATGATGACGGAGAACAACGGGCCGTAATGATTCACGTCGAAATACTCCGACGGATAGGCCGCATAGAGGGAGGTCTGATTCCACGTGTGCCAGAACACGCCACGGAATATCAGGAAGTTGTTGTCGGAGCGATGGAGCTTCAGCATGCCCAGCAAGGCCACCAGCGTCCACACGCCCAAGAGAGTGCGCCTGTCGCGAAAGAAAGGCTTGGAGAGCAGCTCAGAGCAACGCTGCCAAAAACGGGTGAGGGAGTTTTCTCTCATGCTATGTTGATTGTTTCGTGGCTGCAAAGGTAGCAATTATCGGCGACATAAAAGCAGCCGCGCTGGCAATTCCAAACCACTGCATACCAACAACTTAGACGTGAAGAATATTTTTAAATTAAAAACCGTGAATTTTTAATTTATTTTTCTCCTATTTTTAATTTAAAAATTTCTTGTTTTTAAATTAAAAATAATCGCCGCATCACACCTTTCTGCGCGCCACACCGCAAGCAACGCCTTGCGAGGGGGCACACGAAGACTCACCAAGGCACAGCAAACCAATGACAGAGGCGCAGCAAGCAGGTGGCGAAAGCAAAGTTTTTTTGTTTTAATAACACATCAAACCGCGCCCAAACGGCAGTTTATGGCTATCTTTGCACATCAATGAAGCAGGAAGAGAAGATAAGCGTTGTAATCAACACGTACAACGCCGAGAAGCATTTGCAGCAGGTGGTCGAGGCCGTGAAAGACTTCGACGAGGTGATTATCTGCGACATGGAGAGCACGGACACCACGCTCTCCATAGCCCGCAAGCTGGGTTGCCGCATCGTCACCTTCCCCAAGGGCAACATCCGCATAGTGGAGCCGGCACGGCAGTTTGCCATCCGGCAAGCCAGCCATGAGTGGGTGCTTGTGGTGGATGCCGATGAGATTGTCACGCCGCAGCTGCGCAACTACCTCTACGGACGCATTGCCCGGGAAGACTGCCCCGAGGGCATAGCCATACCAAGGAAGAACTACTTCATGGGGCGCTTCATGCACAGCTGCTACCCCGACTACATCCTGCGGTTCTTCCGCCGCGACAAGTGTGAGTGGCCACCCGTGATCCACTCCTCGCCCAAGATAGACGGCCGAGTGGAGCGCATACCCGCCAACCGGCGCGAGCTGGCCTTTGAGCACTTGGCCAACGACAGCGTAGCCGCCATTACGGCCAAGAACAACACTTACTCTGACTACGAAGTGCCGCGCCGCCGGCAGAAGAACTACGGCACGGGCGCGCTGATTTGTCGTCCGCTGTTTCGCTTCGTGAAGTCATACGTGGTGAAGCGCGGCTTCCTTGACGGGAAGCCTGGACTGATTCATGCCGTGCTCGATGCCGTCTATCAGTTCAACATTGTGGCCAAACTGCTGGAAGAACGCCACACCGGCCGCTGAGCCACAGAGCTTTTGCCCGCCAAAGGGCAAAAGCTAATCGGCAGAAACCTGCTGCAACCCGTTGTCGCACCACGCTATGCGGCCATCGAGCACGCGCCGCAGCTCCTCATTGTGGCGACCCTCGTTGGAGCGGGAGGCTTCCTTATGATACAAATGATACTGCACGCCGCCCATTTTCAAAGCCTTCTTCCTCACTCCGGCGAAGTGAAGGCGGTAAGCCACTTCGGTATCCTCATGCCCCCACTGCGTCAAATCGGCGTTATATCCATTCACCCGCACCAAATCGGCTTTCCAAAAGGCCATATTGCTGCCCCGCAGGTGGTCTAACTTGCGCGCGTAGCGGAACGCAAAGTAACGGCGCAGCACGCGGCTGCGCAAGCTGTTGAGCACAAAGGCGGGCGGAAGGACCCACCAATGGGGCGTGGAAGCAGATGAGGAGAAAAGCCGCTGCGTGGGAGCGGGCGTGAGCTTGACGCGGCTTCCGCAGACAAAGCAGCCCTCTTCGGCCACTTCGAGATGGTCGGCCACGAAATGGCGCTCCAGCACCACATCGCCATCAATCTGCATGATGTAGTCGCCCGTGGAGCGGGCAATGGCTTTGTTGAGGATAAGGGTCTTCCGGAAGCCCTTGTCCTCATGCCAAACGTGAACAAGGGGCACGGGAAAGCCCTGCGCCTTGCCGGCTATCAGCTGGCGTGTCTCCTCGCCCGACCCGTCGTCGGCTATCACTACCTCATCGGGAAGAACGGTCTGGCGCAGCACACTGTCGAGCACCTTGGCCAAAGCCTGCGGCCAATTGTAGGTGGAAATAAGCAAGGTGGTTTTCATTTTCCGTATGCTTTTCTGTTGTTAGTCTTGCCATTGCCAGCCATTCCGCGTGTGGCATACATCAAGATGGCAAAGAAAATAATGCCGCAGGGCACGCCCGCGATGGCATCAACGAGGTAATGGGCTTGTATATAAACCGTGGCGCAGCACAGGAGCACATAGAACGGGGCGTAGCAAGCCAGCAGCTTGTAGTTGCGGGTGTGCCAGACAAGCAGCATACACACCGTGCTGATGCCCACATGAGAACTGGGGAATGCCGCCACGGGGCGCTCGCCGGCCTCCTTGGCACCTTCCACGAGCTGATAGAACAGTCCGGCGGGGTCGCCGGGTGAGGGAAGGCACGCCTGATGAGTGTTGAAATAGTCGTGAAGATTGGGGAATACGCCCGCCACGGCATTGGGAATGCCTATCGCCTTATAATAAAAGGTGGGGCCAACAACGGGCACAAAGATGAATATGGCATAGAAAATGAAGAACGCGGCCATCACCACCACCGCCGCACGCTCAAACTCGCGGGGACGGCAGAAGAAATAGTAGAACACGGTGAGGGCTATCATGGGATAGTAACTGAAGTAGCCCATGTCGAAAGCCTCACTGAACACCGGGCCGGGGAGCAGCTGATGGAAGCGGAGAGCGGGCTGGCAGCCGAAGAGGGACTGCTCCAACGAGGCGAAAACGTGGTCGAGATTGGGCAGCACACGGTTGATTTCGTAGATGTCGGGATACCAAACGCCAAGCAGGCTCATCTGTCCGGCTATGCGGAAAAGCCGTGTGAGGCGGCTCGGCCATATCCTGTAGACCAGCCAAAGCGCGGCCGTCATGGCCACAACGCGCACGCGTCCCATCACCAACAACTGGGCATGGGGCAGCTTCGTGTAGAGCAACAGCACCAACAGCAGCGTCAGCACCAGATAGGCCATCACCACCCACTCAATGACAAGTAGGCCACGGACGGGCTTTTTCTCCATGACCAGCAGGTCTTTCACAAATTGCTTGATTTCTTTTCTCATCCTTTAATATGGAATTAGGAGTAGCGCGGGAACATCCCGTGCACATGATGGATGTCGCTGCCACACCTTCCTGCAAGCAGGAATGGCGGATGCGGCTCGCAGGAAGTGCGGTATCGGCTGGCGAAAGGCATATTTGCAGCCGCACGAGAGGGCACTTTCAGCACCCGCAGGGCACACTTTCGGTCGGCACAAGGTGCTTTTGCAGCCGCACGAGGCAACTTCATCGGCACGCGCGGAGTACACTGCTGGCTGATGCGAAGTGTATTTGCAGCTGGCTCGAAACGCATTATCAGCACGCGCGGAGCATGCCACTGGCCTGCGCAAACGGCTCTGTCAACGTTCGTTTTCTGCAAGCACGCTGGCAACGCACGCACCATGAGGGCTTGGCAGCCCATCCTAAGTATCATAACGATACCAAGTTTGTTTTATTTTAGTTTTATTACAAAAAGGCTTCAACGCCCCCTTGCCACGCCCGCGCCCAAGTTTGCAAAAGCCAGATTTGCTCCGCCGCATAACCACACAGCCCCTTTCCTCTATCCTTTCTGATTCTCTCAAAAGACAACAGCAGCGATGCCACAACCTTATATAGTCTCCGC
>CAZASQ010000003.1:0-134951 GCA_964487905.1 uncultured Prevotella sp. | reverse complement strand
ATAAGCCACGCCGCCGCCGATACTTCCTCTTTTTTCGCACCTCGCATTGGGAAACTTACTTTACCATACGCCCACTTTTCCCTGCATTTTCCCCTGCTTTAACCTCCCAAAAGGCCTTTTTTCCTCCCTCAACGACAAAATATGGAAAATAAAAGCGAAAAAATCGCGAAAACATTTGGTGGTATAAAAAAAACGCCGTACCTTTGCACCCGCATTCAAGGAACAACAGTTCGATGCTTTGGTTCCGTAGCTCAACTGAATAGAGCATCTGACTACGGATCAGAAGGTTGTGGGTTTGAATCCCGCCGGAATCACAGAACGAACGCCAGCTACTTTTTCATTAAGTAGTTGGCGTTTTTCTTATTATCACACCTTATTATTCCTGCTATCATCCCACGTTACCCATACTGCCACACCGCATTATCACCACCATTACCCTTCGTTACTCACACTATCACATTACATTACTCATGCTATCACCTTATGCCTTGCTCTGTTTTTGTCGCGAAAGGATGCGGGTGCGCAAGAGATTATGGCGGCCTTTTCGTTATATTACTTACACTATCATTCCACTTTACTCCTACTATCGCCTCACACTATTTGCGCTATCAAGGCTCACAACCTTTACCGCCACTCCTCATCAGCTCCGCCCGTAGCACTCAAGACTCCCGATTTCACCTTTCCCAACCACCTTCTTCCATACCCAAGCATCTCTCCTCCGCCTTTCAGCCATTCATTCTCCGTCATTCAAACAACCGCCCTCTGCCACCTAAACAAGCAGCCTCTACCACTCAAACGCCCCCACCTTACTATTCAAGCAACCGCATTGGCTATTCAAGCCACCACATTTCAACCTCAAAAAAGCTGCTGCCCGTTATTCATCGCTGACAACCTGCAATTCAAAAAGAAATAAAAAGCCGCTGCCTCCTTGACCTTACGGCCATCAGGAAACAGCGGCTACAAACCTTAAAAAACTATTTTATGCTTTCTCTGTCGCTTTTCTGCAGCTTTAGAGCTGAGGACCAGCGGCCACGAGCTTCTTGCCTGCCTCGTTGAACTCATACTTCTTGAAGTTCTTGATGAAGCGTGCGGCGAGGTCGCGAGCCTTCTCCTCCCACTCAGCAGCGTTGGCATAGGTGTCGCGCGGGTCGAGAATCTCCGGGTTAACACCCTCAAGCGATGTCGGGACAACGAAGTTGAAGTACGGAATAGTCTTCGTCTCAGCCTTGTCGATGCCACCATCGAGGATGCGGTCGATGATACCACGGGTGTCGCGGATGGAGATACGCTTGCCGGTACCGTTCCAGCCGGTGTTCACCAAGTAAGCCTTGGCACCGCTCTTCTCCATGTGGCGCACCAGCTCCTCTGCGTACTTCGTCGGGTGAAGCTCCAAGAACGCCTGACCGAAGCAAGCCGAGAAGGTCGGCGTAGGCTCGGTGATGCCGCGCTCCGTACCTGCGAGCTTGGCCGTGAAGCCAGAGAGGAAATAGTACTTCGTCTGCTCAGAGTTGAGGATAGACACGGGAGGCAACACGCCAAACGCGTCTGCGCTCAGGAAGATCACCTGCTTTGCAGCGGGACCGTGGCTCTCCGGGGTCTGAATGTTGTTGATGTGATAGATAGGATAGCTGACGCGGGTGTTCTCGGTGACGCTCTTGTCGGCGAAATCGATCTTGCCGCCCTCAAGCACGGTGACGTTCTCGAGCAGAGCGTCGCGGCGGATAGCACCGAAGATGTCCGGCTCTGCCTCCTTGTCGAGGTTGATCACCTTGGCATAGCAGCCGCCCTCGAAGTTGAAGATACCCTTGTCGTCCCATCCGTGCTCGTCATCGCCGATGAGCTTACGCTTCGGATCGGTGGAAAGGGTGGTCTTGCCAGTGCCAGAGAGACCGAAGAAGATGGCGGTGTTCTCACCGTTCATGTCGGTATTGGCCGAGCAGTGCATGGAAGCGATGCCGCGCAAGGGGAGGAAGTAGTTCATCATGGAGAACATACCCTTCTTCATCTCGCCGCCGTACCATGTGTTCAGAATCACCTGCTCCTTGCTGGTCACGTTGAAGACAACGGCCGTCTCGCTGTGCAAGCCCAGTTCCTTCCAGTTCTCTACCTTGGCCTTGGAGGCATTGTAGACGATGAAGTCAGGCTCCTGCTCGAAGTCGGCCTCGGTCTTCGGACGGATGAACATGTTGGTCACGAAGTGAGCCTGCCATGCCACCTCCATGATGAAGCGAACCTTCATGCGGGTGTCCTTGTGAGTGCCGCAGAAGCCGTCCACCACGTAGAGCTTCTTGTTGGACAACTCCTCGAGGGCGAGCTTCTTCACAACGTTCCATGTCTCCTTCGTGGCACGGTGGTTGTCGTTGTGATACTCCTCGCTGTCCCACCACACAGTGTCGTGAGACGTCTCATCGTCAACGATGAACTTATCCTTAGGCGAACGACCCGTGTAGACACCGGTCATCACGTTCAGGGCACCAAGCTCGGTCTCCTGGGCCTTGTCGAAACCAGTCAGACCCGGCTGGGTCTCCTCGTTGAACAGCACCTCATAGGAGGGATTGTACAACACCTCGGCGGTACCAGTCTGGATACCGTAGCTTGCCAAAACTGTCTTATTAAACTTTGCCATTACTTATTCTGAATGTTTTATTAATAAATGTTTCTCTTTTTGCCTTCTTCTGTATCTCTCGCCGATGGTCTGACAAAACGACCATCGCGGGTGTACCTATTTAATACTCGTTTGCAAAATTACGATAATTATTTCTCTTGCCGCAAAAAAGACGCTTAAAAAAGCGTCAAACCAAGCCCATAGTCTGTTAAAGAACCAAAAATCACAACTTGCACTACGAAGTTTGCCATTTCGATGTGGCAAAAGGCGGCTTATTTTTCGTAATTTTGCAGTCCGAAAAGATGGACGTCGGCACGCTTGTTGGCCTACGCCCGCAATACCAAAACCAACCTCTTTAAGATGAAGATTATCAACTTTTCGGAGCATCCATCCATCATCAACCAGTACATGGCCGAGATGCGCGATGTGGATTACCAAAAAAACCGTCTGCTCTTTCGCAACAACATCCAGCGAATCGGCATGTGCGAGGCTTACGAGATTTCGAAAACACTCCATTATGAAAGCCGCGACATCGCCACCCCGCTGGGCGTAAGCCGCGTAGACGTGCCCACCGATGAGGTGGTTTTGGCCACTATCTTCCGCGCCGGCCTGCCCTTCCACAACGGATTCCTCGATGTGTTCGACCACGCCGGCAACGCCTTTGTGTCGGCCTACCGCGAGTATAAGGACGATGCCCATCACGAAGTGGGCATACACGTGGAGTATCTCGCCACGCCAAGCATCGACAAGAAGCTGCTCATCATTGCCGACCCGATGCTCGCAACGGGCGGAAGCATGGAGCTGGGCTACAAGGCTTTCATCACCAAAGGACGGCCCAAGCACGTTCATGTGTGCTGCGTAATCGCCACCCCCGAAGGCATCGACCACATCAAGGCCACCTTCCCCGAAGACCGCACCACCATCTGGTGCGCGGCCATCGACCCGGGAATGAACGAGCACAAATACATCGTGCCTGGATTCGGCGATGCCGGCGACCTGTGCTACGGCGACAAGATCTGACAGAGCGGCTTCCAGCACCGACTACAGGTACATGGAAAGCAGCAAAAGGCCACGTCTCGCATTGCGAGACGTGGCCTTTTGTCGTTTAAAACGTATGCTTTCGCCTTCCAAAAGGTACGATATTGCCGCCTAAAAGGTATGGTTTTGCCATCCAAAAGGTATGGTATTGACAACGCACTGTATACCAATCATTTACAAAACCCACCATCTACATTTCCAAAGCAAGCTGCCACATGAATCCGAAGCATCCCACACGCCATCACCATGCCGCCCTTTTTCTCTCAAACCATCGAAACAACTTAACGGCGCAGCGCGCACCTTACGGCCAAACCGCCTCCGCTATTTTCATTGGCAAAGCCCGTCATTTCCTTAACGAAAAGCACAAGAGCGCGGGGACGCTCCTAATAATAATAGGTATGCCCCGCTATGGCCACAAGCCGAGGCACACAGCGCAAACGGAGCAGAAGCGGCTGCCGCGACAAAAACGGGACAAAGACTACCACAGGACACCCTCCTCCGCCATGGCGGAACACGGGATGCAAGGCGCAAAACGGGATAAAAACAATCGTGGGGCACTCCCCCGCAAAGGGAATGCCCCACGATTGGCTTTTCAAATATGGGCTGTCGCGCCCCGGTTCGCGCTCCGTTATTCCACGGAGATGAGATAATAGTTCTTCTTTCCGCGCTGCACGAGCAAGTACTTGCCGTCTATGAGGTCATCGGCCGTCACCGGACGGTCGAATGCCGAGAGCTTCTCCTTGTTCAGGCTCACGCCGTTGCCCTTCACCAGCTTGCGCATCTCGCTCTTGCTGGGGAAGATTTGCCAGCCCTCTTGGCAGAAAACGTCCACTGCGGGCTGTCCCAGCAGGTCGCGGGAGAGCGTGTAGTGGGGCACGTCCTTGAACACATCGTTGAGCGTAGCCTCGTCAAGCGTCTCCAGCGTCTCGCGCGTGGCCTTGCCAAAGAGGATGTTGCTCGCCGCGATGGCCATGTCGAGGTCGCCGCGCGAGTGCACCATCACGGTCACTTCCTCGGCCAGTCTGCGCTGCAACGAGCGGCGGCCCGGGTCCTGACGGTGTTCCTCAATGAGCGCATCAATGGTCTCCTTGTCCAAATCGGTGAAAATGCGGATATAACGCTCCGCCTCATCATCGGCCACGTTGAGCCAGAACTGATAGAAAGCATAGGGAGTGGTGCGCTTGGGGTCGAGCCACACATTGCCGCTCTCGGTCTTTCCGAACTTCTTTCCATCGGCCTTGGTGATGAGCGGGCAGGTGATGCAGAACGTCTCCACATCGTTGCCCAGCGTGCGGTGTATGAGTTCCGTTCCCGTAGTCATGTTTCCCCACTGGTCGTTGCCACCCAACTGCAGCCTTACGCCGTGCTTTTGATAGAGGTGCAAGAAGTCGTAGCCCTGCAAAAGCTGATAGGTGAACTCCGTGAAGGAGAGACCGTCGCGCGCCGTACCGTTGAGACGCTGCTGCACGCTGTCCTTGGCCATCATGTAATTGACGGTGATATGCTTGCCCACCTCGCGCACGAAGTCAAGAAACTTCACGTCCTTCATCCAGTCAAAGTTGTTCACCAGCTCGGCTTTGTTAGGCTCTGTCCCATCAAAATCCAAGAACTTGGCCACCTGCTTCTTGATGGCTTCCTGATTGTGGTAGAGCGTGTCCGAGTCAAGAAGATTGCGCTCGAGGCTCTTGCCCGATGGATCGCCAATCATTCCCGTAGCTCCGCCAACGAGCAGATAAGGCTTGTGGCCGCAACGCTGCAAGTGGCGCAGCATCATAATCCCGCACAGGTGGCCGATATGCAGCGAGTCGGCGGTGGGATCGGTGCCGAGATAGGCCGACACCATGTGCTGCTGGAGGTATTCCTCTGTTCCCGGCATGATCTGCGACAACATACCACGCCATTTCAGCTCTTCAACAAAATTTTTCATCGAACGAATGAGATTGCTTTAATTGTTTTTTTATCTGTTGCGGGGCGCCCACTCGGGGGACGACTTACGGCACGGGGTCATAGCCCGAACCACCCCAGGGATGGCATTTGAGTATTCGCCTGACGGCAAGCCACAGTCCTTTGGCTGGCCCATGCTTCACTATCGCCTGCCGGGCATACTCCGAACAGGTGGGCGTGAAGCGGCAAGAGGGTGGCGTGAGCGGCGATATGCAGTTCTGATAAAAGCGGATGGGGAGCACCAGCAGCCAAGTTGCCGCACGCTTTATGGCACGCACCGCGCCACGTGGCTTAGCTTCCGTGTCCGGCTGCCTACTTTCCATAATCCACTTGCTTATCCCTCACAGCCATCGACTTATCTTCCATGAGCAGTTTGCTTATCTTCTCACGCTCACTGGCTTGCGTCCTGCGCCCATTGGCTTGTCTTCCGCCGACAGCCGCCCTGCTTCCACACCCCGATGGTCTCATGGCTGCGGCTTGTTGTGCGTTAGCCGCTCGGCCATACGTGCAAGCAGATTAACAACACGTTTCTTAACGATGACCGTATCGGCAAGTTCATCGCTCAGCCATATAAAAGCCACGTCAAGATGCTGCCCCTCGGGAAGCCCGGCCAGCAGCGCTTCCTTGCCCAGACGGTAGGCCTCGCGCACCTGACGCTTCACCCGGTTGCGCGCCACGGCACGTTTGAGATGCCGCTTCGGCACGCTCACGAGCACCTGAACGCGTGTCTTGGCCTGCTCTGGCTGCGGATAGAGGCGATAGACCACGCGCAACGGGAACGCGGAAAGCGACCGACTGCCTCCCTTGCCAAAGAGACTGTCCACCTGCAGCTTACTGCAAATGCGCTCGTCCTTGCCAAACGTGTGTGTCCCCGTTGCCATATCAGAATGGGTTATTTCTTGTTTTTCTCCTTTTTAAGATAGGCTTCCAGCGCGCCAGTCATGGAAGGATACTCCTTCGTGGGAGCTTCCAGGTCGAGCCGGAGCCCGGCATCCACCACCTCCTTGGCCGTTGCGGGGCCGAAAGCGGCTATGCGCACATCGCCTTGCTTGAAATCGGGCATGCTGCTCATGAACGAACGAACGCCGGTGGGCGAAAAGAACACCACCATGTCATAGTCGAAGTCTTTCACTTCCTCCGGTGTCAGCTCGTTGTTCACCGTCCGGTACATCACACACTCGCGGTGCTTGAGCGACTTTTCATCAAGCATCTTGCTCAAACTGTCGTTGTGTACCGAGCTTTGCGGCACAAGATAACGCTCAGATTTGTGCTTCACCATCGTTGGAATAAGGTCGACTATCTTGCCAGTCTTGCCGAAGAACACCTTCCTCTTGCGATACTGGACGTACTTCTGGATATATAACGCGATGGTTTCGATGACGCAGAAGTATTTCATATCTTCGGGTATGTTGACGCGCAGCTCCTTGGCCAGCTTGAAATAGTTGTCCACTGCGTGCCTCGAAGTGAACACGACCGCCGAATAATCGAGAATGTTCACCTTCTGCTGGCGGAACTCTTTCGCCGAAATTCCTTCCACCTTGAAGAACGGTCTGAACACCATTTCGACACCCAAAGCCTCCGCTATGTCGAAGTAAGGCGACTTAGCGGAAGGTTGCGGCTGTGATATCAAAATCTTTTTTATCATCGCTGTCTTAATAATTTATTTTCAAATAGCTTGCTATTATCTCCAGAACGCCCCACAATGTCATTGCAGGCAGCAATTCAAGCGCACAAAAGTACAAAATAATTTGCAGAAAAAGGCTCGTTTGGCTAAAAAAGATGGTAAAGTACTTGTAGAAAGTAAGAATCTTCACCAAAATGATAACGGCAGCAGTATAAGCGAAAGCCGTTGTCAGAGGCAGGTCGAAATAGACCACGAGCAGCACGAGCGGGAAAAGCAGCACTCCCTCGGAGGAGGTGAGAAACCGCCAGGTGCGGTTCCATTGTTCGTTATTTTGACGGGGGAAAAACACCCAATTGACAAATTTGCATACCCAATATTTAATCGCGAAATAGGCCGCGAAAGTCCCCGTGAAGACACCTATGAGCGCCCATGGCGATGCAACGGAGAAGTCGGCAAGGAGATACATCGACTGATAGACATAATAGACAATGCCCAAAAGCAGCGATGTTTGCAGAATAAGGAATCCCTGAAAGCGTCTCTCCACTGCCGTCTCGGTCATCTCGGCCACACTGCGCGGCACATAGAAGAAGTTCTTCAGCTGCTGAAGGATAAGCCCCTTGGAGAACGAGAACGCCACTATGGCCAGCAGGAAGCAGCCCAAGAGCAGCGACGTGACGGCGTTGTCGTTGCGCATCAAGTACGGCAACGGATCGCCCGCCACACCTACATTGGGCACGCCCAGTTCCGGACGGAAGTATTTTCCGCCGTGGAAATAGACCGTGTCCATGAAACTCGTCTCGCTGACGGGCTTCATCTTCAGCACACGGACGCCGAAGCTCGTCATCGTGTCCGTGTGCGTATTGTAGGTCACGACACCCGCCTTGAAGTTGGCTTGTATGGCCGAGTCCTTCTGCTCCTCGGTGGCGCCGTCGGGCAACTCCTGCACCACGCGCAGGGGAGTAAGCCCCGCCGTGTTGCGCGTCTCGCCGTTGATGGTCGTGAAGTTCGACCCCGGCACCTGCACAGGCTCGGGGACGGCCGGCGAAGGCGCGGCAAGCGTGTCCGTCAGCAGGATTGGCATGGCTTAGAGACCAAAGGCTTCCTTCATCTTCTCCACGAGATCGAGCTTCTCCCACGTGAACAACTCCACGGGGATGGTCTTCGTCTCGTGATAGCGGCTCGTGAACGTCTTGTCCACAACCTCGTTCTTGCGGCCCATGTGGCCATAGGCCGCCGTCTCCAAGTACATGGGCTGGCGCAGTTTCAGCTTGCGCTCGATGGCCTTGGGGCGCAAATCGAAGAGCGAGGCCACCACCGAGGCTATCTCGCCATCGCTCATGTCCACGTGCTTGCGGCCGTAAGTGTTCACATAGACGCTCACCGGCTCGGCCACGCCGATGGCATAGGCCAGCTGAACGAGCGCCTCGTCGGCCACTCCCGCAGCTACCATGTTCTTGGCAATGTAGCGCGCCATGTAGGCAGCCGAGCGATCCACCTTGGAAGAGTCCTTACCGGAGAACGCACCGCCACCATGGCCACCCTTGCCGCCGTAGGTGTCTACGATAATCTTACGTCCCGTCAGTCCGGTGTCGCCATGAGGGCCGCCAATGACAAACTTGCCCGTGGGGTTGACCAGATACTTGATGTCGTCATTGAAGAGTGCAAGCACCTTCTCCGACTTAATCGCGCTCTTCACACGCGGCATCAGAATGTTGACAACATCGTCCTTGATGCGGGCGAGCATGGCCTCATCATCGTCCATGAACTGATCGTGCTGCGTGGAGACCACTATGGTGTCGATTCGGCAAGGGATGTTGTCGTCGCCGTACTCCACCGTCACCTGACTCTTGGAGTCGGGGCGCAGATAGGTCATCTCACGTCCCTCCTTGCGTATGTCGGCCAGCGTGCGCATGATGAGATGCGCCAGGTCGAGCGTCACCGGCATATAGTTCTCGGTCTCGTTGCAGGCGTAGCCGAACATCATTCCCTGGTCGCCGGCTCCCTGGTTGTCCTCGTCGGCGCGGCTCACGCCACGGTCTATGTCCTCGCTCTGCTCGTGAATGGCCGTGAGTATGCCGCAGCTGTTGGCATCAAACTGATACTCGGCCTTGTTGTAGCCTATGCGGTCGATGGTCTTGCGGGCCACGGTCTGCAAGTCCACATACTCAGACGACCTCACCTCGCCCATAATCACCACCTGGCCAGTGGTGTTGAAGGTCTCTATCGCGCAGTGAGCCTTGTCGTCATAGGCAAGAAACTGGTCGAGCAGTGCGTCGCTAATCTGGTCGGCAACCTTGTCGGGATGCCCCTCCGAAACTGATTCTGATGAAAAGAGATATGCCATTTTGTTATCTTATTTTGTGCGTGCTGTCATTCATTGAGTGTGCAAAGGTACGCCAACTTCGCGGGATAACAAAAACTGCCGTCTCTTTTTTATAGTTTATTATATTCGCCACATCGCGACCACGCTTTGCCATACGTATGGTTTTACCTCGCGAAACCATACCTTTTGCAGGGCAAAACCATACCTTTCGCGGCGCAAAACGTATGGTTTCGCAAAGCCCCCTCAGCAAGACCGCCCGGCACGCCATCCATAACGGCTCGCCACAACACGCAAGACGCTCTGCCACAGCACCTGCGGCGGCTCGCCACAACGCACAAAAAAGCCCACAGCCCGCGCGCGCCGACCTTGCGGTCATGCGTTGGCGGCTGTGGGAAACGCTTCAGATACACGTTTTGCCTCTCTCCTTTCGTCAGTCCCGGCCATCGCCCCTCCGCCCATCGCCTTGACGGGCACGCAAAGGGGGTGGCCGCTTTTGTCAGTAATAACGCGACTTTCGCGCATTCCTTGTTTCCAATCGGAATAAGAAAAGTTAAAAAACGCCCCATTTTGGCATCTTTTTGCGGATGCGACGGCGCAGCTTACACCTTTGCTGCCCCACAAACACGCCCTGCAAGCAGTGGCAATGCCGCGCGCAAAGGCTTTTTCGGGGCAATCTTTTTGCGTTGCGGCCGCTTATTCGTAACTTTGCAGAAAAATTTGGAAGCATACGGAATGAAGAAGTTATTCATAGAGACCTACGGATGCCAGATGAACGTGGCCGACAGCGAAGTGGTGGCGGCGGTGATGAAAATGGCGGGATACGAGCCAACGGAGCACGAGGAGGAGGCCGATGCCATATTTCTCAACACCTGCTCCATACGCGAGAACGCGGAGAACAAGATTTACAACCGCCTCGACACGCTCTTCGCCACAGGACGGCAGCGCGTGGCCGGGGGCGGCAAACGGCTGCTGCTGGGCGTGCTGGGCTGCATGGCCGAGCGCGTGAAGGACGACCTCACCAGCCATCACCACGCCGACATCGTGTGCGGACCGGACAGCTACCTGAGCCTGCCCGACCTTGTGGCGCAGGCAGAGTTGGGCCATAAGGCCATCGACGTGCAGCTGTCCACCACCGAGACCTACCGCGACATTGTGCCAAGCCGCATCGGAGGCAACCGCGTGTCGGGCTTCGTGAGCATCATGCGAGGCTGCAACAACTTCTGCCACTACTGCATCGTGCCCTACACAAGGGGGCGGGAGCGGTCGCGCGATGTGGAGAGCATACTGCGCGAGGTGCGCGACTTGTCGGAGAAAGGATTCAAGGAGGTGACGCTGCTCGGACAGAACGTCAACTCCTACGGCCTTCTGCCCAACGGGAAGCGGCCCGAGGGCGGCACGTCCTTTGCCCAGCTGCTGCGCCTTGTGGCCGATGCCGTGCCCCACATGAGGGTGCGCTTCACGACAAGCAACCCCGAGGACATGAGCGACGACATACTTCACGCCATCGCGGAGAAGCCCAACCTGTGCCGCCACATCCACTTCCCGGCACAGAGCGGCAGCAACAAGGTGCTCCGCCTGATGAACCGGAAGTACACCAGAGAGCAGTATCTGGAGAAGGTGGAGGCCATACGCCGCATCATTCCCGGCTGCGGACTGACCACAGACATCTTCGTGGGCTATCACGATGAGGGCGAGGCGGAGTTCCAGGAAACACTCTCGCTGGTGCGTGAGGTGGGCTTCGACTCTGCGTTCATGTTCAAGTACAGTGAGCGGCCGGGCACTTACGCGGCCAAGCACTTGCCCGACAATGTGTCGGAAGAGGAGAAGATACGCCGTCTGAACGAGCTTATACGCCTGCAAACGCAAGTGTCGGCGGAGCAAAACAAGGCCGATGAGGGGCAGGAGTTCGACATTCTGCTGGAGCGGACGTCCAAGCGCAACCCGCAGCAGCTCATGGGAAGGACGGAGCAAAACAAGGCTGTGATTATCGACAGAGGACAGTTGCGCGTGGGACAGACCGTCCGCGTGCGCATAACGGGCAGCACCTCGGCCACGCTTTTTGGCGAGGTGGTGTCAGAAAACGGACAGTAGGCCATCGCGGCAGCGCGCCTTTGCCTGTCTCATGACCGCACTGGCGCATCGCAAAAGCTCTTTCGCCGCGCTCTGGCAGGGCGTTGTCAGAGAGACGGAAACACACCAAGCATCGGCCTTTGCGAGTAGCCCGCAAAGGCCGATGCCATATTATATAAGGAGAGAATGGCTTCGGTCGAAATCCGAAGAAGCACCTTTCATACCACAAAAGACGCTTCCACGCAAGGAGAAAACTCCATTAATATAAGGAGAGGAAGACACTTCCGAAAAGCAAAAAACCGCCAAACAAGGGCACACAGCCCCTTGCTTGGCGGCTTTCTTACAAGTATCTGCCCAGTATTCCCCACACCGCCACAATGTGGCAGATGCTTCCCGCAAGAACGAAAAAGTGGAATACGGTATGCGTGTAACGCTTCCGGTTGAGCGAATAGAACACCGCGCCCGTGATGTACATCACACCTTCGGCCACTATCCACGCCACCGATGATGGCGCAACCGCATCCATAAGCGGCTTGAAAGCCACAAGCACGCTAAGCCCCATGCCTATGTAGGCAAACGTTTCGAGGTTGCTGTGCCGCTTGAGTTTGCGCAATGAGGTCACGGTTCCGCCGATGGCGCAGAGCCATACAAACGCAAACAAGCCCCATCCCCACAAGCCTTGCTGCCGCAAAGCCACAAGGGTGATGGGCGAATAGGAGCCTGCTATATGCCAATAGATGGCCGCGTGATCCCATTTGCGCAGCGGTTCTTTCCAGCGGCTTGTCGGTGACAGGGCATGATACCACGTAGAGGCGACATAACTGCCCAGCATACCGGCCAAATAGAGCGATACGCCAAGCGTGGCCCAGCCGTCCTTGACGCTAAAACACCAATAAAGGAACACCGCGCCGAACGCCACGCCCAGCAAAATGCCCGCGGCGTGGCTCCAGCTGTTCCATAATTCCTCGCGATGGGTGAAAAATGGCTTCATGACTGCTTATTTTCCATGTGTCAATCTACGTTCGCGCGCCACATTATCTCCGCCCTCTCCTGCGGCCTTTCTTGCCGTTTGGCATCGCCGCTTTTTTGGCAACAGGCCCCACGGCATCAGCCAGCACGAAGTCGAGTTGCTTCTTTTCCAAGTTGGCCTGTGCCACCCGGATACGTATCGGGTCGCCCAGCTGGTAGCGGTGGCGGTGACGGCGTCCCACAAGCTCGTAGTTCTTCTCATCGAAATCGTAGTAGTCGCCGCCCAAATCGCGTATGGGCACAAGCCCCTCGCAGTGGTTTTCGTCTATCTCGCAATAGATTCCGTAGCTCTGTATGCCCGAGATGTGCGCGTCAAACTCCTCTCCCAAGTGGTCGCCCATAAACTCCACCATCTTGTATTTGATGCTGTCGCGCTCCGCGTTCTGCGCTATCTGCTCCATATTGGAGCAATGCTCGCACAGTTCCTCATAGTGATCCTTGTTCGCCGAACGGCCTCCTTCCTGATAACGGGTGATGAGCCGGTGAACCATCGTGTCGGGATAACGGCGTATGGGCGATGTGAAGTGGGTGTAATAGTCGAACGCAAGGCCGAAGTGACCAATGTTATGGATGGAGTATTTGGCCTTCATCATAGAGCGGAGGGCAATGGTTTGGATGACCTTCGCCTCACGCTTGCCCTCCACTTCGTCCATCAGCTTGTTCAGCGCACGCGCCGTTGCGCCCTTGGTGCTGCCACTCTTGAGCTTGTAGCCGAACTTTGCCGAGAACTCGCGCAGGTTTTCAAACTTCTGCGGGTCGGGATTGTCGTGTATACGGTAAGGCAGCGTCTTCGGCTTCTTCCCTTTCCCGGGCTTGGCAATGCTCTCGGCAACGGTGCGGTTGGCCAAAAGCATGAACTCCTCAATGAGTTTGTTGGCATCTTTCGACCGTTTGAAGTAGCAGCGGGTAGGCTTGCCATGCTCGTCCACATCGAAATGCAGCTCCTCCGAGTCGAATTTCACACTGCCACTGCTGAATCTGCGCTCCCTTAGCTTCTTGGCCAGCGTGTCGAGGGTGATGAGCTGCAAGGCGTTCTCGCCCTTATAGCCATCCTTACCCGGCGCGGGGGCGGGCTTGCCTGTCCCATCCACCACGCCATTGTCCTCCAACAGCTGCTGCACCTCGCCATAAACATAACGCCTGTTGCTGTGGATGACCGTATGAACCACGCGATAGTCCAGCACGTTGGCCTCACCATCGAGCGTGAACACGCAGCTGAAGCAGAGCTTGTCCTCATCGGGGCGCAACGAGCAAATAAGATTGCAGAGGCGTTCGGGCAGCATCGGGATGGTGCGGTCTACGAGATAGACGCTCGTGGCGCGTCGCTGAGCCTCACGGTCGATGATGTCGCCCTCCTTGACGTAATGGCTCACATCGGCAATGTGGACACCCACCTCCCAGCGGCCACCTTCCAGCTGCTTGATACTCAACGCATCGTCGAAGTCCTTCGCGTCTGCGGGGTCTATTGTACACGTCCATGTGTCGCGGAAGTCCTCCCTTCGCGCAATCTCCTCGGGCGAAATCTCCTCCGGAATCTTGTTGGCCGCATCATCCACCCGCTTCGGATACTTATAGGGAAGCCCATACTGAACGAGTATAGTATTCATTTCCACATCATTGTCGCCCACGGGGCCCAGCACGTCCACCACTTCTCCAATCAGGTTTTTGTGCTCCGCATCGGGCCACTGCGTCACGCGCACCACAGCGCGGTCGCCCGTCTTGCCACCCTTCAGCTTCTTCTTGGGCACGAGGATGTCGTTGGCGAAGATGGTGTCTTGCGTCACAAGGAAGGCAATATCGCGCTCCACGCGCAGCCTGCCCACGAAGGTGTCTCTCTTGCGCTGCAGGATTTCCGTGACCATGGCTTCCTTGATGTGGTTGCGCCGACGCGCGAGGAACTGCACGCGCACGCGGTCTCCCGACAGTGCCGACATGGAGTTGCGCTCCGAAACAAATATGGGCGTACCGCCATCATCGGGCAAGAAGGTGTTCTTTCCGTTGGCCTTGCGCTGGAAAACGCCCTCCTGCACCTGCACTTTGGTGTTCAGCCGGTAGGCCGTCTCGCCATCCTTGGCCAGGAAATCATCCCATGCCATCTCCTCCATGATGTCGATGGCGAGCATCTTCAGCGGATGCGTGGTGAGACGAAGCAACTTGAATATCTGTTTGAAGCTAAGCGTGCGGTCGGAATATTCCTGAAACAAATCCGTCAGCTTGACGGCGAGCTGTTTCTTAGTGAGGCGTTTGCCGCCTTTCTTTTCCTTTGCCATAATTTGAATCGGTTTTGATAAGCACCGCAAAGTAACGAAAAAGTTTGTATCTTTGCAAACGTTTTAGTTGAATTTTTCATGAAAAAGATATTAATCACGGGAGCTTCGGGCTTCATCGGCTCTTTTATCGTGGCGGAAGCCTTGCGACAAGGCTTCGACACATGGGCTGCCGTGCGGCCGAGCAGCTCACGCGAGTACCTGCAGGACGAGCGCATACACCTCATAGAACTTGACTTGGACAATGAGGAAAGGCTCACGGAGCAGCTGCGCCCTCACTGCTTTGACTATGTGGTGCATGCCGCCGGGGTGACCAAATGCAACAATCCTGACGACTTTGCCCGCGTCAACCGCGATGGCACGGCACATCTGCTGCGCGCCATCAGCCGGCAGAAAAGCCCTGTGGAGCGCGTTGTATTCCTGTCGAGCCTGAGCGTTTTCGGCGCAATACACGAGCAGCAGCCCTACCAGCCCATTACCGATGCCGACACGCCGCAGCCCAACACGGCCTACGGGAGAAGCAAGCTGGAGGCCGAGCAGGCTGCGCTGGAAAGCCGGCTGCCCGTCATCATCCTCCGTCCAACGGGTGTCTACGGCCCGCGGGAGCGCGACTACTTCATGATGGCGAAGAGCATCAAGGGGCACATCGACTTTGCGGCGGGCTACAAGCGGCAAGACATCACGTTCATCTACGTGCTCGATGTGGTGCAGGCCACGTTCTTGGCCCTCAGAAGGGGCACGGTGGGGCGCGCCTACTTCCTCTCCGACGGGCAAATCTACCAAAGCCGCACATTCAGCGACCTCATCCACAACGCGCTGGGGCGGCCGTGGTGGGTTCGCATCAAAGCCCCCATCCTGCTGTTGCGCGCCGTCTGCCGCCTCGGAGAGTGGTGGGGACGAGCCACGGGCAAGGTGACGGCTCTGAACATGGACAAATACAACATTCTGAAGCAGCGCAACTGGCAATGCGACACGGAGCCGGCACGGCGCGAACTGGGCTTCACACCGCAATACGACCTGCGCCGCGGCGTGGCGGAGACCATACGATGGTATCAGGAAAACGGATGGTTATAAGGCCGAAAAGTCCCTTGGAAAGACGGCGCAAGAGGAAGCAAAAAGCATTCTGACTATCAACGGATTACAAAACGTATCCTTTTGCGCTGCAAAACGTGACCTTTTGCAGCGCGAAAGGTATGGTATGGCGTGGCAAAACCATAGGTATTGCCACGCCGTTTTGCACGTTATGCCCAGCAAAGGCTTTTCCTTAGCCCCAGAGGGGGCACACCTGCGGGCACAAAAGATTATTCGAAGTAGGCACGCAGCTCCTCCGCGTGCGCCGAAAGGTCTTCCTGCGGTCCGTTGGCGTAGCGATTCCACACCTCGCCGCACGCCCGCAGCAAGGGCGAGGCCAACGTGCCGGAGCGCATCAAGTAGGGGTCGCACTGCTGAAACGCCTCCAGCACCTCCACCACCTTGCGCGGTTGCAGCCTCATCAGACGGGCAAGGTCGGCCACCTCGGGCGTCCGCTCCTCCATTGTCGCGGGAGTGAGCCGGAAATAGAGGTCGAGTATCAGCACAAGCATAACGGGCTTGAGCAGCCCGTCCTCCTCCAAAGGCAGGAAATCGCGCTCGAAAGTGCTCCTCACCGTCACGCCATCATAGAACGAGTCGGCCTTGCCGAAACCCTTCATCCGCCTCAGCTTGGCCACGTCTCTGCCCAGACGGCGCGCATCGGCGGCGTAGGTGTCCCAGATAAGCTGCAACACAAAGCGGTCGCGGCGGTCTATTTCCTCCATCTGCTGATGGATAACGCGCGGCGGAAGATGCAGTTCCAAGCTCAAGTCTACCACCTTTCGGGAGTACATTGGCTTCACTCCAACGGGCTGTTTCAAGTAAAGTTGCAACACAAGCAACCAGTAATCTTCATTCCAAAGGGGATGTGTCACCATACGCTTCGTCCTTAGTTGTTACGCTTCCATAAGTTTTTCGTAGCCACAAAGTTAGCGCAAAAAGCGGAGACAGCAAAACAATTGCAGGGAAAACACATGCTTTCGCGCCCCGAAAGTCGCCGCCACGCACGGCCACAGCCGCACGCGCTGCCTGCGAATTCCTTGCCCCGCGCCCACCACGAGGCCACCAAGCGGCGCAAAAGCAGAGCCAAGCGGCACGGAGGGGAAGCTACGGGGGCACAAGGGGGAAACTTTTTGCCATCCAAGGCACAAAAAACAGTGGCAAAATTAACGTTAGAAAAGCATTTTTTTGTAAATTTGCAACCGAATTGTAACAAGCGTTACTTTACGATTTCTTAGATGGTATCATCACATCAACGTAATACATCATGCACACAAGCGACTATCTGATTATCTTCATGAAGGTATTGGGCTCATTGGCACTGCTCATATACGGCATGAAGGTCATGAGCGAGGCTCTGCAAAAAATGGCCGGCTCGCAACTGCGCCACATTCTCGGAGCAATGACCACCAATCGTTTCACCGGAATGCTCACGGGAACATTCATCACGTGCGCCGTCCAGTCCTCATCCGCAACTACCGTCATGACGGTGAGCTTCGTCAATGCCGGCTTGCTTACGCTGGCGCAAGCCATCTCCGTCATTATGGGTGCGAACATCGGCACAACGCTCACGGCATGGATTATGTCGTTGGGCTTCAATGTCGACCTGACGCTGGTGGTTTTCCCGGCCTTTTTCCTCGGCATCATGCTCATCTACTCCAAGCGAAGACGCTATATCGGCGACTTCCTCTTTGGTATCGCCTTCCTGTTCTTCGCCCTTGTGCTGCTGAGTGCGGCGGGCAAAGACCTCGATTTGGAGCATAATCCCGCGGCTATCCACTTCTTTGGCTCTTTCGACACGCACAGCCACCTCAACATTATCGTCTTTGTGCTCATCGGAACGCTCATCACCTGCATTGTGCAAAGTTCGGCCGCGGTGATGGCCATCACCATCCTGCTGTGCTCCACGGGCGTGCTGCCCATCTATTTCGGCATCGCCCTGGTGATGGGAGAGAACATCGGAACAACGGCCACGGCCAACCTGGCCGCGCTGGGGGCTAACACGCAGGCTCGCAGAGCCGCCCTGGCCCACTTGGTGTTCAACGTGTTCGGCGTGGTATGGGTACTTTGCCTGTTCTATCCCTTCGTCAATCTCGTCTGCTCGTTCGTGGGCTACGACCCATCGGGTGCGGGAATAAGCGCGGCGGAGAAGGCCACGATGCTGCCCATCGTGCTTGCGGCGTTCCATACCTGCTTCAACATTGCCAACACCTCTTTCCTCATTTGGTTCATCCCGCAGATAGAGCGCGTGGTTTGCATGATTATCAAGCCCAAGCCCAACCGCGATGAGGAGGATTTCCGCCTCCGCTTCATCCAGTCGGGCATCATGAAGACCCCCGAAATCTCGGTGCTTGAGGCATCAAAGGAGATTCATTCCTTCGCAGACCGCATACACCGTATGTTCAGCATGGTGCGGGAGCTGCTCGGAACCACCAACGATGATGCCTTCGTGAAGCTGTTCAGCAGAATAGAAAAGTATGAGGGAATATCCGACAGCATGGAGATTGAGATTGCAAAGTACCTCGACCAAGTGAGCGATGCCCACCTGAGCGATGACACCAAGGACAAAGTGCGTGCCATGCTGCGCGAAATCTCAGAGCTGGAATCGATTGGTGACGCGTGCTACAACATGGCGCGCACCATCAACCGCAAGAAAACGGGCAAGGAGGAGTTCACCCAAGACCAGTACAACCACCTCCATCAGATGTTTGAGCTTACTGACGACGCGCTCGAGCAGATGGCACAGACGCTCGTGGAGCATCGCGGCAACATCGATGTGAACCGTTCCTTCAACATAGAGATAGAGCTTAACAACTACCGCACGCAGCTCCGGGGACAGAACATCAACGATGTAAACGACCACAAGTACTCCTATGCCATCGGAACGATGTACATGGATCTTGTAAACGAGTGTGAACGGCTGGGCGACTACGTGGTCAACGTAGTGGAAGCCCGCATGGGCGTGCGCCAGCCGGAAAGCGTATAAGGAAGCGAGGGGAGGCCGTCAGGCCAGCCACACCTCTTCCTGCACAAGCTGATAGTCACCCACGATGCCCGCATCCTGCAACAAGCGGAGGGCATCGTGGGTGATTTTTTGGGCAAACACCTCGTCAACACCACTCTCCACAAGCAGGCTGGCCGATGCGAAGTCCACCGCGCGCGCCGCCACCTTGGCATGGAACAGCCGTTCGGGCTGCTCGCGCGCCACCCATTCCAGCGCGTCCGCGCCGCACTCATCGCCATATACGTGGATATTACCCTCATGCAAGACGGCCAAAGTGCCGTTGCCATCACGAAGTTTCTCTATCAATTTCTCTACCATAGCTCTTTCAGTTTAGGCTTTTATCTAAAAGGGAAGCGAGGCTTACCCATACAAATGGAAAGCCACAAAGCACTCCCCGATTGCAAAAGTATCAAAAATATTCGATTCCGCCTTACTTTATGCGCGCTTTTTTGCTCCATTCACGCAAAAACAAGCGCAATGGCACACGGCGAAAGCCGCCTAAACGCCACATAAGCCGTTACGTCCAAGACCGCCTAACAGACACGGCAAGCCTTCACTACACACACCATAGCTGCCCCACGCGTCTCCAAACAGACGGGGACAAACAAGGCATGACAAAGCAAGAACACAGGGAAGAAAATGCGAAAGGTAACCTTTCGCTTGCCAAAACGTCACCTTTTGCAAGGCAAAACCATACCTTTTACAAGGCAAAAGGTAACATTTTGGCAAACAACTCTATATCAAGCAATAAGCCGAACAGCAACCATTGGCTGCCAAAGGGCTAACGCATGATGCCATCGGAGAACGAGAGGGGCACCAAATCGTGCATGCTCGAAACCACATACACGCCCTTCGTGCCATAAAGAAGTATGCGGATGGGACGCTTGTAGCGGTCTTCCACCTCCAGTCCCACCTGCCGGCACGCGCCACACGGTGTCACCGGCACAGCAGTAAGGCCTTGGTCGTTGGCCGCAGCGATGGCCAACGCCTCCACAGACTGGTCGGGATAATTGGCCTGAGCGGCGAAAATGGCCGTCCGCTCCGCACAAAGCCCCGACGGGAAAGCCGCATTCTCCTGGTTTGCGCCCGTCACCACGCGCCCATCGTGCAGCCGCAGGGCAGCACCAACGTGGAAATGAGAATAATTGGCATAGCTGTTGCGTGTCGCGGCAATGGCGCAGGCCACCAACTCTTGGTCGGCGGCAGTGAGTTCGTCCAATTGGCAGAACTTCACCTTTATCTTGATTTCAAGGTTTTGCATAAGCCTTATGACTAAACAGTTCTACATTGCCCGGCAAATCTACGAAAAAAAATCCAAGACAAGCGGCTTTCCTCCGACATTTCTTGACCTTATGCCGCATTTTTCCGCCTGTCCTGCCCTTTTTCAGAAGCCTTTTGCCAGTCCGCCCTCGCTCGTCTCCTTGTAGAGGGAGGGGATGTCGTGCCCCGTTCGCTTCATCACCTCCACCACGCGGTCGAAGGACACACGGTGCTTTCCATCGCTGAGCGAGGCATAAAGCTCGGCATCGAGCGCGCGGCAAGCGGCAAAGGCGTTGCGCTCAATGCACGGTATCTGCACCAAACCGCAAACGGGGTCGCACGTCATGCCAAGGTGGTGCTCCAAACCCATCTCGGCGGCATACTCAATCTGCGATGGCGTGCCGCCAAAAAGCTGGCAAGTGGCCGCCGAGGCCATGGCACACGCCACGCCAACCTCGCCCTGACAGCCCACCTCCGCACCGGAAATGGAGGCGTTGGCCTTGACCACGTTGCCGAAAAGTGCCGCCGTGGCCAGCGCGTGCAGGATGCGCGGCTCAGCAAAGCCGTGGGCCTCGGCCATGTGGACAAGCACGCCGGGCATCACACCGCTGGCTCCGCAGGTCGGCGCAGTAGCCACCGTGCCGCCGGAGGCGTTCTCCTCGCTCACGGCCAAGGCGTAGGCAAACACCTTTCCGCGACTAAGGAGCGATGCTTTGTAGGCCAAGGCCTTCGTATAGTAGGTCGGGGCTTTGCGGGCAAGCCTCAACGGGCCGGGCAAAGCTCCCTCATGATTGATTCCCCGGCGCACAGATGCCTGCATCACCTTCCATACCTCGCGCAGATAGTCCCAAATGTCGCTGTCCTCGCAGTGCTCCACGTACTCCCAGAAGCCACGTCCGCTCTGCTCGCACCAGTGCTGTATGTCCTTGATATGGCACAGTTCGTAGACCTGCTTCTGACGGAAGCAGTCGTCATCTCCCTTTCCTTCCGACAGCGCGCCGCCTCCAACGCTGTACACCGTCCACGTCTCGGCCAGCCGTCCATCGGCTTCGAAAGCCTCAAACTTCATTCCGTTGGGATGAAAGGGCAGCTGCTCCGCCGCCTTCCACACGATTTCAACGGGCGCAACGGGCGCGAGCACATCCGTAATGGCCACATCGGTCATGTGGCCTCTGCCCGTGGCCGCCAAACTGCCGTAGAGTGTCACCACGAAACGGCACGCCTCGGGATGCCGACCCAGAAAAATGGTGGCTGCGCGCTGCGGTCCCATCGTGTGACTGCTTGATGGGCCTTTGCCTATTCTGAATATCTCTTTAATGGATTCCATAAACCTTACTGTCTTTTAAAAAAGGATTTGCTGTCTGTTATAAAGGGATTTGCTGCCTCTTCTTGAAGAAATCGCTACATCGTTCTAAAACTATCGGTGTCTGTCTTAAAAATATTACTGCCTATTTTACAGGAACTTGCAGAGTCTTTTGCAAGAAACCGCCGCCTCCTTAAAAAGGGAAAAGAACCCAACGGATGCCCTCTGACACCGCAAGATAGCCTTTCCCCTATATCAATACCACAACAGGCGCAGCGCAACATCGCCCAAACCGCCTCGCCACACTGGCAGAAGCGCGCTGCGACATCGCAGGAAGCACACCATGCCAACAAGTTCCCAGCACGGGACTGGCACACCTGCGGCCTACCGCGCCTATTGGTTCTTCTCCTTGTAAATCACTTTGTTGGCTCCGCTGGTGATGCGCAGAGCCTCCGGATGCTCCTTCACGAAGCTGTCGATGTGGCGCACCCGCTTCTCATCGAGTATCTCATCCACGGCAATAAGTATGCCCGTCTCCTCCACCTCGCCGAATCCATCGTTGATGGCCGTACCAAAGAGCTTCATTGTGGGCGACAGATTCATGTAAGCGTTCACCAACGGCGGAATGTTGTAGCCCATCTTGCGAATCTCGCGGTTCAGAATCCGGTAGTCAGACTTGAAATCTTCCCCCGTGAAAATTTGCGCGAGGCTCTCCTCCGGAGTCTCTATCTTCAGCGGATGGATAGGTACGATGAGGTTCTCCTTGTCATCGAAGTGCTTTTTGAGAAAGTACAGTATCATGTCGCGTCCTATCCGGATGTAGCTCGGATACATGGTCATCTTGCCAAAGAAGTACTTCGCGTTGGGATTGATCACCGTGAGCGCGCCAAGACCGTCCCAAAGGTTGTCAAGGGCAAAGATGCTCTTGGTGTTTTTACGGACGTTCTGATAGTCGAGCGACACAAACGACCGCCCCAACTCAATGGTATAGGGCATGTAATCCTGCAAGAAGCGGTCGGAGAAGTGGAACATATGGCTCGTGGCAAGCACCGGCTGGCCGTCTTTGCCCATCTCCCAGTTGCGCCCGTCCAGGTATCGGTATCCGCCGATGATTTCCTCTTCCTCCGGATTCCACACAATGAGCTGCTTGTAGCAGTTCTCACAGGTGTCGAACTCATCGATGTCCATCGACTTTCCCGTACCGCCGCCCGCCGACCGGAATGCTATCTCGCGCAGCCGGCCTATCTCGCGCATCACGTTGGGCGAGTCGTGGGCTGTGATAACATAGATGTCGTTATGGCTCTTGTTCGTTGTGCGGAGCAGCTTGTCGGGAGTAAGCTCGCCTCGCAGTATCTCTTTGCTGACGGGTTGAATATACTCTTCTTCCATTGATTGTGGAATCTTTATGTGAAACGGGTGAACAGGGTTGCGGAGAGCCGGTCAAAGCTCATACACTTTGTCCTCCACCCACTGTGCCCACTCGCTGGGCGTGCGGCTGTTGTCGAATGTTTGCCAGGGAATGGGCTTGCCTATCTTCACCGTAAACTCCTTGTCCACGTTGCGATACATCTCATCGACAAGGAAGAGCATGGCGAGATTGACTTTCAGATGAAGCCGTTTCTGCCAGTTGGCTATGCGATAGAAGCGGTCGGAGTTGCGCCCGCTGAAATGGATGGGCACTACATCGCGCTGATACTGCACGCTCTTCGTGACGAAAGTCTTCTTCCACGGCAGGTCGTGAATGCGCCCGTCAATCATCCGGGAATTCAGTCCGGCCGGGAACATGATGACGTGGTTGTCGCCCTGAAAGGCTGCCTCGACCATGCGGGGGAAGTCGCGGCTCTGCTTGCCCGTCTTGTTGATGCCCACGCAAACGGGCTTCAAGCCGGGAAGATGCATGAGCAGATCGTTCACAAGGTAGCGGAAGCGGCCATCATACTGCTTTCCGATGATGCTTCCCAGCGCCACGCCGTCCTGTCCGCCGAGCGGATGGTTGCTGACAAACGTGTAGAGCCTGCCATCGTCTTTGGCCGGGAGGTTCTCCTTGCCCTCTATGGTGATGTGCATCTTGAGATATTCCACCGTGGAGGTGAGCCACTCCGTGCCCTGCTCATCGCGATGGTCGTGCAGAAACTGGTTCACCTGGTCCTCATGGGCTATCTTGCGCAGCCAGCGCACAAGGCTTTTGGGCACAAAGCGCGCTTTCGAGCCAAGGCGTCCGCTGAGTATTTTCTCGATGTCGATGGTCTTCTCTATCTCTTCTGCCATGTTCCTTATTATCCCTAACAATTTGCAAAAATACTCATTAATCTCTGATTGTGCAACTATTCCGCCAAAAAATATGCAACAACCCGCCCGATTTCACAACTTTGAAGCACCCTTTGCGCTACCCCGAAAAGCGAAAAACGCCCTGCCACAGCCGCACCGAGAGCCGCGATACGGCTGTGCCAGCCAACGGCAAGACCGATGGCGCGACACGGCATCGCCAGCAGCGGACAACAAGCACGCACCACTCGCCACCCGCGCAAGCCTCCACACTGCCCCACCACACCGCCAGCAACCAAGAAACAAGCATGAAAACATTTTACTTTTTACGCCATCACATCACACAACAAGCATCCACGCATCGCAATGTCAAAAGCCATGCGCCCACAACCTTAGAAGACGCCAAACAACCCGCGCCACACAACGACCCTAAGCCACACCGCATAAAACACGCCGCATAACCCTTTAAAGCACAACAAGTTAAACATCGTGCAGAAAAATAAATTAAAAACCCGATATTTTTAATTTATTTTTCCAAGATTTTTAAATTAAAAATTCCACGTTTTTAAATTAAAAATAATCGCAACAAAGCACCTTTCACAATACCAAAGCAAACCTTACGCAAAACCAAACCTCCGCCGCACTCTTGCCAGCAGCAACAAAACGATTCACAAAAGCGGACAAAACGCACCACTACTACACCCTCCATGCACCCCCAAGAAAAGCCCCTCATCTGCCAAGCGCGTCAAGAAAAACACACGAAAGCAAAAGTTTTGTGGGCGAAAGTGGGGGAATGTGGGGGAAAATGCGTACCTTTGAAGCCGAATTCATTTATCACAGAAGTACGCCCATGCGATTTTTAGGGAGCATAGAAGCCAAGGCCGATGCCAAGGGACGGGTATTCCTGCCCGCCTCTTTCAGGAAAATGCTGAGCGCAAGCGGCGAGAGCAATCTCGTCTTGCGCAAGGACATCTTCCAGCCGTGCCTCGTGCTCTACCCCGAATCGGTGTGGAACAAGATGCTCGACAGCCTCCGCGCACGGCTCAACCGCTGGAGCCGTCAGGATCAGATGGTGTTCCGGCAGTTTGTGTCGGACGTAGAGCCAATCACGCTCGACCGGAACGGACGCATCCTCATCTCCCGCCGCTACCTGCAAAAAGCATCCATCACGGAGCAGGTGCGGTTTATCGGCATGGACGACTACATCGAAATCTGGAACAACGATGCCGCCACAGACCCGTTCATGGACGCCGACTCCTTTGCACAGGCACTGGAGGAGCGCATGGGCGACAGTCTGGCCGACTGTCTCGGCGGCAGCGACCACATCAGCACTCCCCAGCAATGACCACAACCGCGCCCACCTATCACGTGCCAGTGCTCCTGAAAGAGAGCATTGACGGACTGTCCGTCAGCCAAGGCGGCACCTACGTCGACGTAACCTTTGGCGGCGGAGGCCACAGCCGCGAGATTCTGCGGCGGCTCGGCACGTCCGGGCGGCTCTTCAGCTTCGATCAGGATGCCGACGCCGAGGCCAACATTGGCGCGGACGCACCCGCCAACTTCACGTTCGTGCGCAGCAACTTCCGGTATCTGAGAAACTGGATGCGATACCACGGAGTGGAGCACATAGACGGGCTTTTGGCCGATCTCGGCGTAAGCTCCCACCACTTCGACGACGAGGAGCGCGGCTTCTCATTCCGCTACAACGCGCCGCTCGACATGAGGATGAACAAGCGCGCCGGACAAACCGCCGCCGACTTGCTGGCAGAGTACAGCGAGGAAAAGCTGGCCGACGTGTTCTATCTGTACGGCGAATTCCGCCAGTCGAGGCGCATGGCCGCCGCCATCGTCAAGAAACGGCAGCAAGAAGCCATAGCCACCACATCGCAGCTGGCCGCCATCATGGAGCCGCTGATGACCCGCGGGCGGGAGAAGAAGGACATGGCGAGAGTATTTCAAGCCTTGCGCATAGAGGTGAACCACGAGATGGACGCACTGCGCGAGATGCTCGACGCGGCCACCGCGCTGCTTGCACCGGGCGGAAGACTGAGCGTGATAACCTATCACTCGCTCGAGGACCGGATGGTGAAGAACATCATGCGCAGCGGCAACGCCGAGGGCAAGGTGGAGAAAGACTTCTTCGGGAGAGTAAACACGCCCTACCGGCTGGTGAACAACAAAGTGACGGTGCCCACGGCAGAGGAACAGGAGGCCAACCCACGCAGCAGAAGTGCCAAACTGAGAGTGGCGGAAAGGAGGGAGGAGAATGGAGAGCACTAAAAGCAACCCGCTCCACACGCCCGAAGAAGACGAACTGACGCACGAGGGAACACCCGCCAACAGGCAAGAGACACAGCAAGAGGACGTCAGCAAGGAAGACTTGAAGGCCGAAGCCACAGCCAAGGCCATACAAAAAGCCATAGAGCAGCAGGCGCGGGAGGACGAGCAGCCGCACTCCTCATCGCATACGCTGAAGAAAATCCTCTTTGGCGACTTCCTCGACACAAAGCTGATGCGCAAGAACATTTGGCTCATCGTGCTCTTTGTGGGCTTCATCTTTGTCTCCATATCCAACCGATACAGCACGCAGAAGAGCCTTATCGAGATAGACAAGCTCAACAAGCGGCTTGAAGACATGAAGTACCGCACGCTGTCCAGCAACAGCCAGCTCACGGAACACATACGCGAGAGCCACGTGCTGGAAGCTCTGAGAAACAGCAAGGACAGCGTGCTGAAGCTGCCGAGCCACCCGCCCTACATCATCCAAGTGCCCAAGAAGTAATCAAGAGCCAACCATCAAGAAGAAAATGAGCAAGCTCAACTATAAGGAAGTCATGCCACGCTATCAGGTCATTGCCATCGCAATGACCCTTGTAGCCATTTGTGTGGTGGGCAAAGCCCTCTACACCATGACCATCGACAAAGATTACTGGGCAGGGGCTGACTCTACGCTGAGAACCGACAAGAAATCACCCGCCTTGCGCGGCAACATTCTCAGCTGCGACGGACAGCTGATGGCCAGCTCGCTGCCCGAATACAAAGTATTCATAGACTTTGAGACGCTCATCAGTACCAAGACAGACACAGCCGTCACAGACAGCATAGACTATATATGCCACGGGCTGAACGAAATATTCCCCGAGAAAAGCGCGGCCGACTTCAAGAAAGAGCTGGGAAAGAAGTTGGAGAAAGAGTTGAAGGACACCACGGCTGCGGATAGGCGGCGCTGGCCGCTTTGGGACAAGCGCATCGACTACAACACACGCTGTGAGATACAAGAACTGCCCGTATTCAAGCGGGGAAAATACAAAAGCGGAGTCTACTTTGTAGAACTCTCCTCACGCCAGCGTCCATTCGGCTCGCTGGCAAGCCGCACCGTGGGCGACCTCTACAAAGACAACGGCAAACCACGCTGCGGACTGGAGATGTCGTACGACTCTATCCTGCGGGGCACGGAAGGCATCGTCCAGCGGCGAAAAGTGCGCAACAAGTTTCTCAGTTTCACCCAAAAGCCGACCATCGATGGTGCCGACATCGTGACAACCATCGACATCAACATGCAAGACTTGGCCGAACGCGCGCTGCTGGAGGAACTGCGGCAACCCGATGTGAACGGCGACATAGGCGTGGCCATAGTCATGGAAGTGGAGACGGGCGACATCAAGGCCATGGTCAACATGATGAAAGACAAAGACGGAGAGTACAGGGAACTTGGCAACTTTGCCGTAAGCGCGCCCGTAGAGCCGGGATCGGTGTTCAAGACTGCCTCCATGATGGTCATTCTCGATGATGGCTACGTTGACACCACCTATACCGTAGACACCGGGGGCGGAGTCTATAATATGTACGGGCGCGACATGAAGGACCACAACTGGTTGCGCGGAGGCTACGGCGTGCTCACGCTGCCATGGTCGCTGAAATACAGCTCCAACATTGGCATCAGCCGCATCATAGACAAATACTATCACAACCAGCCGGAGAAGTTCGTGCAAGGCATTTACGACCTTGGACTGACCACAGACTACAAATTGAACATCCCGGGCTACGTACCCGCAAAGGTGCGCATGCCCAAGAAGACCCAAAGGGGGCAATACACCAACTGGTACAAGACGACCTTACCATGGATGAGCATCGGCTACGAGACGGCCGTGCCGCCCATTGCAACGATAGCATTCTACAATGCCATCGCCAACAATGGTAAACTTATGCGCCCACGCATCGTCAAATCAGTGGTGAAAGATGGTCAAGTGATTGAGGAGTTCCCACCCGAGGTGGTGAAAGAGCGCATCGCCAAGCCACAGACCATCACTTGGATTCAGCGCATTCTGCGCGAAGTGGTGAGCGAGGGACTGGCCAAGCCGGCCGGAAGCGACAAGTTTGGCGTGGCCGGAAAGACCGGAACGGCGCAGGTGGCAAAGGGAAGGCAAGGCTATAAGGCGGCGGGCGGCATAGACTACTTGGTGTCCTTTGCCGGGTTCTTCCCTTACGAGAAGCCACGCTACAGCTGCATCGTCTGCATACAAAAGCACGGTCTTCCCGCATCGGGAGGTGGCATGAGCGGCGTGGTTTTCAGACAAATCGCCGAGGGAATCATGGCACAAAGCCTGAAAGTAAGTGCGGCGGAAGCACGCGACTCATCGTCCATCCTCATCCCCAAGGTGAAGAGCGGCAACCTCTATGCGGGCGATTACGTGCTCAACTGGCTGGGATTTGATGTCATCGGCGGCTGGAAGGGCGGCTTCAAGTTTGGCGAGCCCGTGTGGGGAAGCGTTGACGACAGCACGTCAAAACAGCGGCTGACGCTCGTCAAGGCCACAGAGCCACCCAAGAACATCGTTCCCGACGTACACGGAATGGGCGCACGCGATGCCGTTTACCTGCTGGAGAGCCGCGGCGTGAAGACACGGCTGCGCGGAAGAGGCAAGGTGACCAAGCAAAGCATCGCCCCCGGCGACAGGATACGGCGCGGAATGGTTTGCCATCTGGAACTCGGTTAGACTCGGAAGGGCAACCGCCGCACACGGCCGTCAAGGCACAGCAACCCAAAAAGGGATTCATCAAGGCGAGGAACGTCCCTTTACATTAATTAAGGAGAAAACAATAGAAACGCGAAATATGAAAGCATTAAGCGAACTGCTCAAAGCAGTGAAGCCTCTCCACATAGCAGGCAACTGCGAAAAGGAGATAACGGGAGTGGAAATAGACTCCCGCAAGGTGAAGCAAGGCAACCTCTTCGTGGCCATGAAGGGCACACAGGTAGACGGACACCGCTTCATCCCCAAGGCCATAGCACAAGGCGCGGCGGCCATTCTCTGCGAGGAGATGCCGCAAGATGCCGCCGAGAGCGGCGTGACCTACGTGCAAGTGGCCTCCACCGAGGAAGCCGCAGGCCCCGTGGCCACCACATTCTACGGAGAGCCTTCGAAGAAACTGCATCTTGTTGGCGTGACGGGAACCAACGGAAAGACCACCATCGCTACCCTGCTGTACGAGATGTTCCGCAAACTCGGCTACAAAGTCGGACTGCTTTCCACGGTATGCAACTATATTGACGGCGAGGCCGTACCCGCAGACCACACCACTCCTGATCCCGTTGCGCTGAATCAGCTGCTGGCACGCATGGTGGAGGAAGGCTGCGAATACGCTTTCATGGAGTGTTCATCGCACGCCATCCAGCAACACCGCATCGGCGGTCTACAATTTGCGGGCGGAATCTTCACCAATCTCACCCGCGACCACCTCGACTACCACAAGACTTTCGAGAATTACCGCAACGCCAAGAAGATGTTCTTCGATGCCTTGCCCAAGACGGCCTTCGCCATCACCAACGCCGATGACAAGAACGGTATGTTCATGGTGCAGAACTGCAAGGCAAACATCAAGACCTACTCCACCCAGCGCATGGCCGACTTCCGCGCAAAGCTCCTCGAATGCCACTTCGAGGGAATGTATTTGGAAATCGATGGCAAAGAGGTGGGCGTGCAATTCATCGGCCGCTTCAACGTGAGCAACCTGCTCGCGGTGTACAGTGCAGCCGTAATGCTCGGTCAGGAATCCCACAACGTGCTTGTGGCCATGAGCACACTCAAGAGCGTAAACGGCCGTCTGGAGCCGATTCTCTCGCCCAACGGCATCACCGCCGTGGTGGATTACGCCCACACCCCCGATGCCATCGCCAACGTTCTCTCCGCCATTCATGAGGTGCTGGACGGGAAAGGCAGCGTCATCACCGTGTGTGGAGCAGGCGGCAACCGCGACCACGGCAAGCGGCCACTGATGGCACAGGAGGCCGTCAAGCAGAGCGACAAGGTCATCCTCACCAGCGACAACCCCCGCAACGAGAACCCGCAGGACATCATCAACGACATGCTGGAAGGGCTGGACGCACAGCAGCGGCGCAAGGTCATCACCATCACCGACCGCAGGGAAGCCATTCGCACGGCGTGCATGATGGCCGGCAAGGGCGATGTGGTGCTTGTGGCCGGTAAGGGACACGAGACCTATCAAGAAATCAACGGTGTGAAGCACCACTTCGACGATCACGAGGTGCTGCGCGACATCTTCAACGAGCAATAACCAAAACTCAGAAAAGCCATGCTATACTATATCTTCCGCTGGCTCGACCAGTTCGGCATCAGCGGTTCCCACCTTTGGAGCTACATATCGTTCCGTTCCATCCTCGCCCTCGTGCTTGCGCTGGTCATTTCGGCGTGGTTTGGCGAGCGGTTCATCAAATACCTCAAGTCGAAACAAATCACCGAGACACAGCGCGATGCGAAAATCGACCCATTCGGCGTGAAGAAAATCGGCGTGCCTTCGATGGGTGGCGTCATCATCATCGTGGCTTTGCTCATCCCCGTGTTGCTGCTTGGCCGCCTGCGCAACGTCTACCTCATCCTCATGATAGTCACTACGGTGTGGCTTGGCTTCCTTGGCGGCATGGACGACTTCATCAAAATATTCCGCCACAACAAGGAAGGACTGAAAGGAAAGTACAAAATTGTGGGCCAGGTCACCATCGGTCTCATCGTGGGACTGACGCTTTGGGCGTCGCCCGACGTGAAATCGAACGAGAACATGGAAATTTCGCAGCACAACGGACAAGAGGTGGTGGTGAAGCACAGCGACAAGGCCGAGAAATCGCTCAAGACCACCATACCATTCGTCAAGAACCACAACCTCGACTATTCGCGGGTGATGGGCTTCTGCGGCGAGCACTGCGTTGCGGCGGGCTGGATACTCTTCGTCATCATGACCATCTTGGTCGTCACGGCCGTCTCCAACGGTGCCAACCTCAATGACGGCATGGACGGAATGTGCGCCGGCAACTCCGCCATCATAGGCGTTGCGCTCGGCATCCTCGCCTACGTGAGCAGCCACATACAGTTTGCCGCCTACCTGAACATCATGTACATACCCGGCTCGGAGGAGCTGGTGGTCTTCTTCTGCGCTTTCATCGGCGCGCTCATCGGTTTCCTGTGGTACAATGCCTACCCCGCCCAGGTGTTCATGGGCGACACGGGCAGCCTGGCCATTGGCGGCATCATCGCCGTGGGTGCCATCATCATCCACAAGGAGCTTCTGCTGCCCATCCTCTGCGGCGTTTTCTTTGTCGAGAGCCTCAGCGTCATCATGCAGGTGTGGTACTACCGACTCGGCAAGCGGCGTGGCGTGAAGCAGCGCATCTTCAAGCGCACGCCCATCCACGACAACTTCCGCACACAGGACTCACAGCTCGACCCCGAATGCAAGTACCTCATCACCGTGCCCCACACGGCCAAGCATGAGACCAAAATAACCATTCGCTTCTGGATTATCAGCATCCTGCTGGTGGCCCTGACGATTATCACACTGAAAATAAGATAACGGCAACCGGGGAAAGGGCTATGCCGGAACGGCGCAGACAACCTGCGGGCAACCCGTCCGCCCATGCGCACGAACGCCATTCCCTCACCCCAACCGCACGTCAATCATAACAAGGAAAGAGAAAATGAAAAGAATCGTAGTTCTCGGAGCCGGCGAAAGCGGTGCCGGCGCAGCAGTGCTGGCCAAGAAGGAAGGCTTCGACGTGTTCGTTTCCGACACCTCAAGAATCAAGGACAAATACAAGCAGCTTCTCGACGACCACCACATAGAGTGGGAGGAGGGAAAGCATACCGAGGAGAGAGTGCTCGCCGCCGACGAGGTGATTAAGAGCCCGGGCATACCCAAGGAAGTGCCGATGGTCAAGAAGCTCATGCAGAAGGGCACGCCCATCATCAGCGAGATAGAGTTTGCGGGACGCTACACCACCAGCAAGATGATTTGCATCACGGGAAGCAACGGCAAGACCACCACCACAAGCCTCATCTACCACATATTCAAGGACGCGGGCTACGATGTCGGACTGGCCGGCAACATAGGCCGGAGCCTTGCGCTGCAAGTGGCCGAGGACCCACACGAGTACTACGTCATTGAGCTTAGCTCGTTCCAACTCGACGACATGTACCAGTTCCACGCCAACATCGCCATCCTGCTCAACATCACGCCCGACCACCTCGACCGCTACGACTTCAAGTTCGAGAACTACGCGGCATCGAAGATGCGCATCATACAGAACCAGACGGAGGAGGACAGCTTCATCTACTGGAACGATGACCCCGTGATCAAGAAGGAGCTGGAGAAGTACGACATCAAGGCCGTGCGCTATCCGTTCTCGGAACTGAAGGAGAAAGGCTCGATAGGATACATCGAGGAAGGACGCTACACCATCGAGCGGCCCACCCCCTTCAACATGGAGCAGGAGGACTTGTCGCTCACGGGCAAGCACAACATCTACAACTCGCTGGCCGCCGGCATCGCGTCAAACATCTCCGGCATCAAGAAGGAGAGCATACGCAAGAGCCTCGGCGACTTCCCCGGCGTGGAGCACCGCCTGGAGAAAGTGTGCAAGGTGAGAGGAGTGCAATACATCAACGACTCCAAGGCCACCAACGTAGACGCGTGCTGGTATGCGCTGGAAAGCATGCGCACGCCCACCATCCTCATCCTGGGCGGCAAGGACAAGGGCAACGACTACTCGGCCATCAAGGAACTCGTGCGGGAGAAATGCGCCGGACTCGTCTATCTGGGTGCGGACAACCAGAAACTGCACGACAACTTCGACGACATGGGCATCCCCGTGCGCGACACCCACTCCATGAAGGAGTGCGTGGAAGCCTGCTACGAGATGGCTCGACCCGGCGACACCGTGCTGCTAAGCCCCTGCTGCGCCAGCTTCGACCTGTTCAAGAACATGGAAGACCGCGGAGAGCAGTTCAAGTCGCTCGCCCGCGCGCTGTAACGCAGCCCCCCTCCAAAGGCGGCACAAAAGCCCCGCAACGCGAAAGGACACATATGGCACGGCCAAACGTGCCCTTTCGCACCCCAAAAGGGCACGTTTTGGAGGGCAAAAGCATACATACACGCAACCACCTGCGCCACAACAACTTGCAAAGCGGCGCATGACAACAGCAAAAACAAGGCAAAAGAACAACAAGAATACTGGCCAAGGGCGGCTCTCTACCTAAAAGAAGGCGCGCCCGGCCACTGACCCAAACAAGGAAAAACTCGGCATGAAAGGACGGTCACTGACCAATATTTTCAAGGGAGACAAAGTCATCTGGATTATTTTCTTCCTCCTTTGCATGGTAAGCATCATTGAGGTATACTCCGCCTCAAGCGCGCTTTCCTACAAAAGCGGCGTATACTGGTCGCCCATCATTGGCCACACCGCCAAGATGGCACTGGGCTGGGCAATCATGATCATCACGATGAACATCGACTGCAAATACTTCAAGCTGCTCACCCCCATAGCCTTGGGCGTTGCATTCATCACAGTGATGTTGGCACTCGTGAACGGACACGCCGCCAACGACGCAAGCCGCTGGGTTCAGATTCCCGGAACGGGCTTCACCTTCCAGCCATCGGAGTTAGCCAAAGGGGCACTGGTGCTGGCCTCGGCGCAGGTGCTCAGTGCCATGCAGACCGACGAAGGTGCCGAACGCAAGACCATAGGCTACATACTGGGCATAGCAGCCGTCTATATCATACCCATTGGGCTGGAGAACCTCTCCACAGCCGTCCTCCTGAGCACAACAATCTTCTTGATGATGTTCGTTGGGCGCGTACCGCTGGACCAGCTGGGGAAGCTGTTCGGCGCAATAGTGCTGCTCGCAGCCATTTTCCTGACGCTGACAATGGCGGTGGGAAACGACCAAAGGGAGCATGCCGAGAACACCAAGCAGAACCTTACAGAGCAGACAAAGCAGGAAGAGGAGAAAAGCGTCTTTGACGCCGTGTTCCACCGCTTCGACAGCTGGAAGGGACGCATCAACAGCTTCCTCAAAGAAAAGCGACCCCAAGACCCAAGGGACTACGATCTGAACGGCAAAAAGTCGCAAGAGGGACACGCAGCCATAGCCATAGCCTCATCGAACATCATAGGGAAAGGCCCCGGACAGTCTACCGAGTGCGACTGGCTGGCACTGGCACACACCGACTTCATCTATGCCATCGCCATTGAGGAGATGGGGATAGTCGGCGCGGTAGGCATCGCCATGCTCTACATTATCCTGCTGTTTCGCGCAGGCTTGATAGCCAACCGCTGCGTGAATGCCTTCCCCGCCTATCTGACCATGGGACTGGCCATCATGTTTGTGGTGCAGGCACTGTTCAATATGCTTGTGGCCGTGGGACTGATGCCCGTCACCGGACAACCGCTGCCGCTCATCAGCCGTGGAGGCACTTCGACCATCGTCAACTGCGTCTACATAGGCATTATCCTAAGCGTGAGCCGGTCGGCCAAGCGGAAAGAACAGTCCACGGACAAGGCTGGGCACACGGCAACGGCGTAGGCGTAGGCCGACACACAAAAGAAAAACAAGCGGAATCTTGCCGCAAGGCTTTTTTTTGCTTATCTTTGCAATATTCAAGATGAATAATAAAGAAAGAATGGACAAGGAATTGAGGATTATCATCAGCGGAGGCGGCACGGGAGGCCACATCTTCCCGGCCGTGTCGATAGCCAACGCCTTGCGCCGCAAGCACCCGGAAGCCAAGATTCTCTTCGTGGGCGCAGAGGGACGCATGGAGATGCAGCGCGTGCCCGCAGCCGGCTACGAGATAAAGGGGCTTCCCATCAAGGGACTCGACCGCCGTCACCCGCTGAAGAACATCAGCGTGCTGTGCAAGCTCGTCAAAAGCCTGCGCATGGCACGACGCATCATCAAAGATTTCAAGCCCATGGTGGCCGTCGGAGTGGGCGGCTATGCCAGCGGCGCAACGCTCTTTGAGTGCGCGCGGATGGGCATACCTTGTCTGATACAAGAGCAAAACTCCTATGCCGGCGTAACCAACAAGCTACTGGCCAATCGCGTCAGGAAGATTTGCGTGGCCTATGAGGGCATGGAACGCTTCTTCCCGCAAGACCGAATCATCATGACGGGAAACCCCGTACGGCAGAACATCGTGGAGACCGACATCACGAAGGAGGCCGCAAGGGAGGCGTTCGGACTGGACGGAAGAAAGAAAACCATCCTCTTCGTGGGCGGAAGCCTTGGCGCACGCACGATGAACGAGAGCATTCTGAAGCACATCGACTTGGTGGAGAGCAATCCCGAAGTGCAGTTCATTTGGCAAACGGGCAAGTATTACTACCCGGAGATTCAGCGTCAGCTGAAAGGAAAAGAACAGAAGAACCTCATTGCAACCGACTTCATCGGCGACATGGGAGCCGCCTATCGCGCCGCCGACCTCGTGGTGAGCCGCGCCGGGGCAAGCTCCATCAGTGAGTTCCAGCTCATTGGCAAGCCGGTGATTCTCGTCCCCAGCCCCAACGTAGCCGAAGACCATCAGCGCAAGAACGCCATGGCACTCGTAAAGCACGATGCCGCGCTCTACGTGGAGGACGCAGAGGCTGCCGAGAAACTGCTGCCGCTGGCACTGAGCACCGTCAACGATGATGCAAAGCTGCGACAAATGGGCGAGAACGTGAGCAAAATGGGAATCAAGAACTCCGCCGACATCATTGCCGATGAGGTGCTGAAACTGATTAAGGGATAAGAAACATGGAACTGAAAGATATTCAAGCAGTCTACTTTGTGGGGGCCGGCGGCATCGGCATGAGTGCCGTGGCACGCTACTTCATCCGCCGGGGCGCGGTGGTGGCGGGATACGACCGCACGCCCACGCCACTGACGCACGAACTGGAGAAGGAGGGGGCACTCCTGCACTACGAGGAGGACACGGCGCAGATTCCCCACGCCTGCCGCAACAAGGCACACACGCTGGTCATCTACACTCCCGCCATCCCCGCCGAGCATAAAGAGCTGGCGTGGTTCAAGGAGAAAGGATTCACCATCGAGAAACGTGCGCAGGTGCTCGGAACGCTCACCCGCACGCACAAAGGACTGTGCTTTGCGGGCACGCACGCCAAAACCACCACATCGGCCATGTGCGCCCACATCATGCACCAGAGCCACGTGGACTGCAACGCGTTCCTTGGCGGCATCTCAAAAAACTACGGCAGCAACTACATTCTGTCGAAAGAAAGCGACTATGTGGTGATAGAAGCCGATGAGTTCGACCGCTCTTTCCATTGGCTGCGCCCCTGGATGAGCGTCATCACATCGACCGACCCCGACCATCTCGACATCTACGGAACGGAAGAGGCCTACTTGGAGAGTTTCCGGCACTACACGGAGCTTGTCAAACCGGGTGGCGCGCTCATCATCCACACAGGTCTGAAAGTGCAGCCCAACGTGCAGGAGGGCGTGAAAACCTACTCTTACAGCCGTGACGAAGGCGACTTCCACGCCGAGAACGTGAAAATAGACAACGGACAAATCACGTTCGACTTCATCTCGCCCATCGAAAACGTCACCAACGTGCGACTGGGACAACCCGTTCCCATCAATATTGAGAACGGAATAGCAGCCATGGCCATGGCACAGCTCAACGGATGCAACGCCGAGGAGCTGCGCTACGGAATGAGAACATACGCGGGAGTGGATCGCCGCTTCGACTTCAAACTCAACACGCCACGCCACGCGTTCCTGTCAGACTACGGCCATCACCCCAAGGAGATTCTGCAATGCGCCAAAAGCTTGCGCGAGCTTTACGGAAAGCGCAAGATTACGGTTATCTTCCAGCCGCACCTCTACACCCGCACACGCGATTTCCACAAGGATTTTGCCGATGCGCTGAGCCACTTTGACGAAGTTGTGCTCACAGAGATCTATCCCGCGAGGGAGCAACCCATCGAAGGCGTGTCGTCGCGCCTTATCTTCGACAACCTCAAGGAGGATGTGGAGAAAGCCGTCATACACAAAGCGGACGTGACCGACTACGTGCGCAGCCGCGACTTCGACGTGCTTGTGGTGCTGGGGGCTGGCGACTTGAACGACTATGTGCCACAAATAGCCAGTCTGCTGAAAGAAAAGGAACGCCAATAAATCTGCGAATAGCCACGGGAGACCCACGGCGGAAAGGAAACAAAGCCGCCGCAAGACACCCCTAGGCCAACGCAGAGAGGACAAAAAGTCACACAACGGAGAGGGAATACATCCTAACAGAGCTATGAGAATAAACGTAAATCGGAAGCGCATCATCTTTCTGACGGCCAATTTGTCCTTGGCCGCCTACATCGTGATGGCCGTAACGATGTGGAGCGATGCCCCCACAAACGACAAACTCTGCTCCAAGGTAGACATCAACATCTCCGACACCCACAACACGGGCTTTCTGAGCGCGGAGGAAATCAAGCGCATCCTCACCAAACACCAACAGTATCCGCTGGGAATGCCCATGTCGTCCATCGTTCCGCGAAACATCGAGGAGACCTTGCGCACGGCTCCCTTTGTCAACACAGCCGAATGCCACATCACCCAGAACGGCCACACCGTGATAAACATCACGCAGCGTATGCCCATCATACGCATCAAGGCCAGCAACGGCGATGATTACTACCTTGATGAAAAAGGCGGCCCGATGCCCAACTCAAACTACACGAGCGACCTTATCGTCAGCACCGGCCACATCGGACGGAATTTCGCCCGCCAATACATCACGCCTTTGGCCAAAGCCATCATGGCCTCAGACTTCTGGCGCAACCAGGTGGTGCAGATAAACGTGCTCCCCAACCACGGCATAGAGCTGGTGCCACGCGTGGGCGACCACATTCTGTATATCGGCAAACTGCCCGAAAGCCGCTATCGGACGCGGCGCGAGGAGCTGATAGCCGCCTATGTGGGCAAAAAGCTCAACCGTTTGGAAAAGTTCTACCGCTACGGACTCTCACAAGCGGGCTGGAACAAGTACTGCTACATCAACGTAGAGTTCGACAACCAAATCATTTGCAAGAAACAACAGTTAGATTAACACCGAAAATAACAAAAGAAAAATATATGGCAGAATTCATCGTAGCCATCGAATTGGGTTCATCCTCCATCAGGGGAATCGCAGGCAAGAAGAACCCCGACGGAAGCATTTCCGTGCAAGCACTTGTCAGAGAAGACGCATCGCAGTGCATCCGCAAGGGTGTGGTCTATAATATCGACAAGACGGCTGTCTGCCTAAAGAGCATCGTCTCAAAACTTCGCAAGACGCTGAAGTTCGAAATCACCCACGTCTATGTGGGTGTGGGCGGCCAATCGGTACGCAGCGTACGCAACATCATCGTCAAAGACCTTCCTTCGGAGACGATTATAGGCTCCGATGTGGTCTATGATCTGATGGACGCAAACCGCAACATGAACTACCCGGAGCAGGAAATACTCGACGCGGCCACACAAGAATACAAGATAGACAACCAATACACCCTCGACCCAGTAGGCATCAAGGCATCAAGACTGGAGGGAAACTTCCTCAACATCTTGTTGCGCAAGACGTTCTACAACAATCTGAACACCTGCTTCGACAAGGCCGGCATCGCAATAGCCGAGATCTACCTCGCCCCGCTGGTACTTGCCGACAGCGTGCTCACCGAGAGCGAGAAGCGCGGGGGCTGCGTTCTCGTCGACATGGGTGCCGACACGACCACCACCGCCGTCTACTACAAGGGCGTGCTGCGCCATCTTGCCGTCATTCCGCTGGGCAGCAACAACATCACCAAGGACATTGCGAGCTACCCAATGGAAGAGCGCGAGGCCGACCAGCTGAAGTTGCGCTACGCCTCGGCCTATACCGAGACCAGCGACATCGACCCAACACTCACCTACTCCATCAACTCCGACCAGTCCATTGAGAGCCATAAGCTCATTGAGATGGTGGAGGCGCGCGTGGAAGAAATCATCAAGAACGTGTGGCACCAAGTTCCCGCCGAGTACATCGGCAAGCTTCTGGGCGGCGTCATCATCACTGGCGGAGGCTCGAACATGAAGAACATGGAGGTGGCCTTCAAACGTCACACCGGCGCGGAGAAGATTCGCCAAGCCCACTTCGTAGGCCTGACCATCAAGTCGAACAACGAGGACATCAAGAAGCGCGACGCAACGCTCAACACCATCATCGGTCTGCTGGCCAAGGGCGACATGAACTGCGCAGGGCAGTCCATCGATGCACCCAAAGACCTCTTTGATGGAACGGGCAACACGGGACAGCCGGCCGACACCACCCCTTCGGCCACACCAGAGACGCAGACACAAACGGTCACCAAGAAAGAGGAAGAACCCAAAGAGCAAGAACCCAAAGCCGAAGAAACCAATGAGGCCAAGGGCGGCTTCTTCAAGAAAATTGCCAACAGACTGAAGAACTTCGGAGGCAAGATCATGGAGCCAGAAGATTAACATTAGGAACAAGAACCGACCACACCCGCCGAGCCGCGCCCCGCAAGCAGACCCGGCACAACAAGCAAGGCAAAAAGAAAAAAAGCTATGGAGGAGAACAAAGACAAGAAGAACGCCACCACGACCATCAAGAAGCCCCTGGACTTCGGCGACCCGGAGAAAGAGAAGAAAGACAAAATCATCAAGGTGATTGGCGTGGGAGGAGGAGGCGGCAACGCCGTAACCAATATGTACAAGCAGGGCATACACGATGTGTCGTTCGCGCTCTGCAACACCGACGCGCAAGCACTCAACGACAGCCCCGTGCCCGTGCATCTGCAGCTGGGCACTGAGGGACTTGGCGCAGGCAACAGACCCGAGAAAGGCCGCCAAGCCGCCGAGGAGACCAACGCCGACATCAAGAATATGCTCAGCGATGGCACCAAGATGACCTTCATCACGGCCGGAATGGGCGGCGGAACGGGCACGGGCGCAGCACCCGTGATAGCCCGGATGAGCAAGGAACTGGGCATCCTCACCGTGGGAATCGTCACCATTCCCTTCGAGTTTGAGGGCATCAAGAAGATAGACCAGGCACTTGACGGCGTGGAAGAGATGGCCAAGCACGTAGACGCGCTGCTCGTAATCAACAATGAGCGTCTGCGCAAAATCTACCCAGACATCAGCCTGCTCAACGGATTCGCCAAAGCCGACGACACGCTCAGCGTGGCCGCGAAGAGCATAGCCGAGATTATCACCGTGAGAGGTCTCATCAACCTCGACTTCAACGATGTACGCACGGTGCTCAAGGATGGCGGCGTGGCCATCATGTCCACAGGTTACGGCGAGGGCGAGGGACGCGTGCGCAAAGCCATTGATGACGCGCTCAACTCACCGTTGCTCAACGACAACGACATATACAACTCCAAAAAGATACTCCTCTCGCTGGCTTTCAGCAGCGAGAACGGCAAGGACGGCGGACTGGCCATGGAGGAGATGAACGACGTGAACGACTTCATGCGCCGCTTCGGGTCAGACTTTGAGCTGAAATGGGGCGTGGCCATCGACAACACGCTGGGCGAGAAGGTCAAAATCACCATCCTTGCCACTGGTTTCGGCATCAGCAGCGTGGACAGAATGCCATCGCACTTGGCCATGCAGCAGCAGAAGCGCACGCAGGACGAGCTGGACAAGCAGGCCAAGGCCGACGAGGCCGCGGCGGAGAGAGCCGACCGACGGGCACACTACTACCACGATGGCGACAAGAACCCATCGAAGCACCGCCCCAACATCTACCTCTTCTCCCAAGACGAGCTGGACAACGAGGACGTGATTCTCGATGTGGAGGGCACGCCCACCTACAAGCGCAGCAAGCAGCTGCTCAAGGAGATACAGCAGAAGACCGAGCCGGAGGCGCGCCCCGAGGGCGATGCCGACAAGGACAAGGTGGAAGGAACCATCAGCTTTGTGTAACCCCAACAACCGAATACAGCAATGGCATTGTTCGATCAAATCAGCAAAGACATCATGGCAGCGATGAAGGCGCGCGACAAAGTGCGCCTGGACACGCTGCGCAACATCAAGAAAGTGTTTCTCGAAGCCGTGTCAGCCCCCGGTGCCGATGGCACGCTGGCCGATGCAGACGCGATGAAGATACTTCAAAAACTGGCCAAGCAAGGCAAGGAGAGCGCAGCCACCTTCACACAGGCAGGCAGAAACGAGCTGGCCGAGGCCGAGCTGGCGCAGGTGAGCGTCATTGAGGAGTATCTGCCCAAGCCGCTCACCGAAGCCGAGATAGAGCAACAAGTGAAAGACATCATAGCCCAGACCGGAGCCACATCGGTGAAGGAGATGGGACGCGTGATGGGCATGGCATCGAAGCAAATGGCCGGAAAGGCCGATGGCAAGGTCATCTCCGCCATCGTGAAACGACTGCTGGCATAGCGCGGAAGCCGCGAAAGCGACACCGCCCCGCACACAAGCAAGCAACCCAAAGGGCAACGGTCTGCCTCCCACAAAGGAGTGGCCGCTGCCCTTTGTCGTATCCGCACCACGGCAAGCCAACGCCACGGCAAAAAGCCCAACGAAAAACGGCGATGCAAAACCATACATATCGCAGCGCAAAAGGTATGGTTTGGCAAGGCAAAAGGTATCGTTTCGCAAGCCAAAACGTAACCTCCTGCCCAGCCATGCCGCAACGCCGCCGCGCCCACGCTCATTCGGCGAATCATGCAGAGTAGCAATTTCTTACTAAACAACCTTAAAAAAGGACATCCGAAACCCTATTTTACATAATTAACGCTTCGAAAGGGCGTTTATCTGAATATTTCTCCTTAAATTTGCAAGCAAAACGCCGTGCCCAAAGGCCGGCGCAATGCTCCCGCGACTATCGCCACGCCCTGTGACGGGGCTGGGAAAGCGCGACTAACAACAAAGATTTTCAAGATGATACGCAAGAACTGGCCATTCATACTCGCCGTTTCGGCAGCCATGCTCCTCACCTCCTGCCTCGGCAGCGACGACGAGGGGTACGACAACAGCTACACTTACTATAACGATGCGGGCATCGTCTCGTTCTCGCTGGGCACGCTCAAGCAGTACCGCGACACCATAGCCAAGGACGGAAGCGACTCCACCTACTACGTACACATCGTGGGCAGCAGCTTCCCGTTCGTCATCGACCACGCCAAGGGACAAATCTACAACCCCGACTCGCTGCCCTGGCGCACCGATGTGTCGCGCGTGATGGCCACAGTGACCACCCGCAACTCATCGATTGTCTACATGCAGGAACTGGACAAAGACAGTCTGATATACTGCGACTTCAACGACTCCATCGACTTCCGTAAGCCACGGTTCATCCGCACCCTGTCGCTCGACGGAACGGGATGGCGCAAATACACCATCAATGTCAACGTACACCAGCAGGACGGCAGCGTCTTCGCCTGGAACCGTATGCCCGACCAGAGCCAGCTCTCGGCATTCAGCAGCCTGAAAGCCGTGGCCATGGGCGACAGCCTCTACGTGTTCGCCACCGACGGCACTGCGACCGCCGTACTGGGGGCAAGCCGCAAGGACGGCGTGCTGACCCCGCTCACCCCCAACATCAACACACCGTTGGCAGCCGATGCGCACAAGGGCGTGGTGACGATGGGCGGACACATGTATTTCCTCAACGGGCAAGCGATTCTGCGCACGCCCGACGGCATACACTACGAGCAAGTGGCCACCAACAACACGCTGACGCGCCTCGTGGCCGCAAGCCGCAAGGAACTGTATGCCATGACCAAGAACGGCGGCATTGCCGTGTCGCGCGACCAAGGCACAACGTGGGAAGCCACAACCGTTGACGACAACGCGAGCCTGCTGCCCACTGACAACTTCGCCTACACGTGCCATGCCATACGGACAAACGATGATGTGGACCGGGTGATGCTCGTGGGCACCGTGCCGGGACGCGAATACGCCGTGGCATGGACCAAGATTGCCGACTATAACGACAAGAACATCGTCTATCCGTGGACATTCGTCGATGTGGCCGATGACAACCGCTACGCGCTGAAAGCCTACACAGGACTGACGGTGACGCAATACAACGGCGGAGCACTGGCATTCGGCACCGACACGGAGGGCAACTTCTCGAAGTTCCTCACCAGTCAGGACGGCGGAATTACATGGAAAACTGTCAGCGGCTTCGCCGTTCCCGATGCGTTCTGCGAAGACAAGGCGGCCGCTTTCACGGGCGTGGCCGATGACGACAACTACATCTGGCTCGTCAACACGGCCGGGCAGGTGTGGCGCGGAAGACTCAACATGCTGGGCTGGAAACACTAACGGCACCGGCGCAAGGCACAGAATCCACACTCACACAAGGAATCCCGGATGAAGAAAGTACTGCTCTGCATAGCCCTCATGGGTGCCATCGCAATGCCCACGCAGGCACAAGAGGACGAGACCTACCTCATGGAGATAGGCGTGGGAGGCGGCATGATGGGCTATCTTGGCGACTTCAACGGCTCCATCACCAAGAACCTGCAACCCATGGGCAGCGTGCTGTGGCGATACAACCTCAGCCCCTACATGGGAGTGAAGGCCAGCGTGGGCTTCGGAAAGGTGAAAGGCTCGTCGGCAGACGTGAAGACCTACTACCCCAAGCTCGAAAACCAGCCGCCCTACGAGTTCAACAACACACTCGTGGATGTGGGCGTAACCTACGAATACAACTTCTGGCCCTACGGAACGGGGCGCGACTACCGGGGCGCACAGCGGCTTACGCCGTTCGTCTTTGGCGGCATCGGCGCAACCTACGCCAAGCTGGAGAACGCCGAGAAGAGCAGCGCGTTCGCAGCCAACGTGCCACTGGGCATCGGAATAAAATACAAGGCAAGCAAACGGCTCAACATCGGGCTGGAATGGGCCATGCACTTCTCGCTGAGCGATGAGCTGGACGGGCAGAAAGACCCCTACGACATTCCCAGCAGCGGCGCGTTCAAGAACACCGACTGCTACTCAACGCTGCAGCTCACCATCACCTACAGCTTCAAAGCCAAATGCAGGACTTGCCACAATGAGTACGAATAAGAAAGAAATGACAGATAAACTCGACATGGAGCGCATCCCGCAGCACGTGGCCATCATCATGGACGGCAACGGCCGATGGGCCAACGAGCACGGAAAGCCACGCTCCTACGGTCATCAGATGGGAGTGGAGACCGTGAGGCGCATCACCTCGGAGTGCACAAGGCTCGGCGTGAAGTATCTCACCCTCTACACTTTCTCGACAGAAAACTGGAGCCGCCCCGCCGATGAGGTGTCGGCACTCATGGGACTGGTGCTCTCTTCGCTCGAAGACGAGATTTTCATGAAGAACAACGTGCGCTTCCGCGTCATCGGCGACACCGAAAGGCTGCCCCAAGACGTGCAGGAGAAACTGCGGGAGACAGAGGAGCACACGCGTGACAACACGGCCATGACCATGGTTGTGGCACTGAGCTATTCCGCACGATGGGAGATGGCCAAGGCCGTGAGGGACATCGTCAAGGAGAAGGCGGCCAAAGCCGCAACGCCGGCCGACATCTCAACTGCCGACATCACCGAGGAATGGGTGGGCAAACGCCTGCAAACAAGCTTCATGCCCGACCCCGACCTGCTCATCCGCACTGGCGGCGAGGTGAGAGTGAGCAACTTCCTGCTCTGGCAAATCGCTTATTCGGAGCTGTATTTCTGCGACACCTACTGGCCAGACTTCGCCGAAGCCGACCTGCACAAGGCCATCGCAAGCTACCAAAGCCGCCAAAGGCGATTCGGAAAGACAGAGAAACAAATAGAGAACGAAAACAAATAAGGATGAACCATATTAATAAGGTACTGCTGATCGTCTGCCTCATCACGGCGGGAATACAAACGAGAACGCACGCCCAAGAAAAAATCGTGAACCCACCCATCAGCTATGCTGGCATACCGGGCAACTACCGGCTCGCCGGACTGGCCGTGTCGGGCGTGGAGGGCTACGAGGACTATGTGCTCACAAGCATCTCCGGCCTGCAAGTGGGACAGGAGATAGAGATTCCCGGCAACATGATCACCGATGCGGTGAAACGTTACTGGAAGCACGGACTGTTCTCTGACGTGAGAATCGCCGCAGACTCCATCGTGGGCAACGATGCCTATCTGCACATTTACCTCAAGACGCGGCCGCGCGTGTCGACCATCAACTACAGCGGAGTGAAGAAAAGCGAGCAAACAGACTTGGAAAACACGGTCGGTTTGCTCAAAGGTGGTCAGGTAACACCGAACATGATAGACCGCGCCAAGATACTTGCCAAGAAGTATTTCGATGACAAGGGCTACAAGAACGCTGAAATCAACATACGCCAAAGGGAGGACGTGGCCACGAAGAACCACGTTATCCTCGATGTGGACATCGACAAGCATGAGAAGCTGAAGGTGCGCCAGATTATCATCCATGGCAACGAGAAACTCTCCGACAGCAAAATCAAGGGCGGACTGTTCCGCAAAGGCGCGCTGGCCAAGACACACGAGGCAGGAAAGCTGTCTACATTCCTCAAGGCCAAGAAGTTTACGCCTGAGCGTTGGGCAGAGGACAAGAAGCACCTCATCAGCAAATACAACGAACTGGGCTACCGCGATGCCACGATTCTGCGCGACAGTGTATGGAACGTCGACCCCAAGCACGTCAACGTCTACGTGGAAGTAGACGAGGGACAGAAATACTACGTCCGCAACGTCACTTGGGTGGGCAACACGGTTTATTCCACCGACTATCTTGCGGCATTGCTCGACCTTCAAAAGGGCGATGTGTACAATCAGAAGTACCTCAGCAAGCGTCTGAGCGAGGATGATGACGCAGTGGGCAACGCATACTGGAACAACGGATACATCTTCTATAACCTCGAACCAGCCGAGGTGAACATCGTGGGCGACTCCATCGATCTGGAGATGCGCATCTTCGAGGGACAACAGGCACGCATCAGCCGCGTGCGCATCAACGGCAACAACCGTCTTTACGAGAATGTCGTGCGCCGCGAGTTGCGAACAAAGCCCGGCGACCTTTTCTCCAAGGAGGCTTTGCAGCGTTCGGCACGCGAGATTGCGTCCATGGGACACTTCGATCCAGAGTCCGTCAACCCCGTTCCGCACCCGAACTACGAGAATGGAACGGTCGATATTGACTGGAACTTGAAGCAAAAGAGCAACGACCAGATAGAGTTGTCGCTCGGTTGGGGACAGACTGGCGTAATCGGACGCGTAGGTCTGAAGCTCAACAACTTCTCCATAAGCAACCTTTTCCGCAAGAACAAGGAGCACAGAGGCATCATGCCCGTTGGCGATGGTGAGGTTATGCAGCTCTCCGCACAAACCAACGGTACGTACTATCAGAGCTATTCGGCGCAATACTCCACCAACTGGCTTGGCGGACGCCGCCCGATACAGTTCAGCGTGGGCGCATTCTTCAGCAAGCAGACCGACGTGTCGAGCAACTACTACAACAGTAGCAGCGTCTACAACTATTACAATTATATGTACGGCTACGGCAATTACAATTATAACAACTACGAGAACTTCTACGACCCCGACAAGTTCATCAAGCTCTACGGCGTGAACATTGGCTGGGGAAAACGTCTGCGGTGGCCCGATGACTACTTCACGCTCTCCTTGCAGCTCACTTACCAACGCTATGACTTGAAGAACTGGCGCTACTTCATCATGTCGAACGGTACGGCCAACAACCTCAACCTCAATGTGACGCTCAACCGTACATCCACCGACAACCAGCTCTACCCGCGCCGCGGCTCCGAGTTCTCCGTCTCCCTCACGATGACCCCGCCTTGGTCCAAGTGGGACGGAAAGGACTACGAGCACCTCGCCACCAACTCCAAGTCGGCAACATACCAGCAGGAGCAGCAGGAGAAATACAAGTGGGTGGAATACTACAAGTGGAAGTTCAAGGCCCGCACGTACACCGCGCTGACCGGCGCAACGAAGAGCCTTGTGCTCATGACGCGCATTGAGCTTGGCCTGCTCGGCTCTTACAACCGCTTCAAGCAGTCGCCTTTCGAGACGTTCTATGTGGGTGGCGATGGCATGAGCGGCTACTCTACGGGCTACGCCGAAGAGACCATCGGACTGCGCGGCTACGAAAACGGCTCCATCTCGAACAACGCACAGGCGCAAGTCAACTTCACGGGATACAACGCCTACGCCTACGACCGCTTCACGCTCGAGCTGCGCTACCCGTTCATGCTCGGCAACACCACCATCTACGGTCTTGGATTCCTCGAGGCGGGCAACGCGTGGGCCGACACGAAAGACTTCAACCCCTTCGACATGAAGCGTTCCGCCGGAGTGGGCGTGCGTATCTTCCTGCCGATGGTGGGCTTGATGGGTCTTGACTGGGCTTACGGATTCGACAAGATATACGACAACGGCTCTTACAAGAAGGGTGGAAGCCAGTTCCACTTCATTCTCGGACAAGAATTCTAACCAACAGAAAGCGACACGGGCTATCCCCCGCCCCCTCAAGCCAAAGACAAGGCGGGGCAGCCCAATCGGTATAAACGTATAAAAAAGAAAGCAATATGAAGAAAGCGGTCATAAACCTACTCGCTTCAGGCAGTCTCCGACACGCGCTGCTGACCTGCCTCGTTGCCCTGCTCACCATTCCGGCGACAGCCCAGAAGTTTGCGCTCATCGACATGGAGTACGTGCTGAAGAACGTCCCGGCCTACGAGCGCGCCAATGAGCAGCTCAACCAAGTGAGCAAGAAGTGGCAAGCCGAGGTGGAGGCACTCAACACCGAGGCCGGAACCATGTACAAGAACTACCAGAACGAAGTAGTATTCCTCTCGGAAGAGCAGAAGAAGCAACGCCAGGAGGCCATCATGGACAAGGAGAAACAGGCCGCCGACCTGAAGCGGAAGTACTTCGGCCCGGAAGGCGAGCTGTTCAAGAAGCGCACTTCGCTGATGACACCCATACAAGAGGAAATCTACAACGCCGTCAAGGACATCTCCGACCAGCGTGGCTACTCCCTCGTCATCGACCGTGCCAGCGAGGGCGCGGGCATCATCTACGGCTCGCCAAAGGTAGACATCAGCAACGAGGTGCTGCAAAAGCTGGGCTACGGTCAAGACTGACACGGCATCCCCACGCACAAGACAACAAGAATAACAACTAATTAATAGACAAAAGAAAAAGAAATGAAAAAGTTACTGATTGCATTGATGCTTTGCGCACCGATGACGATGTTTGCGCAGAAGTTCGGACATCTCGACTCACAGGCCCTCCTGCAGTCGCTCCCCGAGGCAGTAGGCGTACAGAACGAGCTGCAAGCCAAGGGCAACGAGTATCAGAAACAACTCGAAGACATGCAGAAAGAGCTGCAGTCGAAAGCCGAGGCATACGACAAGGCCAAAAGCACCATGCCCACGGCCAAGCAAGAGGAGACCGAGAGGGAGCTGAACGATATGTATCAGAAGATTCAGCAAACCGCCCAGGACAACCAGAAAGCCTTTAACGAGGAGCAGCAGAAGAAGCTCGGCCCCGTGCTCGACAAGGTGCGCAACGCCATTGAGGCTGTGGCCAAGGCCGGAGGCTACGTCTACATCATGGAGAAAGCTGCCGGACAGCCCCTCTACGTCAACGAGGCACTGAGCAAGGACGTTACCGCCGAGGTGAAGTCGCAGCTCGCCAAGATGAAGTAAGCAACACGATCACACACTACCAACATCAAATTCCCAAGGGCAGACAGGCCACGTGCCCTGTCTGCCCTTGCTTGCAAACAAGCCGCCCACCCACGAAGAGAGGCGGAGAAGAACAATGAGAAAGACCCTTTACTGCATCCTCATAGCCCTCGCGCCCATCATCGCGCAGGCACAAGACAACGCCGCGCAACCCACACAGCAGCCCCTGCGCTTCGCATGGTTCAGCCATTCCGATGTGCTCCGCTCCATGCCGGAATACGCCAAGGCACTCCACAGCCTCGACTCGCTAAAAGCCGAGTATGCGAAAGAGGTGCGCCGCTCCACCGACGACTTCACCCAGAAGTACGAGGAGTTCCTCGACCAGCAGCGCAGCCTTGCCCCCTCCATCCTGCGCAAGCGGCAAGCCGAGCTGCAAGACCTCATGAGCCGCAACATTGCCTTCAAGAACGAGACCGACCGCCTCATGGACGAGGCCGGCAAGAAAGCCTTTGCCCCCGCGCGCCGCAAGCTCGCCGCCACCGTGGCCGCCATTGCGCGCAACCGAGGCTATGCCTTCGTGCTCAACAGCGACAGCGACCAGCTCCCCTACGCCGACCCGCAGCAAGGCGACGACATCACCGAATACCTCAAGCAGACACTCGGCGCAGACCGGTAAGTCAGCGCGCCCACCCCGCACGCGCCACCGCCGCCGGGCGGCCACCACCATCCCCACACCACAATGCAAGACATCAAGACCCTCCCCACAGCCCCCGGACCCATCGGCGTGTTCGATTCCGGCTACGGCGGGCTGACCATCCTGCAAGGCATCCGCCAGTTGCTGCCCCAGTACGACTACATCTACTTGGGCGACAACGCGCGCGCCCCCTACGGCTCGCGCTCCTTCGACATCGTCTACCAGTTCACCCGGCAAGCCGTCATGAAGCTCTTCGCGATGGGATGCCACCTTGTCATCATCGGCTGCAACACCGCATCGGCCAAAGCCCTGCGCTCCATACAGCAAAACGACCTTCCCCACACCGACCCCTCGCGCCGCGTGCTCGGCGTAATCCGCCCCACGGCCGAAATCATTGGCACGCTCACCCGCACACGCCACGTAGGACTGCTCGCCACAGAGGGCACCGTGCGCAGCCACAGCTACGACCTGGAGATTCAAAAGCTCTTCCCCGACATCAGCATCACCAGCGTGGCCTGCCCCCTATGGGTGCCCATCATCGAGAACAATGAGGCCGACAGCCCTGGCGCAGACTATTTCGTGGGCAAGCGCGTCAGCCACATCATGGCCGAAGACCCTCTCATCGACACCCTCATCCTTGGCTGCACCCACTATCCCATACTCCTGCCCACCATCCTGCGCCACGTGCCACAGGGCGTGAGCGTGATGCCGCAGGGCGAGCACGTGGCCAAGAGCCTGCAAGACTACCTGCGCCGCCACCCCGAGATGGACGCGCGCTGCACCCGCCAGGGCACAACGCGCTACTACACCACCGAGAGCACGGCCAAATTCAAGGAGAACGCCCGCATATTCCTGCCCGGCGACATCCGGGTAAGCCACGTCAGTCTGGAATAAGCCCGCCACGCGCCACGCCGCCATGCACCCGCCGCCAACGGCGACAACACCTTGCAGCCGCCCCAGCACGCCAAGAGCGCGCAGACAGGCCAAAAACAGTCCCGGCCATGAGAAGCCCAAGCGGCTTCCCATGGCCGGGATTGCTTTTCGGCAGACGCGCCTCAGAAGCAAACGCCCCGCAAACGGGCTACGTCCTGCACCAGCTCCATAGGGTTCAAGATAAGCCACAGCCCCACAAGAGCCGCACCGAACACACCCACCGAGATGGCCGCGCTTCGGCAAAGTTTCTTTCTCAGCTTCCCCGCTACGATGAATCCCGTCTTGACAGCACAGCACACGAACACTAAAAACAGAAAAATAGCTCCAAAGAAGGAGAAATAATCAAAAAAAGTTGCACCCATATTTCTTCTAAATCTTAATCATTTTCCCATGCCCAAGCCTAAACTTCCTCGCTCAGCTGCCTTCTGCTGACAGCTCAAAAAGTTATTTCGACCTGAGCATAGATGCAAAACTACCATTTACTTGCTATGCTTCCCCATGCAACGGGCAAACTCCACAAATAGATTTTTCGCTGTTTCATAACAGCTTAATTCGTATTTAATTATTTTTAGTTTTATAGCTTCGAAGTACGGCACAAAGATAGCGGATACATTATACCGCACTAAAAGGAATTAACTTTCATTATATCACAAACCAAAGCATTAACCTTGTTCTGCTACAACTTTACCCTTTTTACTCGAAAAAGTCAAAAATCGCCCAGTCTTGGACACCAAGTTGCCACCCCCGCAAATATTACCCGTTCTGCGAAACCATAGGTTTTGGCACACGAAAGGTATGGTTTTACCCTGCAAAAGGTATGGTTTTGCAAGGCGAAACGTTACCTTTTGAAAACGGCCGCGCAAACCTCGAAAACAAGCTGCGCACATTCTGAACAGAAGACATTGAGCCAAAGGCAACAGCGGCCTTAGCCCCGCCCCGCAACACGGCACGAGCAAAGCGGCGAGGGCAAAAAAAATAAGTCACGGAATTTAATGAAAAACATTTGGTCGGTTCATTTGTTTTGGCTACTTTTGCATTATTAATAATCGAATCTATTTAATAATTAAAATCCAAAATCAAAACATGGCAAACGAGACCGAGAAGAAGTATCGTGTGGAGAGCGACCTGCTGGGCGAGCTCCAAGTACCTGCCGAGGCTTACTATGGCGTGCAGACGCAGCGCGCCATCAACAACTACCGCATCTCCGGCAAGAGAATGTGCGACTATCCGGAGTACGTGAAGGCCATCGCCTACGTGAAACTCGCCGCCGCAGAGGCCAACCACGAGCTGGGACAGCTTCCCGACGACGTGGCTGATGCCATCTGCCGCGCCTGCCGTGAGATTATCGACGGCAAATTCCATGAGAATTTCGCAACCGACATGGTGCAGGGTGGTGCCGGAACATCGGTCAACATGAACGCAAACGAAGTGATTGCCAACCGCGCGCTGGAGCTGATGGGATACGAGAAGGGCGACTACCAGCACTGCTGGCCCAATGACCACTGCAACTGCGGTCAGTCGACGAACGACGTTTACCCGACCACCATCCGCCTGACGTTCGTGGAGATGAACAAGAACCTCATCGCCTCGCTGCAACGCCTCGTGGCCGCCTTCCGCAAGAAGGGCGAGGAGTTCAACAACAGCATCAAGATGGGTCGCACGCAGCTTCAGGACGCCGTGCCCATGACAAGCGGACAGGAGTTCACCGCCTTCGCCAACACGCTGGAGGACGAGGTGGCCAACCTGAACTACAACGTCAATCAGATGCTCGAAATCAACATGGGCGCAACGGCCATCGGCACTGGCTTGACGGCTGTTCCGGGCTATGCGGAGCTGTGCACGAAGAAGCTGGCCGAGCTTACGGGCGAGAACTTCGTGCTGGGTCGCGACCTCGTGGCCGCCACACCCGACACCTCGGCCTACGTGGCGTTCAGCGGCGCGCTGAAGCGTTTGGCCGTGAAGCTCTCCAAGATTTGCAACGACCTGCGCCTCATGGCCTCCGGCCCGCGCTGCGGTCTGCATGAGATCAACCTTCCGCCGATGGCACCCGGCTCAAGCATCATGCCGGGCAAGGTGAACCCCGTCATTCCCGAGGTGACCAACCAGACTTGCTTCAAGGTTATCGGCAACGACACCACCGTGATGATTGCCGCCGAGGCCGGACAGTTGCAGCTCAACGTGATGGAGCCTATCATCACGCAGTGCCTCATCGAGGACTTGACGTGGCTGCCCAACGCTATGGACACGCTGCGCGAGAAGTGCGTGGAGGGAATCACGGTGAATGCGGAGCACAACGCCGAGACCGTGCGCAACTCTATCGGCATCGTTACCGCGCTGAACCCCTACATCGGCTACAAGAACAGCACGAAGATTGCCAAGGAAGCTCTGGAAACGGGCGGCTCGGTCTATGACCTCGTGCTCAAGCACGGCATCCTCTCGCAGGAGAAGCTCGATGCCATCCTCGACCCGAAGCACATGCTCGACCCCGAGGACGTGATTAAGTAAGCCTCACAGGTCTGAAAACACAATATAAATTCCCCGTTGCCGCAATGGCAACGGGGAATTTTAGTATCGCCACATCGCATCCGCCACGAGCGGCAGGGCAAGTATTCAGCCCCGCGCGGCGGCCTTCTCCTTGGTCAGCACCAGCAGGATGACGGCCGAAAGGATGAGCACGATGCCCGCAAAGAGGCGCAACGAGAATGCCTCGCCAAAGATAAGCACGCCTATGGCCACCGCCGTGACCGGCTCCAGCGCACCCATGATGGCCGAAGGGGTGCTGCCCACCTTCTCGATGGAGATGTTCATGAAGTACAAGCTGAGCACCGTGGGCAGCAACGCCAGCTGCAATCCGCACGCCCACTGCCTTGCCGAGCGCAAAGGCTCTATGGGATTGCCGGTGACAAAGGCCAGCACAACGAGCGAGAGCAGCCCGAAGAGCACCACCCAGAAGGTGAAACGGACGGAGGAATAGCCCGTACGGGACTGGTTTACGCCTATGATGTAGAAGGCATAGAGCAGCGATGACAGCAGGACGAGGCTCACACCCGTGGCTGAAAGTGTGGCATCGCCGCCCCGATAGAGCAGCGCGATGCCCGAAATGGCCAGCAGAATGGAGCAGGAGGTGCGCCAAGTGATGCGCTCATGGAAGAAAGCGGTCATCAGTACGGCCGTCATGATGGGATAACTGAAGAGGATTGTGCTCGCGATACCCGCGTCCATGTGCTCGAAACTGATGTAAAGCGCACCCGAGGACATCCCGAAAAACGCCCCCAGAACGGCCAGACGGATGGCGTACCCCGCACGTATGCGGAAACTCTCGCGCCTCGCCAGCATCCACAGGAGGAACATCAACGCGGCCAAAGCATAACGCCAGAAGAGCACCGAAGTGGGTTTCATCCCGTCCTCATAAAGATAAAGCGACCCAAGCGGGTTGGTTCCATAGAATATTGCCGCGACTATTCCTGCCGCAAAGCCCTTAAAAGTATTGCTCATTTGCTCATAATTGAAGGCCGGGACTTAGTAGGCAGGACGTCATCCGTCCCCATAACGCCTCCTAAATCCCGGCCTTGAACGATTAATTCTTGAATCTATCAAGCACTGTTTCCTATGATACGGACTCTCGCACAAGCCCGTTAAGCGATTAACTGTTGAACGCCTCATGCTCGGCGCGTGCGATAATGTCCTCGCGCTCCTTGACCTCTTCGGAACGCGCATCGCCCGTATCGAAAGCCTCCGGCTCATCGCCTGTCTCTGCGCAAGCCCCCTTGGGCGCGCGTTCAAGGCTATCCGATGGTGCGGTAGCGGCCTCGGTGTAGACCTGAGCCTGAAATGGCGTGACGTGCTTCTCCACGTTCTCCGTCTCAGAACCTATGATAAAGTCTTCGTGCTCGTCCGTCGACGGCACCAGCCCCACAGGTTCTTCCTCCATCTTGGTGCGCTTCTCCTTGGCGGCAAACACCGCATCGAGGAACTTCGGCTCCTTGCGCAGACGGCGCAAGGTTTCCTTCGAAGCCTTCTGCTGGCTCTCCTTCTTCGAGAAACCTTCGGCATCGCAGCCCTCCACCGTCTCCAGCATGACCCGGAAGCGGAACACGGGCGCACCCTCGGAGTTGGTCTTGTGGCTCAGCATCTTGAAGTTCAGCTCCACACGGTTCTTCTGCGACCACTCGATGAGCTTCGATTTGAAGTTCACTTCCTTATAGGCCACCTTGTCAAGGTTGATCAATTCGCCAAGAATCTGCCTTTCCATGAACCTCATGCAGGCGTTGTAGCCCCGGTCAAGGTAAAGCGCGCCCACCAAAGCCTCAAAGGCATTGCCGCCCATATAGCTGTTGTGGCCGGTGCTTCGTCCGTTGGAGAGCACCAGATTGACAATGCCCATCTCCTTGGACAGGCGGTTGAGCGTCTCGCGCTGCACTATCTTGGAGCGCGTATTGGTGAGGAATCCCTCACGTTTGCCCGGAAAATGGCGGAAAACGATGTCGCCCACGACAGTACCAAGCACGGCATCGCCGAGAAACTCCAGCCGTTCGTTGTTCATCGGCTTTCCTTTCTCGTTGCGGCGCGCCACACTCTTGTGGAGCAAAGCTATCTTGTAATAGCTGATATTGTGAGGCCAGGCCCCGATAATCTTGTGCAACGACAGGCGAAGCTCCTTGTCCGTGAGGAACGGGAGCTTCAGTCTGTCAATGTAATCAATCAGCATACTTCTTGAAAACGACGCACGCATTGTGTCCACCAAAGCCAAACGTGTTGCTCAAAGCGGCACGCACGGTGCGCTTCTGCGCCTGGTTGAAGGTGTAGTTCAAGTCGTAATCGATCTCCGGATCCTTGTCCTCCTCATCGTGATTGATGGTCGGGGGAACAATATCCTCCTTGACGGCCATCACGCAGGCCAGTGCCTCCACGGCGCCGGCAGCTCCGAGCAAGTGTCCCGTCATGGATTTCGTCGACGAGATGTTGAGCTTGTAGGCCGCATCGCCGAACACTTCCTTGATGGCTTTCACCTCCGAGATGTCGCCAACATGGGTCGATGTGCCATGCACGTTGATGTAGTCGATGTCCTCCGGCTTCAGTCCGGCGTCCTCCAATGCAGATTTCATCACCAGCTTCGCGCCCAGTCCCTCGGGATGGGAGGCTGTGATGTGGTAGGCATCGGCGCTCTCGCCCTCTCCCACCATCTCCGCGTAGATGCGTGCGCCACGCGCCTTGGCGTGCTCAAGTTCCTCCAGCACGAGGCATCCTGCTCCCTCGCCCATGACAAAGCCATCGCGGCTGGCCGAGAACGGACGGCTGGCGTGCTCCGGGTCGTCATTGCGCGTGGAGAGAGCCTTCATGGCATTGAATCCGCCCACACCGCAAGCGCAAATAGCGGCCTCTGCGCCACCTGCCACAATCATGTCGGCCTTGCCCAGGCGCAACAAGTTGAACGCATCGGCAAGCGCGTTGGTAGACGAAGCGCACGCGCTCGTCGTGGTATAGTTGGGGCCGTGGAAGCCAAAATGTATGCTAATCTGTCCGGAAGCGATGTCGGCAATCATCTTGGGGATGAAGAATGGCGAGAAGCGGGGGCCTGCCTCCTCGTTGCGGGCGTAATACGAGGCTTCCTCCTCGAAGGTACGGATACCTCCGATGCCCACTCCGTAGACCACACCGACGCGGTTCTTGTCGACTTTCTCCAAGTCGATGCCGCTGTCTTTCACGCCTTGTATGGCACTGATCATGGCCAGCTGCGTGTAGCGGTCTATCTTCCGCGCCTCCTTACGGTCGAGCCAGTCGCTGACGTTCAGCCCTTTCACCTCGCAGGCAAACTGGGTCTTGAACTTGCTGGCATCGAACTGAGTAATCGGGCCCGCACCGCTCTTCCCCGCAAGCATGCCCTGCCACGTCTCCTCGGGCGTGTTTCCCAGCGGGGTCACTGCGCCGAGGCCGGTAACGACAACTCTTTTCAATTCCATAATATATTAAAATGGGTTTGGTTTATATATACGAATATTGGGCATCGCGCGTGAAAGCCAGGTGTTGGATGAAGAGGTTGCCCACAGCCGGGCTTCCCACACCTAACACTTAACGCCACGCCCGACACCCAATAATCGTGTCTGTCTTTGTAAAAATCTAATCTGCGTAGACGAAACGCTTACTTCGCGTTGTCCTCAATATACTTGACAGCATCGCCTACAGTGGCGATCTTCTCTGCCTGCTCATCGGGGATGGAGATGCCGAACTCTTTCTCGAACTCCATAATCAGCTCTACGGTATCCAAAGAGTCTGCGCCCAGATCATTGGTGAAGCTTGCCTCCAGCTTGACATCGGCCTCATCAACGCCAAGTTTATCTACGATAATAGCCTTTACTTTTGATTCAATTTCTGACATGATAATGTTGTTTAATTGTTTATTATTGTTATCTCTATCAAATTCGGGTGCAAAGGAACGGAAAAAATTTCACCTATGCAAATAATTCCTTTAAAAAAGCACCCCAAACTGCACATTACCCCATTATTTGTGCAAGAAACATGGCGTAAAAGCGGCTATCTTGTGATAAATCAACCACATACTATGCCCAACAGTGTGCCCCGCGAGCTGCAACAAGCTCTGTTTTTCAAGCAGATAGCACGGCAGATTGGAAGCGCGGCAGAAGGTTGGGCGGTTTTTCGGAGACTTTCTCATGGCCGAATGATGGAAAATGCGTAATTTTGCATGGAGACGCCGCAGGGCAAGGGGCGCGGACGCGCCTTGCAAAAGGTATGGTTTTGCACCGCGAAAGGTATGGTTTTGCAAGGCAAAAGGTTACCTATTGCCGTGCAAAAGGTATGGTTTCGCGCAACGGCCTCTACGCCACCGCGCGCAAAAGAGCAAGAAAGGCATGATAAGGGATTTCTTCTTGGTGGGCATAGGCAGTTTCGCGGGAGGCGGATTGCGCTTCCTCGTGTCGCGATTGATGCAGTCTGTCGCGCTGTTCTCACTGCCCGTGGGCACACTCGCGGTAAACGTTGCGGGCTGTTTCCTCATCGGGCTGCTCTCGGCGTTGCCCTTCGAGGGGCGCGTGCTGTCGCCGCAAGCCAAGATTTTGCTCACCACAGGATTCTGCGGGGGCTTCACCACCTTCTCCACGTTCATCAACGAGAACCACGCACTTGCGCGCGAGGGCCACTACCTCGCCCTTTTGCTCTACGTGACTGTGAGCCTCGGCCTGGGATTCGCGGCCCTTCTGGCCGGCAACCACTTGGCCAAGAGCTGGTGAGGGGAGAAGAAAGACTAAGGATTAAGTACTATATAATAAGGAGAAAAATGGAAAACGAAGTTTTGAAAGCTATTCGCGAGCGGCGCAGCATACGCCGTTTCGCCGACCGCCCGGTGAGCGAGGAGCAACTGAAAGCCGTGCTTGAAGCCGGCACGTGGGCACCCACGGCGTTCGGAAAGCAAGACCCCTGGATTGTGGCCGTGCGCAATCCGGAGGAGAAAGCGCGCCTTGCGGCCATGAACGCCGCTGTGGCCGGCACGAAGAGCGACCCCTATTATGGCGCACCCGTCATCATCTTGGTGTTCGCCAGTGCCGATAGTCACAACCGCGACCGCGATGGCTCGCTCGTGCTGGGCACGATGATGCTGGCCGCCCACAGCCTCGGCATGGGGTCGTGCTGGATAAACCGGGAGGACATCATGTTCGATTCGGAAGCAGGCAAGCAGCTCATGCGCTCCTACGGCTTGCCCGATGGCCTTGCCGGAGTGGGTGCGATAGCCCTTGGCTACCCCGCCGAGACCAAAACGGGCAAGCCCCGCAAGCAGAACTACTTCCGCGTGATTCCCTAAGAATCAGCCCAAGGAATCCTGCAGACGGGCAATCGTGGCGCGAACGCGGCGTGCCGTGGTGTAGGGCAAGGAGTCTTCGTCGGCCTCCGGGTCGCCCATGAACACATCGGGATTGCTGAACTCCATCGCGCTCTTGAACTTCTCGCGCGCCGAGAAGTGATACTCGCGTATGCCCGTCTGCTCATGCAGCTCCGCGATATTGTCCTCGTTCACGCCACAACCGGCCAGCAGGATGATGCGTCCCGCCGCTTTCTCATGCAGCTCGCGCAGCAACGGCGCGCCATCAATGGCACGGGGCTGCTGCCCGGAGGTGAGAACGCGGTCGAAGCCCAGCTCCACAAGTTGCTCCAACGCCTCATGTGGGTCGCGGCAACGGTCGAAGGCGCGGTGGAAAGTGACCGACATGCCCTGCGAGCAAGCCATCAGCCGGCGATTGGCCTCCATGTCCAAACTCCCGTCCTTGCGCAAACAGCCAAACACTACGCCGTCTGCGCCAATCTTCCGGGCCACCTCTATGTCGGCCTCCATGCGTTCCAGCTCCAGCGGAGTGTACAGGAAGTCGCCGCCACGGGGGCGGATAATGACGTGCAGACGCGTGCTCTTGAGCACCCGCCGTGCCACAAGCATCTCGCCATACGACGGCGTTGTGCCTCCCTCGGGTATGCCGGCGCATAGCTCCACACGGTCTGCGCCACCCTCTTGTGCGGCCAAACAGCTCTCAACACCATTGGCGCACACCTCAAAACGGAATTTATCGTTATTCTCCATCAGTTCGTTTTTCATGCAAAAGTACGGCCTTTTCGCCCTTTCTCCAAATAAATGTTGTATTTTTGCACCCCAAAAGAGTCGTATCATCCAACATATTCACGCATTCAATCAATAAAAATATAAATGGGAAAGATTATTTTGACGGGCGACCGCCCCACCGGAAAGCTCCATTTAGGCCACTACATAGGTAGCCTTCGCCGCCGTGTGGAGTTGCAGAACGCGGGCGACTACGACCGTATGTTTGTGTTCATGGCCGACGTTCAGGCACTGACCGACAACGCCGACAACCCCGAGAAGATACGCCAGAACATCATTGAGGTGGCGCTCGACTACCTTTCGGCAGGTCTCGACCCCGAGAAATGCACGCTCTACATTCAGAGTTGCATCCCCGAGCTGGCCGAACTGACCGTCTATCTGATGAATCTCGTGAGCGTGTCGCGCGTGCAACGCAACCCAACGGTGAAGACCGAGATCAAGCTGCGCAACTTCGAGACCAACCTTCCCCTTGGTTTCTTCTGCTATCCCGTTTCCCAAGCCGCCGACATCGCTGCTTTCAAGACCACCGTTGTGCCCGCCGGCGAAGACCAAGAGCCCATGCTTGAGCTTACCCGCGAGCTGGTCAGACGATTCAATCAGACCTATGCGCCCGTGTTCCCGGAGCCGGAAATCATGCTGCCGGAGAACGCCACGGCACGCCGGCTGCCCGGCACGGACGGCAAGGAGAAGATGAGCAAGAGCCTCGGAAACTGCATTTACCTCTCTGACGACAAAGACACCGTGTGGCAAAAGGTGAAGAGTATGTACACCGACCCGACCCATCTGAATGTCTCCGACCCCGGTCACGTGGAGGGGAACGCCGTGTTCACCTACCTTGACGCGTTCTCCACGGATGCCGACTTCGCCGAGTTCTGGCCCGAGTTCAGCAACCTTGACGAGCTGAAAGCAGCCTACACGGCAGGTGGCATTGGCGACATGAAGTGCAAGAAGCTGCTCAACAACGTGCTCGAGAAGATGCTTGCGCCGATGCGCGCGCGCCGTCAGGAGTTTGAGAAGGATATTCCTGAAATCTACAATATGCTGCGCAAAGGCTCGGAAGCTGCCCGCGAGGTAGCCGCACAGACGATGGACGAGGTGCGGAAGGCCATGCGCGTGGACTATTTCGACGACATCGCGCTCATCAATGAGCAAGCCGAGCGGTTCAGAGCCAAGTAAAAAGGCTGCGCCGTAAAGCACCAGCAACAAGGAGACCTCTGCGGGAATGCCATGCCGGCCTGCTCCCACGGAAGTCTCCTTGTTTCGTCTCCGACTTGCGAAAGCATACCTTTCGCACAATAAAACGTATGGTTTTGCCCCGCCATAGCATACCTTTTGCGGGGCAAAACCATACGTTTTGTTATTCACTGACTGTCAAACGATTAGACGGCAGCTCTCCGTTTTCCGCCCAATACCTCCATTCCGCTGGGCAAACAACGATTGCCCTTGCACCGCCAGCACAACTACGATGCCGCAACAACTTGCCCACCGACAAGCACTGCGCACACATGGCCTTGCCATCAAACCACAGCGGCAATCCTGCGGAGCGCCTCCTGCAGCTGAGCGCGCGGACAAGCAAGATTGATACGTATGTATCCCTCTCCCGCCTCACGACCATACATCGTGCCGCTGTTCACCTGCACACGTGCCTCAGCAAGCATCTTGTCCGTCAACTCATCGGATGTCATGCCCGTTGCGCTGATGTCCACCCATGCCAGATACGTGCCCTCCATGCGCAGTACCTGCCATCCGGGCAGCCGCTCGGCACAGAAGTCGCGCAGCAAAGCATGGTTGCCGCTGATGTAGAGATTGAGCGCGTCTATCCATTCCTCGCTCTCATTGTAGGCTGCCTGTACGGCCACGGGGGCGAAAGGATTCACATCGCACGTCTCAAAAATGTTCACCACCCGCTCTATGCGCCGCCGCCACTCGGCATTCTTCACGATGATGTTGGCCATTTGCAGTCCCGCCGTGTTGAAACTCTTCGATGGCGAGGTGAGCGTGACGCAGTTGTCGAGACACGCTTCGCTCACGGCGGCAAAGGGCGTGTAGGCATGACCGGGCATAACCAGCTCATTGTGAATCTCATCGCTCACCACTTTGACGTGATGGCGCAGGCAAATCTCGTTCATCCGCTCCAACTCATCGCGCGACCACACACGTCCCGTGGGGTTCTGGGGATTGCAAAGCAGGAACACGGTGGTCTTCTCATCGGCACACTTGCGCTCGAAGTCGTCGAAATCCATCACGTAGCTGTCGCCATTGCGCAGCAACCGGGTTTCCAGCACCTCACATCCTTGGTTGCGAATGCTGGAGAAGAAGCAGTTGTAGGCGGGGGTCTGCACGAGCACTTTCTCGCCCGGCAGCGTCAGTGCCTTGATGGTGGCAGAGGCGGCGGGCACAACGCCCGTGGTGTAGAGTATCCACTCGCGGCTCACCGGCCACTGATGGCGGCGCGCAAACCAACTGATTACCGCATCATAGTAGGCATCCGGCACAAGCGTATAGCCGTAAACGGGATGCGCGGCGCGCTCGGCCACGGCGCGGCTGATGGCCGGGGCAACGGCAAAGTCCATGTCGGCCACCCACAGGGGGATGACATCATCGCCCGGCATGGTGTCCCACTTGTAGCATCCCGTGCCCCTGCGGCGCACGGGATGGTCGAAATACTGGCTGTCCATGATTATTTGGCCTCAAAGGTGATGGTGTTTCCGCCATCGGCCTCGCCCACAAGGCGGCCCTTGGCGAACTCGTCCAAGGTAAGGCGGCCTATCTTTTCGGCCTGAATACGTCCGCTCACGGGGTTCTTCACCTCCGTGATGGCGCCTTTGATGCGGGCATCCACGCCCGTGCAATCTTCGAAAGCGCGGTCGCAGGCGGCATCAAACGTGCAGTCCTCAAGCACCACGTTGTGACTGTAACACAAGGGTTGCTCGCCGCTGATGTGGCATCGCACGAGACGGATGTTCTTGCTGTGCCAAGCAAGATACTCGCCGTGGAGTTCCGAATCGTAAATCGTTACGTTGTCGCACTCCCAAAAACTGTCCTTGGTAGTAATCTTAGCGTTGCGCACTTCCACGTTCTCACAATACTGGAACACGTATTTCGCATCGCTCACGAGGCCATCCACTTGGATGTTTTTGGAGAACATGAAGGGGTAAGTGCCTTGATGCAGCTCCACATTCTTGATTTTCAGTCCATCGATGCGCCAAAATGTCTCATCGGCATCGGTAATCTTGACATTCTCCAGCTCCAGGTTCTTCATCTCGCGGAAGAACTTCGGGCCGTCTATAACGCAGTCGCGCATCACCATATCATCGCTATACCAAATGGCGGAGCGTGATTCGGGCGCGAAATAACAGTCGGTTATGAGGCTTTTGTCCACATGCCACCACGGATACTTGCCATAGAACTTGGAATGATGGCACTCCAAGTTCTCACAACACTTGATGCCCGACTCGCCATCTATTATCTCTATGTTCTCCAAGCGTGTGTCGCGCACTCCAAACAAGGGACGCTCACCGCCGAACTTCTGGTTTTTTATGGTCTCCATAGTCTTGTTTCTAAACATTTTACTACGTTGCAAAGTTACAAACATCATGCCAAATGGAAGAATAAGAATCAATGGAAAAGATACCTTTTTTGCAGTTTCGCGCGGCAAGCCACGAATGGGGACACGCGGCGGGGAAGAATCAATCGAACCGAGCCTTGATGTCGCCATTGCTGTGGCGGTGGCCACGGCTTCGGATATCGCGGCCAAAACTGTATGAGACACCAACGCGGACAGACAGTGAACGGTATTTGTTGTCGAAAGTCATGTACATTCCATCATTGGAACGGCTCATGCCACTCGTGTTCTTGGCCAGTATGTTGGCCAATGCGTCATATTTCGCACCCCCTCCTTCTGTATCTCCACCCGTGTGACGTTCGATGCTGGCCGCGACTTCAATATATTGTAAAGTTCACCCCTGCGGTATGTTCTTCAGTCTGCCATTAAACATCACCTTCAAGCCGCCCTTTCCCAAGATGCTCACGCTGTTGTCCTCCACCTTCAAGCCGGGAACTTGCGTCAATAAGTCCACGAGGTTGGTCTTGCCCTTGCGCAGTCCCACCACATTGACTATGGTCTTGCCACCCTCATGCCGCACCATCCTCTGGCTAATGGTCACTTCAGAAAGAGCCACTGTGTCCTGCCGTGTCACGCTGTCGCCTGTTTGCGCAGCAGAAGCACTGGCAAAGCAACTCAAAGCCATCAGCAACATCATCTTCTCCATGCTCATACATATATTGTTTAGGTTATTAATACGCGCCATACCATCTCAAAACTTGACCTAATCTATCCTTTCTTATTATACCTTCCACCAGTTTTTGGGGAATGCCGCATCCTGCCTTTCTCCTCAAAAAGGCTAAACGTGGCTCCAGTATTCTTCTTGACGAATTTCCTTCAAGTCCATAGTTGCGTGGTTTTGGTGGCAAAGTTACAATACAAAACCGCCAAAAAAACAAGAGTTTCTAAAAAAAAACTGTTTTTTAATTTCAAAGAAAAAGCAAAGCCATTGTTATGATATAAGAACAAAAGGAAAGCAGATTTTTGCTTCAAAACGAACAAAAATCTGCCTTCCGCAAGGCCATTCCGCGCGAAAAGAGCTTTGGCGGCACAGCGCGAAAGTACGCCGCCAACCAAAGCCAAACTCACAGAAAGCGGCACATCGCACAGCGAAAGCACCGCCACGCCACACAATCCTCAGCGCAACTTGTCGTAGTCTGCATCGCCCACCGGCTCCAGCCACTCCGTGCCGGCTTCCTCTCCTGGCACACCCACGGCCAAATGGGCAAACCAACTGTCGGCCGATGCGCCATGCCAGTGCTTCACATTGGCGGGAATATTGACCACATCGCCCGGCAGGAGCTTGCGCGCAGGCTTGCCCCACTCCTGATACCAGCCCTCGCCACCCACGCAAATGAGCAGCTGACCACCTCCTTTCGTGGCATGATGCACGTGCCAATGGTTGCGGCAGCGCGGCTCAAAGGTGACGTTGCTTATCATAACCTGCTCCGAAGACACGGGATACAGGTAGCTTTGCCCCGTGAAATACTTCGCATAGGCCGTGTTGGGCTGACCGATGGGAAACATCAGCTCCTGCTGAAAAGCCTCCTTGCCGCCCGAAACGTCAGCCGCCGCACCGTTCCACACCTCTTTGGCCATCCGAAACGCTGCCCATGCCTTGGGCCAGCCCACATAGAAGGCTATGTGCGTGAGCAATTCGGCCACCTCGGTCTTGGTAACGCCGTTGCGTTTGGCCGCTTCCAGATGGTGAAGCAGCGAACCATCGGTCACGCCCATGCTTACCAAGGCCGTCACCGTGGCCATACTGCGATCGTGGAGCGACAGCAGCTCGTTGCGATTCCACACCTCTCCGAAGAGCACGTCATCATTGAGCCGGGCAAACTCGGGCGCGAAGTCGCCTAATTGCTGCCGTCCGGCGTTTTGTGTCACCTCTATATGCTTCATACTTTCCTTGTTCTCAATGTTCTGCGCGCCAGCAGGGAGTGCCGGAAAAGCACCTGCGGCCAGCGCACAGACAACCACTTTCACTTTCCTCATACTCCTTTCGCCCACGAGCAGACGCGCCACGGCGTGGCCGATGACAGCCCACCTTGGCTGCCATCGGGCACACCCACGCCTGTCATTACTTATACGATGCCTCCAAGATGGCCACAATCTCGGCATGCGTAAGCGGCTCAATGTCTTGCAGAACGAGCCGCCCCATGGCCGTGATGGCATTCGTTGCCATGGCCGGGAACTCGCCGGGCGTGATGCCATAGTCGCTCATCCGCAGGTCGTCCACGCCGCACGCGCGCTGCAAATCCACCAGCGCGGTGATGAAATCCTCTGGTTTGGCGGCATCGGCCTTGCCCAGCAAGCGCGCCATGCGCACGAAACGCTCATCGCAAACGTGCTTGGCAATGATGGCGGAGAAATAAGCGCGGCTTATCATAATCAGTCCCGCGCCGTGGGGCAGCTCCTGATGGTACGCGCTCAGGGCGTGCTCAATGCTGTGCTCTGCCGTGCAGGCCGCCGTCATCATGCTGTAGCCCGACATCGTGTTGGCAAAAGCCACGCGCGCCCGCGCCTCCATGTCGCTGCCATCCCTCACGGCTCGCGGCAGATACTCGCCCACGGAGCGAATCACCGTCTCCTCCACCATGTCGGCAAAGAGGTTGCTGCGGTTGCTCACGTAGCCCTCCAAGGAGTGGAAAAGTGCATCGAAGCCCTGAAAGGCCGTGAAGCGTGGCGGCACGCTCACCATCAGTTCGGGGTCGATGATGGCAAAGGTGGCCAGCAAGCGCGGGTCGCCCACGCCCACTTTCTCCTTGGTGGCGGGGTTGGTAATCACCCCTGCCGCGTCCACCTCCGAGCCAGTGCCGGCCGTGGTGGAGATGCACACGTAAGGAAGCGGGTCGTTGGCGGGCACGATGCCCTTGCCCGTGCCGCCAAACACGTAGTCCCAGAGGTCGCCGGGGTTGGTAGCATTGAGGCATATCACCTTGGCACAGTCCATGACGCTGCCCCCGCCCAGCGCAACGATGAAGTCGCAACCATTCTCGCGCGCCACTCTCGCTCCCTCCTCGGCTGTGGCTTTCAGCGGGTTAGGTTCCACCTTGTCGAAGATTACGTAGCTGATGCCAGCCTGCTGCAGCTCCCTCTCCGTGCGGTCGAGGTAGCCGTGGGCACGCGTAGCCTTGCCATTGCTGATCACCAGCAACGCCTTGCGGCCGGGAAACGTCTGCTTATGCAACTCGCCCAGCTTGCCCGGGCCGAATATCACGCGCGTAGACGCGCCAAACTCGTAGCTCAATCTTGTCTGAATCATCTTTTTCCTTTCTTATATCATGCTGTTATGCTGCAAAAGTACGAAGAAAAACGGAAACACGCATTACCTCAATTCGGGTTCGTATCACCCTTTTCGCGTTTGTGCCGACAGCTCCCGGAAGGCCATGTCTTGCCCCTTGCGGCGCGCCGCCCGAACACCGCTTTGCAAAACCATACCTTTTGGCGTGCGAAACCATACCTTTTGGGCGGTAAAACCATACGTTTCGGAAGGCAAAACCATACCTTTTACTCTGCTCTTGCGCCACGCAGCTGCGCAAAAGCTGCACCAGCGGGCACAAAAAAAGGCGAACAGGGCACGGCGCACGCCCCGTTCGCCAACGGAAACGGCAGAAACCGGGCCGCTGCCCGCGTTCATCACCGTTGTCCGGGGGAGATTCTTTTATGGCCTCACGGCACGTATGGCAAAGCCTATGAAGCGGCTGCTCGTGCCGAGGTCGCAGCTCTCGCTGTCGAATTGCAAGCGTCGGGCAAAGCTGTCGTAGCCCGTTCTGAGTGTGGAAGTCCAGTAGTAGCCGCCAGTTTCGTCATCATCGAGGAAGTCGCCGTAGTAGAGTCCCGTGGTGGGCAGGAAGATGCTGTTGCCATTCCGAGCCGTCACCAAGTAGCCATCAGTGCCGTTCTGCGTTGTCCAAGCCCACGTGCAGTTGTCCAGCAGTTCCTTCATCTCCGCATCGGTGGGCATCCGCCACGCGCCGCCCCACAGTGCCGTGGCCGCATCATCGGCGGCCTCAATCTGCGTCAGCCCGCTTTCCGTGGTGTATTTGGTCAGTTCCTCACTTGTGCCCCATGCGTAGGTCTGCCACGAATAGTCCTCCTTGGGCGCGGCTTCTGCCCACGCGTAGTGCAAGCCAAATGCCTCCGGGGTGGCCGCACCAAGGTTTTCTGCCGCCCATTTCACACTCAGTCCCATATCGACGGCCTCATGCTCGTCGGCGGCCGGGGCGGCAAAGGTGATGCTGTCTACGGCATCTATGCGGGTGGGCACGCCACCTTTCCAAACAAATATCTCATGCGTCTGCTGGCAATAGGCTGTAATCGTCAGGCTCAAAAGTGTAAATAGCGTAATCAATTTTTCCATTTTGCTTGCTGTTTGGTTCATCGATAATTTGTCTTACGGCTGCAAATGTAGGTATTTTCTGCCATAAGCGCAGCACCGAAAACACCGGATTTTCCTCTTTTTCAGCGACTTTTCCCAAATCAAACAGCATTGGGGAAATAACTGCGCCTCCTCCCTCGCCAGCAGCGGGGGAGGAGGCGCGCGACAAACGGCAAAGGGACGTTGCCCCAAAGCATGGCGGCCAAAAGCGGCGGACTACTTGCCGTTGAGTATCTTCTTGATGTCGTTCAAGCGGTTGAGCGCGTCCATAGGCGTGAGATTATCGATGTCGAGGTGCAGAATCTCATCGCGTATCTGCGAGAGCACAGGGTCTTCGAGCTGGAAGAGCGACAGCTGCATTCCGCTGTCTGCCCCCCCGATGCCCGACACGTCGGCCTTGCCCGCCGTTCCCACCTGCGCATTGTCGGCCTCGAGCTGCTTCAGGATGTCGGAAGCGCGGCGCACGATGGACGGGGGCATACCGGCTATCTCGGCAACGTGAATACCAAAGGAGTGCTCGCTGCCTCCGCGCTCGAGCCTTCGCAAGAAGATGACCTTGCCATCAAGCTCCCGCACGCTCACATTATAGTTCTTGATGCGGGCAAAATGTTTCTCCATCTCGTTCAGCTCGTGGTAGTGGGTGGCGAAAAGGGTGCGTGCCCGCGCCCGCTTTTGCTCATGCAGGTACTCAACAATGGCCCAGGCGATGGATATTCCATCGTAGGTGGACGTGCCGCGACCCAGCTCATCGAAGAGAACGAGCGACTTTGGCGTGACGTTATTGAGGATATTGGCGGCCTCGGTCATCTCCACCATGAACGTTGACTCACCCGTGGAGAGGCTGTCTGACGCCCCCACCCTCGTAAACACCTTGTCCACCAGGCCAACACGTGCGCTCTCGGCGGGAACGAAGCAGCCCATCTGCGCCATAAGCACGATGAGCGCGGTCTGACGGAGCAGCGCCGACTTGCCGGCCATGTTCGGTCCGGTGATCATCATCACTTGCTGAGACGCGGTGTCCAAGCAAACATCGTTGGGCACGTAGCGTTCGCCCACCGGGAGCTGCGTCTCGATGACGGCGTGGCGGCCCTGCCGGATGTCGAGCACGTCGCTGTCGTCGACCACGGGACGCACATAGCCCTGCCGCTCCGACACTTTGGCAAACGAGAGGAGGCAGTCGAGCCGGGCTATCACGTTGGCATTGATTTGTATTTGCGGGATAAACTCCTGCATATCCTGCACCAGCTGCATGAAGAGCGTGGTCTCCAAGGCAATGATTTTCTCGTCCGCGCCAAGGATTTTCTCCTCATATTCCTTCAGCTCGGGGGTGATGTAGCGTTCCGCTTGCGCCAGTGTTTGCTTGCGAATCCACTCCTCCGGCACTTTGTCCTTGAACGTGTTCCTCACCTCAAGGTAATACCCGAACACGTTGTTGAAGCCTATTTTGAGCGAACTGATGCCCGTTTTCTCCACCTCGCGCTGCTGTATCTGGAGCAAGAACTCCTTTCCGTTGTCGCGAATGGCGCGCAGCTGGTCGAGTTCTTCGCTATATCCCGGCGCAATCACATCGCCCTTGTTGACGAGCAAGGGCGGATCGGGCTGTATTTCCTGCTCTATGCGCGCCCGAAGCGACTCGCAGAGGCTCAGTTGCTCCCCCACGCGGCGCATGGCCTCGTCTTCGGCTTGCAGACAGGCCATCTTCACCGGGGCAATGGCGGTCAGTGCGGCGCGCAGCTGGTTGACCTCGCGCGGGCTGATGCGTCCCACGGCGGCCTTGGAGATGATGCGCTCCAAGTCGCCGATGCGATGCAGCTGCTCGTCGACGGCCTCGCGGAACTCCGTATCGCGATAGAAGTACTCCACACCGTCAAGCCTCTCGCTTATGCGCGCCACTTCGCGGAGCGGAAACACCACCCAGCGGCGCATCATACGTCCGCCCATGGGCGTGACGGTGGCATCGACCACATTGAGCAAGCTCACTCCATCGTCCTGCATGGGCTGCAACAGCTCCAAGGAGCGGATGGTGAAGCGGTCGAGGCGCACATAGCGGTCTTCCTCGATGCGCCGCAGCGAGGTGACATGGGAGATATGGGTGTGCTGGGTAAGCTCCAGATACTGCATGATGGCCCCCGAGGCCACGATGCCATTGTGCAGATGCTCCACGCCAAAGCCTTTGAGGCTGTGCGTGCCGAAATGTTTCAGGAGTTTCTGCCGCGCCGTCTGGTCGGTGAACACCCAGTCATCAAGTTCGAAAGTGACGTGGCGCGTGCCGAAATGCTGCTCGAAGTCGTGCTTGCGGGAGCGGTCGTAGAGCACCTCCTTGGGCTGAAAGTTGCCCAAAAGCTTCTCCACGTAGTCGAAGTTGCCCTCGCCCGTGAGGAACTCGCCCGTGGATATGTCGAGAAAGCTCACCCCGCAGGCGGCCTTACCGAAGTGGACGGCGGCAAGGAAGTTGTTCTCCTTGTAGTTGAGCACGTTGTCGCCCATCGCCACGCCCGGTGTCACCAGCTCGGTGATGCCCCGCTTCACCATCTTGTCCATCTCGGTGAGTCCCTTTTTGCCCTTGATGGCGGCGCGCTTCTTCTTCGGGTCTTCCAGCTGATCGCAGATGGCAACGCGCTTTCCCGCCCGGATGAGCTTCGGCAGATAGGTGTCGAGGGCATGATGGGGGAAGCCTGCCATCTCGGCCGCGCTGGCAGAGCCGTTGTTGCGCCGCGTGAGCGTGATGCCAAGGATGCGCGCTGCCTCCACGGCATCATCGCAATAGGTCTCATAGAAGTCGCCACAGCGAAACAGCAGCAGCGCGTCGGGGTGCTGCTGCTTCATCGAGAAGAACTGCCGCATCATGGGCGTAAGCCCGTTATCGTTCTTTGCCATTGCCAACTTCATGTTTTGTACGGTACTTCATTGGGGATAACGTTTTCCCTTAGGTTGATGATTGGTTGTGCAAAAATACAAAATTACGGGCGATTGACAAAACAATGCTGTCAACTTTGTTGGCTTCCGCCCCCCGCGCGGCCTTCCTTTGCCGACCGCGCGGAATGCCAGCGAAAGGCATGAGAAGCAACATGACCAGCCAAAGGGGAAGCCGCAGCCAAACGAAAGAGACCACGCTGCGAACGGAGAGGGAAACGCGCGAAAAGGCTAACAGAAAGTATTGAAAAACAAGAGGTTACGCTTGGTGATTATTTTTAAATTAAAAATCCGACATTTTTAATTTATTTTTCTCTGGTTTTTAATTTAAAAATTCCACATTTTTAAATTAAAAATAATCGCCATACGTGAGGTGCCGCAAGACGGAAGGTTGGCCAAGAGCTGCAAAGCGTGCCGCAGAAAGGTGGCAAAAGATGCGCAAACACCACAAAAGGGCACAGAAAAAGCCGTCTCTCGCGGGGAGGGACGGCAGTCTATATGCGAACTGAACAATTCCGAAAAAAGGGTGTTTGGCCTTCGAGAACGCAACCAAGGCGGCGGAACTCCGCCCGCACGGCACACCGGCAAAAGGCCAAGGCGGGGGCGGGAACACATCAATAAGCCTTTGTGTCGTGCCTTATCGTCTGCCAGACAGTCTTCCAGATGATGCGCATATCGAGCCAGAAGCTCCAGTGCTCCATATACCAGATGTCGGCATTGACGCGGCCTTCCATCTGCCACGTCTCCTTGGTCTCGCCACGGAAGCCCGTCACCTGCGCCCAACCGGTAATGCCGGGCTTGCAGAAGAGGCGCACCATGTAGTTCTTGATGAGCTTTCCATACACGTTGGTGTGCATAAGCATATGCGGACGCGGCCCCACGATGCTCATATCGCCCTTGAGCACGTTGAAGAACTGCGGAAGCTCATCGATGTTGGTGCGGCGCATGAAGTCGCCAAAGGGAAACTTGCGCGGGTCGTGCTCCGTGGCCTGCACGCTGTCGCTGTCGCTGTTGACGTGCATGGAGCGGAATTTGTAGCAGAAGAAATCCCTTCCGTCCATACCCGTGCGCTTCTGGAGGAAGAAAACCGGCCCCGGGCTTTGCCGCTTGATGATGATTCCCACGATGATGACAACGGGAATGAGGAACAAGCAGACCACAAGGGAGAACAAGATGTCGAACACGCGCTTCACAACACGGTTGCCCAGCCCGAGCAAGGGGCTGGCGCAATTGGCATAAAGCACATGGTCGGCAAACTGCATGGGGCGCAGCTGCACGCCGAAGTCCTCAAACTGCTGCGGAACATAATAGAAATGGATGAGCCTACGGTGGCAGCCTGCCAGCACGCGGCGGATGATTTCCAACTGGGAGGGCGGCAAACAGAGGAATATATCATTGACGGGCAGCTCTGCCCCTGCCCCATCGGCCTCCTCGTCCATCCTCCGGCCAAGGGCCTCCAAGTCGCCAAGATACTCCAAGGCTACGGGAGCATCGGGCATGGGGGCATCGGCATAATAGCCCAGAACGAGGTATCCGCTGGCGGGAATGGCAGCAATGGTCCGGTAGACACGCTTGATGGCGGGATCGTTGCCCACCAGCAGCACGGTGCGGGAATTGCCGCCGCGCTGGCGGAGCGAGGCTATCACGAAGCGTTCGAGCACGCGGGAGAGCATGAGCACGGCAAAACTGGTAACGCCAAACACGAGCATGAAGCTGAAATAATTGCCCGAAGAGGACAGAATGCGCAGCAACACAAACGAGCAGACCACCTGCAGCGACACCAGCTGTGCAGCACGAAGGGCAATGTCGTGCATCTTGACGATGCGCCGATAGATGATGGAGTGGAAGAAATATTCGGAAACAACAAGGCTAACGTTCATCACCAGAACCGTTACCTTGGTGGCGGCGTGGAAAAATACGGGAAGCCAGTCGCCATAGAAAAGGAAAAAGGCAAGCAAAGTGAAGTTGAGCAGCGCGAAATCGGCAACGAGCACGGCTGCATTCACTATCCTTTCCTTGTCCGGGCCATAGAATTGGCTGATACTTGTATAACTTCTCATTTAGCTTAGTAATTGGTACGACAGCGCACTGACGTGATTTTGCATCCCATAGACATGGGCTGTCTTCTTTGTTTTGGTATATATCCTCTTTTCTTTTTCTTGAGAATGACGGTACGTTAGCGGCACTTGCGCTCTGTGCCTTACGCACGGCGGGCAAGAATATGTCATGTTCCTGCCCGCCGTTGGTGTATGCTTTGCCGCGTCACAGCGGCCTCGGCGGTGCGTCAGTCAGACTTCTTGCCACGGCCATACCCGTAGCCGTAACCATAACCGTAGCCATATCCGTAACGGTTGCGGCCCGAAATCTTCTCCGTACCATTGAGAATAATCATCATGTTGCGGTATTTGCCGCTGTTATAGAGTTTCTGCAGCTCCTTGAGCATAGAGCGCTCGAGCAGGCCGGCGCGTGCAATGAAGATGGTACGGTCGGCATAGCCGGAGATTATCTCCGTGTCGGCCACCACTTCCACAGGCGGACAGTCGAGGAAGATGTAATCAAACTCAGAACGCAGCTCGTCTATGAGCGTCTGCAGTCTGCCATTGCCCAGCAACTCCGTCGGGTTGGGCGGGATTATGCCCACCGGCATCACGCAAAGGCTGTCGTTGTCCTTATAGACTTGTATGAGCGCGTGCGGGTCTACGTCCTTTCCCGTGAGGTAATGGGTGACTCCCATGTGCGGCGAACCGATGAGGGTGGACACCGTTGCCTTGCGCAAGTCGCAGTCAATGATGAGCACTCGCTTCTGTTTGATGGCCAGCGACACGGCGATATTGGCCGAAAGGAACGTCTTTCCGCTTCCGGGGTTGAACGAAGTGAGGATTATCACGTTCTCCTTTCTGTGGTCCGGCATCATAAACTCCAGCTTCGTGCGCAGCACACGGAAGGCCTCGTTCATGATATTGTTGTCGCCCTCATGCACAACCACCCGCAGGAAGTCCTTCTTCTTGCGTCCGAAGAGCCAGCGGCGCTTCCCAAGATAGGGAATCTCGCCAATAAAGGGTATCGTAAGCCGCTCTATGTCCTTGCGACTGCGGATGCGCGTGTTGCCAATCTCGCGAATATAGAGGATGACGATGGGCAAAAGCAAGCCAATGGCTAAGGCAATGAGCATGATATTGCGATGATTGGGCGCAATGGCGTAGGCATTGCCGAACGGTGCCGATATTACACGCACGTTATATGCCGTGAATGCCTGCGACAACTCGTTCTCCTCGCGCTTCTGAAGCAGGAAGATGTAGAGCTGCTCCTTCACCTGCTGCTGTCTGCCCACGCTGGTAAGGTACTTCGCTTGCTTAGGGTTCGAAGCGATTTGGGCATTGGCCTGGCTCTCGCTTTCGCGTGCCTGACGCACCTGAACATCGATGGAGGCCACAAGGTTGTCGATACTTTCCACGATGGCCTTGCGCATTTGCGCCAGCTGCTCATCGTAATCGCTCACTATCGGGTTCTTCTCCGAAGAGTTGGCGATGAGCGAATTGCGCTGCAGGAGCAACGTATTGTACTCTCCTATCTGTGCCTCAATGCCCGGACTGTCGATGCCCGAGTTGCTGGGGAGCAGCTGGCGCGACTTGACACCGCGCATGAGCATGTTCCGAACGTACTGCGCCATGCTGCGCTGTGTGCTCAAGCGGAGCAGCTGCGACTTGGTTTCCTGCGACTGCTGCATGGATATTTGCGACGCGGCTTGCACATCGGGCAGCAGGTTGGAGCTTTTGTAGTTGGAGATATCGGAGTCGATGCCGCCCAGTTCGCGCTCAATGACCGACAGGCGGTCGTTGATGAACTTCGAAGTGGCGATAATCAACTGGTTCTTATCTTTCACCCAGCCCTCCTTATACACGTTGATGAGCGTGTTGATGATGTCGTCTGCACGCTCGGGGATAAGGTCGCGGTAGTCGATTTCAACCAAAGTGGACTGCTGATTGGTCTGTACGGCAGAGAGACGCGACTGCACAATGGAGGTCATACTGTACAAGTCGGTGCGCGAAACGGTGATGGGCTGGTTGTAGCGTGCCACGAACGAGCCGTAATATTTCGTCCGCGTGACCACGATATTGCCGATTGGCGTGCCCACTATCTGCCCCGTGCGGCCGCTCACCGTGCTCATACTGCCCACGGGCTGACCGTTGCGCATGAAATTGCTCATCACCACCACGCCATTGGCCTTGAGTTGCAGCGTCATACTGGCCGACTCATTGGCTCCAAGTCCCAGCATTCGCACCGTGGCGGGAAGCGAATGGCCATAAAGATATTCGGGATGCCAGCGTCCTTCCACGCTGTAGTTCATGTCGAGATTGAGCTGGCGCACCGTCTCCAACACGTTGGCCGGCGACTGGATGGCCGCCAGTTCATTGTTGATGTTGTTCTGCTCGGGCGAGCCGCCAAGGTTGGAGAACACCGAATAGGCATCGCTGCCCTTCGAATTGGCATCGTCCTTGATGACGATGGTGGCCGAACGCTGGTAGGTGTTCGGCGTGCGCTTGAGATAGTACCAACCGGCCGCGCCAAACACGCCCATGGAGAGCACTATCCACAGCCAGTTGGCACGCAAGATGCCCAGAAAGTCGCGCAGTCCGAAGTTCATTCCCTCCTGCTCGGCTTCCTCCTCAACCACGTAGCCTGCGGTATTTTCAAAGTTGTTGTTGTTTGTCATTTGCGGTTATCTTTAGTTCCAGTTCTTAATCAGCACGACAATGCTCATGGCCAGCGATGACATGGACACCCAGAACGACGTTGAGCGCAGCGTGTTGCCGTTCACCGAGCCTTGGCGGGCACGTGTCCCGTTCGGGTCAACGTAGATTACGTCGCCCTGCTTGATATAGTAGGCGGGCGACTCGGTCAGCTCGCGTCCCGAAAGCAAGTTCACCTTGTACACCTTGCGCTGCCCCTTGTCGGTGCGAATCACCGTCACACGGTCGCGAAGTCCGTAGATGGTCAGGTCGCCGGCGCGGCTGATGGCATCAAGAATGGTCACGTTGTCCTTGTCAATGCTGTACTGTCCGGGCGAGCCCACCTCGCCGAGCACCGAATAGTGCATTCCCCCGAACTCCACGGTGACCACCGGGTCTTTCACAAGGTCCTGGCTGATGAGCGTCTCCTTGATGTAGGCGGCTATCTCCTCACGCGTCATGCCCTCCACGTGCAGCGTTCCGAGCACGGGAAAGTCGATGTCGCCCTTGGTATCAATGGTATAGAGCGAAGTTTGTCCCGATGATGAGCCTGCCGAAGACGTGGAGCCGACACGGTTGTTCACCTGCGACAGGTTGAAGAGCGACGCCAGCTGCGGATTGCGGCTGCTGACAACGATGGACAAGCGGTCGCCACACTGCATGGTGAGGGGTTTGGCTTTGGCCACACTCTCGGTATAGCCCGGTAAATAGTCTTGGAAGTAAGTTACATTCTCATTGCTGGCACACCCGGTCATCATCAGAATGGCTATCATCGTGGCCGCAATGGCGGAAATAAGCGAGTATTTGCGCATAGCGTATTTTTTTATTGTTTATGGCTTCGTTCTGTATGGTGCATCCCAAGGGGAGCTGCAAGCCGGACAAGTCCAATGCATTAGTCCGAAACTTGGCGGCAAAGGTAGCATAAAAATGGATTTCTTGCAAGTTTTTATAACATAACTCATGGAGTTATGCCACTTTTTTAACAGTTGGTGCCGCCACATTTTCTCTCGCGTCAGCCCTTTGCTTGCCAACCGTAAAGCCCCTTCGGCAAGCGGCAAGGCGACAGCCGCGCCATGCCGTGCGCTCGCCAAAGCGCGGAGAGCCTCCTTCGGTGTAAAACTATTTCACCCCTTGCAACGCGACACTGCTTCGGCCAAAAACCAAGAAAAAGCCTAAGGATGGCGAAACGTTACCTATTGTGAGCCAAAACCATACCTTTTACACGGCAAAACCATACCTTTCGGAAGCCAAAAGGTATGGTTTTGCCAAGCGAGACTTTGAGCGACACATTTTTGTATGCTTATTTCCATTCGGTATCCTCTTCGGTTTGCGCATAAGAAACTGCGCCGCGAAGCCGAAAAAGCAGCGCAAGCGAATGGCCTACACGCCGCTTTTCGCCCGCACACGGGGCTTCACGAGCAGCCATATAACAAAAAAGAGAGGCTTCCACCCATCGGCGAAAACCTCTCTTTTGTTGTCCTAAGCGGATTCGAACCACTACAAACAGAACCAAAACCTGTTGTGCTACCGTTACACCATAGGACAAAATCCGAGTGCAAAATTACATAGTTTTTCCCAAATGGCAAAATATTTTCGGGAAAAAGCTCAAGATTTTTGCGCTTTGCGAGCCGAGCACGCCCGCCAAGCCGCCACTGCGGCCTCGGAAAAGCACTGCGGCTGCCAGCCCAAAGCCCGCGCCGCAATGCCCTGACTGCCTTTGCCGGCTGCTAAAACATCTTGACCACGCGCCGCAACCCGGCCACAAACGCGTCTACTTCCTCCTGCGTGTTGTAGAGAGCAAACGATGCGCGCACCGTGCCCAGCACGCCAAGCCTGTCCATAAGCGGCTGGGCGCAGTGATGGCCCGTGCGCACGGCTATGCCAAGCTGGTCGAGCAGCGTGCCCAAGTCGGCAGGATGAATGCCCGCCACGTTGAAAGAGATGGCCGCATCGGCCTCCATGCCGTCGCCATGGCCATAGACTTGCAGGCCATCGATGGCGCGCAGCTGCTGCAAGGCGTAGCGCGTGAGTTGCTGCTCGTGGGCGCGGATGTTGTCCATACCAATGGCCGTGACGTACTCAATGGCCTTGGCCAGACCGTGCGTGGCCACATAATCGGGCGTGCCGGCCTCAAACTTGAGGGGCGGACGCTCAAAGGTGGTGCCATCGAAGCTCACGCGCTCTATCATCTCGCCGCCTCCCTGATAGGGCGGAAGCCGCTCCAGCCACTCCTCCTTGCCGTAGAGTATGCCCACGCCGGTGGGTCCGTAGACCTTGTGTCCGCTGAAAGCGAGGAAGTCGCAGTCGATGTCCTGCACGTCTACGGTCATGTGGGGCACGCTCTGCGCGCCGTCTATCATCACGGGAACGCCGTGCGCATGGGCTATGCGCGTGATTTCCCTGACAGGATTCACCGTGCCGAGGGCGTTGCTCACGTGGGCCACGCTCACTATTTTCGTCCGCTCGCTGAACAGTTTCTCATACTCGTCCATGCGCAAAGCACCGTCATCGCCCATCGGAATGACGCGCAGGCGGATGCCCTTGCGCTGCTGTTGCAGCTGCCAAGGCACAATGTTGGAGTGGTGCTCCATCGCGCTCACTATCACCTCGTCGCCCTCTTGCATGAAGGCATCGGCGAAAGTGGCGGCCACAAGGTTAAGCCCCTCGGTGGTGCCGCGCGTGAACACAATCTCGCTGGTGGAGGCGGCGTTCACAAATTGGCGCACCGTCTCGCGCGCGTTCTCGTGCAATTCGGTGCTCTGCTGTGAGAGCCAGTGCACCCCGCGATGCACGTTGGCATTCACATTGAGGTACTCTTCGCGCATGGCATCGAGCACGCAAAGCGGCTTTTGCGTAGTGGCCGCATTGTCGAGGTACACCAACGGACGGCCATGAACGGTGCGTTCCAAGATGGGGAAGTCCCTTCTGATGTTCTCTGTATCAAGCATGATTCGGATTTCTTTTGGTTTTCAAGGTCTGTTCCTTCATCGGAGAGCTTGGCTTGGCATTGCCGGGGGAAACCGCCCGCACGGCAATGCCAAGCCCAAACAGCTCCTTTTATTTACATAAACCGCAGCCCTCGCACTTGTTTAGCTCACCGCGGAAACGCTTTTCCACAAGGTAATGGAGACGGTCGCGGAGCGGTTCCAGCTCCATCTTGTCGATTACCTCATTGATGAAGGCAAACTCCAAGAGCAGTTTGGCCTCCTTGCGGCTGATTCCGCGCTGCTGCATATAGAAGAGAGCGGCGTCATCGAGCTGTCCCACCGTAGATCCGTGGGCGCACTTCACGTCGTCTGCGTAGATTTCGAGCACGGGTTGCGTGTACATCCGCGCCTTCTTCGTGGCCACAAGGTTGCGGTTGGTCTCCTGCGAGACGGTCTTTTGCGCTCCCTTGCGCACAAGCACGCGGCCGGCAAAAGCACCCGTTGCCTCTTCGTCAAGCACATATTTGTAAAGCTCGGTGCTCGTACAGTGAGGCACCTGATGGTCTATGAGCGTGTTGTTGTCCACATGCTGCTGCCTGTCAGCAATGACACAGCCGCTGCAATAGCACTCCGCGCCCTCACCCTTGAGCATCAAGTCGAGGCGGTTGCGCGTCACTCCGTTGTGAAGCGTGATGACATTGTGGTTCACGCGGCTGTCGCGCTGTTGCTCAATGTAGACATTGCTCACACGATGGTTCTTATAATGCGTCTCCTCCAAGCAATAGAGGTCGAGCGCAGCATTGTCGGCCACAAACGCCTCTATGACCTGTGTGGCCAGAAAGTTGCGGCTGTCGGCCGTGTGATCGCAGAAAAGGAACTTCGCCTTTGCCCCTTCCTCCATGACGATGAGCACCCGCCGGTTGACCATCATGTCCACATCGGCACGCAAAATATTGATTACCTGCACGCATTTGTCGAGCTGAACATTCCTCGGAACGTAGACAAAGAGTCCGTCTTGAGCCAGCATCGTGTTGAGAGCTGTCACGGCATCCTCCTCGGTATGGGCTATGCGGGCATAATACTTCTGCACCAGCTCGGGACGCTCCTTGGCCACCTTGGCCAGCGAATCGATGATAACGCCATCCTGCAGCTGCGCCTTGGGCAGCCGCTTGCTGAAAAACGCATCGTTGACAACGAAATAAAGCAAGGTGCTCAAATTGGGAACATCGCACCGGAACGCCTCGTAGGGGTCGACGGGGATGTCGAGCCGGTTGATGTTCAGGCCATAGTCGGGCGCAAACAAGCTCTTGATGTCGGTGTACTTGTAGCGTTCCACCTTGCGCGAGGGGAATCCCAAGCGGCTGAAATCCTCGAAGGCGCGGTCGCGGACGGCATTCATCACCGGCGCACTGTGCCCCTTGATGGCCTCAGCGGCCTGGGTGTACAAGTCAATATATTGCTGTTCGGGGTTCATCATCCTTTCTGCTCCTCTTTGACCTCTTCTTTTATCCAGTCATAGCCGCGCGTCTCAATCTCCTTGGTCAGCTCCGGTCCGGCCGTCTTGACGATGCGACCCTGCCAAAGCACGTGAACCACATCGGGCTTGATCATCTCAAGCAGTCTCTCATAGTGGGTAATGACGATGGCCGACGTGTCGGACGTGTGCATTTTGTTGACACCATTGGCCACAATACGCATCGCATCGACATCAAGACCCGAGTCTGTCTCATCGAGAATGCTGAGTTTTGGCTCGAGCATAGCCATCTGGAAGATTTCGTTGCGTTTCTTCTCGCCACCCGAGAAACCCTCGTTGACAGAGCGGTGGGCGAGCTTCGGGTCAAGCTCCACCAGCTGGCGACGCTCCCGCATGAGCTTCATGAAGTCGGTGGCCTTCAGCGGCTCCTTGCCCTCATAGGCTCTTTTGGCGTTGACGGCGGCCTTCATGAAGTTGGTCATGCTCACGCCCGGAATCTCCACAGGGTACTGGAAAGAGAGGAAAAGTCCCTCTCTTGCGCGATCCTCGGGCTTCATCTCCAAGAGATTCTTGCCGTTGAAGAAAGCCGTTCCCTCCGTTACCTCATAGAGAGGGTTTCCCGTAAGCACGGCACTGAGCGTGGACTTGCCCGACCCGTTGGGACCCATGATGGCGTGAATCTCGCCATCCTTGACAGTAAGGTTGATGCCTTTCAATATCTCTTTTCCTGCAATGGTGGCGTGCAGGTTCTTAACCTCTAACATATATCTTGGTTGTTGTTTGACTAATGATACTCTTGAAATGCCCCGTACAGCCTCAACGGCATAGCGGGGCGCACCCTCTGGCTACCCCACGGTGCCCTCCAAGGAGACGCTGAGCAGCTTCTGAGCCTCAACGGCAAACTCCATCGGGAGTTTGTTGAGCACCTCCTTGGCATAGCCGTTGACGATAAGCCCCACCGCATCCTCCATCGGGATGCCGCGCTGGTTGCAGTAGAAGAGCTGATCCTCGGAAATCTTGGAGGTCGTGGCCTCATGCTCCACCACCGCCGTGTCGTTGTGGATGTCCATATAGGGGAACGTGTGCGCTCCGCAGTCGCTTCCCAGCAGCAGGGAATCGCAGCTGGAGTAGTTGCGGGCGTTGTCGGCGTTGGACGTGGCACGCACCAGCCCTCGGTAGCTGTTCTGGCTGTGACCCGCCGAAATGCCTTTGGAGATAATCGTGGAGCGCGTGTTCTTGCCCATGTGAATCATTTTCGTGCCCGTGTCGGCCTCCTGATAGTTGTTCGTCACGGCCACGCTGTAGAACTCCGCCTGCGAGTTGTCGCCCCGGAGCACGCACGACGGATACTTCCAGGTGATGGCCGACCCCGTCTCCACCTGCGTCCAGGAGAGCTTGGAGGCCACTCCGCGCAGGTCGCCACGCTTCGTCACAAGGTTGAGCACGCCCCCGCGTCCGTGCTCATCGCCCGGATACCAGTTCTGCACGGTGGAATACTTCACCTCGGCGCGGTCGTTGACGATGATTTCCACAATGGCCGCATGGAGCTGGTTCTCATCGCGCATGGGCGCGGTGCATCCCTCAAGATACGAGACGTAGGAATCATCATCGGCAACGATGAGCGTCCGCTCAAACTGACCCGTGTTGCGGGCATTGATACGGAAGTAGCTGCTTAGCTCCATGGGACAGCGCACCCCTTTGGGGATATAGACGAAAGAGCCATCGGAGAACACCGCCGAGTTGAGCGCGGCGAAATAGTTGTCGCGATACGACACTACCGTGCCCAGATACTGACGCACGAGGTCGGGATGCTCCTGTATGGCCTCGCTGATGGAACAGAAGATGACCCCTTTCTCTCGAAGTTTCTCCTTGAAAGTGGTCTTCACGGACACGGAGTCCATGATGGCGTCAACGGCGGTGCCGCTCAGAGCCAGCCGTTCCTCCAAGGGGATGCCCAGTTTGTCGAAAGTCTTCTCCAGTTCCGGGTCTATCTCCTTGTTCTTGGGCTTCTTGGCCAGCGGGTTGGCATAGTAAGAGATGGCCTGATAGTCGATGGGCGGCATGTGCAAGTGCCCCCATTCGGGCTGCTTGAGCGTCTGCCAGTGGCGCAACGCGCGCAGACGGAACTCCAGCATCCACTCCGGCTCATGCTTCTTGTGCGAGATGAGACGCACCACATCCTCGCTGAGACCAACGGGGATGATGTCGGTGTCCACATCGGTGGTGAAGCCGTACTCGTATTTCTTGTCGGCTATCTCCCTGACCAGTGCGTTTCTTTCTTCTTTTATCTCTTCCATAGAATTGATGGTTCTATTTTTGCAAAACAGGCCGCAAACGGTGTGCCGCCCATAAAGGACGGCAACAGTTGTGGCCTATATATAAATAAGGTGTAACGGCGAATCGGAAATGCGCGGCGGGAGACCCGCCAACAGCTCAAAACACAGCCGCAACCATCGGGAAAAACGCCTCCGCAACAGCGCGCGCAGCCCATGAGCCGCAAGACCATACCTTTTGGGGCGCAAAAGGTGCGGTTTTGCCGCGCCAAACGTCCCCTTTCGCAAGGCAAAAGGTCACATATCAATCCGCCATTGGGTGCGGAGGGTCACCCCCCGCACCCAATCAGCCTAATGCTACTTTAGAGTTTCTGCTCCACCTCTATCTCGGTGAAGGTCTCAAGGATGTCGCCCACGGCGATGTCGTTGAAGTTGACAAGCGACACACCGCACTCCAAGCCCGTCACAACCTCCTTGGCATCGTCCTTATACCGCTTGAGCGCGCTGATGGCGGCGGTGTGGACGACAATACCATCGCGGATGACGTGAGCCTTGTCCTTGTTGTGCACCTTGCCCTCGGTGACCAGACCGCCGGCAACAGTGCCCACCTTGCTGATCTTGAAGACCTGACGCACCTCTATCTGACCTGTGGGCACCTCCTTCTTCACCTTGTCGAGCATACCCACCATGGCGCTCTTCACGTCATCAATGGCATCGTAGATGATGGAGTAGGTGTTGATTTCCACGCCCTCGCGGTCGGCCAGCTTGCGCGCATCCACCGACGGACGCACCTGGAAACCAACGATGATGGCATCGGAAGCCGATGCAAGCATGACATCGTTCTCGGAAATCTGACCTACGGCCTTGTTGATGACGTTCACCTGCACCTTCTCCGTGGACAGCTTGATGAACGAATCGCTCAGTGCCTCTACCGAACCATTGGTGTCGCCCTTGACAATGATGTTCAGCTCGTGGAACTCTCCGCGTGCGATACGGTGCGAGATGTCGCCCAGCGTGAGACGCTTCTGCGTGCGCAGTCCCTGCTCGCGCTGCAACTGATCGCGCTTGTTGGCAATCTCGCGCGCCTCCTGCTCGGTCTCAAGCACGTGGAACGTGTCGCCGGCCGTGGGCGCGCCGTTCAGTCCGAGCACGATGCACGGGTCGGCGGGGCCAGCCTTCTCTATGCGCTGGTTGCGCTCGTTGAAGAGAGCCTTGACCTTGCCCCATGCCGTTCCGGCTATGACAACATCGCCTGTCTTCAACGTTCCGTTGCTTACCAGCACTGTGGAGACGAAGCCACGACCCTTGTCGAGCGATGACTCAATAATAGTACCCGTGGCACGGCGGTTGGGGTTGGCCTTGAGATCGAGCATATCGGCCTCCAAGAGCACCTTGTCCATCAGATCCTCAACGCCAATGCCTTTCTTGGCACTGATTTCCTGGCACTGGAACTTTCCGCCCCACTCCTCCACGAGGAGGTTCATGTTGGCCAAGTCTTCACGTATCTTGTCGGGATTGGCTCCCGGCTTGTCTATCTTGTTGATCGCGAACACCATGGGCACGCCTGCGGCCTGCGCATGGGCAATGGCCTCCTTGGTGGTGGGCATGACCGAGTCATCGGCGGAGATGATAATGATGGCAATATCCGTCACCTGCGCACCACGGGCACGCATGGCCGTGAACGCCTCGTGACCCGGCGTGTCGAGGAAGGCCACCTTACGGCCGTTCTTCAGCGTAACGCTGTATGCGCCAATGTGCTGGGTGATGCCTCCGGCCTCACCGGCAATGACGTTGGTGTTACGGATATGGTCGAGCAACGAGGTCTTACCGTGGTCGACGTGTCCCATCACGGTCACAATCGGCGCGCGGGGCACCAAGTCGTTCTCATCGTCCTCCTCCTCGCTGACGGCCTCCTGCACCTCGGCACTCACATATTCGGTCTTGAAGCCGAACTCATCGGCCACAAGGTTGATGGTCTCGGCATCCAGTCGCTGGTTGATGGACACCATGATGCCCACCGACATCAGCGTGGAGATGACCTTCGTCACGGGAACATCCATCATCGTGGCAAGCTCCGACACGGTAACGAACTCCGTCAGCTTCAGCGTCTTGCTCTCCTTGCGCACTGCGCGTGCCTCCTTGTCGAGCCTCTCCTGCACAGCCTCGCGCTTTTCCTTGCGGTACTTTGCGCCTTTCTTGTTCTGCGTCTTCGAGGTGAGGCGGGCAAGCGTTTCCTTTACCTGACGTGCCACAGCCTCATCGTCCACCTCCGTAGGCTTGTTGCCGCGGCCACGCGCCTTCTTGCGCTTTCCCGCTCCGGCTGCCTGGCTCTGCGCCTGTGCCTGATTGGGCTTCTGCTTTTGCTTCTGCTGTGGCTGCTGCTGATTGGCTGCCGCGCTGATGTCTACGCGTTCCTTATTTATACGTACGCGCTTCTTCTTTGCCTGACCGTTCTTCTCCTCACGCTCCTTGCGACGCTCCTCCTTACTTTTCTTCTTGGGGCGCGTGCTTTGGTTGATTTGGGTAAGGTCTATCTTGCCCAACACGTTCAGTTTGGGCTGGTTGAGCAGTTCAACCTCGTTCTTGGTCTGAAACGGAACGTTGCTCTTCGGAGCTTCTTTCGGAGCATCCTTGTCGGCAGTTTGAGCCGGCTGGCTGGCCGTTGTGGCCGCTGCTTGCTCCGTAGCGGCAGTCTGGGCGGCTGCGGCTTGCGGCTTCGGCGTGGAAGCCTTGGCCTCCGTCTCGCCCTTCTCGGCCTTTGCAGACAGCTCTGCACCATTCGTTGGCTGCACTTTCGCCTCGGGCTGCTCAACTTTCACTGCTGCCTTAGGCTGCGCCGACACAGCTTCCACCTTGGCCGTTTGCGCAACTTGCACCTTCGGCTGCTCTGTCTTCACTTCGGCCTTGTCGGTCTTGGCTTTCGGCGTCTCCTCCTTGGGCTTTGTTGCCTCGGCTTTGGGCTTCTGCGACGACTTTCCGCCTTGCTGACCGCCCGACTTGCGCGAGCCCTTACGCTCAAGCTCGTCCAAGTTTATCTTGCCCAACGGAGTATAAGGCTGAACCTTCGTAAGCCCATTCTCATCGCGGCCAACGCTCGCCGAAGGCGCTTTCTTTCTTGCGTTTCCGTCTTTGACCTTCTTGGTGAATATCTTGTCGGCAGTATCCTTCACCTGCTTGTCTTTGCTGAATTGCGTGGCAAGAGCCTGATACTGCTCATCGCTGAGCTTGAAGTTGGGATCGCCTTTTACCTCGCCCAGGTTCTGCTTTTTCTTCAGAAACTCCACTGCGGTCTGGAGTCCTATGTTCAGCTCTCTAATTGCTTTGCTTAATCTGATGCTCATTAATTATCTTCCATGAGGTAAGGGGTGCTGGTTCTACTACGATGTGGAGTGGCGCAGATGTTCCGAACATGGTGCGAATCGGCAAAGCCACACCCTATGAGCTGCCGATTTAGAACCATCACCCGCCATTACCTTTTTTTAATTCTCAAACTCTGCTTTCAACACCTTGATGACACTGTCCACCGTCTCTTCCTCCAAGTCGGCTTTCTCTATCAGCATCTCACGCGGCGCGTTGAGAACCTGACGAGCGGTGTCAAGACCAATCTTCTTGATGGCATCAATAACCCACTGGTCGATCTCATCGGAGAACTCATCAAGATAGATGTCCTCCTCCGTCTGGCTGTCGTCAAGCTCGCGGAACACATCAATTGTGTAGCCCGTGAGGATACTTGCCAACTTGATGTTGAGACCACTGCGGCCAATGGCCAGACTCACCTCTTCCGGCTTGAGGTATACCTCTGCCTTCTTCTCCTCCTCATTGATGGTGAGCGAGCTTACCTTTGCGGGGCTAAGGGCACGCTGTATATAGAGTTTTGTATTGGCAGTCCAGCTGATTACATCGATGTTCTCGCCGTCAAGCTCACGCACAATGCCATGGACGCGGCTACCACGCACACCCACGCAGGCTCCCACGGGGTCGATACGGTCATCATAGCTCTCCACGGCCACCTTCGCACGGTCGCCCGGCATACGCGCCACACCCTTGATGGCTATCAAGCCATCGGCTATCTCGGGCACCTCGGCCTCAAGCAGACGCTCCAAGAAGACGGATGCCGTGCGCGAGAGGATAATCTTGGGGTTGTTGTTCTCATTGTCCACGCGCAGGATGACGGCACGGATGGTCTCTCCCTTGCGGTATTGGTCGGCCGGAATCTGCTCCGACTTGGGCAGAATCAGCTCATTGTTCTCATCATCAACGAGCAGCACCTCACGCTTCCACACCTGGTAGACCTCGGCGGAGATCACCTGCCCCTCGCGATCCTTGTATTTGTTGTAAAGCGAGTTGTGTTCCAGTTCCAGAATCTTAGCTGCCAGCGTCTGACGCAGGTTGAGGATGGCGCGACGGCCAAACTTCGTGAAGTTGATTTCTTCCGACACATCCTCGCCCACTTCATAATCGGGTTCTATCTTCTGCGCTTCCTTCAGCGATATTTCCTTGTTCTCGTCCTTCACCTCGCCATCGGCCACGACGACGCGGTTGCGATATATCTCAAAGTCGCCCTTGTCGGGATTGACGATAACGTCGAAGTTCTCGTCAGAACCGAAAATCTTCGCAATCACACTGCGGAAACTTTCCTCCAGAACGCTCACGAGGGTGGCACGGTCGATGTTCTTGGTGTCCTTAAACTCCTTGAAAGTCTCGATCATGTTCGGCCTCTCTTCTTTCTTCTTTGCTGGCATGGCTTTACTTAAAACTTATGATGTATTTCGTGTATTTTACTTCGTTCATGTCGTAGGTGTAGTCGACGTCCATCTTGACCGGGCGTTTCTTGCCCTCCACCTTCACGCGCTCGGGCACGGACACTGTGAACTGCGTTCCGTCAACGGCTTTCAGCGTGCCCTTGACCTTCTTTCCTTCGGCCGTAAGCACTTCCACCTCGTTGCCAACGTTGTTCACATACTGCTGGGCTACCTTGAACGGCTGCCCAAGCCCCGTGGAGCCAACCTCCAGCTCATAGTCCTCCGCGTCACGGCTCAGGCGTTCCTCGATGTGGCGGCTCAACTCTGCGCAGTCGTCCACCCACACGCCGTCGGCGTGGTCAATCTCTACGACTATCCGATTGTCGTCACTGACTTGAATGTCAACAAGGAAATACTCTTTCCCCTCAAGCCATTCGTCTACTAAATTCTTTACGACGTTTCTGTCTATCATAAACGATTATATAAATAAAAATGAGGAGCTTCTTGCAAGCCCCTCATTCCTCTGAACGCTGCAAAGGTACGAAGAAAAGCGGATTCCGCCAAACTTTTACCTTAATTTTCTATTCTTTTGTAGCCACAATGACACGTTTGTAATGATTATGACACGCCATGTGCCTACAAAAGCTCAGCTTCGCCACGCATCAGTCGTGGAGCAGCCAGCCCAATATGGCCTCGCCATGCTGACGTGCCAAGGCATCAAGGTCGGCCTGCGATGACACAAAGAGCGTGCGACCTTTCTTCTCGGTGTTCGTCCACAGCACGCCGGCACGGTCGCCCGCATTCTCCACCACGGAGCATAGCAGCGGCGACACGCGCAACGTGCGCACCAGGCCGGCCATCCACGGCCATGCGCCACACCGCACCGAAGCCGAGTCGTTGCCTAATACTGCATAGCTGCCCTGCGCCTTGTCCACATACTCCTCCAAGGCTGCACGCTTGGCCGGCGACCACGCCTCATGATTGCCGTCAAGGTCGACAACGGCATGATACTGCCCCATCGGAAGCTCGCCATTCACGGCCACCTCGAGGTTCTTCCCCGCAGCCACCGACTTCAGCCACCGTGCCACCTTGCCTGCAACACCATTGGCATCGCCAAGCACAAGCACGCGGCGAGCCGGCACAGAGGCCTTCCCGTCCACTATCAGGCTCTGGTGCACCGTGCGCATCAAGTCTTCCTGCGCGTTGTCCTCCGTGGTTTCCCAGTACATTCCTCCAAGCAGCCCCTTGTCGATGATGAGCTGACACTTGGCGGCAATGGACGCAGGATTGTCAAATCCCCACACCAGTTTGCCACTACGGTCTGTAAGATAGGGCACCTGCCCCACTTCGTCCCACGCCTCCACGTATTGGCCATCGGCCCAACGCGTCTTCATGTACTTGTCGAGCACCTTGTTTGAGTGGTCGCCACGCCCGTAGAGCGGCATGCCCAACAGCAGCTTGCCAGCCGGAACGCCTGCCTTCAAGTGCGCGTCAACAGCCTCCTCCACCGTGATACGACCCGAAAGGCGCGAGCGGAAGAGCGTTGTGTGGTGCTGGGGCGGGTTGGCCACGTCATAAGCCATGATGTTGACGAAGTCAAGATACTTCATGCACGCCGGGAAATCAATATACTTTCCATCGGCGATGGTGGCAATAGTGAGCAGCTTGTCCTTGCCTATCGCCCGGCGCAGGTCGCGCATCAAGAGCGTAAAGTTGCGCGTGTCATCGGGCGAACTGGAAATGCCCGCCTCCGAGCTGGTGGGATACTCCCAGTCGATGTCGATACCGTCAAGGCCATACTCGTCCACGGCCTTGCGACAGCTTGCCGCAAACGCCTTGCGGTTCTTGGCCGATGCGGCCATCTCGCTGAAGTGGCCACTCGTCCATCCACCCACGCTGAGCACGATTTTCAGCTTTGGGTTCACCTCTTTCATCTTCATCACCTTGCGAAGCATCTCCGGCCGCTGCACATACATGCCATCGGCCGTCTCCGTCACGTGCCCGAAAGCATAGTTCACGTGCGTCATCAAGAACGGGTTGGGGGTCTCATCGCCGGCCCATCCGGCAATGTAGGCCACAATAATCCGCTCCGCCGGCTTCTGCGCCTGCGCCCTCGCGCCAAAGGAAAGCACGGCCACAAGGGCAAGCATCCAACGGAGGCCTGCGCCAAAAATTCTCTTGCTGGTCAGATTCTTCATTCTTTTTATTCTTTGATGGTTAAGAAATTCAGACATTTTATGTTTGCAAAAGTACTAAATATATACGAAATACGAGCGTTACGGGCAAGGTATTTGGGATATTTCCCGTCTTTAACGCAACCGCCACGGAGTTGACGCAACCCCTTGATTACATGGCGACACGCAATACCATACCTTTTGCAATGCAAGAGGTATGCTTTTGGCGGGCAAAAGGTATGGTTTTGGACAGCGAAAGGTATGGTATGACAAACGGCGGAACGCAAGAGGGACGCTCAGACGGCAAAGAAGGCACGCGGAGGCACACTCCTGGGGCAAGGGAGAAATTGCCTGCGGGGAATATGAAACAAAAGACGTTATTTTTTGCCGTTGATATGAAATTTTGTAATTTTGCACCCGACAACGACAAACGAAACAACATGGCTCAGGAACTCATTCAGACACAGAACCAGACGCAGCAGCAAACGCTACGCCTCTCACAGCAGCAGATGCTGCAAGTGAGGCTGCTCGAGATGCCGCTCACGGAGCTGGAGGAGAACGTGGGCGCGGAGCTGGACGACAACCCCGCGCTGGAAGTGAGCCGTGAGCACAGCGAGGACAACGAGCCGAGCCACGAGGACGGCGAGGAGAGCTTCGAGGAGCAGCAGGAAAGGGAGGAAAGGCAGGACGCACTCGACTCCGCGCTTGAGCGACTGGGCGGCGATGACGAAGAACTGCCCACCTATGACTACCGCACAAGGCAGACCGACAACGCCGAATACGAGGAAATGGTGTACGGCGACACCACCTCCTTCGTGGACAAGCTCCAAGAACAGGTGGGCGAGCTGGAACTCGATGAGCAGCAACGGGAGATTCTGGAGTATCTCATAGGCAGCCTTGACGACGACGGACTGCTGCGCAAGCAGCTCGACACCATCGCCGACGAGCTGGCCATCTACCACGGCATGGACATCGAAGCCAAGGACGTGGAGGAGATGCTGCACGTGCTGCAAGGCTTCGACCCGCCCGGCATTGGCGCGCGCGGCCTGCAGGAGTGCCTGTTGCTGCAGATTCACCGCAAGCAACGCGGCCTGCGCCCCGTGAACACGGAGGAGAAGAAAGCCGTTGCCCGTGCCTACAACCTCATGTACACCATCGTCAGCGACCACTGGGAGGACTTCTCGAAGAAGCGTTGGGACAAGCTCAAACAGCAAATGCAGCTCTCCGACCGGCAAGTATCGGCCTTGCAGCGCGAGATACGCAAGCTGAACCCGAAGCCGGGAGCATCGATGGGCGAGACGATGGGGCGCAACACCAACCAAATTACGCCCGACTTCATTGTCGATACCAACGATGATGGCTCCATCACCTTCACCCTCAACCGGGGAAACCTGCCCGAACTGCGTGTGTCGCCATCGTTTGCGGAAATGGTGGAGACCTACCGGAACAACAAGACGGGCATGAGCCGACAGGCGAAAGAGGCCCTGCTCTACGCCCGCGAGAAGGTGGAGAGAGCCCAGGGCTACATTGAGGCCGTGCGACAACGCCGCCACACGCTCCACGTGACCATGAAAGCCATCATCGAAATACAACGGAAGTTCTTCCTCGATGGCGACGAGGCCGACCTGAAGCCCATGATTCTCAAGGACGTGGCCGACCGAACGGGGCTTGACATCTCCACCATCAGCCGCGTGAGCAACATCAAGTATGCCCAGACCAAGTGGGGAACGTTCCCCCTGCGCTTCTTCTTCTCCGACGGATACCAGACCGAGAGCGGCGAAGAACTGTCAACGCGCAAGATAAAACTGGCCCTCAAGGAGGTCATCGACCATGAGGACAAGCGCCATCCGCTCTCCGATGACGCGCTGGCCAAAGTGATGAAGGAGCAAGGACTGCCCATAGCGCGGCGCACGGTGGCCAAATACCGTGAGCAGATGGGCGTGCCCGTGGCCAGACTCAGAAAAGAATGAACGAAAAAAACATACTGCTGGCGGCAAGAGCCGTGAGCTTGCTTTTCACACCTTATTATCTGCCCGTGGTGGCACTGATAGCTCTGTTCACATTCAGCTATCTGTCGATGCTTCCCGTGGGCTACAAGCTGCTGATGGTGCTCAGCGTGTACATGAGCACCGTGCTCTTCCCCACCCTGCTCGTACATGCCTACCGGCAATACCACGGCTGGACGCCCATACAGCTGGGGCAGAAGGAGCGGCGCGCCGTGCCTTACGTCATCTCCATTCTGTGCTATTTCCTGTGCTACTACCTGATGCTGGTAGCCCATGTCCCTCATGTCATCAACAGTCTCATCGTGGCCGCACTGGCCATTCAGGTGCTTTGCGCGCTCATCAACGTGTGGTGGGCGGTGTCCACCCACTCGGCGGCCATCGGCGGCGTAACGGGCGGACTGCTTTCCTTCTCCCTCATCTTCAACTTCAACCCCATCTGGTGGCTCTGTGTGACGACATTGCTGGCCGGAACGGTGGGCACAAGCCGCATGATTCTGCGCCAGCACACACTCTCGCAGGTGCTCACGGGCTACACACTGGGCTTGCTGACCGCCTTCATCATTATACTCATCGTCTGACGGAACGCGCTTCGCAACCCAAAAACGGGAGAAAAGACACCGCGACACAGCCGCGCCCCCATCGCCCAACCACACTAAAAAAACGCAGGAAGCACGCTTCTCCTTTCTTCCTGACTATCAATTAATTAAAGAAATCATTGCTTTGACTTTGCGAAAGCGTACCTTTTGCGTGCCCAAACGTCACCTTTCGCACCCCAAAACCATACCTTTTGCAAGGCAAAACCACACCTCTCACTTTGCCAAACTGCCCATGCGGCACAACAAAGCCCCACACACGCCACGGCAAAGCCTCATCTTTGAGCAAGCAAAAGACACCATACGGGCAGAAAGAGACGCACTGCACACTGACAAGCAAGCACAAGAAAAGCCCCTTTCCCGACCTCTCGGCCAGAAAAGGGGACTGCAGTAAGAAGGATGGAAAGGCGCGACCGCGCCTTTCGCAATGAAGAATAAACCTACTTCACGGCCACTTTGCGGCCATTAATCACATACATACCCTTGGGCAAGGTGCGCAACTCGATGTTGCGTCCCACGAGTTTGCCACTGAGCGTGTAGACATCGCCACGCGCCTCCGCCGTTCCGACACCAACACCGTTGATGCCCGAGAGGTTGGAATCCATCATGATGATGTCGGGAGCTACCATATCATCGGCCTCCATTGTAACGCTCTTCGACGTAGCGTCGTATCCGTCCTTCGTGGCATAGATGCCATAGAGGCCATTTCCTGCGGGAATATCCACGGAATACCTGCCCTCCTCATCGGTTTCCACCAAGAACGAACCCTCAGCACCAGCCAGTCCGCGCACGAAGATGGAGACTCCGGCAAGCGGTTCCACATCGTCTGCGCTGCGCTGTCCGTAGACAGTACCCGAAAGGGTGTTCAGACGGTTGAGGACAACATCTCTGCGAAGTGTCTGCTCATCGAAGACTACGGTAACGGTGTCGCTCGTATACTTCTCTTTGAGGAACACAAGCGTGAACTCGCCATAGGTGTCGCGCACGGGAAGCGTGTATGCGCCCTCGGCGTTGGTAGCATACTCCTTCGTGCGACCGCCCTGCAAGAGTTTCACGGTGACACCATCAAGCAGCTGCTCCGTTGCGCCATTGAAGCCTTTCACCACACCAGAGAAGCTGTAACCGTGTGCCATCACGTGGTCGAGAACCACATCGCCCTTGCGGAAGTTCACGTCCAAGGTGTCGGTCTCATAGCCATTGAGGACAAACACAGCCTTGTAGGGCAACAGCGGCTGAGCCACGGCCATGACATACTGACCATCCGCATCGGTATTGGTCGTATAGAGCACGTCGCCACTGAACACGGACACGCTCACACCGTCCAAAGCCTCGCCCTTGGCATTGGTCACACGACCCGAAACCTGCTGCGCACTCTTCACCTCAAGATACATTACGGGCGTTTCGCTCTGCTGCCAAGTCTCGGCGGGCAGGCTTGACAAATTGTCTTCCTCACGATAGTAGGAGTTTTTCACCATCTTGTCGGTCACAAACGCCATCTTCGTGTATTCGGAGGCCTCCACGTGGAAGGCAAGGCGCAGGTTCTGACCCGTGTAGGTGAAGCCTTCGGGTAGGTCTACAACGACAACCTCGGCGGGATTGGCCTTCGTGCCAGCCTTGTTCACGTTGAGCACACCGTCATAGACGCGTGTCATCTTCGTGGTATCGCGCTCCGTGAAGCCAAGATCGTAGTCATCGGAGGTGTTCTCCACATAGACGCGCATCATAGCCTGATATTCCTTCTGCGAGAAGCCGTTCTGATAGCCCTTGAATGCTATGCGGTGAATCTTCGCGCCAGCCGGAATGCCGAGCTGGTCGGCCGTGTAGACGGTCTGGCTCTCAGAGTTCTTGCTGTAAAGGCGCAGGGGCACGGCGTCCTTGCTGATGTTATTGGAGTCGAGCACTTGAACGCTGCCGCCCGTAGACTCGGGGCTGACCGCGTAGGCGAAGAGTTCGGTCTGCGTAGTTGCACCATGAGCCACAAACTCTCCACGCATTGCAAACTCACCGGCTTGATGCGGAGTGTAGAGGAAGGTCAGCTTGGTCTTCTCGCCAGCCTTCAGCGCGGGCGTAGCAACAGTGGCCAGCACGTTGCCATCAGCATCCGCAAGGCTTGCCGTCCATGCTCCGGCCTCAAGGTCTTTGGCCTCCACGTTCATCACATTGGCCTGCACACGTGCACGGTTGTTGACAGTGAACGTCTCCGGCAGCGTCATGTTGTCCACATAGATGCCTCGTCCGGCCTTGAGCATAGCATTGACCGGCTGGTCGAAGCCTTCCACACGCTGCTTGAACGGCTCATAGCCCACGGCCTCCACACGGAAGTCGTAGCTGAGATTGGTCTTGAACACGTTGAGCTGATAACTACCATCGGCTGTGGTCGTTGCAAAGTACTGCACGTTGCCCGATGTGAGCGTCACCGTAGCATTGGCCACGGGCAGTCCGCCCTCCTCGCTGGTGACAACACCTGTGAGCGGGGTAGACTCGGAACTCTCGGTAACGATGGTTACGACGGGCGCGCCGTTATCGGAAGCTACGTATTCATTTTCCTCCAAGGTGCCATCACTCTTGCGGTAAACGGTCTGTCCGCTGATGTCCGCATCGGTCTCAAAACGCACATTGGCATAACCAGAGGGGATGTCGCTGTGCATAAAGATACCCAAATTGCCGCCATCGTAGACAAACGGAGTGGAGAATGTGATGTTGATCATCTCAACGGGATTCTCCTTGTTGCCTACCTTGGGGAAAGTATAAGTGTCATCGTAGACGAGCTGCATGGTGTCGGTGTTGTGAACGGTGAACGGTGCCACAAACGTAGCCACATCCGTGTTGCACATCCACACCTTCAGATTGGCAGGAAGATCCTTGGCCTCGTTCCATCCACGATAGACAAGTCCCTTGATGCGCGTTCCTTTCTTCAAGCCAAGCTGTGCGGCGGTGTAGACAACATCGCTCTCGCTATGCTTATAATAAGCGGCAACGGGCACGCTGCTGTTGGTAACGGGCAGATCAGGCTCGCCTATCTGTACGTAACTGTTGCTCGTCTCGGCCAAGACCTGCGCCGTCAGCGTGTCGGAGGAAGCTATCACCTCTCCATTAACCTCGAAAAGGGCATAAAGATTGGCGTTGCCAGCCTCATACGGCGTGAAAGTAAGGTCGAACACCTTGCTCTCGCCTGCGAGGAAGTCGGCTTCGGGGGCTGTTGCCAGCTTCTTCCCATCGCGATAGAGGCTCACGGAATATGTGCCGGCGGCCTCAACGGCAGGACGGTTGTTGACAAACGTCACACTAGCCTGACTCTCCGAGTTGACGGTGGTGACGGTTGGGAAGTTGGCCGCCGCAAACATCACATCATGGGCAACGCTGGCATAGCGCAAACCATAGACGTTGTCAAGGCGGGCATTGCCCGACTCAAAGGCCACATAGAGATTGCCAGCGGGCAGTCCCTCAACTGCATAGCTGCGGAACTCGCCGCTATACTTCGAGTCGCTCATGAGATTGAACGGGCTGAACGTATTGTTGTCGCTTCCCGTTCCCTGAACCGTATGGGCAAGCGTCCACTCCTTACGGTTGGTGGAATAATAGACGCGGATAACGGAGGTCTCATCGCGGCGCGAGCCATCGAAATGGAGCACATCGCCCTCACGCACTGTCAGCAACGGAGTGTAGAAACGTGTCGGCTCACCCTCCGTAGGGGCTTGCGCGCAATAGTTGTTGTTGAGAATATTGGCATTCATCGGGAACTCGCTCACTGTCCATCCTTCGCCAACGATGAATCCTGCGGGCATCTTGCCGTCCTCGAAGTTGGCATACATCTCACCTTCGGCAACCGCCGTGGCCTTCAATGCCACCGACAGCGTACCGGCATTGGTCTCAATGGTCAGTGCGCCGTTGCCCTCAGTGCCCTCATTGCCAAAGGTGATGGGAAGCGGCACTGTGGCGTGGGGAGCAATGGACTGCGGCTTGAATATGGTGGAGAATCCGCCCGTGATGGTCACACTGGTTACATCAAGCGGTGTGGCACCATCGTTGCGCAGCAAATAAGAGTAGGTGACAGTGCCCTGCACAATGCCGAAGTCGATGGCATCGCCCACGGCTTTCCCGCCACGGTCGAGCAATGCTGCCACGGCCTCATAAGGATAGGCCTGGCGTGCGCCGCACGGAGTGACAACGCCTGTGAGGTTGTCGCGCACGGCATACTCATACTTGTCTGGATAAGTGGCAAGAGGCATGGTTGCGGTGAGACTGACCGTAGTTTCCGCACCCATGGCAAGGTTCTCTGCCACGTTGGTTGTGCCCACAACGCGGTTGCCCAACGTGACATTAATCAGCGAGAGCGAGAAGTTGTCGTCGCCAACCGCCAAGTCGCGCTGTCCGTTGTTGCGCACCCGCACATCGTAGCTGAGCGTGAAGTCGCCGTTGCTTGCCGCATCGACATACTCGGGGTTCACATCCTCCACGCCAAGCACTTTCATGCGCGGATAGGGAACCACATCGGCCGTGCTGGCTTTCACGTTGTCGATAATCACGCTGTTGCCACGGACACCCACAAGCGTACCGTCCGTCATCTCGGGTAACTCTATGGTGGTGAATTCCGTCTCCGAAAGTGCAGGGACAGTCATGTCGATGATGCCGTCCGTGTAGAAGACGCCATCCTCATAATTAATATAATAGAAACTGATGGTGCTTCCGTAGTTCAGCCCCTTCACGTCAATGCTCACCGTACCGCCCACGGGGGGAAGCACCAGCATATCGTTGAGCGTCTGTGTCTGCGTGAGATCATCGCTTACGGTCTGCGACCCGATGCGGAGGCATCCCGAATCGTCCACGCCACCATTGCTCTCATAAGTGTACTCCACATAATATGTAGCCGAGCGAAGCGTCATCGCATCGACAAGGTGACCCCATCCCAAAGGAGCGAACTCCGGTTCGGAGGTGTCAATCGCTGTATTGAAGTCGTACAAGTACGGACTTTGCGTCTGCGCCTGTGTCGCTTGTCCCGTAAGAAGCGCGGCAAGCAGGAGCAGCAGATGTCTGGTCTTATGCATAGAATTTGGTTTTATGGTTTCTCCTTATTAATATGTAGCCGGAGAATCTCCGCCGGCGCAGCCCGAAAACATTCTGCTGCCGCTCCCGGCGGAGATTTCCGCAAAGATTATCTCACCACCACATGGACGGTTTGTCCTCCAACGCGCACGAGGTAAGTGCCGCGCGCCACGCTGAACACCTTATTATTCACACCATTGGCCTCGGCCACAAGGCGACCATCGGTGGCAAGCACGCTTACATCACGTCCGCCAGCATTGCCCACAACGATTACGCCGCTTCCCGACTTAACGCTGAGCTTGCCCTGCGTGGCCTCCTCCACGCCAAGAGTGATGCCCGCCTCATTGCTGAATGGCGACTCGCCCTCATCGTAGACCACAGTTATCGTGTAGATGTCGCCATCGCTGCCGTCATCGGTATAGGAAGTGGCATCGGCAGAAGCCGTTCCAATCTTCTCGCCATTACGATAGACGTTGTAACCCTCTATCTCCATGTCGCCCTGATGATAGGTGACATCATCTACAAAGAGTGCCATCATGCCCGTGCTGATGCAACGGATGGCGAAGAAGCGCGTGTCCTGCGGCAGGTCGGCCATGAAGTTATACCACTTGTCGCCCTCCACCTCATGTGTGCTCAACGAGACGAAATTGCGCACTTCTCTGTCGCTGGTGGAATAAAGTATCTCGAACTTCTCCGGGGAGTAAGTCGTAGAGCCAGCCTTTGCCCAGAAGCTCACCGTCTGTGCCTGTCCGTCAAGCTCGGGCGAGATAAGCCAGTCATCGCTTGTACCCACGTCATCGTTCTCCTCATCATAAGCACCCCAAGAAGCCAGATACTGGTTGCCCGAATGTGCCTTGAAGCGTTCAATGGAGCTGATGCCCAGCTCAACGGGATCGAACACGATGTAAGCCGCGGGCGCACCACAGTTGGGCCACGTCACGCCGTTCACACCGATGGTGCGCGCACCATCACAGTCGACAGTTGTCCACTCGCCAAAATCGGGGCCTATGCTCCATCGCTGGTAGCTCTCAAAGTCCTCGGTTATCACCCGCGAAGTGTTGGCCGGACGAGTCCATGTAAGGCCGATGCGGCCGTTGCTGTGGCTGGCTGCTAAGTCATTGACTGTGGGCAGTTCCGGCTCCTTGACATTAATGGTTACCTTTTGCGTTGTGTTATCGGACATATCATCGTCCGAAACCATAGGTTCTACCGTGGCATATAGGACAGCTTGTCCAACGTCCTCCATCTTCGGCGTGAAATACATATAATAAGTGTCATCGCGGAACGGCTCCAGCGGGCCGCCCTCGCAGCTGGCCACCTTGCGTCCGTTGAGGAACAGATTGATGGTGAATGCCTCTTCTTCATAGGCACCAATGTTACGCACGCGCACACCGGCTTCCATGCGGTCGCCCACCATGCCCGTGAGCATGGGCAGCGTACTGACGGCGCGCAGGTTGTGGTCGAGCACATCGTAAATCTCCACCTTGTCGAAGCTCAGGCGTGCCAGTTCCTTGTCGTTGCACTCGCCAAGGAACTTGATGACGATGTAGTCGTAGCCGGCATAGTCGCCCAAGTCTACCACTTCCTCTATCCAGCGGCGGTTTCCATCAAGCTTGCTAAAGTCCACGTCCTTGACTTCGCGCATCTCATTGTCGGGGGTCACCACCTGCAGGCGCAAATGATAGTTGAGACCCGGCATTCCGTTGTGCCAGAAACGCAGGATGGGGTTGGTGGCACCCTTGAGGGAAATCTTTCCAGAGTTGAGTCCGGCCACCTCGCCAATGGTTGTCGGTGTCCAGTCGGCCGATCCTATCACGTCGTCTGCCGAATAATAGGAATTAGGCATGAACAAATACTCGGTGTCTACCCACCAAAGGTCGTTATCAAGATTGCCCTTGCGGAAAGTCTCCGTGAAAGGAAGCGTGTAGGGTGCGCCCGATATGACGAGGTTGGACAATGCAAAGTCGCTCTCGCCAATGTCGGAGACGGCCGTCACTCCGAAGTATTTCAGATCCTGCGCTCCGCGCATGGATACCTGCGGATTGAACGACAGGCCAGAGACGTTGCCCTTGTTGAGGACAAACTCCAAGGAAGTGATGTCGAGATCGTAGACATTATAAAGCAACTCATCCGACTCCACATATCCACCATTGGCACCAAGGTTGCCCGGGGCAGTCCATGACAAGGTAATATCGTTCTCACCAGCCTTAGCCGTTACGTCCACAGGCACGCCAGGCACATCGATGCCCACATAGACGCGCTTCTCTGCGGTCTCACCCTTGTCTTCGCCAGTATAGGCAGTAACGGCATAAACATTGAATCCATTGAGCGCGCCATCATCGGTGAACGAAAGGCTCTCGCCCAGCTTCACGTCCGTGAACGTATGCACCAGCTCATCAAACTCAGCAATGCGCCTCACCTCTACTTTGGAGACAGAGGAGAGTGCCTGTCCATTGATAGCCCGCGTAGGAACGCTGAAGCTGACTGTGGCCTCGCCTATGCCTTCCTCGCCGGGAACAACGCGGAAGTTGGTCACGGTGTCGGGTGCGGTAACCAGCGGACCCTCGGTGACGAATATACTGTCAACGTACGTGCGGTAACCGTCCAACGGACTTTGGTCGTGGAGACCAAAATGATAGACACCATCCTTATTCACCAGCACAGTGGCCTTGAGCTTACGCCACTGATTGTCGGGAAGTTCCGTGAGCGGGATAATCTCCTTGTAGGCAGACGGATCTACTCCCTGTCCGAAGGATGCGCTGAGCTGCTGGCTGTAGTCATTCATGCCACGGCGGGCACTGAACGAGAAGTTATACTTGCGTCCGCCTTGGAGACGAATCTCCGGCGTGATGAGCCAATCATCATTGGCCTGCGATGAACTGAACGTGCAGAACACCATCTGGCTTGTCTCGGAATAGCCCCAAGTGCGGCCATCCTTGTTGTTGTCGATAACGGTATAGACCTCGAAATCCTCGGTCGTGTTGAACATTTCCTCATAGGGCACTTGATAAGCATCACCAATGAGAATCTTGTTCGAAGTGGAGAGCTGTCCCATCTTGCCCTCATAGAACGGCGTTACCGTATAATAATAGGAGGTGAGCTTGCCCTTTTCGAGCGTCTCCTCAAACTTCGTGTCGCTGTAGTTCACCGCCACAGCCTTCGCTCCGGGATAGCGCACCACCCTGTAGGTGACGTTCGGGCCGCTGACGTAGCCCCCGTGCTGTCCCTGTGTCGGCGCGCGCCAAGAGAGCGTGGCCTTCATTGTGTTCTCATCTATCTTCAGCTTGAGCGAAGAAACAGCCTTGGGATTGTCGGGGCCCACCCATACGGTGGTCTTGGCCAACGGTCCGCGGCCAGCACTGTTGGAAACGGCGGCATAGACAATAGCCTCGCCGTTATCACCCGTAATGTCCACGGTCACCTTCTCGCCCGCCTGGCAGGTTTTGGTGACGGTCTCGCCATTGTTCACGCGCACTTCGGCCGTCAGCGTGCCCGTAAGCGCATCACCGCCATAGGTCATTGTGGGCGCGGTAAAGACTGCCGTTCCCTCCTTGCCTCCCTTCGGGAAAGTGGCAGAGAGATTCTCCACCTTGGCCGGAGCACCTTTCTCGGTCAGCATCTCAGCCACGGTGAGGCACACCACCTCCTCGCCATCGGGGAAGTCGGCTATTTTCGTGGCTTTGGCCGTGAGCGTGTCCACCTCATAAAGTCCCGAAGCCATGCTTTCAAACGAGGCAGCCCAATAGAGCTTGTCGGTTTTGCGGTCGAAAGTCGCACTCTGCAAGTAATTCGGATACAGTCCCGTAGGGCCGACTACCGTCACCGCACCAGTAGTACGGCTGATTTTGCACAGGTCGCCAGCACTGCTTATACCATAAATACTACCCTTGGAGTTGATGGCAAAGCCCAGGAAGTAACGATCCAGCTTGCCTATCACCTTCGTGGTGAGCGAAGAATAGTCGATGCTGTTGAGCGTAAAGCCCGAATAGTCGGCGTTATAGGCGCATCCCATCACCTTGCCCGTTATTGGATCTGTGTCCACATCGAAGCAATAGAGGTCGGGGCGGTCGCTCACATCCTCGCTGCGAATCATCTCCCACGTGTCCATGTCATACTCAAAGTACGCTCCCATCACCTCGCCGAAGAGGCTGGCGTAGCTCACATAGCGGAAAATGCCGTCCTTGAGCACACCGCCGCCATTGGCATCAAGGCCCTCTTCTGCAAAAAGACTTTGGAAAGTGATTGGGTCTGAGCCATTGAACTGTCCCACATAATACGGCGCGGCATCCTCGCCCATCGTCTCCCACGACTTGGCATAGATGACATTGCCCCAAAATTCCAAGCCATCGGCCGATGCCAAGCGCATACGACCCGACTTTTGGTTAGGCATTACGAGACTGCGCGGTGCTTTTCTCACCTTGCCGCCATCCTTGCGCAGCGGCTTCGCGCCCACAAGCGGCAGACGCGTGTCTTGAGTTTCCTCCGCACCATCGATGCCGGGACGCAAAACGCGGCGTTCCCGGATCGGCAACTTTGAACTCTGTGCCCACGATGGAAGCATGGGCGCAAGCAGCAATATCCATAAAGGAATTGACTGAAGTAGGGTTCGTCTTTTCATAAGCTAACAGAATTAGTTATTGTAATTGGGTAATAGAGTAATTGAATCTGAACTGACAATTCAGCCTCTTCGCGACTGGATTCTGTGCAAAAATAAACAAAACTTCAACTTCAATCATAGAATTATATGCTAAATTTGGTTAAAACACAGAAAAATACCACCAGTAGCAGAAATATTGACCAATCCAAAGTAACAAAAGGTAACATTTAGGAGAACTCTGATTTTTAAAGCGCAACGAAAAACACCAAAATCAAGAACATTTTGCGAAGTAAAAAACAAAATTTATGAACTATCATTTTGTTATATCAAAATTAACCTCTATATTTGCGCCGTCAAAAGGTTCTTTTTATGACACATTGAAACATCAACAATCATTAAAACCTATCACTTATGAAGAAGATTTTACTAACCCTAATCACTCTTCTGACGGCCGCGCCACTACTGGCACAGACCGACACTCTCACCGTAGGCCTCTGCAAAGGCGAAATGGCCGACAAAGGCATTGCGACCGTCAAAGGCAACACATGGGTATCGGCCGCAGCCCTGTTGGGCGAGGAGACCATCGCGGCCTACGCAGACAACAAGATTTCGCAGATACGTGTGGCCTTGTGCTCCCGCGTCAACATCGACACGCTGCGCGTATGGGTGAAGGACAACCTCTATGGCGAACCGCTGGCGCAAGGCTACATCACCTCGCGTGAGGAGCCACGCATCAAGAAAGGATGGAACGTTGTGGACCTCGAGATTCCCTACACCATCAGCGGCGAGCCTATCTACATAGGCTTCGACTTGAAGCAGCGCGGCAGCACCTCGGCCATATCGGCCGTGGGCAAAGGCTCGTTCGGCTCGTTCTCCTACAAGGAGAGCAGCGACGCGCAGTGGGGCAGCAAGCACACCTCGGGCAACCTGAGCGTGGAGGCCAACATCACGGGCGACAACCTGCCCAAGTACGACCTCGCACTGACCGCCGCGCAAGCCGTGCTCGACATCAAGACGGGAAAGGTGAGCATGGGAGCAACCATATACAACAAGGCCACCCGCGCCATCAGCAACGTCACCATGACCAGCACCGTGAACGGCCAAGTGTTCGCACAGCAGTTCCGCGACAGCACCATCATGCCCGGCAAGGCCATCGACCTGGCCTGGACCATACAGCCCAAGCAGGGAAGCGTGGACGGAGAGAGCAGCGTGAACGTAGAGATTACCGACATTGGCGGCGAGACCGACATAGACCCCACCAACAACGAACTTAGCGTGGCGATGAACTTCAAGCGCAAAGTGCTCATCGAGGAGTTCACCACCGAGCAGTGCCCCAACTGTCCGCGCGTGGCCGGATACCTGCACACCGTGCTGGAAAATCCCGACCTCGACGGCAACGTGTTCGCAGTGGCCCATCACGAGATGTACCAAAGCGACTGGCTCACCCTGCAACGCAGCATCGTAAACGGACAGATGAAGGAGACCTACGTACACGACTACGCCCCGCTCTACAACGACCGGGGCACCTACGCGCCGGCCATGATGTTCAGCCGCCAGCCATGGTTTGAGGCTCTCTACACGCCAGGCAACACAACCCCCGTGTTCCTCCCCGGCTCCGCGCTGGAGATAGAGTCCATCACCAAGTCAATGCTCGAAGAGCCGGCCACCATCGTCATCACCAGCCTTGAAGCACGCTACGGCGACAACGACACCACGCTCGTGGTGACCGTCAAGGGCATGCGCACGCCGGAAGCCAAGCCCAACGCCCGCATCACAGTGATGCTGACCGAGGACAACATTGCCGCCCACTCGCAGGTGGGCGCGGAGGGCGCATTCACCCATCAGCACGTGTCGCGGGCACTCAACAGCGTGTGGGGCGAGCCTATCAAGTGGGACGGCAACAGCTTCACCTACGAGGTGTCACTGGGACTCAACACCGCCTACTTCACCAAGGTGAACGGCATCAACTTCCAAGAGGCATGGCGGCAGTGGGTGCATGAGAACATGAACATTGTGGCGGCAGTGAACTACTACGCCACCAACGTGAGCGGATGCTACGTTGAGAACGTGGAGGGCATAAGCCTGCCCGATGCCGTAACCGAAGTGCGCGGCGTGAAGACTGCACCGCAGGGCACGCCAGTACACACAGAAGTGTACACCATCGATGGCAAGCGCGTCAGCGACCAGCAGCTCTCACGCGGCATCTACATCGTGCGCGAGGTACAAGCCGATGGCACCATGACCACCCGCAAGATGATGGTAAGATAAGGAAAAGACCCTGCCACAGCCACAAAACCCAAGGGGTTGCCCATGCAAACGCAACGGAGCGCAAGCCGGGCAGCCCCTTGAACATACCCTGGGAACGGCCGCGCAAACCACGGCAGGCGCACCACGCCATAAGGCCAAGAAACGCCCCGCAAAACAAACGCGAAAAGCCCCGCGCGCCAAACCATACCTTTTGCCCCGCCAAACCATACCTTTGACAAGGCAAAACCTATGGTTTCGGAAGCCCAAACAAGCGGTTTGGGAAAACAAGGAAAAGCCAAACGCAAACCGCCTGACATACAACGGGTTGGCCAAACGCAACCAAAGCAATGCGGGAAAAACACCGCAAAGCGGACGGAAAGCCAAAGATTTAAGATTCTTTTGCACTCCTCACACAAAAAAACTGCAAAACTTTTGGCCAATTGAAAAAAACTTCGTTCATTTGCACCGTGATTAGGAAATCACAGCGGCTGTGAACGAGCCGCACACAATGCACTACTCGCGGGAGCGTAAGGTAATTGATGAAAGGTAACAGCAGAAACCCAAGCAAAGAATGGGTTGTTGTTCTCGGTCATTCATTCCTGATGCGTCCGCATTTTTTGTGTACGTGTGCCCCTAAATTGAAAATAAACAGTTAAACCAAATAACGACAACATGGAACTAAAGAATGCATTCGCAGGGACATTGGAGTCGGGCGACATCCTGATTCAGATCACTCCCTCGGAAGACGAGAGCCTTCAGATCGACCTTGACAGTACGGTTGAGTACCAGTTCGGTGGCCAGATACGCAAGGTTATCAAGGAGACGCTCGAGCAGATGGGCGTTGAGAAAGCTCATGTGAAGGCAACCGACAAGGGCGCCTTGGACTGCACGATTCGTGCGCGCGTCACTGCCGCTGCTGTGAGAGCCACCGGCAAAGATGTGTGGAAGGACTGACACGGTTCCAACCTTTTACCTTAGAAATCTATACTAACGGGAGTCTAAACAAAAAAGTAACCGAAAAGAAAGTATGCAGAGATTAAGAAGAACTATGATGTTCGTGCCGGGCAACAACCCTGGCATGATGCAGGATGCCTTCATCTATGGTCCCGACTCGATAATGCTCGACCTCGAGGACTCCGTGACGATGGCAGAGAAAGATACAGCACGCTTGCTCGTGTACAACGCACTGACAACCATCGACTATGGCAACACGGAGATGGTGGTGCGCATCAACCCGCTCAACACGCCCTACGGCAAGAAGGACGTGGAGGCCATGGTGAAGGCCGGCGTAGACGTAATCCGTATGCCGAAAACCGAGACCGCCGATGAGGTGCGCGAGGTGGAAGCAGAGATTGAGAAAGTGGAGAAAGAGCTTGGATGCCTCGGCCGCACGCAGATCATGGCCGCCATCGAGAGCGCGCTCGGCGTGGTCAACGCCTACAGCATCGCCACGGCCTCGAAGCGCATGATGGGCATCGCCCTTGGCGCAGAGGACTACTGCGCCAACCTCAAGACGCAGCGCACGCCCGAGGGCATTGAGCTGCTGCTCGCACGCCAGACCATCGTGGTGGCCGCACGCGCTGCCGGCATCGACGCACTCGACACCGTCTACTCCAACCTCAACGACATGGAGACCTTCCGCAAGGAGGTGGAGACCATCAAGAAGATGGGCTTCGACGGAAAATCCATCATCAACCCGCGCCAGATTGCCATCGTGAACGAGGTGTTCACCCCGACACAGAAAGCCATCGACAAGGCCGTGGCCGTGGTAGGCGCAATCAAGGAGGCCGAAAAGCGCGGCTCGGGCGTTATCGCCCTGAACGGCAAAATGATCGACCGCCCCGTTGTCATTCGCGCACAAAGAACTATTGATTTAGCCATTGCGGCAGGAGTATTAAGCAAGGAGGATTTGGCATGAGCAAATTAGAAGAGAGACAGGCACTCATCGGCGAGATGGCCGATCACCTGAAAAAGAACATATACCACAGCGAGGAGCACAAAATCACCACTCCCCGCAAGCAATGTCAGGCAGAGAGCAAGAAGGTGGTGACGCTGGAAGAGGCTATCCGCCGCTCCGGACTGAAAGACGGCATGACAGTATCTTTCCACCACCATTTCCGTGGCGGCGACAAGGTGCTGAACATGGTGATGGACAAGATTGCCGAGATGGGCATCAAGAACATCCACATTGCCGCATCGAGCCTTAACGACGTACACAAGCCCCTCATTGAGCACATCAAGAATGGCGTGGTGACGAAGATTTCCACCTCTGGTATGCGCGGCGACCTGGCACAGGCCATCTCTCACGGCATCCTTGAAGAGCCGGTAGTGTTCCGCTCTCACGGCGGACGCGGCAGCGCGGTGGCCAACGGCGACATCCACATCGACGTGGCTTTCCTCGGCGCATCTTCCTGCGACAAGATGGGCAACGCCTGCGGCTATTCCCGCTCGGAGAACGCCAAGAGCATCTGCGGCTCGCTGGGCTACGCCATGCCCGATGCACGCTATGCCGACAAGACGGTGATTCTGACCGATGACCTCGTGGTGTACCCGAATACGCCGACCTCCATCTCGGAGCACGATGTAGACTTTGTGGTGGTGGTAGACTCTGTGGGCGACTCCTCGAAGATTGCCTCCGGCGCCATCCGCGACACCAAGAACCCGCGCGACATCCTGCTGGCCAAGTCGGCCTGCAAGGTCATCGTCAACAGCGGATACTTCAAGGACGGCTTCTCCATCCAGACTGGCTCTGGCGGCGCATCGCTGGCCGTGGTGAAATACCTGCGCCAAAGCATGATAGACCAGAACATCAAGGCTTCTTTCGCTCTCGGCGGAATCACCTCACACATGGTGAAGCTGCATGAGGAGGGTCTCATTGAGCACCTGATTGACGTACAGTCGTTCGACAAGGTGGCCGCAGAGAGCCTGAAGAACGATCCGAAGCACAAGGAGGTTTCGGCCAACGAGTATGCATCGGCCGATGAGCCGGGCGCAGCCACGAAGTTCCTCGACATCGTGATTCTCTCCGCACTGGAGGTGGATGTCAACTTCAATGTCAATGTGCTCGTAGGTAGCGACGGTATCATCCGTGGCGCCATCGGCGGACACCCCGACACCGCAGCCGAGTCTTCCATGAGCATCGTTGTTTGCCCGTTGCTGCGTGGCCGCATCCCCTGCGTTGTGGACGAGGTGACCACCCTCATCACTCCGGGTGCCACAGTCGATGTGGTTGTGACGGAGTATGGCGTGGCCGTCAATCCTCGCCGCACCGACCTTGCAGAGCAGTTGCAGGCCGCTGGCATCAAGCTCGTGACCTTGGAGAGCCTGCGCGACCGCGCACTGAAAGCCATCGGCACGCCGGCAGAGCTTCCCTTCGGCGACAAGGTGGTAGGCGTGGTGATGAACCGCAATGGAGAGGTAATGGATGTCATTAAGAACATCAAGGACTAATCCTTATTAATATTATAAAAGCCAGGAGAAGACAGGAATTGCATGAGTGCCTCAACGGGGCTTCATCAAGCCCTGTCCTCTCTTGTGCTATCAAACGCTTCTGTTGACGAAAGATGGAGATAACGCTTGAACAGCTTCTGAAAAGCCGCGACGCACGCTGGGAGACCGAGAAGCACTTGCTGGAAACATTTCCGGGCAAAGTGCTCGTTGTGCTTACGGTGGTTATGCCTGGAAGCGTCAAGCTCGATGAGCGCGCCATCGTCATTGGCCACGCCGGAGAGGCAGCCATCAACGCTTTCCTTGGACGAAAGGTGCTGATGACGCGCATCAACAAAACGCCAACAGGATTTGAGGGATATTGGGTCACGGGCGGAGATGCCCTGGCCATCAAGCGAATGATGTGCGGCATTGAGGAGGCACACCCGCTGGGCAGACTGTTCGACATCGATGTGTTGCGCCCGGACGCCACGCCCATCTCCCGCACCGAAGTGGGGCTGAGCGCGCGCCGCTGTCTGATATGCGGCAACGAAGCACGCTGGTGCATGCGCAACCACACCCACACGCAGGAGGAGATCCAACAGCACATCACCGAGATGGTCAACGACTTTAATTCCCAAAACTAACGCTTATGTACGCCGACTACGAGATAAGAGAAGTGCCCATTGGCTATGCGCCCGCACGACGTAAGATAGAGCAGTTCCTCGGAGAACGTACGCTTCGCCTCGACAAGGTAGATTACTACGAGGCGATTTACCCCTATGGCGGCGACGAGATTCTCGGCGCGGGCGGACTGCTGAAAGACGCCATCCGCTGCATCGCTGTCAAGGAGGGAATGGAAGACGAGCACTTGGCCAACCGTCTGGTGTCGCACCTAATGGTTATCGTGCAGCGCCGCGGCTATCCCACGGTGAAAGTGTTCACCAAGCCATGCAACAAGACCATCTTCGAAAGCCTTGCCTTCGAACTGGTGGCCGAAACCGACAGTGTGGTCTTCATGGAGAACAGCCTCGTTCCCCTACATGATTATCTTCACAGTTTGGAAAAACTGCGCAAACCAGGCAAGTCTGGCGTTATCGTCATGAACTGCAACCCGTTCACACGCGGCCACCACTATCTGATAGAAGAGGCGGCAAAGCAGGTGGACAACCTTTATATTATACCGCTGAAAGAGGGCAACGGCAAGTTCACCTATGAGGAACGGCGCGAGATGATTTGTCTCGGCACAGCCGACATCAAGAACGTCACCGTATGCGAGGGCAGCGACTACGCCATCTCGCAGGCCACTTTCCCCACTTATTTCCTTAAACAGCTCGACAAGGCTTCGGAGAACCAAATAGAACTGGATCTCCAGATATTCGCCCGCTACATCGCCCCCGCCCTTGGCGCCACGGTTCGATTTGTGGGCACAGAGCCTATCGACCCCCTTACGCGCCGCTATAATGAGATGATGGCGGAACAACTGCCAGCCCACGGTATCGAGGTGCGGCAGCTGGAACGCAAGCAATTCGATGGTGAGCCTATCAGCGCATCGCGCACCCGCTCCTTCATCGAGTCCAACAAGATGCACGCAGCCATGCAGCTGGTGCCCCCCACAACACAACCATTCGTGCTTGCCAAATTTGCCGTTGATGCCTTGCAGCAGGAACTCGACACCACGCCGAAGCCCGGCCTTGTGGACAAGGACAACAACGGGGCACACAGCGACATGGACTACATCCTCATGCAGCGCAGCATCAACGCCCTGCGACCCTACTTCGTGCGGCTCGCACAATTAGGAATGAACTCCGACAAGCTCGCCACAGCCGATATTCAGCGCATTGGCATCGAGGCAGAGAAGGCTATGCTGGAGACAACGCACGGTGTCAACACACATAAGGGCGCGCTCTTCGCCCTCGGAATCACCGTGGCAGCAGCCATGTGGATTTACAGCCATGAAGGCTGGATAGTCACACGGGAGAGTTTGCAACAGCTCATCTCCCGCATCGCCTCCGGATTTGAGCCGGCAAAGGGAACGCACGGCGCGGAGGTGAAAGCCAAAGACCACGTGAAAGGAGCAAGAGAGAACGCCATAGAAGGATACCCCGACTTGTTTGAGACATGGGGACCATTCTACCGGAGGCTACGCGATGACCGCCACCGCCACCACAAGACGCTGCTCAAAATCATGTCGATGCTCCAAGACACCAACGTCTATCACCGCACTGATGCCGAAACAGCCGAATTGGTGCGCCATTCCAGCGGAATGCTGCTGGAGCGTTTCTCCGTTTCCGCCCTGCGCGATGCCGATGCGGAGTTCATCCGCCACAACATCTCGCCTGGCGGATGCGCCGATATGCTGTCGCTCACGATTCTCATCAACGCGATTCTCAAATAAAAACCAGATAATCAATAATTCTATTCATCAAATAAAAAGTCATTATCATCATGATTGAACTGATCAAACATGGAGTGTATCTGCTCGATGGCAATCAAATTGCCACCGACACGACCGGTATGCCCTCGCCTGACGAGGCCCGCGAGAACACCATTACCTATGGCATTTTGCGCGCGCACGACGTTAACGGCGGCAAAGGCAAGGAGATGCACATCCGCTTTGACGCAATGATGTCGCACGACATCACCTATGTTGGAATCATCCAGACGGCACGAGCCAGCGGGTTGAAGAAGTTCCCCCTGCCCTATGCCATGACCAACTGCCACAACTCTCTGTGCGCCGTTGGCGGAACCATCAATGAGGACGACCACGTGTTCGGCCTCTCGGCGGCAAAGAAATACGGCGGCATCTATGTTCCCGCCAATCAGGCCGTCATCCACCAGTTCGCCCGCGAGGAGATGGTGCAGTGCGGCAACATGATTCTTGGCTCTGACTCCCACACCCGCTACGGCTCACTCGGCAACATGGGTGTTGGCGAGGGCGGCGGTGAGCTGGTGAAGCAGCTCCTCCGCAACACATGGGACATCAAGGCACCCGAGGTGGTACTCGTATGGCTTGAGGGCAAGCCCCGCCGCGGTATCGGCCCGCACGACGTGGCCATCTCTTTGGTCAAGGCTGTCTTCGAGAGCGGTTTCGTAAAGAACAAGGTGCTCGAGTTTGCCGGCCCCGGCGTGGAGAACCTCTCTGTTGACTTCCGTAACGGCATCGACGTGATGACCACCGAGACCACTTGCCTCAGCTCCATCTGGGTTACAGACGAGAAAGTGCGCGAGCACTATGAGCAGCACCGCCGTCCGGAGTGCTACAAGGAGCTTCGTCCGGGTCACGTTGCCTACTACGACAGCATGGTGCGCATAGACCTCTCCAAGCAGGAGGCCATGATTGCCCTGCCTTATCACCCCTCCAACGCTGTCACCATCCACGAGCTTCAGGCCGACCCCGAGGGCGTACTGCGCCGCGTGGAGGAAGACACGAAGCGTCGTTTCGGCGACAAGGTACACCCCGACTTGGTAAGCAAGATTCGCGATGGCAAGGTGTATGCCGACCAAGGCATCATCGCCGGCTGCTCCGGTGGTACCTACGAGAACCTCTGCGAGGCCGCTGCCATCCTGCGCGGCCACTCGGTGGGCAATGACTACTTCACCTGCTCCGCCTATCCGCAGTCCTCTCCCGTCTATATCGCCGCCAACCGTGCCGGCGTAACCAGCGACCTCATGGAGGCCGGTGTGGTTATCAAGCCCGCATTCTGCGGTCCGTGCTTCGGCGCAGGCGATGTGCCTTCCAACAACGGACTCAGCATCCGCCACACCACACGTAACTTCCCCAACCGCGAGGGTTCGAAGCCCGGACAGGGTCAGATTTCCATGGTCGCCCTGATGGACGCACGCTCCATCGCCGCATCTGCTGCCAACGGCGGTGTGATTACGGCTGCCACCGACATCGACTACGATGTAGACTACCAAGGCTACGCCTTCGATGATAAGATTTATCAGCACCGCGTCTACAACGGCTACGACAAGGCCGATGCCGACCAGCCGCTCTGCTACGGCCCGAACATCAAGGACTGGCCCGAGATGTACCCCATGCAGAAGAACATGCTCGTTCAGCTGGCCGCCGTCATCCACGACCCTGTGACCACCACCGATGAGCTGATTCCCTCTGGCGAGACTTCGAGCTACCGCTCCAACCCGCTCCGCCTCTCCGAGTTCGCCCTCTCGCGCCGCGTGCCTGAGTACGTAGACCGCAGCAAGGCCATCCAGGAGATGGACCGCGAGCGCCGCGCCGGCAAGGCACCGCAGCACGTACTCGATGCGCTCAAGCAAGTGGGTGCCAGCGTTGAGGAGACTTCGTTCGGCTCTTGCGTCTTCGCCAACAAGCCCGGCGATGGCTCTGCCCGCGAGCAGGCCGCTTCCTGCCAAAAGGTGCTCGGCGGCGATGCCAACATCTGCTACGAGTACGCCACGAAGCGTTACCGCAGCAACTGCATCAACTGGGGTATCGTGCCGTTCACAATTGCCAAGGAAACGCCGTTCGACTACGAGGTGGGCGACATGGTGTTCGTGCCCGGCATCCGCGAGGCCATCCTTGAGGGCAAGGAGGAAATCGATGCACAGGTAATCACCAAGGACGGTGTGAAGCCCATCCACCTGCTGTTCCAGAACCTCACGGCCGATGAGCGCGACATCCTCGCCGATGGCTGCCTCATCAACTATTACAGAGAAAGACAAAAGGACTAATTCCGACACGCACACTCTGCGGCAACGGAGCACACGGCGAGCCACAAAGCCCGCCGATGCTCCGCCGCCACAGGGCAAGCCAAGCCGGAAAGTTCAAACAAAGAACAATCATAACTAATCAAAAGAATACCAAACGAAACAATGGAGAAAATTCAGATGACCACCCCCATCGTCGAGATGGACGGTGATGAGATGACCAGAATTTTGTGGAAGATGATCAAGGACGAGCTGATTCTGCCGTTCGTTGACCTGAAGAGCGAGTACTACGACCTCGGACTTCCCTACCGCGACCAGACAAACGACCAAGTGACCATCGACGCTGCCGAGGCCAACAAGAAGTATGGCGTGGCCGTGAAGTGCGCCACCATCACCCCCAACCACCAGCGCATGGACGAGTACAAGCTCCACAAGATGTGGAAGAGCCCCAACGGCACCATCCGCTCCATCCTCGATGGCACCGTGTTCCGCGCTCCCATCCAGCTTCCCTCCATCCATCCGCAAGTGCGCAGCTGGGAGAAGCCCATCACCATCGCCCGTCACGCTTACGGCGATGTCTACAAAGGCGTTGAGATTCGCTGCCCGGAGGCCGGAACGGCCAAGCTCGTGTTCGAGGGCAAGAGCGGCGAGAAGCAGGAGGTGCTCATCCACGAGTTCGATGGACCGGGCGTAATCCAGGGCATGCACAACACCGACAAGTCTATCCGTTCCTTCGCCCACAGCTGCTTCAAGTATGCTCTGGACGTGAACCAGGACTTGTGGTTCGCCACCAAGGACACCATCTCCAAGAAGTATGACGCACAGTTCCGCATCATCTTCAACGAGGTGTACGAGGAGAACTACAAAGAGGAGTTCGAGAAGCGCGGCTTGGAGTACTTCTACACCCTCATCGATGACGCCGTGGCACGCGTGGTGCGCAGCAAGGGCGGATTCATCTGGGCTTGCAAGAACTACGATGGCGACGTGATGAGCGACATGGTTTCCACCGCATTCGGCTCACTGGCCATGATGACGAGCGTGCTCGTTTCTCCCGATGGCAAGTACGAGTATGAGGCTGCTCACGGCACCGTGACCCGCCACTACTACAAGTACCTCAACGGCGAGGAGACCTCCACCAACCCCATCGCCACCATCTTCGCATGGAGCGGCGCACTGCGCAAGCGCGGTGAGATGGACGGCATCAAGGAGCTTGCCAACTTCGGCGACCAGCTCGAGGGAGCTTGCTTCGACACGATGAACAGCGGCGTAGTGACCAAGGACCTCGTGAACCTCATGGAGGGCGTAGAGGCTACGGCTGTCAACTCGCTCACCTTCATCCAGACCATCCGCAAGCACCTTGAGGAGCGTTTGGCCAAGTAAGAACCACTGCCACAAGGCAGCATAACATTTTGTTATCAGTCAGTCCCTGTCCTGCTTCTGCTTGGGCAGGGACTGCTTTCATTTTGCAAACCACGCAAACCTTTGCACGCAAAATAACAAAAAAAAACACCATCTGGATTACAGAACCAAATAATATTTCTATTTTTGCACATAGAAATAAGAAGAAAAATCCCATAGAATGGGAGATGAAGCCCCCGCACGAAACCCATAAAAAACAACGGGAAAACATCATTTGCCACCCATGGGCTACCCTTCCGAGGCGCACGCATAGCCCCACCCGTCAAGCACGGAGTATGCCTAACGCACATCAACAACAATATTTCATTAACTAACAAACAACTATCAAAACTATGAGAAGAACTTTAATTTTCTTGAGCATGCTGCTTCCGCTGCTCTTCGTGTCATGCAATGACGATGACAATCAAGAGAATCCCGACGAGACCATCCTGCGAATGGAGGGAAAATACGCGCTCCACGACTATACGGCCGACCGCGTGAACAGAGTGTACGACATCTATAATCCCACAATGGGAGACAAGCGAATAGAGATAGACCACATCGGAAGCGGCTATCTGGAAATGGAGTGCGAGGAATACGGCCGATACGGCTGGGAGGATATGGGCGAATACAAGTTCACCTACGCCGATGGACAACTCCACACCACGAGCCGCGACTTCAATTTCCTCATCACCGATGATGGCACGCTGCAGGTGACGCACCTCGACAACAACACGCTCATACTGCAAAGCAACGCGGGAATGAAAACCAGTTACCGCTTTGTGCGCATCGACAACTAATCACCCACTTGCCCATACCTCGGCTGGCATAATACGGCGGCTGAGGTATGGGAATGCAAAAGGTAACCTTTTGCGAACATTTTTAAATTAAAAATTGGAGAAAAATAAATTAAAAACCCGAGATTTTTAATTTAAAAATACCACCACTACCTAACCTTTTCTTTTCCAACACGTTACGCGCTGCGGCAGACAGCGTGCCCCCGCGTGCTCCCATATATAGGGTTGCCCGGTGCCACACGTCATCCAGCGACAACTACAAAGCCATCCTCCTGCAGCGACAAAGCCGCGCCCGGCCACCACAGGCAACCACTTCACACGCCATCCGGCACACTCCAAGCTGCCCTCCACAACACAATGAAACCCCCGCACGGCAGCAACGGAAAGCAAAAAGTCGGCAATAAATTTTGTACTTACGGGATTTTACCTTACTTTTGCAGAATAAACTAAAAACAATTGAAATGTCTTTTACAGCGCATTGCAACGAGATTTTCAACCAGGCCATCCGCGATTATCACGTCACCGACAACGTGGACACGCCTATTCACAACCCCTACGAGCGCGACTCCATTGAGAACCGCCTCTACTTGAAGTGTTGGATTGACACGGTACAGTGGCATTTTGAGGATTTGATACGCGATCCGCACATCAATCCCGTAGACGGCATGAGCCTGAAGCGGCGCATTGACCGCAGCAACCAAGACCGCACGGACCTCGTGGAACAGATCGACTCCTACTTCCGTCAGCTCTACTGCGATGTGAAGGTGCTCCCCGATGCCACGCTCAACACCGAAAGCCCCGCATGGGCTATCGACAGGCTCAGCATTCTTGCGCTGAAGATTTACCATATGCGCGAGCAGGCAGAGCGCACCGACGCTACGGCCGACCACGTGGAGAAATGCCGCAACAAGCTCGCCGTGCTCCTGGAGCAGCAAGTGGACCTCTCGAAGGCCATCGACCAACTGCTGGACGACATCCAGTCGGGCAGAAAGTACATGAAGGTCTACCGACAGATGAAGATGTACAATGACCCGACCACCAACCCTGTACTATACCAGAACAAGGCGTGAAAGCAGAGCACATACTCATCATCCGCTTCTCGGCGTTAGGCGACGTGGCCATGACCGTGCCCATAGTCGCCTCGCTGGCTGCGCAGTATCCCAAGCTGCGCATATCGGTGGTGAGCAAGCCCGTGGCTGCCCCCTTGTTCCGCAACATAGCCCCCAACGTTGAGTTTATGTCGGCCGATGTGGGCAAAGAGTACAAGGGCGTGCGCGGACTCAACACCCTCTACCGCCGTTTGGTGGCCAAACACCCCACGGCCGTGGCCGACTTGCACGATGTGCTTCGCACGAAATACCTGCGCCATCGCTTCTCCTTGGAAGGATTCAAGACCGCCCACATCGACAAACATCGGCGTGGCAAGCGGCTTCTGTGTGCCAAGGAGGGCAAGCAGTTCGTCCAGCAGCCCACCTCGTTCGACAACTACGCCGACGTGCTCGCCCGTCTGGGCTATCCCATCAAGCCGTCTTTCACCTCCATCTTCCCCAAAGAGGGTGGCAACCTCGCCCCCCTCACGCCTGTCATAGGCAACAAGGGAGCCAAGGAAGTGTGGGTGGGCATCGCGCCCTTTGCCGCACACAGTGGCAAAGTCTACCCCAAGGAGCAGATGCAGAAGCTGCTCCAGTTGCTCAACACGCGCCACCCGTCGTGGCGTTTCTTCCTCTTCGGCGGCGGAGGCAAAGAGAAAGCCATCCTCACGGAATGGGCTGGGCCCTATCCGAAGACCCAATGCGTGGGCACGCTGCTCCATTCCATGGACGAGGAGCTGGTTCTGATGAGTCATCTCGATGCCATGGTGAGCATGGACAGTGCCAATATGCACTTGGCAAGCGCGGTGGGCACGCCCGTAGTGAGCGTTTGGGGTGCCACGCATCCCTACGCGGGCTTCATGGGATGGGGTCAGCCACCACAAAACGCCATTCAAGAGGACGACTTGGCGTGCCGTCCGTGCAGCGTCTATGGCAACAAGCCCTGCCATCGGGGCGACTTCGCCTGCATGGAGCGCATCAATCCCGAGCGCATACTCAGCCGAGTGGAAGAGGTGGTGGCCAAATAGCCAGGCGATACGCCCCCCCCCGCCACCCCATTCCTCACGCCCCGTCACCCAACCCCCAAGAAAGTGCCCGACAAGCAATAAACCAACGCACCTCTTAAACCTTGCCCGTGCCTAACTTCGTAAGCTCGCCCGCAAGACAAGCAATAAACCAACGTACCCCTCAACCTCACCCTCCTTTCATCAAAACCCACACTCCCATGACAAGAACTCTCCACCAGCGACTTCTTTCGGCCGCCCTTCTCGGCCTCGTTACGTTCCTCGGCAGCGCGCTGACCCTCCCCGCCTGTGCGCAAGACCGCGCTTCCGGCGATGCATTGCCCGATGACGTGCGCAACTTCAAGCAACGTGTTGTGTGCGAGGAAGGCACATACACATCATGCCAATGGTGCATCCGGGGCATCGTGATGATGGAGACGCTCAAGGAAAAGCATGGCGACAGCTTCATAGGCATAGCCGTTCACCACGGCTACGCCGACCCCATGCGCGACAAAGCCTACGATGAGGAATACGCATCCCTCAACCCCGGCGGATTCCCCAAGTGCATTTTCAACCGCAACCCCAGCTTCAAGTGCGACCCAAAGAACGGCTCTGTCTATGCCAACGCCGCCCTGCGCAACGCCAAAGTGAGCGTGGGAGTGGGCGTGGAGGCACAGCTTGAGGCCGACTCAAGCACCGTGAGCATCACCACGACCACCTATTTTGCCTCGGCGGCCAACGATGCGGGCTACAAGCTCTCCTATGTGCTGATAGAAAACAACGTTCACGACACCATACCCAGCTACAACCAGTACAACGGATACGCCGACAGCGACACCGACATGGGCGGCTATGAGAACATGCCCAGCACGATTCCGGCCAAGGATATGTACTATCAGGACGTGGCGCGCGGCTTCTTCGGCCCCTTCAACGGCATTGAGGGCAGTATCCCGGCCAACATTCCCGCCCTCACACCGCTCACCCACGACTACACCATCACCCTTCCCAAATCCGTGCGAGAGATAAACAACGTGGAGTTGGTGGCCCTGCTCATTGACGCAGACGGACAAATTGCCAACGCGGCAAAGACCAAACTCACCGCAAAAGCCGATGATGGCGGCGCAACAGGACTGACCCGCCCCAACAAGAACACTGCAAACGCCACAGAGACAGCCCGATACAACACCGCAGGACAGCGCGTCGCAGCCAATAAGAAGGGACTTACCATCATCAGAATGAGCGACGGAAGCACCCGAAAAGTGCTGACAAGGTGACCCAAAAAGAAAGGGACGGCGGCATGACCGCGCGCTACCGCCGCTACCTAAAATTGGAAAAGGGCTTCTCGCCCAACACCATCGATGCCTATATGCGCGACCTTGACAAGCTGCGATGCTACATAGCGCAAGACAACATCGATGTGCTTGACGTGCGCCTTGAGCATCTTGACCACTTCGCGGCATCCATTGCCGACCTCGGAATCGGCGCGCGCTCACTCGCCCGCATACTCAGCGGCGTGCGCCAGTTCTACCGCTGGCTGGTGCTTGACGGATACTTGCAGGACGACCCCACCGAACTGCTGGACTCGCCGAAGATTCCCAACCACCTGCCAGAGGTGCTCTCCACAGCCGAGGTAGACATGCTGGAAGCCGCCATAGACTTGCAGAAGTGGGAGGGACAGCGCAACAAGGCCATCATTGAGGTGCTCTTCTCCTGCGGACTGCGCGTGTCGGAGCTGACAAACCTGAAATTCCAAGACCTTTTTCTCGACGAACAGTACATCCGCATCATGGGCAAGGGCAGCAAGGAGCGGCTCGTGCCCATCTCGCCACGCGCCATCGACGAGCTGCGCAGCTGGTTTGCCGACCGCGAGGCCATGACCATAAAGCCCGGCGAGCAAGACTACGTGTTTCTGAACCGGCGCGGACACCACCTCACACGCACGATGGTGCTCATCATGGTGAAGCAGTACGCGCTCCGCGCGGGCATCAAGAAGACCATATCGCCACACACCTTGCGCCACAGTTTCGCCACCGCCCTGCTGGAAGGGGGCGCAGACCTGCGCGCCATACAAGCCATGCTGGGACACGAGAAAATCACTACCACAGAGATTTACACACACATCGACACCACAACAATAAGGCAAGAGATTCTTCTGCACCACCCGCGCAACATCAAATGGGCCAGGGAGCACGGCGAAGAAGCACCGCCAAAGGGTGATATATAACCCACTGAACAACAGCACCTTATCACCCGCTTTGCAAAATCACACCTTTTGCCCTCCAAAACCATACCTTTTACCGCCCGAAACCATACCTTTCGCAAGTCAAAACCATACCTTTCGCCACACCATCTCTCATGCGCCATCTCCTCAACCATGCTCCGCTGCTTCTCCCGGCCGCAATGCTTGCCGCCGGAACAGCCTTGGGCGGATGGCCGGGCGTGCCGCAGTGGGCATGGCTGGCCATGCTGCTGGCGGCCATCGCGCTGCTGCCGCTAACCATCAAGCGCGAAAAGACGGCCACGGTGCTCATCCTTTGGGGCGCGCTGGCCTTGGGCGCGTTTCTCTCGGCACAGGCAGAGAAACGCCTCCGCATCAGTTTGCCCAAGGAGAAAGTGAAATATGAGGGCATACTGACGAGCGAACCGGAGAGAAGGGGAAAGGTGGTGCGCTTCGACATCGCCATCCTCACGGGCGGCAAGCCCATCATGGCCAAGGCCTCACTGTTGTGCGACACGACAGACAACCGCCACTTGCGGCTCCATACGGGCGATGGCATCCGCGCCGCATCATATCTGGAAGAACCGTCCAACTTTGCCGACTCCGATTTCGACTACGCGCGGTGGCTCTTGCTGCACGGCTACAAGGCCGAAACCTTCATCCTGCCCGCCGACTGGCAGAAAGCCCGCGTGGCCACACATGAGCTTGGACTGTGGGAGAAAGCCGTTGTCAAGGCGCGCAAGTTGCGCCAGCGCGTCCTGCACCACTACCGCCAGCTGGGAATGGAGGGCGACGGGGCTGCCGTGGTGGCGGCCATGACCACGGGCGACAAGTCGCTGATTTCCAAAACGCTCAAAGACGACTACTCGCGCTCGGGGGCGGCACACGTGCTGGCACTCTCCGGGCTGCATCTCGGCATTCTCTACGGTGTGTTCTCGCTGCTGGGGGCAGGCCGAAGGCGCAAGAGGTGGCTGCCATCGCTCCTTGCCTTGGGAGCAGTGTGGGCGTTTGCCTTCCTCACAGGGCTTTCGCCATCGGTAACGCGTTCGGCTACAATGATTTCCATCTATGCCATTGCCGCGCTTCCACACCGCGACCCACAGCCGGTGAACGCGCTCATGGCCACCATCATCATCATGCTCGTGGCCCGGCCACTGCTCATCCACGATGCGGCCTTTCAGCTGTCGGTGCTCGCCGTGCTCTCCATACAGCTCTTTCTGCCCATGCTGCTGCGGCTTCTGCCGAGAAAATGGCGCGAACGAAGCCGTATTTTGGCGTGGGCATGGAACTTCGTGGCCATCACGGTGGCCGCACAGCTGGGCACGGCACCCCTTGTGGCGCACGTGTTCGGACGCTTCTCCTGCTATTTCCTCCTCACCAACCTCATAGCCGTGCCCTGCACCACGCTCATTCTCTACATGGCCGTGGCGCTTGCCCTCACCTCTCCCCTGCCCGCAGCGCAGGTGTGGATAGCCAAAGCGGCCGGGATAGTGGCGCAGCTGATGAACAACGGGCTGCAATGGGTGGTGACCCTGCCGCACTCCACAGTGGAAAACCTCCACCCTACGGCCCTGCAAACCGCGCTAAGCTATGCCCTCGTGGCCATTCTGTGGCTCATCGGAACACGGATAAACAAGATTTTGCAACGCCGAAATGGATACTGAAAAGGCAAGAAAACGCACTTTGAATTAGCCGTTTAGACAACATTACCGTTATTTTTTACAAAAAAAGAAATGCATCCTTTGCGCCATCAAACAAAATACGTAACTTTGCGCTTTGAGAAAATTCTAATATTATTAACAAATAAAGCGAGTATGAAACTGAAACACTTCCTTGTGGCAGCTTTTGCATTCGTCGCCGGCATGGCCTCTGCACAGCAGATGCCTAACATCCCTATCGATCCGAACGTGCGGATTGGTAAGCTGGACAACGGACTGACGTATTACATCCGCCACAACAACTGGCCCGAGAACGTGGCCAACTTCTACATTGCCCAGAGAGTAGGCTCCATTCAGGAGGAAGAACCGCAGCGCGGTCTGGCTCACTTCTTGGAGCACATGGCCTTCAACGGCTCCGAACACTTCCCCGACAGCACGCTTCTCGACTACACACGCTCCATCGGCGTGGAGTTCGGAAGCGATCTGAACGCCTATACGGGCATTGACCAGACGGTATACCGCATCTGCAACGTGCCCACCAAGCGTCAGACGGCACTCGACTCCTGCCTCCTCATCCTCAAGGACTGGAGCAACGGACTGACTTTGGAAGACAAAGAAATCGACCAGGAGCGCGGTGTGATTCACCAGGAGTGGCAGATGCGCACGTCGGCCTCCATGCGAATATTCGAGCGCACGCTCCCCAAGCTCTACCCGGGCACCAAGTATGGTGAGCGTTTGCCCATCGGACTGATGTCGGTCATCGACAACTTCAAGTACAAAGAGCTGCGCGACTACTACCACAAGTGGTATCGCACCGACAACCAGGCCATCATCATCGTGGGTAACGTTGATGTTGACTACATGGAAGCACAAATCAAGCAGCTCTGGAAAGACGCTACCGTGCCCGCCAACGCAGCGCAGGTGGTCGATGTGCCCGTTCCCGACAACGATCAGGCCATCTATGTGTTCGACAAAGACAAGGAGTTGCAGATGAGCAGCGTCTCCATCGCCATGAAGCATGAGGCTACCCCCGACTCAGACAAGGTCTCTGTGGCATACATGATCGACCAATACGCCAAGACTGTCATTGCTATGATGCTCAACCAGCGTTTCTCTGAGATGACGCAAAAGGCCGACTGCCCGTTCCTCGGAGCCTACGGCTATGACGGACAATACATCTATTCCAAGACGAAAGACGCATTCAATCTCAATGGTACGGCCAAGGAAGGCCAAGAACTACAAACTCTCGCCGCGCTCTACCGCGAGGCACAGCGCGTACGCCAGCACGGTTTCACCGCAACGGAGTACGACCGAACGAAGGCGGAGTACCTCTCGCAGCTCGAATCGGCCTACGAGAACCGCAACAAGGTGAAGAACGACCAGTTTGGCGACGAGTACCGCGACCACTTCCTGTCCAATGAGCCTATCCCCGGCATAGAGACAGAGTACCAAATCCTGTCCCAGGTGGTGTCAAGCCCGATGATCAGCGTTGACATGATCAACGAGTATGCCAAGCAACTCATCTCCAACACCGACACCAACTTGGTGATTACGCTCTATGAGCAGGAGAAAGACGGCAAGACATATCCCACCGAGGCTCAGATGAAGCAGACCGTTGACAACGTGCGCACCGAGAACATCGAGGCCTACGTGGACAATGTGAAGAACGAACCCCTCGTGGACGAGACCAAATTGCCCAAAGCCGGCAAGATCGTAAGTGAGAAGGAGAACAAGCAATTCGGCTATAAGGAGCTGAAACTCAGCAACGGCGCACGCGTCATTCTGAAGAAGACAGACTTCAAGGACAACGAGATTCAATTCCAGGCCACAGCCCGTGGCGGCAAGGGGCTCTACGGAAAGGCCGACTACACGAACCTTAAGTTCTTCAACAGTGCCATCGCCGTGAGCGGACTGGGCAACTTCTCCAGCAACGAGCTGCAGAAAGCCCTCCTCGGAAAGCAGGCAAGCGTAAGCATTTCGCTCACCGACTACTACCAGTACATGAGCGGATTCTCCGTGCCCAAGGACATTGAGACGCTGATGCAGCTCATCTACCTCAACTTCACCTCCGTTGCCAAGGACGAGGAGTCCTACAAATCGCGCATGGCACAGATGGAGTTGCGCCTGAAGAACAAGGGCTTGTCGCCCGAGTCCGCATTCAGCGACTCGCTCACCTGCGCCATCTACTCGCACAACCCGCGCTACACGCCGCTGGAGTACAGCGATTTGGCCAAGATTTCCTACGACCGCATCCTGCAAATACAGAAGGAGCGCTTCGCCAGTGCCGGACAGTTCACCTACTACTTCATCGGTAATTTCGATGAAGCCACTATCCGTCCGCTTATCGAGAAGTACATCGGCTGCCTGCCGAAGGGCAAGGCCAAGAAGTGGGTAGACAGCGAGCTGGTGGCCAAAGGCACCATCAAGAACGAATTCCTCCGCAAGTCGGAGACCCCGAAGGCCATGGCTTGCGACTTCTATCATATGCCCATTGAGTACAGCATCGACAACAAGGTCACGGCCGATGCTGCCGGCCAGGTGCTCTCGATGGTCTATCTGAAGTCTATCCGTGAGGATGCCTCTGCCGCTTACTCTGCCGGTGCCTATGGAGGCGTAGGCCGCAAGGGTAACAGAGGCGTGGCACAGATTGTGGCACAGGTTCCGATGGATCCCAACAAGTCAGACTTGGTCATCAAGTTACTGGCCGAGGGCATGAACGACTGCACGAAGCAGGTGGATGCCGACAAGGTGAGCAAGATCAAGACCAATATGCTCAAGAACATTGATGAAGAGGAGAAGAGCAATAGCTACTGGATGAACGTCATTGATGAGTACGTGGAGTCGGGCGTTGACCTGCACACCGGATACCGCGCAGCCGTCAGCGGCCTCACAGCGGAGAAGGTGTCAGAGTTCCTCAAGAAACTTATCGATACGAAGAACCACATCCAAGTGGTGATGCTTCCCGAGAAATAAATCTCTGAAACATCATAAAACGGTCTCCCGCAGACCATAAACATCAAGACGGTGGAAAGCCCAACAGTGGTTTTCCACCGTCTTTTTTCATCCCGACACCTCCTCCCCCATCCGCCACACATCCTACAAAAACGGCACTAACGATGAAAAAACTTCCCATGAGACCTCCATGCGCATGGGATATTTCTCTGCCGGATTCTCACCAATGATGAAAAAACTTCCCATAAAACTTACTCCACCAACCGCCATACGACAAACACTAACAACACCTACTATGACAAGACTCCCATCCCAACCGCTTCTCTCAACCGCCACACACTAAATACGAGCCACGTCCAAAATGGGATAAACTTCCCATAAAACCTACTCCACCACCAGCCACACACTTGATACCACAGCGCGGGACGTCCCTTGCTCACGCCCTTACGGACAATCCCCGTCTATCATGCACGCCACGCCGCAGCCTACACAGCTATCCATTTCGGCTTTTCCATTAAGTATCTGCCCCATCACGCACACCATTCCGCAACCTGCCCGCCGCCCCATCTCATCCCAACGCCACCATTTCCTCACCATCAAGATAAACCTCTTGAATTCAGAGCGTTGCACAATCCCGCGCCAGCATCTCCGCACCCGCTTGCAAAACCATACCTTTTGCAAGGCAAAACCATACGTTTCGCCGCCCAAAAGGTTACCTTTTGCAGGGCGAAAGGTAACGTATCAGAACTTTTATAGGCGCAAATGCTTGCCCGTCTCACGAAAATGCAGTACTTTTACACACCATTACGCACATAAGAACATCAAGCAAAGCATGAAAATCATCATCATCAACGGCCCCAACCTCAATCTTCTGGGCACGCGCGAGCCGTCCGTCTACGGGCAGGAGAGCATGGAAAACTGTCTCGCCAAGCTGCGCCAACGCTACCCGCAAGCCACCATCGACTACTATCAGAGCAACATAGAGGGCGAACTGGTGAGCAAATTGCAGGCCGTGGGATTCAGCTACGACGGCATTGTGCTCAACGCCGCAGCCTATACGCACACGAGCATCGCGCTGCTCGACTGCATCCGCGCCATCAAAACGCCCGTGGTGGAGGTGCATCTGAGCAACGTTGCCGCGCGGGAGGAGTTTCGCCGCCACTCCATGATTGGGGCGGCGTGTGCCGGAACGATACAGGGCTTTGGCACAGACGTTTACCGACTCGCCACGGAAGCCCTGCTCCACATGAGCGAAACTTCGAAAAACGAATAGCATGACACACGATTTGGAACAATACGTGGCGCAGCATTCCGACCCCGAGGGCGACTATCTGTACCGCCTCTGGCGCGAGACCAACCTGCGCACGCTTCACGGACGCATGGTGAGCGGCCACATTGAGGGGCGGCTGCTGAAGATGCTGGTGGAGATGATACGCCCCCGCCACATCCTTGAGGTGGGCACTTTCACGGGCTACAGTGCCATCTGCATGGCCGAGGGACTGGCCGCCGTGGGCAACGGAGGCACGGTGCACACCTTCGAGATAAACGATGAACTGGAAAAATTCACGCGCGGCTGGATAGAACGCTCGCCCGTGGCCAGCCACATCGACTTCCGCATCGGCGATGCCGCAGAGGAGGCACCCAAGATGGGCATTATGTTCGACATGGTATTCATCGATGGCGACAAGAGAACCTACCTTCCCACCTTCGAGACCTTGTTCCCCCTCGTCAGAGAGGGCGGATTCATCCTGGCCGACAACACGCTTTGGGACGGCCACATCGTTGACCCGGCCTACGACAAAGACCAGCAGACGGTGGGCATACGCCAGTTCAACGACCACATAGCGCAAGACCCGCGTGTGGAAAAACTCATCCTGCCCCTGCGCGATGGCCTCACGCTGATACGGAAGCAGTGATTAAAGGCCGCGACTTTTCTTTATTTCAGCAAGATTGATTACCTTTGCAGTCACAATATATCCATCAACAAAAGATATTCCCATGCAAGAGACAAGACAAAACCGCATAGCACGGCTTCTGCAAAAGGAGCTGGCAACCATCTTCCAAGGACAAACGCGCATGCTGCACGGCGTACTTGTGAGCGTGACACGTGTGAAAGTAAGCCCCGATCTGAGCATCTGCACGGCCTACCTGAGCATCTTCCCCTCGGAGAAAGCAGAGGAACTGCTCGACAACATCGCCAGCAACGAGAAGGGAATACGCTTCGAGCTGGGACGGCGCGTGCACAATCAGCTGCGCATCATCCCCGAGCTGCGCTTCTTCCTTGACGACTCACTCGACTATATCGACCATATCGACGAGCTGCTGAAGAGCTAACGCCCCGCAACCCCCAAGCCTATGGAGGCGCAGGGGAAGCATCCCTACACCATTTTCCACAGCAACGAGCGGCAACTTCCCAATGAACGTCTCACTCTTTATCGCCAAACGCTACCTGTTCTCCAAGAAGAGCACGCACGCCATCAACCTTATCAGCGTCATAGCCGTACTCGGCGTGGCCGTGGCAACAATGGCTATGGTGGTGGTGATGAGCAGTTTCAATGGCTTTTCCGACCTTATCGCCTCACTGTTTACCGAGTTCGACCCGCAACTAAAGGTGCAGCCAGTGAGCGGGAAGGCCGTCCCGGCAGACGATCCCGCACTGGCCAAGGTCAAGAAGTTGCCCTTTGTGGCCGTGGCAACGGAGTGCGTGGAAGACCAGGCCTTAGCCGTTTATCGCGACAGGCAGGCCATGGTGACGGTAAAAGGAGTGGAGGCAAACTTCGATTCGCTCACCAACATTCGCAATATCCTCTACGGCGACGGCGAGTTTAAGCTCAGTCAGGCCAATCTCGACTACGCCGTGCCCGGCATTTGGCTTGCCAAGACGCTCGGAACGGGCACCGACTGGCCCGACTACCTCTACCTTTACGCGCCGCAGCGCGTGGGACAATACGACATAAGCAACCCCACGGAGGCTTTCACCACCGATTCCGTACTCTCGCCGGGCGTTGTCTTCCAAGTGCGGCAGAACCGTTACGACCGCAAATACGTGCTGACGAGCATCGCACTGGCACGCAGGATATTCGACAGACAAGGCGAAATCACCTCATTGGAGCTTCGGATGAAGCCCGGGGTGGACATTGACGAGGCCAAAAACGAAATCAAGGCCATCGTGGGAAGCCGCTATTCGGTGAAAGACCGCTACGAACAGCAGGCCGACAACTTCAAGGTGATGCAGATAGAGAAGCTCTTCGCCTACGTGTTCCTTACGTTCATACTGCTCGTAGCGTGCTTCAACATCGTTGGATCATTGTCTATGCTCATCATAGACAAGAAGAACGACGTGGCCACACTGCGCTCCCTTGGGGCAAGCGACCGCACCATCACCCGCATTTTCCTGCTCGAAGGCCGCATGATAGCCGTGGCCGGAGCCATCATCGGCATAGCCATCGGCCTGCTTCTGTGCCTGCTTCAGCAGCAATATGGGCTGGTGAAGCTGGGCAGTTCCAGTGGTAACTACATCGTAGATGCCTATCCCGTGAGCGTACACCCGTGGGACATAGCTGCCATTTTGCTCACCGTAGTTGCCGTGGGATGGCTCGCCGTCTACTTCCCCGTGCGCTACATGAGCCGCAAACTGCTGTCCGACACCAGAAAATAACTACATTACGGGGATGCGCCGCCGAGGCCGCCGCCATGCGCGGAAGCACCCGTTGCCACCCCATAGCAACGCAACAACATGATAAGACTGAATTGTTCCTTCACCCTCGCCCACCTTTCTGAAAAGGAAACATTTGAGGCACTGGCTCAAGAGCTGGTGGAAAAGTCGCGCCAAGAGGAGGGAAACGCGGGCTACGATGTACTTTTCAGCTGCGTCAATCCGCTCGAAGGCATGATTTGCGAGACATGGCGCGACCAAGCATCGCTCACAAGGCACGCCGCCACCGAGCATTTCGCACGCCTTGTGCCGCAAATCAAGGCACTCACCGCAGGGGGAACAAGGCGCGAGGAGTTCCGCTTCTGACTCTAATATCGCTGTTTTTGCAGGCCACAACGCCTTGAACAAAAGCGCAAACCCTCCCCCTCTCCTACCCCTTTTTCACGCTTCCAACAAGCAGAAACGCCCATCACACACTCCGCAGCGGCTTCTGCCACACACCCACTTTTCTCCTTTCTCACAACCGCATGGCATCGGCCGCTACACAAGAGGTATGCTTTTGCGATGCAAAACGTTACCTTTTGCCGTGCAAAAGGTATGGTTTCGTCTTGCAAAAGGTGACGTTTTGGAAAACGGGATATAAAATACGCCCATGAGAAAGCTTTCGTTTGATGACATCAAACGAATTATACCATATAACAATTTGATATTCAACAAATTAAAAACTCTCATCCATTACATGGCAAAGGATGAGAGTTTTCCATACACTACAGCACACATGACGCAACGCCCGCGCCAATATGCCTACATGACATTGCGGCAGATGGCCTGCAAAACGTCCGGAAAGAAGCCTCTGAGAAACTTAGTCCTTGAGCGCGTAAGTGACCGTTGTGACCACCCGCACGCGCTTAATGTAGGGCGTATTGGCATCGCGGTCCTCAATGGAGAACTGCCCTTGCCCGGCAGTAAGAATCTTGCTGATGGTGGAATGGCTGTTCTTGGCAAACTGATCGGCCGTAACTCGCGCGTTCTCAATGGCCTCTGTCATCATCTTGGGCTTCATCTTCTGGAACGACTCATACTCATAGACCACGGGGTTCTGGTATTCATCGGCCACGATAGCCACGCCCTGCCGCAGCAATTCGCCCTGCTTGGCAATGATGCCGCGCACCTTGTCTACGCTCTTTGAGGTCACCGTAATCACCAATGTAACGTTGTAGCGGAAGCGGCGGTTCTGCTCCGAGTATTGCTCGGCGTTCAAATCGATCACCTTAGGCGCGTTGATGCTGATTTCTTTCTCGCTTATTCCGTTCTGAATCAAGAACGCCTTGATAGTGCGTTGCTTGGTCGCGATGCGGTCGTACAGCTCCGGCAGATTGTCGCCAAGTTCCTTCGACACGATGGGCCAGGTCACCTTGTCGGCCTTCACCTCCCGTTCGGCCAGTCCTTTCACGGTCACTTTGCGGTCGCGATCAACGATATTGTCGATTCCTCCTTTAAGGAATGCACCCGCAATAACGATGCCTAACGCCAAAATAGCTGCTGAAATGATTCTTTCCTTTCCCATATTTGTAAGTAAGTTGGTTAGTTTAATGGTGGCAAAGATAGATATTTAAAATGGAATCCACCACCAAACGCGGCACAAAAAAGCCAATATGCACTCCGTATTAATAACTTTTCATACTCTGAAAGCACAGGGCGCGACATCCGTTCCGTGCTCAAACGGCCATCCGGCAAACATCCCTCCACCGCTCCACCCGCCACAGCCACCAAACGAAAACGCCAATTTTGTCTGCCCGCATCCGCAAAACGGATGGCGGAAAGACGCGCTGGCAATGCACAATCTTGGCCATTCCAAATGTATTAACAGTTGCTAATAACGAGCCGAAACGGACGTATTGTCGTTTTATTTCCGTACTTTTGCACTTAGAAAACAACAGTATCAGATACTCATGGCATTAAAATGTGGTATTGTCGGACTTCCCAATGTGGGAAAATCGACACTCTTCAACTGCCTGTCCAGTGCGAAAGCGCAGGCAGCCAACTATCCTTTTTGTACGATAGAGCCTAACCTTGGTGTGATAACAGTGCCCGACGAGCGACTCAACAAGCTCGCCGAGATTGTGCATCCGGGACGCATTGTGCCCGCAACCTGCGACATTGTGGACATCGCCGGACTGGTGAAAGGCGCGTCAAAGGGCGAGGGACTGGGCAACAAATTCCTTGGCAACATACGCGAATGCGATGCTATCATACACGTTATCCGCTGTTTCGACGACCCCAATGTGGTGCGCGAGGGTGGCGCACCCGTAGATCCCGTGGCCGACAAAGGCATTATCGACACCGAGTTGCAGTTGAAAGACCTTGAAACTATCGAGGCACAGCTGGCCAAGCAACAAAAGATGGCCGCTGCGGGAAACAAGGATGCCAAGACAATGGTGACCGTGCTGGAAGCATACAAGGAGGTACTGGAGCAGGGAAAGAACGCCCGCGCAGTGAGTTTCGACACCAAAGAGGAGCAACAAGCGGCTCACGACCTGTTCCTTCTCACCACCAAGCCAGTGCTTTACGTGTGCAACGTTGACGAGGAAAGTGCCAAAACGGGCAACGAACACAGCCGCAAGGTGGAGGAGATTGCCCTCTCCGAGGGGGCGGAGGCCATGATCATAGCGGCCAAGACCGAAGAGGACATCGCCCAACTCGACTCTTACGAGGACAAGAAGATGTTCCTCGATGAGCTGGGACTGGAGCAAAGCGGTGTCAACCGACTGATCAAGAAAGCCTATAACCTGCTCAATCTCCAAACGTTTATCACGGCGGGAGAGATGGAAGTGAAGGCCTGGACCTACCATAAGGGCTGGAAGGCACCGCAATGCGCCGGAGTTATCCACACCGACTTTGAGAAAGGATTCATCCGCGCCGAAGTTATCAAGTACGAGGACTATATCCAATACGGCTCGGAAGCTGCCGTCCGCGAGGCCGGAAAGCTCGGTATTGAGGGCAAGGAGTACGTTGTTCAGGACGGCGACATCATGCACTTCCGCTTCAACGTCTAACCTCCCACCCCACCATGACACCGCTTTTCGTCTATTGGAATCCCTCCGAGGTGGCCTTGCACGTAGGCTCGCTGTCCATCAGATGGTACGCGCTGTGCTGGCTCACAGGCCTCACACTGGGCTATTTTCTCATGAAATGGCTCTACAAACGCCACAAATACAGCATCGAACAGTTCGATCCTCTGTTCCTTTATGTGTTCTTCGGCGTTATCATCGGGGCACGGCTGGGCCACTGTCTCTGCTATGAGCCGGGCTATTTTCTCTCCTCCTGGCAGCACGTTGTGGAGATGCTGCTGCCCATCCACTTCACCGACGACGGCAGCGACTGGAAGTTTACGGGCTATGCGGGGCTTGCCAGCCATGGCGGCGTGGCGGGAATGCTGGCCGGACTGTGGCTCTACATCCGCCGATACAAGATGCCTGCGTGGGTGGTGCTTGACTTTATGGGCATCTGCTCCTGCATCACGGCCACCTTCATACGCCTTGGCAACCTCATGAACTCCGAGATAATAGGCAAGGTGACCGATGTTCCGTGGGCTTTCATCTTCGCCAACGTCGACAAGGCACCGCGCCATCCGGGGCAGCTCTATGAGGCCTTGGCCTACCTTTGCTTCTTCTTCGTCATCCTCCTCGTCTACAAGCGGCACACCGAAAAGGTGGGCACGGGGCTTTACTTCGGCCTTTGCCTGACACTGGTCTTCACGTTCCGCTTCTTCATTGAGTACACGAAAGAAGTGCAAGAAGCTTTCGAAGCCGCCCTCCCCATTGATATGGGGCAGATACTCAGTCTCCCGCTCATCGCATTGGGTGTGTGGGCGATGGCAAGAAAGCCGCGCCAGAAGTGAGAAGCGGCCTCCTGCGGCCGACATAATCACCGGAACAGAGACCCGAAAGGGGAACTTCCGCCAATACCCGAAAAAGAAACGAATTGCAATATGTATGGTTTTGCCCTGCGAAAGGTATGCTTTCGCGCGGTAAAACCATACGTTTTATACGCCAAAAGGTAACGTTTCGCATTGCCTAAGAATAGGCATTCCATTCATGTTATTTTTGCTTTATATGACAATAGCTAACGTTTCGCATTGCCAAGCACAAGCCATTGCCAACGTAAGCAAAACCTTTCGCTATCCACCTTTATTGGTTCTTCATCCCGCGCAAGCGATTACTATTTGTTGTGTTTTAGAAACAAAAAGCAGCAAAAAGACCTCACAAAGCACATTAGAGGGGTTGTAGGTATCGCACAAAAGACGTATCTTTGCAGCATTCAACCGAAATAACAACTTAAAACCATTAACATTTATGAAGAAAAAACTATCTACCCTACTCTATTCCCTTTCCTTGTTGGCCGCCATACCAGCAAGTCTTTCCGCACAAACCGATGATCCCATCATCCATACGCCGCCCGCCGGAACAACATACAACCTCTACCGCTCCACAACAGGCTACGAATCGTTCTTCTATAACGCCATGGATCACCAGAGCGATGGCGACTGGAGCCGCATGGTAGTGACCGATGATGGCAGCGTTTACATGGAAAATCCCGTCAATTCTTTCTACACCAACTCATGGATAAAGGGCAAACTGGCCGATAACGACACCATTGTGTTCGAGTTTCCACAAGCCATTTACTCCGAGGAAGGTATGTCGGGAACTAACTATGGCTACGCTTTCAGAATGCAACTCACCGAAAACGGCAAGTCATACGAGAAGTGCACGGATCACCAAACCATGAAGTACGTGTGGCGAGGCGACTCCATCAAGAAGGTAGGCAACGAGCTTCTGGGTGTCGGAATGGAAGGCGGCGAGTGGATAAGCTACGGCGAACTGACCAGCGTAAGCCACATTGTGGACAACAATACCTTGAAGCCCGCCAACCCGGAGTCTATCCAAGACGGCATGATGCTCTACCTTAGCGGAACAACGGCACGCCAATATCCCGTCAAAACCGCCATCGAAGGCAACGATGTCTATATTGGCAACCTCTCCACAAACATGGGCGGATACTGGATTAAAGGCGAGATGAAAGACGGCGTGGCCACTTTCCCGGCCTGTTCGCTGCTCGGAATAGACACCATAACGCGCACTTACGTCTACGCAATGAGTGCCGAGGTAACCCCTGTGGAAGACCCTTGGTCGGGAACATACTACGAGCCGTCCATCAGCAACGACCTTATTGAGTTCGAATACGATGCCAACGAGGGCACACTCTTCTTCCGCGGCAACGTTGTCATCAACAAAGGATGCAACGAAATGAACACTTCCACGGCCTACGACATCTACCAGCACCCGCAGATTTCGGAGTGGGAGGATCATCCCGGACAACCTCTGCCCCCCATTTTCACCAACTTCATGCCTTACGGACCTTCGCCCTATGGAGGCTATGACGGCGGTATCGAGTTCAAGGTGAGCTACTACGATGTGGACGGCAACTACCTCAACCCCACCAAGCTCTACTATAACATGTACTTCGACGATGAACTTTACACGTTCACACCAGAAGAATACAACTACCTTACGGAACCAATGATCGATGTGCCTTTCAGCTTCAAGGCCTACGACTTTGAGCACGTGGACGAGAATACCAGACGTGTATACTTCTATAAGGACTTCAAATTCTTTGGCGTAGAGGCCGTCTACATTGATGGCGACACACGCATTGCCTCCGGAGTAACCACCTACGACTCCAACCCGTCCTGCATTGACGGACAGGAAGCGCAGCTGAAGCCCGTAGAGAGCGTCACCTTCACCGACCTTTCGGGCCGCACCATCACCAAGCCCGAGCAGGGATTCTGCCTCCGAACCACCCACTACACCGATGGAACATCGAAGACGGAGAAGATAATCGTGAGAAAATAACGCACAGACCATCCGGTCTTGACACACTTTGAAGCCCCCGTGGCGATGCCAAAGCGCATCACCACGGGGGCTTCCTTTTGCTCTTGCATTCGCTTAACCTTGGTTTGGGACAACACGGGCAAATCTATTAAATGACAAGAACCCTGCCCTTACATTCCCTTATGCCCACCCAAAAAAAACATGGGCAAACCTATCAAACCGTAAAAAACGTACGCTTACATTCCCTTATCCCCTCTCTTAAACAACACGGAAAAACCTATCAAACCATAAGAAAACTGCCCTTGCATCCTATTATATCAAGAGCTGAAAAACCACAGATGATTCATCGCACGGTGAAACGTATGGTATCGCAAATATTTTTAATTTAAAAACTTGAGATTTTTAAATTAAAAATTGGAGAAAAATAAATTAAAAACGCGCGTTTTTAATTTATTTTTCTCCAACAAACGTAAACTATTGATTTACAATAGCTTAAAAAAACCTCTTCAAGGGAGCAAAACCGCATTTGGCAAAGTATTGGCCAGCTGTTGTCATAGCTTTCCTTCCCAATTGCAACGGCTCTTTCCGCGCACAGCAAGAACTAAGCCACCAGCAGGCAAACAACGAGGGAGCGGCGGACGAAAGACCATCGCCACTCCCCCGCCCCATAGCTATTTTACAGCCTTGTCGCCTCCAACAATCAGTGCCGAAGTGACGCTCTCCTTGCCATCCTTGAACAAACGCGCCTTCACGCATCCGTCCTTCACCGCAATGGGTGCGGTATAGACGGGCGAAGTGGCCGTAGGCATGCTGCCATCGGTGGTGTAACGGATTGTTCCGCCTACGGGGCTGTTGGCGCAAACCTTGCCTTCCACCAGCTTCAAGCCGGGATTGGGCAAGCGGAAGTTCACATTCTCCGCACCCCATGTGGGCATCTCCACCTCCGCAATCTTCTTATAATAGGTGGAAAGCTGCTCATAATACTCCGCCTCGGCGGCTTCGCCTTGCAGCGATTGCCACGTGGGAACGGCGTTCCAAGCACGCTCCATCAAGCCAATTATCTTCGGGAATATCTGATAGTCCACCCATTGCGAGCCACGGATGCACTCCGACCACAGCTGGCCTTGCACGCCGATGACGTTTTTCTTTGCCTCCGGCTTCAATTGCAGCAGTCCCGTGTGGCTGACCGACCACGGTGCAGGGTTGCCGTTGATGCTGTCGTGCATGGAACGGTAGACATCGAAGGGCATCAGTGCGAACGTCACGGCCTCGTCCACCGTTCCTCCCCACTGCAAACCGCGCTCTTCGGGATGGCGGCTGTAAGCCAAGTCAAGGTAGCAGTTGGTCACATCGCTCATGATAGTGGGCCATCCGGCGTTGGCCATCTCATGGAATATCTCGCCGGTGCTCCATTCGGGAACGGCAGCCCACAGATTGAGACCTCCGGCCTGCTGTTTCATGAAGTCATTGTCGAGCGGGCGGTGGCGGGTAACTATCTCCTGCCAGCCACCAAACTTGATTTGGCGTTCTGCCATGTAGTGAATGATGCGCTCATAGAACCACGAGCTGATGGCTTCCTTGCCCTTCAGCCCCTTGGTTTCTTCAAGGCGAAGCGCGGAAGGAGAGCCTGTCCACACCTGATCGGCCACCTCGTCGCCTCCAAGGTGCAGGAACGGCAACGGCGCGCCAGCCTCTTGATACATGAGAACTACCTCATCGATGACCTTGCACATGAAAGTGAACGATGATTCCATACCCGGGTCCATCACATTGTCATGGTATCCCTGCGCAGAGCTGTACTTCGACGTGTCGTTAGGATCGGCCAGACGATACTGCAAAGCCTTGGCCATATCCGTATCCTTGTATTTCTGATAGCGCGCCTCCATCGAACGGATGGCGGCACGGGCATGACCGGGGCACTCCACCTCCGGTATCACGCTCACATGACGCTCTTTGGCGTAGCGCAGCAGCGATATGAACTGCCCGCGGGTCAGATATCCGTTGCCCGTGGTGCGTCCCTCGGGATCGAAACTGCCATCATAGCCGGGATGGAGACACTCCATCTCATCGGTGGTGTAGCCCCGTCGCGCACCCACCTCGGTGAGTTCGGGCAGCCCGGGTATCTCCAACCGCCACCCTTCATCATCGCAGAAGTGCAGATGGAGCACACTCAGCTTGTAGTCGGCCAACCTGTCGACCAGTTTGAGCAGGCCTTCATAGGGCATGAAGTTGCGGGCTATGTCTATCATCTGTCCGCGATAGGCAAAGTCGGGGTAGTCCTTGATGTCCATTTGGTGCACCTTGCCCCCGCCATTGAGCGGGTTTCGCAGCAAGGCCAACAGCGTTCGCGTACCGTTCCATACTGCATGGGCCGACTTTCCCGTGATGGTGATGCGCTTGGAACGCACGTTCAGTTCGTAATACTCCGCATTGTCCGACGGCAAAGCGTTGTCCACACGAAGCCTGATGTCCACTCCGCCTTTCTTCTCCTTGATGCCCAGTCGCTGGCCGAGGGCTTCCGACAACAGCCGTGCCTCGCTCTGAAGCTGCCCATCGGCCGTGATGGCGATGCCACGGCTCAAGTCGCAGGTGCCCTTGGCCAAGGTTGCGTGCTTCACGGAGGGGAAAACATCGGTGGGGGAGAGCTTGGCCGAAGCCTGCAAGCGGCTGTTCTGGTTGTAATTCTTCTCCACACCGCGCGTCAACTCACTGGTTGCGAATGGCTTGGCATGGAAATCCACCGCACGGGGCTTACCGTCTTTGCCCACAATAAACATCCCCTCGGGCGCATAACTCTCACGGCTCATGTCGCCGGCAAACGTTGCATTGAATACAATGGAGTCGCCGCTGGCCAGCGGCGTCCATCCATCGGTGGGCGAAAGGCGGAAATAGTTGGCCAATACAGGCTCTATCGTCACCTGATCGCTGCTCACACGCTGCGGATAGATGGGCAACTGCGAGAAATAGATGTTCCAATCGCCGTCCATGCTGCTCCCGCTCTGGTTGTGGAGCACAAAACGGGAGGTGAAAACTCCGTTTGCGGCCGACAATTTCTCATAATCCACGCGCACCTGAGCCTGCAATGGCAACGCAAGCGCAAGCAACGCAAGGGGTAGTGTAGCTTTCTTCATTATGTTATAGGATTTTTTCGCAGACAAAATTACAACTTTTTTTTCACTTATCCTATGTATGCGCTTGACAAATGAAGCCCCACGCCCGCTTTTGCGCGCCATTTGGTTTCCCGCCCCTACGCGCCATCGGTGGGGGAGAAACGCTCTTCGGCCGCGCCATCACGCCTCCACCACAGACTATGCTCTGTATTTTTACGGACATTTCCCGTCACCTCAGTCTGTCGCTTTCTTTGCTTTGCCATCCCCATACTTGCTCCGCCGCTTCTCGTAAGCTACGCTTTCGCGATGCAAAAGGTATGGTTTTGCGAAGATTTTTAAAT
>CAZASQ010000002.1:87912-151681 GCA_964487905.1 uncultured Prevotella sp. | reverse complement strand
AAAGAATTGTACTCCGACCGGGAATCGAACCCGGATCAAAGGTTTAGGAAACCTCTAATCTAATTCTGATTTCCAATGAGTTACACGTTTAACTTTGATTTTTGTAGAATTATTGTGGAATTTTTGCATTTTTACTTGATATGGTCTGTTCTTATTTGAGTGCAAAGTTACTACAAATATTTCGGAAAACGACAAAAAAGAGTGCCGACTTCGCAGCCGACACTCACCAACTAAAAACAATCTTAACCTAATAAAAGACCTACTTTAATTCTATATATTCAGAGTAAACAATCTTGGTATGTGGATTTGAGCTTACTATTTCCTGTCTGATAGCCTTACAGCCCCAACGGAAAAACAGAAACTTTTTCGGAACACGGTGTACAATCTGAATGATTGTGTCTTGTGATGCCACATTGAGCGATACGTTGCGACCTTTAATCTCGCCAACAACATTCACCCAAGCATCATGCCAACCAAACACCTTGAATGAATCCACAGCACCATTGAGGTAAACAAAGCTGTCACGGACTTCTGTAACAACACGCACCTCTGTCTTGGTTGCAGTCGTGGAAGCAGCTTGCAAGCGTTTAACCTTTACCCCCAATTCGTCTGCTGTCCGACATACTTGTTGGTAGTTATCTTTCAGTTCCGAATAGGAAAGTTCCAACTTTTGAACGCTCGCAGCCGACTTGCCAGCCTCTGTTTCGTAGTAAGTGGCTTTCTCCAACAACGCTGTCTGATTGCCTTTCAAACGGTCGTTGTCTGTCTGCAACGCTCTGTTTCGCATAAACAGAGCTGAACACAGACAGACCAACACCACCATTGACATTATGCCCCACTTTCTCATTTGCCTACATTGTTAATATAGTCAATGATACCCTCCACATGGAGCTTTGTTATTGCAGCCTTACCCTCTTCGCTTAACAGGTACTCCAAATCAGCCTTGTTGTCGTAGAAAAGGTTTTCTGTCAGCACAGCGGGGCAAAGCGTATCACGACACATGGCAAGGTCTTGTACAATGTACTTTTCGCTTGGCACAGCACGGTTGCCTTTAAGTCCAAGTTCAATCGCCCTGTTCCACAGACAGGCGGCAAGTCGCTTGCTGTTTGCAGAAGCGTTTTTGCCGACATGAGCGGAAAAGCCCATTGCACTATACCACTTGCCGTTAGCTCCCGCAGCGTTGCTATGGATGCTAACAAGCAGCACGTTTTTTGTGCCTACCAGTCGGCAAATGTCATTCACACGCTTGCAACGAATGGCGAGCGAAATGTCGAAGTCTTCTGGCACTATGCGCTGCACATCGTAGCCCTTGCATTTGAGACAGCTTTCTATACGCTTTGCAATATCTCTTGCAAAGGCATATTCTTTGAGCCGACCATCGGGCGACTGTTTGCCCTTGGTGTTGTCTCCATGCCCATTGTCGATTAAAATTTTAACCATATTATATAATTCGCTTAAAATGTTGTATAAATCTGCATATAATTTTATGCAAAAATTGTAGTTACGAGTTCAGCCGTTGGTAGAAGTCGGTTTTGATGTTGTCGTAGGCGAGCTTTACATTAGTGTAGGCACGGGCATTGTTCGCTCCATCCTCATTGTATATCTCGCCCTCCACAACCTTTGCCACATCATCAACCCAATCAGTGCTGCAATACTCCGATATACGCTTGCCCCTGTAAGTGAATGGGTCAAAACGACTGTTGCGGTCGTTGTGTATCACAATTAGGGACTTGCGTATCTTCTTAGCGGTCGCTTCATGGTCTATGATGTGATTTTCTTCTCTAACACGCTTAATCAGACGGCATACTTGCTCAATGGAGAGGTCAAAGGCAAAGCCTGTCAGATTGCGGATGCGCAACTGTGTTTCCGTCCTTAACCCCTCGGATATGTCTTGCAACATATCGTTCTGTGCGTTTGTTGTCTTGGCAAGCTCTTGTAGGTTCTCTTTGTTGTCTTGCATCATCTGCTCAATGATAGTCTTAAACCATTTGAAAATGAAAACCATCATTGCAGCCGACAACATCAAGAATATAGCAGCCGTAACCGCCATCATGCCGAAGTCGCCTATGCCTTTGGCAACTGTTGTTACATCTGTCGGGGTCATCGGCTTCTTCTGTTTTTGGTTCGCTTGTAGAAGTCAAAGTTTTCTCTGTCTTCCTTGGTTATCTCACTCTTAGGCGAGAACACACGAAAGCCATACATATTGCCGTAGCTCACTACCTTAATGATTGCACGGAACGGATATTGTCGCTTGGGGTTGCAAAAGACATCTTTCAGTTTCTTGCTATCCGTAAAGAAAGCCGACCTATTGTAGCCCTCTCCATAAGCAACAAGTGTACGGTCTCCATTTTCTGTTGCTCTGTTTTCCCAGCCTGTGAATACTGTTACTTGATTGACAACAGCATCAACAGAGGTAAACTCGCAATCGAAAAGGTCGCTGTTCTCGTTTGGGTCTTCCACGAAATCTACTATCTCGTTCATAAGTCCATCGGTATTTCAAGGGTTTCACAATCTTTGTCTATCATCGCACGGATAGCGAGACGGTCTTTCAAGAAATCCTCGTAGGGCTTCTTTGCGGATTCGTCAAGTAGCCCAAGCGTTGCGCTCTGATACTCGTTCACCAGCTTGCTTTCAGTCTTAGCCGGGTACTTTGCAGTAATCAGCGTGCTAAAGATGTTGTCGGCTGTCTTTGGATATTCCACACGGAGGCTGTCATACTGCCACATTTTGCCTGTCGGTGTTTCGCCCTCCTTGGCAATGTGTGTACCGCCCATTTCGTCTGTTACCACCTCCACCTCCACTATGTTGTGGTTGTAGAGGAATGTTCCCTGTCCGTTGTTGTACGGGTCTATTACTTGGGGCTGCTGTTCTGACAGAAGACCCATTGCTAAAATACTTGTGTCCATTGTTTATAATTTTATTAAAGACATTGTTCTTGTGTACCTCGCTACATCTGATTGTCCAACCCCATTCAGACGATAAGAGGTGTTTTATATCATTCTCATCTTTAATAGGACATTTCTCAGCGATAATGGACGCTTTGCGGTAGAACCGCAACAGGATGCTTTTTCTAAGTAGCACACTGAAATGGTTTTGTAGGAAACCGCAAAAATCAATGCCTCTATCATCAACGGGGAATATCTGCCAGTTTGCCTTGAACTCCACCTTTAGCTCGGCAGCGAGATACAAGCCAGTCATATCAAGCACATAGTGCAATGCCTCCTTGCTCCCACACAGAAAGACCATATCATCCATATAGCGGAAATAATACAGCTTTACACCATACAGGCGGAATACCAAGGGTACAAGCACCTCCTTAACCCAATGGTCAAAGTAAGCCAAGTATAAGTTGGCTAAGTATTGGCTCGTATAGTTGCCAATCGGCAGCCCCTTGTCTTTACCGTTACTGTCAATTATCTTGTCTAACAGCCTTAACATCTGTTCATCCGCAATGGTAAGCCTTATAATCAGTTTCAATGCGGCATGGTCAATGTTATCATAGAACTTGCGTATGTCTGTTTTTAGGCAAAAGCGAGTTCCTTTCTTGTCTCGCATCAATGCGCTGCGCACATCAAGCATACACTTGTGTACTCCACGACCTTTGATGCAAGCATAGGTGTTTTCGATGAACAAATGCGTCCAATGTTCACCCAACACGTTAATCACACAATGATGAATGATACGGTCGGGAAAGAATGGAGCAATCATCAGCACACGTTCCTTTGGGTCGAATATCTTTCTCTCCCTGTACTTGCTGGGTACATACGTTTCATACGCCAACATTTCATACAATTCTTGCAGCCTTTCGCAAATGTTCTCGTTGAAATCGTTAATTTCAGTACGTTCACCTTTGCCATGCTGTGCATTGTATTGGGACAGACACAAATTTTCGTTTGTGTAGAGCAAGTGATATACGTTCTTTAGTTTCTTGCTTGGCGAACAAGCAAGTTTGCCTGTGCCAACAACGTATATACCGCAATCCTCAATGTCGGAATATTGATACAAGTATGTATTTGCTTTCATTCCTATGTTGTGCCGTTAGTCTAATACAGAGCTTTCAATTACTTACTCGCACCGTGTTAATCACTATTTTTCCACCAAGAGGTGAAGTGTCGGCAGCGTAATATCTTATTCTTGGTCGAAACCTTATTAACGGTAAAAGCGGAAGCCACTGTTCGCATTCGAGTTCGAGGAGCGATTATTCGTATTCGCATACCCCCAGCCCGCATTCGCACCATTATTCGCATTAGCAGACAGAAGCAAACCCCATACCACCGACACTTAAAATATTTTATTTTAATATTTCCTTGTTAAAAGTTCACGAAGCCCGTTTTTTCGTTGTTCCGTGAACCGTATTCTTGCAGTCCATCAGAAACGGCACAAGCGGAAGCCACAGTGCGCAACCGAGTACGAGGAGCGATAAGCCGTAGCCGCATACCCCCAGCCCGCAAACGCACCATGACCCGCAGACGCAGACAGAAGCAAACCACACCAACCACTTGCTGTTCTGCCCGGATGCCAGAAGTAATCACAAGCACCTTGATTGCTGCTACCGCCTGTCGCATCGGGAAAACAGATGCCATTAGACGAAATGGCAAAGTGTAGGATATAGCCACTATCACGGGGCAAGTCGCACATAGCAACATACCCATCGTGGACAGTAGTAGCTGCGTCTGAATGTGAGGTGAATTTGGTCGGGTCTTCGCACAGATATGCAATACTACGACCACCCTCGCTATCGGGGATATGACGAATAAGCACATCATCAGCCAACAGCCACAGGTATTCAAACGGTGCTTCAAGACCACGGTATGATGTTACATATACCGTCTTGTCTCCACCTGTCCAACCTTTTATTACAAAAGGTATGCGACCAGTATTGTTGCCAAGCGTTGCAGTCACTCCACAGGGTACAAACGGATTATAACCGCCCCATGTATTCCACGGTCCACTATCAACAGCGGGACCACTACCCAAGCCGCCCTGTCTAAAGCCGTCAGCGGTCAGTGTCTCGTTGTAGGTGTCTTGGCAATGCAAGGATGCGTATTCCACACGCTGAAGCCATGCAATTTCTGTATATACACGATATGCGCCAAGGTGAGTACCATTCTTACAGAATGGGCGTGCGCCATCCTTGCTGATAGAAGTTCTTGGCATACCAAGCATTGAATGATATGTGCCATCCCAAGCCGAATTAGAGCCGTTACCGCCACGGAAATTAGCGGCATTTTCAAGCATCTGCAATATGCCTTCTTCGTCACGCAGCAGATTGTCGGAGCTGTCCCATTGCAACCAACATCCACTGACAGCCTCCTTTTTTGTTTGGTCTATCGTGGCACACCAAGGCGAGCAAGTCTTGCGTGTCATTTTTACGAAGCCGGGCAAAGGACATTCCGACATGGCATAGAGCCACTTTGTACCCTCCACCTCAAAACGACCGAAGTATTCGGGCTTTTCAAGCATCACATTGCCGTCTGTACTGTCAATGGTTGCCTTTGCGCCCGAATCATTTTTACGGCTGTCATTTTGGTGCAAGTAGTATTTAACAGAGCCGTCCGTGTTCTCCACGAAACGCCTTAACTTTTTCTGTATTGGCAATTGTCTGTGCAAGTCAAGATTACCAACTCTTGTGAGCTTGTAGTCCTTGCTTGTGAAATCGCCCTGTACTCCATACCACATATCGTATGGATATTGCGGTTTGGTAGAACCGCTGCCTAAAATCAGTCCCATGCGCTAAACGAATTTATTAGGTTGTTCACTCGTTCCCCAATATGCCTCAAACTTACCCAAGTCAATAGCGTTAGGGGAAATGTACGCTATCATTGCGGGTGTCCAATCAGAGATTGGCACAGGGGACGCACCGACCTCACCATCACCTATAAGGCGACAGTCAAGCAGAGTGTCGTTCAGCATCGTGTTCTCCTTGTTACGGACATACACGGAGAATGGCACACCGCCAAGCGAGAAGCCTTGCGTGAGGTCGGTAATGCGCCCCTTGACTATAATTCTAACATCTTCCATAATTTACTCGGTAAATCATTACTGCAAAGGTAGTAAAAATGTGTCTACAAAACACATCTTTAAGACATGAATCAACAATAATTGGAGCATTTGTCCGACCATACCGCCTAATATGGTCGCCAATATATCCAACCAATCCCATTTACCGCCGTAAGCCCTATCCTTGAACTCCATGCCACAAGCCAATCCACCCACAAACAATATTGTGAGTAGAAAGGCACATGGTATGGCATACACAAAGTGCTTTTGGCGGTTGCTTTCTGTAATCCAACTCATAATGTCGTTAAGCTTGTTAAATTTGTTTCAAGCGCATTTATCTGCGTTCTTTTCTGATTTCTTTCTGTATGTAACGCCTTAATGTCATAAGGCAGTTCTTCACCAACAAGCGAGGCTTCATAGCACTTGATTACTTGGTAGTCAGTTTCGGATAGTTCTGCTTTCAAGCCGTCTATTTCACCCTGTATCTTGCCTGTGTTTACAACTTTCTCGTACTTGTAGGCTATGTGGTCGCCTGCATCATACGGAACTAACTCTATCGTGTAGTTTTCATCATCAGAAACTAACTTGCTTTCGTCTATGTCTTCGACAGGCTTCCATTCAGACGAAAGCATTGCTATCTGTTCTTCGACCGAAACGACACGTTGCCGTGCAATACCGTTTGCATCAACAAATCTGTCTTGGTAGGGTACTAAAGTCCTTGCCCTTAAATACCCATCTTCCATATATCCGTAGGTTGTCATATTATTTATTGTTAGTATTTCCAACGAGACACGAGCCATGCTTCCGTCTTCACTTGATTAATATAGCCAATAGTGAACGTGAACATACCTCCTTGCCCCTCGCCAAATGAATAATCGGAATTTTCAGATGTATCATCATATATGTGGTGTCCTGTCCTTGGTTTGAATACCATTGAGCCACTCCGCCACTGCTTTACGAATATCACTTGCCCCTCGGTCGGGTCAGAGGGCAAATAAACCGCCTCACCGTATCGGGAATAGCCAACAACAATAGTGTCCTCTTTGTTCAGATATGTAATATGTGCCTTATCTCCATTCTCCACTATACACTTTCGGCCCATAACGAGACCTCCAGCATACAGATTATAGAAGTAGCCACCAAAAGCGGGTGCAGTACCCTTGTTGTCGGCTCTGCCATACACTCCAGCCACGATTGTTTCTACAATATTTGTAGCCCATTCTCTTTTTGAGACATTAGCAAATCCAAGCCCAACAATAGCCCCTCGGTGTGTACACCCCGTAACGCCCGACACGCCATCAGTTCCAGCCATATTTGAGAAAATGCCTGTTGGTGAAAGATATGAAACAGCCGTTGAGTAGTCCGGGCTTTTTTTAGCTCTTACAGCAACATTTCCCGTGTTAAGGCTCAACTTAATATCTGCGCCAAATTTATTTCCGTACTCTGACATTACGTTATCACCGCTGTTATCGTTCGTTTCCAACAGCACCTCACCGCTTTTTGCATCAAGTGTTATTTTGTTTCCCTGTTCAAGCGTTGAAACAATTTTTCCTTGGCTGATAAACCAATCGCCAATGCTTGCGCCCTCGGCAAGCAACAGATTGGTTGCAATGCTTTCAAATTGCGCACCAAAATCATTCCATTTGCCTGTATTGGTAGGCTCTACATTGTAGAACTCGCCAGCATCAATTCGTGCAACATAGTACACTCCATTGTATTTGACAGCATCAACACGATACGAATTGCCATAGTACGTTTTAGATTGGTCGTACACTCCACGATAGACCAAGGCGGGGCTTTTGCCATTCTCACCGTCTTTGCCATCATAAGGCGTAATACGCACAGGCGCACTCCAATTAGTGAGCAATGCGCCTGTTGCGCTCTTTTTGGCAACTATCATCCACAAGTATTCAAGCGTGCCAACAGACGGCTGAATGGTAGTCCAACCATTCGGCTCGGCATCCGTATTCACCAAGTCGGGCGCACTATTGCGTGAGCCATTCTTACAAAAACGGTACTCTTGGTAGTCGGAGCTCAAATCGTCAGAGCTTTGCGAGTATGATGTTGCGACTTTGCCGACCTCTAATTTAGGCATACAGATGTGCAAGTAGTATGTGCTGCCACTCATTGCGATAGGCAACAAGCGGAAAAGCACAAGTTCATCAGATGCAAAACTTGCCTTTGTCTTGAATGTTATGGTATGCTTTTTCCATACGCCATTTGACGGATAGTTTACAGCGCAGTCTGCTCCAATGTTGTTGTCGTATTGCACACCATCCACGAATACCTTTGTCCTATCAATAGCACTTGGGTATATGTATGTAGTGAAGATGTTACTTGCCTCTATCCTTACCCAATTCAGCGTTGCAGTTCCCGTTCTTGGCTCTGCGCTGTTATAAAGGTACGCCATGAGGTAGTACGTTCCATCCGAGGGGACATCGCCAAAATTAAGGTACATTATCGTGTTTGTAGTGTTGGCTGTCATTACCGACTTGCTCCACGACCAATCAGAGTTGAACATGAACACAGCCAAAGACTTGCCATCTGTCAAAGCCTGTGCGTCAATGCGTCCACTGATAGCAATTTTGTATGATTGTCCCTTAAACAGATACAGCGTTTGTCGTGCGAAACCATAGTTGCTGCTTGTTTGGTTAATTTGTAAGATGTTAGCACCGCAACGCTCCCAAAACGAAAATGTGTACCAAGTGGACGGCTGCAATTTCTTTACGGTTGACGTGCGCAAAGCCTGTTGCAACACCTCCTTGTAAGCACATTCGTCATTACGCTTGGAGTTCACATCATAATAGTAGTTGCGTCCCTCCAAGCCGTTTGACAGAATATGAGTAACGCTTTCATCCGTCTTGGTTGTTCCTTGATACAGAGACTTTGTTACCCACTTGTCCATTTTCTGCCAGCTTTCAAACTCTGACTGTTCAAGCAAGTTGGGATTCCACACCGTGTAGTTAGCCCAAAGTTTAGGGGCAGAGAAAGCCCCCCATACGCCATTTGTCTTTTGGCGCATGGAAACCCACTCAAACGGATAGTCAGCCGACACACCGCTTGGTTCATCACTCCAACCCGTAGGCACAGATTTATCAGAAGCAGACGAAAGAAGAGGCGTACTTGGTGCTGTTTCAACCTCTGTGCGTTTGAATATGTATTCAACACCATCGCCATCCTGTCCCTTGTCGCCCCATTTCGCCCAAATAACAGGCGTGCTGTATTCCGACCATGAGCTTGCACCCTTTGGCTTCGTTCTAACGCACACCCATTCATACTTGTACGTTTCGGTTATTCCGCTTGGGTTGTCAGTCCAACCATCGGGGACATAATCATCAGTATTCACAGATGTTGGTTTACTTGGTGTATCACCTGTGTTGCGCTTGTAGATGAACTCTATATCCGTGCCATCCTCGCCATTCTTGCCGTTTGTGCCAGATATGCGCACAGGCGTACTCCACAAGCCAAACATTCCTCTGTTCGGATTATACACCGCTTGCGACATATACAGAAAATATGTCGTGGTTGGTGTTGGCGGTGTCGTTCTCCACAATGTTTGCTGTGTTATGGCTTGTGGTGTTTGGAATGTCGGTGTTGTTGGTGTTGATGTTCCAAGCGTGTAGATGAAATAGAACGTTGAGCCATTTGTGCCTGCATCGCCCTTTTCGCCCGAAATCCTAACAGGCGCACTCCACGAAGACTTCAACGTGTTGTCTGCGTTTATTTCGGCTTGCGACATCCACAAGTATTCTCCATCTGAAAGTGTAGGTGGTTCGTCAGTCCAACCAATAGGGTTGCGGTCGCCTATAACGATAGTTGGGGTAGATGTGTTTGATGTATTCTTGGCATACTTAAAATCAGTGTAAGCACCATCCACGCCATCCTCTGCTGTGGTTTGTACAGGCTCGCTCCATGTGCCAGCCATACCCGTAGTACCATTGACAACAGCCTTTGACATCCACCACTTGCCTGTTGCAGTCGGTGCATCACTCCAACCTTGGGGAATAGGGGACGTGCCTGTTGGCTTGCTCGGTTTTGTCTCGCTCTGCTTGAATACAAAGCTCACCCAATCAGCATTTTTTGCGTCCTTTCCGTCTGCTCCTTTTGCCAACACTTCCCAATATACGGAATTGGTAGGCAAGTTCCCCTTTGAGGGGTTTGGATTTGTGTAGCGATAGGTACACGTTGCACCATCGCTTGATGTATAAGCCACTTCATCGCCTTTGTAATAGATGTAATCTTTGTTCCACACTCCACGATATACTCCAATGGGCGAAACATCACCGCTGGCACTAACCACTGAAACGCTTTTGAGCGAAAGCTGCCCTTGTTTGGTAACATTCCAATCAATAGAGCTGCTTTTATCGCCTATGCGGAACTTGTTGCCGTCCAAGTCCAAATAGCACTCGCCATCACTCGTAATGATGCGCCCTGTTGTTATGGTGTTTCCGTTGATGCGTGTAAAGCCGTAAGTTGTCTGAAAGTCTCTGAAATTATCATCCGCATACAGGCTTGACAATATACCAACTTGAAAGTAGTAATTGTTCGGGTCGCTTGTAGGCTCAACTTTCAACTGCTCTTGCGTCATGTACCAAACGGCACTTTCACCACTTTTTGAACACTTGGCAAACAGGTAGTAGCCGCCTGTACTCTGTAAGGTGAAAGCCTCCTGTTCCAATTGCCAATTCCTAATCTTGTCATTGTCAATGGTGAGGTGCGAGAGTATGCCCTTGGTCGCTACAAACATATTGGGATTGCCGCCATAGTTTGCTTGTAGAACACAGCCCGACAATACAAATTGTTGGCTCTTAGCCCCTACTGTTAGCATATTCGTGTCAATGGAGTTGGGACGGATATTCTCATTGTCGAAATAGCCGTCTGTGTCGTACACCATGCTGCGTAAATCCTCGGTCGTTCTCCAACCTCGCCTTGCCTTGTTGAGGTCACGAAGGCGGTTGCTGTTGATTATATTCTCATGGTCAATCACAGAGATAACGGTTTGCGTCTGAATGGAGATTGCAGTGCTGTCAGCCAATGTTACTTGATAGTCGTGTTCCAACAGCAAGTTGCGTGTTACTTTCTGTATGCGCATGGTTTTCTCTATGCCAAAGCGAGTGTCTTTCACTGGTACATAATCGCCCACCTCAAACACGCTCGTTTCTGTATCACGGCTAAGTGTTTGTAGGAAATACAACCTGTCGAAAGTGAGGGCATACTGTGCCTTTACTTGCTTTGCATCCTTGAAATCCTTGCTGCCAGCATACCAAAGTTCCTCTTCTGCCTTTGTTTCGTACTGTTCGGGCAGATATATGTCTGTTATCTTGTAGGTGTTGCCGACCTCTATCTTATAGGCTTTCTGCGTTTCTTGCGATGGTATGGTCAGCCCTCGGTTATCCGTGAATGGGATAATCTTAAACTTCTTTTTCTCGTTGTCATAGCCATTCTTTGCATCCAACTCAAATTGCTGCCCAGCCAACCGTCCAGATGTAAACGTGATTTTTGCACTCACGCCATCTACAAGGTATTTCGTGCCTTTATCGTCTTTCTCGTTAAGGTCGAAATCCATTGTATCATCAACGAAAGCGCAAATGTCATCATCCACAATGGCAGTAACCTTGCCTGTACGAGTAGGGTAAATATCATCGTATGTTTTTACATCTTCCTCGCTGCCTATCTTGTCACGCAATTCTGCATCCTCAATGTAGCGTTTGCTATCATCTTCAATGCCTATCATTTCAGTGTTGGGCTTGACAATAGTACCGTCCGAAAGCGTATGCTCGTATTGGTTCATTCTGCGCAACGGCAATTGCAGTCGCTCGGCATAGTCTCGGTAGTTGCTGCGAATGTTGGTAGTTCCACCCTCCACCCACAGGCGAGTGATAACCGCCTTATCGTCTATTTTCTGCTCTTTGAGGTTATACAGACCATTGCCTTTGCCCCATTCAAAGAAAGCAGCACCACTTGGGGGATTTATACGCTTTCCAAACTTTCCAATATGGATAGTGCGCACGCCCTCCTCTTGGGTAATCTGAAACTCCAAGTCGAATTGCGCACTGCTACAAAGTGTCTGTAATGCTTGCAAGCAGTTCACGCCCGAAAACTGAATGGTCTTTGCTTCCGTTTCGGGGCAATTCTCTGCATCGAATTTCCACAAGCCCGGATAGTCCCTTTCCATGTTGTAGATAAGGACTTGCCCAAAATCCTTGATTGTATAGGTCAAGTCGAATGTGCTTTTGTCGCTCTTGCCGTCCTTGTCGCAATTGCGGTAGATTGTCTTCATAAGGTCGTACATCACCCCATAGAAAACAGGCTCATAGTTATAGTAGCCGTCTGATACGACCTCACGGGTCGTTGTGGCTCTGATACTATATTCCTTGCCACCAACGGTTATCTTATCGCCTTTGGCGAACGAAAGCCAATTAGACGATACTATTTTAAGGCTAATATAATCATCGCCCATGAGCGAGCTTGTGAGCGTAGCCTCCTTGACGAAACAAAACGGCTCGTTGGTATTGAGCTGTATTGTCTCGCCATTGCGCTTTACTATTTGAGCAATTCCCATAGTACAATCTCGTTTGTTTCAAACTTTTCAATGTCTTCAATCACACCCGAAATGATAATGTCGTATTCGCCAGCAAGGGCAAACGTGTGTTCAACGGTCGTGTCGTTGCCAGTAACATTAAACGTGTTAGTGCCATCGCCCCAATACACATTGAGCAATTTAGAAGATGTTACCGTGAATGATGCCTTGGAGTTGTCATTTGCCGAAACGTGCCGCAACACTCGCTTGACAGGTTCATCCTCTACAAGTTTCAGTTTGAACGTTCCAACCATAAGGTCGTTGTTGTAACTTCCCCATGTCTTAGACACCTCCACTTCATCATACAAGGCAACCTCGTAAACAAGCGGTTTCTCCTTGCCATACTTGACAGTAAGGCGGTGCGTTCCGTTGCCGTCAAACAACGACATAAAGCGGTTAGTCCACTCCACAAATGCGCTGCGTCCACTTGCTTCAAGAAAGCAGTCAAGCGTGATTGTGCGCTCTTTGTAGCGTTTTCTGTTCCTGTCCCTAACAATGCCGTGGTAGTTGTCCCAATCCACGGATAAAGGGTCTTTCTGTGCAAGTCTGCCAACCAAGCCATTAGAAGCAGATACAAACACGCCATAGTCCTTGAAATTGATGCCGTCAATATAGTATTCCACATCATTGTCGGCTTGTGCTTCCAATATATCCTTTTCGGTCTTGGCTACATTGTACACTTTCACCTCGTCAATGATTGCAGTCGTTGTCAGCAGCTCGTCTGTGCAAAGGCTCAATCCCTGTGGTGTTCCACCAAGTGAATAGCTTGCCACACGCTGTGCATCAAGCCAAACGCTCAACACATCGCCATCACGAACAAAGGCAATGAAGTACCATTGATTAGGCACTACCTCAACCCATTCTTCACGATAGTTTTCTACACCAACTAAATTCACCACCCAACCAATACGTTTCTGGGCGGTCATAATATAAGCAGACAGGGTAAAGTTACCGCTAAACGGAACTGCTTGTGCGGTTGCACACTCACCGCCATTCAGTGCGAGAGCCTTGCCTGTCTTTGCTGTCTTGGTAAACGCTGCCCCATCTGAAAGCGTTGCATCCGCACGGCTTGGCGAATAGTCGTAAGCCTTATTGCCATCGGGGTCATCAAATGGCAAGTAAAGTTTCAAGTTCTTATCTACCATATCAGTATGTAGTTTTATTGTTAAAGTTCACTATTACGTTGCTTGGCTTGCTGCCGTCCACGAAATCAAGCGAGGCTTGTGTGCCATATACATTCACTATCACGCTTGCATCATTGCCAGACACCGACAGGTGCAATTTGGAGTTGTCGAATATGTCAATGGTAACAATGGCATGGTCGGACACATTTACGGCTGTTTCGGATGTGTGGCGCACATATATTCGTGATACGCTATATCCGTCATACTCCAACATACCCCTACAACCCCCATTCAAGACCAAATCGGGCTTGTTTGCGAGCGTTGGCATATCTTCATCCACATACACACCATAAGGCTCACAGATGCCCTTAAAATGCGCCGTAAGAAAGTCAAGCGTTGGGTAATCCTCGGAAATACAAAAGTCAATGCCCTTTATGTAGAGCTTAACGAGTGCTTCCGTATCAAGCCCGTTGCGTAATTTCCTTTGCCAAAGGAGGCACAGCCCCTTGTCCGTGCCGTCCTTTCTAAGTTGTTCTACCAAATTCATATTACGAAATTCCTTGTGATAGTAATGAATTGTCCTTTGTCTCTATGCGCCTAAGCGTGTTCTCAATGTTTTGCAGCCGTTCAGCCGACAGAGCCGTATTCCTTGCAATAGCCGACTGTTGCAACAACTGTTCACGCAAAACGCTTGTCTGTTCGCCTTGGTTAATGATGAATGCGTTGAGCCTACCAGCAATCACACCGCCTGTTTCCTCACTCATTGAGGTAACGGCTCCCGTCAGTGGGTCGCTTGTAGCATCATCAACATCTTTTATCCAATCACCGACAGCATCAAGCCCAGCCTTGAATTTCTCGCCCGCTGCGTTGGCTTGGCGTTCAAACTCTTTCTTTTCATCGTCTGACAGCACACCATCCTCCATAGCCTTGCCAAGATATTCAACCGCATCATTGATGCCCTTTGCAAGGAAATTGCGCTTGAGGGCTTCAACAACGGCATTTTTAAGGACTTTCTTTGTTGTCTCACCCAAAGCCTTTGCCGCATCCTCACCGCTACAATAAGCCTCAACGATAGCATCAGCAAATTCATCAATGGCACTCTTTACATCTGTGCCAGCGAATGTTTCCATCATCTTTTGGTCTAAATCCTCTATCTGCTGATTTATTTCCTCAATCTGATTTTCCCATTCTTTGATTTTGTTCTTGTCGGTTTTCTTCTTGCTGTTCTCTGCCTGTATCTGTTGGCGCATAAGTTCCTGTTGCTCACGCAAGGATTCCTTTTGCTGCTGCCACAGCCCAACCATATCATCACCCTCTTTGGCTTTTTTAAGCTGTTCGTTGAGTTGCTTAATTTGGGTTGTCAGCTTGGCATATTGAGCAAAGTCCCATGCTTTCTTGGCAACATCACGCTGTTTCTCCAAAGCTGCGATTTGGTCTTCTATCGCCTGTACGTTCTTTTCGTAGCCTTGCCGTTGCTCTTCATTGAACACCCAATAGGTGTTGTTGAAAGCACGTTCAAGACGATTGTAGGAACTCTGCAAGTTGTCTATCTGCTTTTGCAAGTTCTGTATCTTTTCCTCGTACTTTGCATCATGCAACTTGGCGAATATGCCGACCACAGATGTAATCGAAGATACCATGCCTGTAATGCCGCCCAACACATCACCACTCATAAACTTGCCAACAGAAGCAGCGGCATTGCCAAGCTGCCCCATGAGTTCGATTGCAGTCCCCAAGCCATCAGCCGCACCGTCCATGCCCAACGCATCAAACATTGATTGCAATGATGTAGCGCACTCGGTGCTTATACTTGTTACTTTCTGAATGGAGTTCGTAATGCCCGTTGCTGCCGACTTGACATCTTTCTTGGCGGTCTCCACATTCTCCTTTGTACCCTGTCCGCTTGCAAGGTCTGCCTCGGCTTTCTTCAACTTCTTCTTGGCGGCTAAGTAGTCGTTAAAGAACGTACCTAACGCCTTGAATGGGTTTAGCTCTTGAATACGGTTCTTGGCATTGTTCAAGCTGTCAATTACCGCCTTGTAGTCCACAGGGCTAAGTTTGAGGTTGCCAGCATTGAGTTGAGCTTGTATGTCGGCAATCAGCTCTTGGATTTGAGCCACAGAAAGCGTGTCAATGTCGCTAAACAGGTTCTTCCAACTTTCCGACTGTTGCAAGTACGACATATTGAGAGCCGACAATGCGGCTTCTTCTGCCTTATTGATTTGCGCCAAACGTTCCGTATCACCCATTTTCTCAGCCTGTGAGCGCAACAAAGCGTATTGGTTGGTGATAGACAGCTTTTGTTCCTCAAAGGTGCGGTAATCGTTAAGCACGGTGTTCTCCAACTCTTTTTGCAATTGAGCATCCTGTTGGGACAGAGCTATGCTTGCCTCTGCTCTTTCGTCTGTGCTGACAATACCGCTTTCGCCATTTTCCAACTTGGCTTTGGCTTTTGCAAGTGCTTCAATCTTTTCTGCCAATGTCTGACACTGGCCGATTGAATCACTCACTTGCTGCTTGAATTTTTCAAGTGCCGTGGTTTCACCGTTCAATTCTCCTTTCTGCGTGTTAAGGGAAATGAGGTAGTTGCCCTCACCCTCGGTAAGTGTGCCGTTCTTGCGCTTTTCTTCAAGTTTGGCTATCTCGTTTTCAACATACTGCTTGTACGAGTTGCCATCAGCAAGCAACTTTTCAAACTGCTTGTCGGCTACTTCCTTGCCCATGTTTTGCACCCAACGGAAATAGAGCTGATACTGTTTTTTCTTGTTGTCAAGCTCACCCTCAAACAGTTTGTTTTGCGATTGGGTGTAACTTGTGTTTTCAAGATTGCGTCTTTCTTGGAAATTCGCCTTTTCGTCTGTTGTAAGACCACCCTTGCCAGCTTTCTTGCGGGCTTCTGCAAGTTCCTTTTCCTCTTTGTCTATCTGTTGGAGCGATTGCTTGTGTTGCAAGTCGAGCTGTGCCTTTCGCTTTTCATAGCCCTCTTCCATGACCGCAATACGGGCTTCTTCAAGTCGCTTGTCGGCATCAAGCTGCTTTTGGCGCAAATTTTCTGCGTTGCGTGCTGCGTCATTTGCGGTATTGCGCACAGTGCTACCACTTCTACCGCCCCTACTACCGCTACCACTGCTTTTGTTTCTGCCTGTGGCTGTGTCTAAGCGGTTCTGTAATTTCTTTATCTGATTGTCGTAATCATGCCAAGCCTTGCTGCCAAGTTCAGCCTCGGCACGCATCTGTTTGAGCTTTTGGATTTCAGCACCAATGCCACTTTCTGTATTGAGGTTGTTTTGCTGTTTGGCAATTTCATCGTTTACCGCTTTCAACAGGGTAATTGCATTGTCAAAGCCATAAGTTTTGCAATTGATAGTAACCTCTTTGCCATTGAGGTTGTTTGCAAGCTCATGGAGCTCTTCAATGCTCATTTTGGTAATGTCAATGTTCTTTGTGTCCTTTGGAGCTAAGAATTTGTCCAAATTATCACTCACAACATTTATTGCATCATTGAATGTGCGTACATCCCTCACCTCGTTGTTGAGGTATTCTTTGAGTTGAGCCGCAAAGGACTCCATTTCCTTGTCGGTTGCTTTCGTGCCAGCCTTTGTGCCATCCAAAATCTGATTGACAATCTCGTTGTACTTGTCGGTAAAATCCTTGCCCGACAATGTTGCCAATTCTTTTGCACCAGCTTCCACAAGGCTACGCACGGCTTCCCTAATTTCGGGTGCCATGCTCTGAATATTGGTTGCCGCCTCTGCTACCTCAACCTTGTATTCTTCACCGTATGATGTAACAGTGCGATATTTGCCAGTGCCAGCCTGTAAATTGTTCACACGGGTATCAAACGAATCGTAGTTGTTGTTGCTCTTTTCGTCTAAGGCTGTCTGTTCTTTCTCTATTCGGTTGGCTTTTATCTTTTCGGCTGTTGTCGCTTGTATGGCGGCTTTAACTTTCATATATTTTGCCTCTTGCTGTTGGAGCGTGTCATTCTCTTCGAGCAATGTCGAATTGTATTCTTTGCAAACCTCGTTGATTTTCTCCATCATGTCCTTGTGGGTCTTGCTACCATTCTCGGACTTCTGCATAATGGTATAGTACAAATCAAGTTTATCTGTAACTTTCTTTGTGGTCTCGCCAAACTCGCTCATTGCGTCTGTTTCCTCTTCTGTCTTTCTGCCAAACAGAGTGAAGAGGCTTATAACAATTCCTATTGCGGAAATGATTGCACCAAAAGGATTTGCAGCCATTGTAGCCCACAACGCCTTGAAGCCAGCCGACAACTTTGTAGTTGCGACTGAAAGAATGTTGGTTGCTGCTGTCTGTGCTGCCTTTGCGCCCGTGTCGGCAACGGATGCTGCCCTTGCTTGGGCTGTTGCCGCTGCTTCAAGCTGTTTCTTCTTGGTATAAAAATCAGTCTGTGCTGCGAGTGCTGCCTTGCGTGATGCTGATTGAACATCGGTAGCAGCATCAAGTTTCTTTTGGGCACTTGCAATAGCTGTTGCATCGCCAGATTGTTGCGCCCAATACACCTCGTATCGGGCTGCTTCTGTGGCTTGCGTGGCTGCAATAGCCTTGGCTTTGGCTGCTTCTACGCTTTGAGCTGCTGCCCTTACCTCTGTGCGCATAGCTTCAACCGTCTGCGCTTGGTTTGCCATTTTTGCCTGTGCCTCTTGCATAATGGCGGCTCTGTATGTTGCGCTTTTGGTTGTGAGGTCTTGCTTGGAGAGTGCCAAGCGTTGCTCTGCCGACATTACACTTATAGCTGCTGCTTCATACCCGGCACTTGAAGCTGTAAGATTGAGGTTTGAAAGATACTCTTGCTGTTGTGTAGTCAGTAGGCTTTGAATGGTGGCAATACGCATCTGCTTTACCACCGCTGCCTGTTCCTCGGCTGTCAATGTGGTTACAAGTGCTTCATAGTTGGCTGTCTCGGCTGCTGCCATTGCCTTTTTCTGATTGGCTACCTCGCCTGTCAAAGTAGCCTCGGCTTTCATCAGTGCAAGTTTGGCTGTTCGTGCTGCGTTGTCAAGCACGGCAATTCCTGTGTAACCCTTTGTGGCTACACTTGCAAGGACTGTTGCCGCCTTTACAGAGCCGTATGCGATAGCAACGGATTTGAGTATGCGCACAACATCATCCATGTGTTCTACAAGGTAGGTTGCGCTCTGTATGCCAGCCGACAATGCACCCTCGGTCTTTTCTCCAAAGCTGTTGAGTGCGCTGTCCCAAGCATCCTCTAAGTTGGCAATCTGTCCTGTCAGTGATGAAGACTGTTTCTCCATGAGTTGATAGAACTGACCGCCCGCATTTGTCATTTTGTTAAGGACTTCCTCAACATCGGGGAAACCTATCTTGCCAGCCGACACCATAGCGTTAATGCCCTCGGCTGTTGTATGGTACTTTTCTGCAAGTTCTGCCACAAGTGGAATACCTCTACCCGTGAATTGCCTTACATCTTGTGCGTACAAGCGTCCCTGTACCATTGTAGTGCCATACAGATAAACTATATCGTTAAGTGGAATGGAGAGACCACTTGCAATGTTTCCAAGCCTTACAAGCGTGTCGTTCACCTTTTCGGCACTGACACCATAGGCTAAAAGCTGCTTTGCACCCTCAGCTACTCCCATAAGGTCGAAAGGCGTTTTTGCAGCCGTATCAACCATTTGTTGCATTAAGGCTGTCGCCTTTTCCTCGCTGCCTAACATAGTGCCAAAGGCAAGTTCCAACTGCTGAAACTGACCACGGACGGACACAATGCTGCTGACAAGGTTATTCATGCCTTGCCCAATCAGATAGTACGAGATGTATTGTCCCGCTTTCTGTGCCATCTGCTGAAAAGAATCCTCAACCGCTGCTGCCTCTTGTGCTGCCGTGTTTGAGAAATCCTTTATATGCCGTTCCATTGTCGCTGCCGACACATTGAAATCGTCTATGTCAAGTGTAGCCTTGAACGCTAACCCACCGCCTATATTCTCCATCTATAACAATCCTTTGATATAGTTCTTAATATCTTCTTTCGTTTTCAATTCGTGGTGTTCAACCTTGCTTTCATCAATGACATTGCCGTTTTCATCTGTCGGCAAGTCTTTGGTGCGTGGAGCATCAGCAATCATCAGTTGCACGTTGAGCCACGAAATGCCCCAAAGCAAGTAATCGTAAGTCCACCCAAAGTTTCGCATGAGTTCGCCACGATTACCCCAAGGGCTGTTTAGCCCTGTTACTCTATCCGCTGTGCTTCGGGTTCGGCTTTCGGTTTGGTTGTCCCTACTTCCCGTATCAATCGAATAGAGGCTGTAAAAACCGCTGGGTTCATCATCTGACTAATCACGGCTGCGAGCTTGCGCAATCGCTCAACAGTCAGATGCTCAACAAAAAACTTTGTGAGTTCCTTAACAGCCTTGTTTTCTTTGTCGGCAACAGAGGGTGCATTGACAACCGCAACGGCTGCAATCTCTGCCATTTGCCGAATGTACTTGAATAGTCGCTTGCTCTCTTGCAATGGCTGTTCCTGTATGGTCTTTTCGTCATACTCTATGCCTATATACATTTGGCGCAAACGGTCTATTGTGCCAAGGTACAAGGGCTTTATATAGAAATGGCGCATATACACCTCTTTCATGCGCTCTGTCTCCACATCGGGCATTTCCACGACCGACACATTCCAATCTTTAGGAATACGCTTGTCGTGCCATACCTTAGTGCATTTGGGGAATATGCGCTTTCGGATATTGTACCACCTTGAGGGTTTTACTGGGTAAATCTTCAATGGCACAGAGAATTTGCAACCCATATTCAAAAGGGCTTGCAATGCCTTTTCTTCTATCTCCAAACGCTGTTCTCTTGTGAGGTCTTTCTGCTCTTGATTGTCTTCCATATCGTTGTAAACTAAACAAGCCCCCTAACCATTTAGGGAAAGGAGGCTTGTGCTGTTAGAAACATCGTGTTGTTGTCAGCCCTTTGTCGGGTCTGTCATTGCTTCATCAACGGTGAGCTGGTCTTGGAACTTGATTTTCATCGGACACAAACAGATGCCCTTTGATGAATAGGTAATCTCGAACGAGGGAATGATACAAGCGTTTGGACAGCCTATAAACAACCCCTCTTCTGGCTGAAGCCATATTCCCCACTCATTGTAAACAGGCTTGCGGGGACGCAACCACTTGCGATTAGGCTTAACACCTGTCACAGAGCCACCGAAATAACGAGCCATCAAGTCCATGTCCGGGTCCATGAGCGTAAGCTCAACGGTCGTGACATAATCGCCCATGAGGGTAATAACCTTGTTGGAGGTCTCGGACTTGTGTTCCGTGGTCTCCACATCATCGTCTTTCAGCGTACAAGTGTCTTGGTACACATCGCCTAAGTCAAGCCATGAGGTACCATTTGCGGGCATTGTTCCCGCTGTCTCACTTGCTTGGGCTATGTATATTTTCTTCAAGCCCATTGTAGAAAGTATTGGCATAACTTATAAATTTTAATTGTTCAACTTCTTTTCTCTTACAACAATATCCAAGGAAAACGATACAAAATGCTCGTTGTGGTTCGGCTCTTTTTCGGGAGGGTTGATAAGACCAACCGACCAATTATAACCGCAACCATGCTCATAATGGTTTTGCAGTATCTCCATAGCCTTTTTGCGCAACTCTATGAGCCTTGCAAAATGGGTATGGTAGATAGCCTTGCCACGCCCTACATTCTGCGGAATGTCTCGCACATGAATATTGACATTGATACTACCATAGCGCACAGACCCCTCGCCTGTAATGGAACGTGGCACAAGGACTATTCCATCCTTTGTGTAGTCCGTCCTTTCATAGTCGGGGTTGTCGGTTATTTCGGGCGTTATCTCCATGCCGCCAAGCAGCATTTGGCGCACCCTAATAGCGATTTCTTCTGTTGTTATCATAATACGTTGTCAAATAGTTCTTTTGCTTTCTGTTCCGCTTTATCCATGAGCGTTTGCATCGCCTTTGGAAAATCCGTCTTGGCTTTGAGTTCTGCGGGCAAAATGACATTGTACCCCCTTGCTTCGACATAGGCGGCATAGTTCATTCCAGCCACAATGACAAGTGAGAAAGAGTTTGAAAGCGTGTTAGCCATTTTCATAGCCACTTTCAGCGCATTGTCTGCGCCCTCTCCCTGTTGGATTGCACCGCCAAAGTGTAGAATTTCACCCTTGCGCACCACAGCGTAGCCTATTGAGTTGGTGAGGTTGCCTGTTCGGTCGGTGTAATTGTGCTTATCCTTTGCGTACTTTACAAGGTCTTCGCCCAAGTATTTCAGCAAGTATATTGTGGCTTCTTCCAAACGCTGCTGAAAGATTGCCACAGTATCAGCAATTGCACCATCTCCAAACAAAGCAGTTATCCCCATATCTCAATATATTTGCGGTTCATATCATCCAAGCCCTCAACGGTAAACTCGTCTGTCCCTCCATCCTCGCTTGTGATGCGCACCGTACAACCAATAGCCAACTCTCCATTAAAGTATTTCGGGATGAATACATCATAGTTGTAGGCATATATCTGTCCGTCCGTGCCAACCACTTGCTTTGCCGGGATAGACTTGTCTATCTGACAATCACACCCTTTCAAAAAAGGCATTTCGTCAGCTCCTATCACAAAGCCTGTGGCCGGGTCGGTCTGTACGCTGCCAACAGGCTTGTAATCGAAAGTTCCGTTTATTCTCATAGCTTACCACAGATTAGAGCCGTCAGTAATACTTGGTACTTCATCGAAATTTTCCAAGTCCAAACCGTTCTCATTGCATATCGCCTTGATGCGCTTGCGCAACATATCCACATTAAAGCCCTGTGAGGATTTTCCGAGGCTATCGCTGCTTAGTACAACCATTTGGGACAAAACCTTAACGGCTGCAAGTGCGACAATCCTCTTGTCTGTTGTAGGGTCGTAAGTCGTTTCTGCATCGCTCACACCTACATCAGACAGGGCTTTTATCATAGACAGCTTGCTTGGCGCATACGGCTCAATTTCAGCGGTCAGTGCTTGGTATTTCGTCAGTTCCATGTTACTACTCCTGTGTATTGTTGTTGTCGTTCTCGTTAAGATACTCGTTGAAAGCCTCCAACTGCTCTGCTGTCAGCTTGCCAATGGCATTTGCAATGCCTTTCTCTTTGGCGTTAGGCGCAATGCTTACACCAATATGAGCGAAAGCAGCTTTGAGCGTTTCAAGCGAGTAAATGCTACCATTGTGAGCAACCACGCCCTTTGTGTAGTTATCATTGCCTGTGTCGGCAATGATGCTGTCAGCGTTGTTGTCGTTCTCGTTAGCATCGTTGTCAGACAGGGAGACAATGACACAGTAGCCACCGCTAACAAGGGCATTGATACGCTCCACATCGTCAGAGTGAAGCATATCGCCCTTGTTCATGTCCCTGTCTTCTACCTTGCCATGAAATGGCTTGATTACTTTCAGTTCCATACACGAAAGGGTTAGAGCGTTACGAGGGTCGTGTTGGCTTCATACTCGGCTTTGGTAGTGTAGTAAGGCATGATGCCGTTTTCATCAGCATCTACCTTTTTCTCCTTAAAGCCACGCACCTGTGCGCAAATAATCTGTCCCATCTCGGTAATGAGCGGTAACAGGCGAGCTGCGCCCTCGGTGTATTCGCCAGCAGTCTGTCCCGTGGATGCACCTGTACGCCACTTGGAAATGCGGATGCCATTGCCAGCGTTGATGTAGTCCACGTTGTCCTCTTCGATAAGCTCACTGTCTTCAATGGCGGGCTGTATCTCGCCAATGACACCAGCGGGTTTGATAGCGATAAAGTTAGAGTTCCACGGCTGAATGGAGTTACGCTTGCCGTCCTTATCCACACCCATTTTACGCTTTACTACCGTGATAGGCGGTATCTCGTTTTCGGTGAGCAATGCCGACATTTCCGAAGCGGTAACGACCTGTGCCTGTTTGTCTGTGCCATGAGCGAGCAAGCGAGTTGTTGCATCCATGCGCAACCATGTGTAAAGGTCTTGCGACATAAGAATTTCGCCCGGCTCAATGCCACGGTCTCGCAAATCAGAACACAGGGCAGAGAGCCACAGAATAGGAATGAGCTTGCCATCCTTGGTGTTTGCAGTCGTCCAATTGCAAACGCTGACTAACTTATTCTGTTCGTCCATGCTGTAATCGACCTCATACGAGCGACCGCCCGGATTGTTTATTTCGGGCTTGAACTGCGCAACGCCCCAATTGGAGAAAGCCATCAGCACGATAAAGTCCATCACATCCTTACATCCAAGATATGCGTCCTGCATGTCGTGGGTGAGGGTCTTCTCAATCTGCTTTACCTTGTCGGCTTCCTTTAAGCGAGGGTTCTCGTAAACTTCCTGTAACTTGCGGTAGTCACGGGCAAACATGACAAACTTATGACCGACACGGGGAATTTCCTTTGTCCATACATCAAAGCCATCTGTTCTGCGCAATGGCGAGGGTGATTCGTCTGCCAACAGAGTTGCCATGAAACGAATGTTGTACTTACCGACAATCGCCTCGGCTGTCAATGACATCTGGGGCGTGTTGTAGGTAAACCAGCCATCGGAGTACATCTTCTGGAAAAGCGCAACTTCCCTTTCAGAAGCTTTGTCAAAGGTCTTTCTCCATGTTGCCAATAAGTCAAGCGGCGCACCGTTCTTGTGCAATCCGCTGAATGTTGAAAAAATGGATTTCATTTGCTTTTTACCTTTAGTGAATTAACGATTAGTACGACTGCGTGAGCTTAACGTGCGGATTGGCAGAGAGAAACATTCCCGTGCTGTCTTTCTGTGAAGACGGAATAGGCGCAACTCGCCTTTCATACAATGCGTATTGCATTGTGTCTGCCGACACATCAACGGCTGTTTCAAACTCGCTAACCTCATAGTCACGGAATGTAACAGAGTTAGCCTTGCCACGCTCTTTAGCGTTGTTTGAACCGTCCTCTACCACCTCAACAATCACATCGCCAGCTTCAAGCCCTGCGATAGCAGCACTAAGCGTAACGACATACACGTTGCCTGTGTTGTTAAGGCAATTGCCTGTGTCAATGGATGCGATAGTTGGAGCGGAGGCAAACGTGCCTGTAACAGCACCAGCCTTTAATACGCTATCACCGACAGCGAAACAGGGAGCGAAAAATTCATCAACATAAAGCGTTACCTTTTTGTTGTTCTCGCTGTCCACCACAACGACTTTTGCAGTCTTGATTACTTGCACCTTTCTTGTGACTTCGTCACGAATGGCGAGAGTTCCAGCGGGTATCACATCACCCACACGGAATTTTTGTCCCACCACATCAAGATTAAAGCCACCCTGTACGATAGACGGGCTACCTGTGAAGATAGGGCGCATACCCGTAAATGAAGCAGTCTTGCGTTTCATCTTGCATTACTTATTTTGCGGTTATAGACTCCAGCAATGCGTCAGCAGCTTCATCAACTTGCTTTTCGCTTGCTGCCTTTGCACCCTCTGCATTGGCTGACACAAGTCCGTTGGTGATACAGTCCTGTTTGAGTGCTGCCACAGCCTCCTCCACATCTTCATCGTCAGAAATGGACTTGGCGAGCCTTTCACGCAAAAACGAGGGGATTCCGTGCTTTTCAAAAGCGGCATTGATTGTAGCGGTACGTTCGCCACGGCTCTTTTCCGCTTTCAGCTCGTTAATCTGCCCTTGCAGTTTCTTGATAGCCTCGCTTTCGTCAGAACTGCCCTTACCGCCACCATTGCCCTCGTTTGGCTTGGGTTCGGGGTCTGTTCCCTCTCCACCATTGCCCTCGTTTGGCTTGGGTTCGGGGTCTGTTCCCTCTCCACCATTGCCCTCGTTTGGCTTTGCCTTTGGTTTCGGTGTTACCTTTGCCTTGTTCGCCCACCTTGTAGCCTCGCTCTGACTTGCCGTAGCAACAGAGCGGATAAGGTTTGCGGTGCTTTCGATTGCTTCGCTGTCGGTCGAATCGTCTGCCACGCTGCCACCCATTGCCTCGGTTATCGCTGTCAGATACTTCTCCGAAAGTCCCGTGTCTTTGCACTTGTCCTTTACCTTTGCAAAAAGTTCTTTGTTCATATATGTTTGTGATTTATTCCCCTTAGTTTGGGGTGTTTATACTCTATACCTTGCAAAGGTAAGCATTTTATTTAATAATGTGTTTATAAAACACAGGTAAATTTTACTTGGTAAATTTGGGCTGTTTCGGGTACTGAAATGTTAAAAACGTGTTTTTCTTGAAATTTTCTTTTGTTTTATTTGGTCTATTAAATAAAACACACTATCTTTGCAATGTGTTTAAAAAACACAGGTATTAACAAGTAAAAACAATAAATATATGAAAGCAATATACGCAAAGGACATTAAGGCAATGGTCAAGAAATTCAACCTCACAGAAGATGAAAGTTGGTACTTGAACGACATAGCAGAAGATATTAACAAGGAACGCACAGAAATCTGTTTCAGCATACAGGACGTGCTACTTGGTTACACAAACAACACGGACAGAGCAAATGCCGTTAAAGCAATGCTCGTTTACTTCGGGAGCAAGGTTCAGCGTGAGAACGACACAAGAACGAAACTTGATGTTACAACCCGACTGATTGCAAATGCTCTGAAATGCGGTTCTTACCAAGTGATGCAATGGATGAAAGGCTTGGCGTTCAACAAAGACCGTTTCGGCAAGTTCGTTGAGTGTTCGGACACATTCGGACTTAACTACTTGGAGATAGCATAACAAAGGTAACGCCCCACCTAACCAGTGGGGCAACAAAACAGAAAAGGCATGATTACAATAGTAGATAAAGCAACAGGCGAAGAGTTCAAGTATAGCAACGCACTTGTGAGCGAAAGCACAGAAGATAGTTTCATTGCTCCTGTCAAGGCTTCGGGCGCATTTCGTAGCCGTTGGCACGCTGTGGTTGATTACTTCATTGTCTTGGATAAAATCTATCCCCCAGCAACACAATGCTTGCTCAAATCAAGATATGCCGTTAAGGAGTGCATGGGTAAGAAATAAAGGTAACGTGGGGCTAACCACCCCACACAAACAAAAAACAGGCATAAGATTATGGAGTACACGATTGAGGAAATGCAAGCTATGCTGAATATCGTTTCGGCAGTGCTTGACAACAGGCGGTTTGAGGGCAATGGTTCAATGTTGCGCACATCCACGGTTTACAACATTGACGATTTCGATATAGAGACAATGCAAAAATGGACTGCATATTGGCAGCAGACCATTGACGCAGCAAAGGCAAAATAACATGGCAATTTCTAACTACACGGCTAAATGCTTGGAGTTCGCCAAGCATTTCAAAGGCAAGCAAGGTGTTACAACACACCAAAGCGACAACGAAGAGGCTCACTACTTTTCGGGTGCTGTGTATATCGATGGCAATGAGTTCGTTTGTATAGACCAATTGGCAGAAAGCAAATACATGGTGTATATAAACAACCCCAAAGGGCATGACACAGAACAATGGGTATTTGGGTACTACAAGACATTTGGCAGAGCCTTAAAGGAAGCGGATGCAATCGCTGAAAAGCGAGAATATCCCAAGCCAATAGAGAAATGGTAACAGCAACTAAAAACATACAGATATGGAAACAATAGCAATCAAAATTCCCCATTGGGGCATCGAAGAGGAAACAGGCTACAAGCCGTTCACTACCTTTTGGCAAGACTTCTCCATTGCCGACACATACGGCTTGCAAGCCATACAGGACACATTCAATCGTGCCTTTGAAGCATGGAAAGGCGATTACAAGTACCTCACAGAGCTTGTTCTTGTGCTTAACCATAAGATATTCCACCACTATGTCAAGGACGGCACAGAAGAGCAAAACGAGACAGCCTCGCTATACAACGAGTTTTGGCGCAAAGCCAACGATTATGCCGTGGATAACTTGCAAGGCGAGCAAGCGGACTACTTCTACCAACTAACAGATTAAGATATGAAACTGACAGCAACACTTACATTCAAAGAGGGCATGATGTACGAGTGCATGAAAGAAGCCATACAAGACTTTTTCACCAACTTGACAACACGCCCAACGTATGAGGAATGCACAGGCAAGCTGTGTAGCGGTTGGAGCTACCGAATACTACGCAACGGCAAGCCTGTAACCGACAGCGACATTGAGCCGTTGAAAGACAACGAGATTGGCGATACCAAGTACACTGCCATTATATACCGTGGCATGAAAGAGATAGGAACAATTCAAATGTAGAACTATGCAAAGGATTATAAGATTTCGTGGCAAAGCCACAGGCAAGGGTGCAAACGCCCGAAATTGGGTGTATGGAGGTGGTTGCTTTGCTGTCAATGGCAATACGTTCATAATTGCCGACAGTGCGCCCAAATTCACCGACAGGGGACAATATACGGCAAAGGCTGTTGAGTGCGTGTATATAGGACAATACACAGGCTTGCACGACATTTTCAATGTTGAGGTGTACGAGGGTGATGTGGTGCGCTTGCATGGCAACAAGAACTACACCTACATTGTTGAATGGAGCAAGCAGCACTCTGCCTTTCTCGCTCGTTGCGTCCAGACACGCACAGGGCTTGCAAACCTCACTCCATTCATCAGCATTGAGATACTCGGAAACATTCACGACAACCCGAAATTGGCGAAAGGAGGGCTGCAATTCTGAAATAAAGAAACTAAAGGTACAAATATGAAAACACTAATCTTTGATGTGAGGCTTAACGGACGCTTCATCTGTACGCTGTTCTACAAGTATTGCCCATTGTTCCCGATAGACAGTGAGGAACTTGTGAAATTCGTGCTTAAAAAGCGACCAACGCTAAAAGGCAAGCCGTTCAACATCGCTTTTTAGTTCAAATTGAGTAACTTTGCACCAAAAACCACATGAAACAGCAAAGAAAGGTTATCCATGTTGAGCTAAACGAGCCGTACAACGGACAGCAGCACTACTATTTCGGCAGCATAACAGCAATATACGACATTCTGCCCATTGAGGTTGTGGGTATAGCCCACACCTCACTATGGAACGTGCTTTCAAAGAATGGAGAATATAAAACCAAGATTGCAACAATAAGGATTGGCATACTCCATGCAAAGCAGACAAACAGGGGCAAGAAAGCGGACACAGAACATACAACAACTATAAACAATTAAGACAATGAAAAAGTTTCTATTAGGGCTTTGCCTGTTAGCCTTATCAACAGGAATTGCTGTTGCGCAAAGTTCATATTCAGAGCTGAACGTGCAGACCGAATACATAACAGAGGTAAAGAGTTCCAAGGACGCTTTGTTTATCAATGCCCAGACATGGGCAAACGCTAACACTACTGAAAGGAATGTTAGCGTTGAAACAAGCGACAAGGGGACTGGCACACTCATTCTGAAAGCATCATCGAAACTGCCACGAAAAGAGGACATTAACGATTACTCTGTTATCAATGTGCAGATGAATGTAAAAATTGATTGCAGAGATGGAAAGTACCGTGTAACCTACTCCAACTTTACATCAACCGTACAACCCGACAGGACAATAGATGTTCAGTATTTAGGGACAAGTTCGTTACAAGGCATGATAAAAGAATTGGAGGCGGTTGAAAAATTGGCTGACGGTTTTGGAAAAGAGGTGTATTGGGGATATGACAAAATAGTTGCCGCAAAGCACAAGTATTTGGAACAAAACAAACGCTACAAAGACGAAATAGCGGCACTTGATGCAAACAGTAAAAAGGGAAAGAAAGAAATCAAGTGGAACAACCGATGGATAGAAGAGAATAATGTGTATATCAATTATCTTGATTACATACTGAAAGGATTTGAAAGTGCAATAACCGACTTTCAAGCATCTATTGGTAAAGCAATGAATGTGAGTGACGATTTTTAACTGTCATATGTTGCAACAACACATATTGCGCACAAAATTCAAATTTTACCGCTGAAAATTTGGCGGTGTGGAATGGAACGGCTACCTTTGCAACGTTCATCATTTCAAAGGGCGGTGGAAACCGCTAACAATCCGTGAGCGGTATTTTTATGCCCTCACGTTAGACATATTGTAATATAACGGCATTGTACCCCCGTGGAAATCTATAATGGAAATCCAGCCCTTTGAGGTGATGAACAGCGGGAAAGGCAGTGCCGTTTTCTATTGCCTATAACAACAGCTTTCATAAATTTGTTCATCAATGAAAGACAATCACAACAAGGTAGCAGCCGCCACAATCGGCTTGCAACACATCGCTCACATGAGCGACCACGACACAATCACGCTCACCAAGGGCGAAGTAATCAACCTGTTCAAGGCTTACATGACAGCATCATGTGAGAAAGGCTTGGAGCTTGCCAAGAAACGTGTAGCCGAATTTGAAAGGAGGGCACGGCTATGAACAACAGAGTGTATCAGTACAACGGTAGCCCTATAACCTTTCAACTTGGAGAGGCTACTATGGTGAACGCTACGGAAATGGCAAAGCCATTCGGCAAGCGACCCTCAAAATGGCTTGAACTGCCCTCTACTAAAGATTTTCTCACCTCACTTTGTGAAGTCCGAAAATCGGACATCATTCAATTAGTGATAACCGCAAAGGGCAACAGCACATCATTCAAGCAAGGCACATGGCTACATGAGGATGTAGCGTTGGAGTTTGCCCGTTGGCTTAGTCCGTCCTTTGCGATATGGTGCAACGACAGGATAAAGGAGCTTATGCGCCACGGCATAACAGCCATGCCTCAGACTGTGGACGCAATACTCAACGACCCCGACACAATGATTAGGGCGTTGGAGGCTCTGAAAGCGGAACGTGAAAAGGTGGCACAGGCAAACCGCCAGATAGAACGGCTTGAAGACAGGAACAAATGCTACCACTCGGAGAACAACCGCTTGCAAAGACTGCACGACAGGGACATGAAGCTTATGCGTCAGCAAGCCCCATTGGTGGAGTATGCCGCCAACGTGCTAAGTTCCGAAAGCACCTACACCACGACACAGATAGCAAAGGAACTCGGAATGTCTGCCCAACTGCTCAACCGCTTGCTCCACGATTTCGGCATACAGTTCAAACAGGGTGGGCAGTGGCAGCTCTACGCCATGTACGACCAAAAGGGCTACATCAAGACACGGACGCACACCTACACCAAGAAAGACGGACGCATACAGACCATGCTCACAACGGTATGGACGGAAGCCGGGCGAAAGTTTTTGCACGACACTATAAATAAATTCCGCAACGAGTTGGATTTTTCAAGAAAATATAAGTAACTTTGCAACATCATAAAATAAGCCAATCCAAGTAAGGCTGTTGATTGTAGTTCAACAGGTTGCTGCTTGGAGGGGCTTATTTTTTATTCCAACATTTTATTTAGTTTATCTGAATCCATAATGGAGTGTATCTTATAACCCTCGTTATATATTTCCCTAACGACAACCCATGCCTGTTTTCCACTTATGACAACCTCAAATATGTGTGCTTTCATGCTTGGGTCGTGCTTGTCAGCAACAAAGCCTTTGTAGTCGGCATTTGCCATAAGGCTTTCGATTTCAAGCAAAGCTTCATTCTTAGCATCTACATCATCGAAAGGTTGGTTGAGCCATTCCTTAACTTTACCTTTTGAAAGTGTTGCTGTTGTCCCTATTTGCTGTAAGGCAATCTGCTTTCCAACCAAGGTTTCAAAGGCGATTTTCTGTATTGCCTTTCGCCTTTCCTTTTGTTCTTTTGATAGTGGGCTTTTTACAGACCGCTTACCATTCAGTGCGTCAGCAATGCGCCTTTCGTTGTCCTTGTAGAAATATGGCAGCGTTCCGTTGGCTTTGGCTTTCTCCATACGTTCCGCATTGTCTCTTGCCCAGCGGGCAAAAGGCTTTGGAATGTCTGTCACTTCATCGGCACACTTCACGCAGCTTGGGCTTTTGCCGTCAAGAATGTTGTCGAGCATCTTGTCAAGTTCCCCATGAGTGGCAAGCACAGGCACTTGATAGCAACGGCAATTCGGATGCCAGCCTGTCCATTTGAATGTCTTTGGATAGATACCTTTCAAATCATCGCAAATGTCGGGGACAGGGTGATTGTTGCTCAACTTGATTTCAATGCCTATGACAAAGTGCATATCTTGCCAACGGTCGTATTCTGCCGTTCTGTAAGCAATGTTTGTTTCTGTGCGTGCAAGCCGTTGGGCGTTTCGGTATGAGGAACGATAAACACCACGTCCAGGGTGATAGTCTTTCGGGTTATCATCTATCCACTTGTAGGATTTGCTTTCCTTGTCGTACACCCTACGTTTCCACTTGCGCCCATACACAGGGTTGCCCTCTTCATCCTCACCCACTTTCACACGGAAACGCCTATACCATCGGTCGGGGTCGTTCAGATACTTTTGAATGACGGTTGCCATGCGGTTTGCAGCCGTTCCCTCGCCAATAGCCAAGTCAAGCGTGTTTTCAAGCTCTTTCTTGTAGGCTCCCGTGTATCTCCAAACCCTTTGCGACAGGTTCAAGCCGTCCTTGCCTGTCTTGCGAGAAAAAAAAGCGTTCATGGCTTCTTGGTTGTGCTGAAAGTATTTGGCAAAGAATGGGCTTTCAATGGATTGTTCGCCAAACACAGCCTTTACAAGTTCGTCCGTGTGTTCGTTGGATTTAAGCCACTCCCTTTCTACTCCCTTGCGTATGGTCTGATAGACACGGCTATACATATTGCGCAACATGGGCGTTACTTGCTCGCTATACCCATAATCAGCAAAGGAGAATGGCTTTCCACTCTCCAGCTCGGTATTCTTTACCAAGTTAATTATTTGCATAAGCACATCACGGTACACCGCCCTAACATTGGCAGCGTACCCCTCCGTGCGTCTGAATAATTCCGCTTGCGCTTTCTTATGGTCTATCTTTGCCATTGCTTTACTTCATGCTGAATTTGTCGCAACAATCCCTGCTTAGAAACTTGCTGAACTCAAAAAAGGGACAACGGCACAATATCATGTGTCCGTCAATAGCGGGACTGTGCGGTTCGTATGAGTGTTGGCAATCCTTGCACGTTAGCCCCAAACGCTTAGGATTGGTTGATGCTGCTTTCTTAGCCATTGAATAAATGTTTTATCAGTTCCTCTTTCGTTGGGAAACACATTTTTTCATCGAAATACAGGTGTTGCGGATTGCTTCTGTGGCACACGTTGGTATTCTCCACATTGCGCACACCTATACGGTTCGGATAACAAAACACCTCTATTGCCACTATACGGAAACAATGCGGTCGGTTGTTGAGCATAGTCCACACTTCATCGCCTATCTCGTATTTTGTCTTTACTTCCATTACTCGCCCTCCCCGAATACATCCATTTTGTTCAACTCCATTTGCTGTGCCATGCGCTCTGCCTGCTCCGTCTTGATACGCTCCATTTCGGCTCTGCTGTCCTTAACGAGGTACGACTTTTCAACATAGCTTTCAAGGCTCAAAGCACCATCGTTGTACTGCTTTGACAGGTCGGCAAGTGTCTCGCTCACATCATCACCGAAAGGCTCTTGGAACTCATGCCCAAGTTCCAAAGCATCATATTCTGCCTTATGGCGGTAGTCAAGCACGTTGCCCAATATGGCTTTCATCAAAGATGCGTGTCGGCTCATATATTCATCGTGCCGTTCTTTGTGTCGCTCTGCCTTAATGACTGCAAGCAGCATCACTTTGCGGATAGCCCTTGCCGACAGGTTACCGAGGCTCTTCATGTTGTCAAAGTCAATGTTGGGGGTGAACGACTTGGAAAGAATGTGCTTGTCTAAGCGTTCAAACTGATTTTTCTTGCTCTCGCTCGCCTGGTCCCATGTGAGGTAGCGCACATCACCACCATTTTTGAGGATAAACAGCTTTGCCTCTTCCTCTGACTTTGGCAGCGAGTTGAGTATTTCAGCGGTTGCCACCATTGCGGGATTTGCAAAGCGGTCGTTCACATCTGCATCCACGCTTTCCATTGTTTCCTCACGCTCAATCATAGGTTGCACATCTGCGTGTTCTGCCTCTTGCTCAAACAGCAACACAGGAATCTTGCCTATTTGGTTTGCCATGCGCTGCACCTCCCAACCGACATTGCCACGCTTGCACAAATAGACCGTATCAGCCGTATAAACATCTATGTGGTGAACTGTGCGGTTGCCTTGCTCTGTGAGGTAGTAGCCCCACGCAAAGGCTTTGAGCCGTCCGTATTGGTCTTTGAGCGCGTACAAATCATCGTTGTTAGACTTGCTCAACACATTCAGCAAAAGCCGTGGTGCATTGCTATCATCACGGTACACATGATAAAGGACGGCAGCACAACCCTCCGCTCCAGCAGCTCGTTTGGCTTCACGGATTGCGCTGTCAAAACGCACATCGTGCATGGTCTTGATAAAGCCGTCAAATGCGTAGTCTGTGTTTTCTGACAACTGCGACCACTTGACGGGGCGACCATACAGGAATACGAGGCTTATCTCGTTGATGTACTTCTGATACGGGATAGGGATTTTGTTGCGCTTGCTCCAACGTAGGAAATTGCCCTTTTTGTCGTACACGGCTCTGTCCTTGCGCTCCATTACCTTGTGAGTGCTTACCTCGTACTCCATCAGATTTCGGCACGCTCTTTCTGAATGGCTGTTGAGCATTGCCACCGCTCTTGTGACATCGCCAGCCGTAAGCAGTTCGTCAAAGCTCTGCTGATAGCCTATTGCCGCTTTCAGCTCGTTTGTGAGTGTCTGAATAATGCCCATTGTCTTATATTGTTTTATGTTAAACCTAAAATCCTTTCTATATTGTCGGGTATGTCCACTTCGTTGTAGTCAAACCAACAGCGCATAAGCAACATATCTCGCCAGTCGGGGGAACACCCTATTTCAAGTTTGATTTCCTCTTTGGGTTTCAGTTTGAGCCGTCCATCACTGTCCGCTTTCCACGTTTGCAGTTGTTCAAGCTCTCTCGTTATCTGTTCCCTCTCAACTTGGTTTACCAAATCTTCATCAATGCCTACCTCATGGGCGTTGATGTGTTCGGCAAGTTTGTAGCCACATTGTGTTTGTAGGTTTTGGTAGTTCTCGCCTTGCAATGCCGTGGAGTTATTGACAAAGCCGTTGCAATCGCAATTATCCACGACACCACCGCCTACACCGTCTTCATCCACGATAACCCTGTGGTTGGGGATGCGGTATTTTCTCTGCTTTGTGGTTATCCATGTCTGAATGTCCGTTGTCTTGCTTATAGCAAAGCAAACCTTGTCAATGATGAAATATCCATCCCACACAGCCAAACGTGCATGGTCAGCACCAAATCGGGCAATATCGCCTGTTATGTAATGCTTGCCTGTGCGTACTGCCAACTTGTTGCCGAATATGGCGCATATATCATCATGCGAGCAAAGGGCATTTGGGTTATCGTCATACTCCCAATCGCCAAGAAACAGACGGGCGAACTTCACCTTATCGCTTGTTGTCTTCAAACCCTCTATATAGTCTGGGTCAATGAATGGGTTTTCCTGTACCAAGCAAGCAATGTAGTAGCGGTATTCTGCAAGCTGCTCTGCCTTGTAGGGCTTGTAGAAAATATCGTACATCCAATTTTTCTTGGGGTTACAGGTGATGAATAGTTTTCGCTTTAGTCCGTAGTCTTCATTGAGACAGCGACCAATACGAGTTTTCAGCGTGTCGTATGCGCCAAAGTTCACCTCACCGCCCTCCTCAATCCAACCGCCTGTAAACTCAATAGAGCCGTAGCGTTCATATAGTGGGTCAGACGGTTTATATTGCAAGTCAAGAAAATCAATGCGTGAGCCGTTGAAAAACTGAATGTAATTGAGCTGTCCGTTGAAATTCCAAAGTTCATCGGGTACACCGTACATCGTACATACACGCTTGAATGTGATATAGGTTGATTGTGTGATGCGCTTTAACTCTGCACGACCAATAAACCATTTCGTACCACTGAAAGCAAGACACATGAAAAGAAGCCACACTGCACCCGTCCACGACTTAGCACCACCAGCCGCACCACCATACAGGATTTCCACATGGTCGTTATCCGTCAATATGGATAGGGCTTGCTGCTGCTTGTCGTGGTTCTTTCCGTCACGGCTCGTTATGAATGAGAAACGACCACGGCGGAAAAGCTCCACTTTGACTGCAAGAGCCATAGGCACTGTTATGTCTTTATTCCTTGCCATTCTTTGCGCTGTTCCTTATCTTGTCAAGTAGCGTGTTGTACTGTATCAGTTCTTCGTCTGTCAGAGCGGACAAATCAACGCTATTGGAAATGTTGGCATTGATTTCGCCCTCTATATTTTGGGTAGCCTTGCCAAATACACGGTCAAACAGCATTTCAACGGTTGATGTGCGACCGTACCGAATATCGGAGTTTATGGCAGCTATGATGTTCAACACCCAAATGGGAGTGTCTCTGTTGGGCTTGTGTGGGTCTTCGGGGTCTTTCAGCAGAGACTCCAGCTCTGCGGTCGTACTCTCATATATGTGCTGAATTACCTTTAAGATTTCTTCTTTGCTGCTCTGCGGATTTACTTTCTTGCCTGTCGTGGACTGAATGTATTTAAGCACGGAAAGATTGCCCCTACCACGTTTCTTTGGTTGGTTCTCGCTCGTAAAGCGGTTGCCTTTCTTATTTCCTTTCTCAAATAGAGCCATGCGTTGTAAATTCGTTGATTTCTTATTTAGCGTGTTTATCAAACACACTTATAAACTGCAAAAAATCGGACAGCGAACAAACACCGCCCGACTTCTTTACTTGGTGAATGGCTTTAAGCCTCTTTAGCCTCCTGCTCTTGGTACTTGTGCCAGAACCAAAGGATAGTGTCTGCTTCGTGATTTTCTGTCATATCATCGTAAGCATCCAATTTCTCTAACAGGGCGTCGGCTTTGTCAATCACGCCCATAAGTAGCTTTTTCTGCTCTTCTGTTGCGTGCCACACCTCAATTTCACCGTTAAGTTGCTGTTTGATTACCTTAATCTCGGCATCCGAAAGTTCAATCTTTTCCATCGTTATATTGTTTATTAGTTGGTCTTATTGGCTATAACTTGTACTTCTTGGCGATAGTCTTAACCGCCTTGGTGTACTTGTCTGATTTGCCATGTACGGCTTTGGTAATGGTTTCTGCCCAAAACTCGCTCACGTTGGTTTCGGAATACTTGCCATAGCCTTTCTTGCGCTTATCCCTTTTCCATTGGGAGTAAAGTTTCTTAACCTCGTTGCCAGCCGCCTTTTGATTTGCGCCTGTCATGTGAGCGTTCCATGTAGCGTGTGCAAGTTCATGGGTTATCGTATGTGCAACAGGCTTGTTGGTTTTCGTACTCCACCCGGATTTGTAGTTGTTGGAGTGTTCCCTTGCCACGTTCTTTGCTCCTGTGTCGAAATGCCCACGGTCAAGATACACAGCCTCGGACTTACCGCCCCTTGTAACGTGTACGCCATAGGCAGAGCCGCCCAAGTCGGCAAGTTTCACGTTCCTTTGGCGAACGCCCATTACAGCATGGTAACGAGAAATGGCTTCTTTGGTCGCCTTATACATAGCCTTGTCTTTCATTTCAACGAGTGAACCAACGTTGCTGATTTTACCCTTGAACTGCCCACCGCCATCGTTTGTTCCAGCTTTAACGCCAGCACTATTTCTTCCCATAGCTACTATTTTTTACGGTAAAACAATTCGGGATTATCAAGCACGCCGTCAAGCACCATGCGCCCATCTTCCTTTGCCTTGATTTCCTCTTTGAGTTTGTCAAGTTCTTCTTTGGTCAGTTGGCTTTCGGTTAAACCGTAATCTTCCAACATCTGTTTTACTTTATCTTCCATAATGCAAATTTATACATTTAGTTATTCTTTTTACTATAATCCCATCCGTATTTTTTAGACAGCCGTTTCATAACTTTGTGAAAATGGGTTATTTCTGCTCTCGCTATCTGACTTGAACCCCACCCTGTTTTCCCAAGGTAGGTGTGTCCCTCTTTCGATACGGCTCTGTTGGCATTGGCGTATGCCTTGCTCACATCGTTTGCAGCTATTCCCCAACCTCCTTTGGGTCGTTTCACTGAAAACGTATAGGTTGGCGTGACAGCTCGTATTTCCTTGGCATTTGTCCTAACGGCAGAAACTATATCCGCACTTGAAAAGGAATTGCCAATGCGCCTTATGCCACTTGCGCCAAGTGAGCGAGGATGATTGTGCGTCAATATGCTGTTAGGCGGTACTTTCTTTGTGTCGAAAACAACCTGTGCGCCTTTACCGCCAAATGATGTTACAATGTCGCCCTTGTCGTTGAAAACGTGCAACGTTTCATCCTTGTTGCGCCTATACTTCTGCTCCATGCCGACAATGTTCTTTACCATCTTAGCCGTATAGCCCTTTTCGGTCGCTCCCTTGGATGCTCCAGAACTGCCACCTTTTCCGTTTGAAGCCACCCCTCCGCTGTTTCTACCCATGATATAACTCCTTTAGGTCTTTTATTATTAGATGAATGAGCAAACGTTTTGCACGTTGAACGGCATAAGCCTTTACGACTTCGGTAGCAAGACCACCATTTTTCAACAGCTCTTCTTTGTATTTCCCAAGTATCACTTGGTTAGCTGAATTTCGCACATAATCCACAAAATCTTTCTTTGTGCCTTGTGTTTTGTTGGTTTTGAAATATTCAACGACACGCTTTAAGGCTGAAATTTCCTTTGTGGATTTACTTGTTACGCCAGCCAATTGTGTACGAAAAGCGTTGAGTGTGTCTTTAACCGTACTGTTGTATGTCTTAACCCAGCCCTTTATTGCATCCTCTCCACCATACGCTTTTAGCGCCTTGGGGTGCAGTCCGAGTTGCCCAACAGTCAGTTCTCCACTACCACCGCTGCTTTTCATCAGTCCATTTGCATTTCTACCCATAGCTATTTCTTTTTAGCGTTGATAAAATCAGTTACATAAAGCAAGCCGTGTTTACGGCAGAAAGCCTGTATTTCATCCCCACCGCCATAGACCACCAAATTAGGGCGTTCCAAGCCGCTTATTTCCTGTGCCACCTGCAAATCGGATTTCAAGCTCTCCATCCAACCGTCAAGACCACGGGTAAAGAAAGCGTTGTAGCCTTTTGGTATTCCCATTTTATTGTATTCAATGAATTTGTGGCTAACATTGAGGTCGGCATATACCTTGATACCGCACTCTTGGAAATAGCGAGAAAGCCAGCGTTTCTTGTAGATAAGCTGAATACCCCAAGCAATAGGGGTTTGGTCGTGGCAGCTACAATTCGGCTCTACAACAGCCTTGCATCCGCTTGTGAGTATCTTTATAGGGTCTTTGAACAAAGCCTCAAAGCGATAATCATCCACATAGAAATGATAAGTGGCTACATCTTTGCGCAGTCGGCTGTTTGCGCCCCACGGACTAAGTGGCAGCTCTACCTTTCCAGCTTGCATTTCAAGCAACAGGTTGGGAATGTCAAACTCGTTGTCGCTTTCATAAAGCACATCCTTAAACATGGAACGATAGAAAGCCTCCTTGCCATTGTCTTCATCATCGGTGTTGTCGCTTTCATCGTCTTCTGTTTCGCCCTCGCTTTCATCTTCACTATCGGGCTGCTCCACCACATTTGCAGTTTTCTTCTTGCCCTTTGGCTCTTCATCGCTTGGAAAGGTTATGCCCACAAAGTCAAAGTTCACATCTTGGAAAGTAGGCTCAACCGTCAGTGCATCATAATCCCATTCTCCATTGTTGATGTTGGAACGCAAAATAATGTCGGTGCGTTCATCATCCGTAAGGTCGGAATAAAGGACGGTAGGCACTTCTTTCATTTTGAGCTTCTTGCAAGCCTTTAGCCGTTGGTTGCCCGACAGCACTACAAGCTGTCCGTCCTGTTCCTCAACTGCCATTGGTTGATGCTCCCAAAAGCCATTGATACGCAACGAATCCACAAGGCGGTCAAAGTCTGCCTTGTTTATCTTTCGTGGATTGCTTGCCAATGGGTGCAACTCCGACAGCTTGCGGTATTTCATCAGTTCAACTTTCATCGCTCACCTCACTTTCTTCTTTGTCGGTTGCTATATCCGTGCAATCGGGGATAAGGTTTCCCTCATCCTCAATCACACAGAAAAAATGTCGTATGAACTCACCCAAGCGCACAAGGCGGTAGTGTCGCCTGTATTTGAGGAACACAAGCCTACTGCCATCGTTGGGGTCAACACCGACACCATAGTAACGACCTCTGTAATCAAGTGGCAGTTTTACTTTGTTGTCGTAGATATACACGCTATCAGCACCGACATTTGAAACTGTCGCTGTGCGGTTGTATCTGCCATTAAGGAATATTACCGCCTTGTCGTCCACTTGTAGTGGTGCTTGGGGCAGCAATAAAACGACCTTTGAGCCTATCCATTCCCAACCGCCCAAATACAGGACGGACAGAACGATTAGAGCCGTTGCAATGCTAATATATATCGTTGTCATACCCTTGTGAATTTACTTGGTGAATGTTCTTTGCAAAGATACTGATTTTGTGTCTAACAAACACATTTTTAGCCATAAATTTGCCTATAAACCATAAACAAGCATTGCCGCATCACGGTTATGCTCGTTTGTGCGCCCTTGCCACTTGGTTATAGCCTTGAAACGGTCGCCCGTCAGCTTGGTTACATTGTGCTTTGGAGCAACCATTTCGTAGCGGATATTTGCCTTTGTGTCGCACAGGTCTTTGAGGTAATCATCCCACACGCTTGCATCACGCTTAACAGAACCGACACCTTGCAGCCTGTTCCGCTCCTGCTCTCTGCTCATTCTCTCTGTGCCGAACCACGTTCTTTGCCGAGGGTCTTCTACACGGATAAGAAGACTATCACCCGACATCTTGGCTTTGTCGGCATAAGCCTTTACTACCTCCATTGCCTTGTGTATTGCCATTGTTTCAACAAGCAGAAAGGTTTTGCCGTTCCATACAGCCACGCCTGTATGTGTGCCAGTGTCTATACCTATATAAACCCTATCCATGCGCTCTTCTTACTTTGATGTTCCTAATCTTTGTGCCAAACAAGCCACCGCCAATAAGTAGCCGTATGCGCAACACTCTGATAATTTTGTAGTAGTTCTCACGCCCAACAACCTTGATAATGTCCTTTTTGAGTTTGCGGGGCAAACGTGCTTTCTTTTCTTTCATACTCTTGCTATTTTGATTTCTTGAACTCTTTCATTGCTGAATGTAGGCTGTTGGTGCTGTCAAGCAACGAAATGAGCTTATCCACATTAACGGTCTTCTCACCGTCCAGATATGCCCACACGCTGCGCAAGACATCCGTTATCGCCTTGGCTTGCTTGCTCTCTTTCAGCGAGCTTTGCACTTCATTGTTGGTAGCAGTGGCACGACCGTTGGCTTTTGCCGTCCGTAAAAATTTCCGAAACCATATTGCATACTGTGATGCCAATAAGTATAAGGAAAGCAGCAGTCACAATTACACCACCTATCCAATCAGATGTAAATACGAGGTATATAACCAGCCCCATTATCATTAGGAAGCCTATAATTGCAATTCCACACCCTAAGCCACCAACCAAGTTTACTGCTTTTTCTTTATCCATAGTTATTTGCGTCTGCTACCTCCGTGTAGCTCTATTATGTTGAAACTCTTGAAGCGGTCTATAAGCCGTGTCTCAAAGCGTTGTTTAAGCTCCTTGACAGTGAGGTTGCTTGTGATATGATACCGCTTGCCGTACTGTTGGTAAATCTCGTAGCGAGCAAAAAGAAATTCATCTGTAATCTGTGTAAGCAGCGTTCCGAAACTCTTTTGCTTTTCGGTAGCAAGCCCCAAGTCATTAAGGCATACTCCGAATGGAGAAACACCATCATAACTTTCTTGTGTGCTTGCCCCTTTCTGCTCGTTGTATGTGTACTTGTCAATATGCCCATACACCTTGTGGTAGTTCATCAGTTGGGTCATGCTGATATTGCGAAAGAAATTCTCGTTGTTGGTCAGTCTTAGGTAGTCAGAGAATATTTGCATTACCATCGTCTTGCCTGTGCCGGGTTCCCCAACGAGCATGATGTTCTTGTGCAATTTGTATTGCTCGTTGGGGAACACGCTTTCTGCCAAAATGCAGTTGTTGAAGTAGTAGAGCAAGAAACGCAATACCTTGGAGTTGTATTCATCAACAACGAAATCCGAAAACTCACGCAGCATATAGTTCTTGCCAATGCTGACAATCAGCTTAACATGCTGTAAGTATTCGTTGGGGTCTGTGAGGTCGTATCTAAAACCTTTCAGAGTAGTCTTTCGGTGTTGTGCTGTCAGAGCTTCCGCCCGCTGTTGCGTTAGGTGAAACCGCTCCGCTTGCATATCCCGTATTATTTTCAACGCCTCTTCCTGTGTTTTGGGCAGTTGAATTTGTTTGCCGTTGAGTTCCATATTTCAAATTTTCTTCGTTATACCTATCAACTACCCAGTTGAGGATAGTCCTGTAATCACTCTTGTACCGCACGCCCTTGCTGCCCTTGTAGTTGTCAAGAATTTCAATCATCCGCTTAGTAGGCTCTTCACCGTACTTCTCACAGAGCTTTGCATATTCCTCTTTGGTAATCGTTACGTTTTCGGCATAGTGGTACTTTATCTTCTTATCCGCTTGTTGCTGCTGCTTTTTCGTGAGTGGTGGCGGTGCTTCTTCGCTGCCATTGTCACTTGGAAATAACAGGGGCTGCTCTTGCACTTGCTTTGGCGGTGGTGGCTCTGTCGGAATAGTCGGTGCTGCCACAGGCTTTTCTATCAACGGTGCCTTGTCTCTTTCAATCCGCTGTTTCATAGCATCACCGCCTTTCTTGCCAGCATTGCGCCTTTTTTCGCTTATGTCAGCCTGCTTCACCATGTCAGCGGAATAGTACACGCCTTTGTGGTTTAGCGACAACACACCGCAATCTACGAGTTCCTGTATAGGTTCATCATCAGACAGTCCGACAAGCACGACCATCTCTTTCATCGTGTAGGGCGCACCGTTAGGTCGTACCAACAAACCACGCTTGGAACTTTCCCACATATAGCAGAGCAATGCAACCCACACACCCTTTGCAATGAGCGAAAGGGCGTTGATACGAGGGTCTGACAACCAAGCCCTCGTATCAACAGGCATAAGTGAGTGTTTCCGCTTATCTGCCATACCCTAAGTGTTAGGCTTCCATTATCGCAATGTCGGGCGCAATCTCAATGGGCTTTTCGCCCGTGTAGTTGCCGATATTAACGGCAATCTTCTCATTGGTCTTTTCCATTTTTTCCATTTTACTTTTGTTTTACTTGGTGAATAATCAGTTATCTGTTCCTGTTCTACGCACAAATTGCATAACAGTGCGCTGTCTTTCTTCGGGTGTGATTGGTCGCTCTTCCAACTTGCAGCCTTCGGGCGAGTAAAATGCAACCTTTCCCTCGTCCACATCCACAAACTTGAAGCATTCGCCTTTGACATACTCGCCACGGGCTTTCAGCTCGTCAAGGATAATTCCCCTACGTTCAAGCAGCGGTTTGATGCGTCCCTTGTAGTCAGCTCTGATTTCAGCGAGCTTGTCTTCAAGCTCCGCTACTTGGATTGAAACGTTCTCCAGCTCTTCACGCCTTGCGTTCACTTCGTGCTGTTCAAACTTGCGTGTGTAGCTACGCTCTACAATTTGGTCGCAGTTGTCACGCAGTAGCTGTTCCCGGTTCTCAACAGGTTCTTCAGCAAACATTAAGTCTTGCATAACTCTTTATTTTTGGGTTCAACAATCATTTCAAGCGTTCGCCAACAGTGAAATTGTAAGCGAGGTATTCAGCCCACAGTTCTATAAACTGCTGCCCAAAATACACCGCCTTTTCATTTGTATCAAGGCACAAGCGGAAGCCACTGTGCGCATGCGAGTCCGAGGAGCGAGTACCCGCATCCGCACACCCCCAGCCCGCATACGCACCAGCATCCGCACCAGCAGACAGAAGCAAACCCCTTTTCTCGCTACTCATTCGGCTAACTTCATCCTTGGTGTACAATGCAAACCAAGGATAGTAGTACCAACGATTGCTCTCGGCATCGGGATAGACCTTAACCTCACCACCCCACAGAGCTTTACAAACAAGCTCCAACTTCATAAGGGCAATGATGTGCTTTGGCACTCCTGCGTTAGACAGCTTTTCTTCATCCACGCTCTCGCCAAGTGCGGTGCAAGCATCCTCATAGGTCTTTATTGACTTGTAGTCTTTGAGGTTTGGCTGCTCTTCAACGAAAATAAGGGATGGCAAATAAGCCCAGCTTACAATGTCCTTATCTTCAACTTCTGCCTCCCAATCGTCATCTGTGCAAAGCCTATAAGATGAAAAATCATCCCACTTGTCTCTTAGCATAAGGTACACAGAATCACCGTCTGAAAGTTTTGGTTCTTCTGTTGGCTTGTGCCACACACTTTTGAGGTATTCCGCAACCTCATTCTTTACGTTCTCTTTGTTCATCGCTCAATCTTTTAAGTTTTTGAATATTTTTTCTTGTTAATCTTATAGCATTATATACCCTTGTACTTTTCGTTTCGGGTAACAGCTCTAACAGCATGGGTATGCGCCTTGCCAATTCTGCTATCACATTGTTAGGAACTTGTATCATCGGCTGTTCTCCAATATTTGTCGGGGTCGGGTATCTCTATTCCGAGGTATTCACGCCCATAGTCTCGCAGTTTCTCGCAATAGGTTGAGAATGTCAGCGTGTCCATTGTTGCAGTTGATGTGGGAAACTCCACGATTTCGCCCGTGTGCCTGTTTACAACGCTATCCTTGGAAAGCATGGTCTTGAAGTATTCATGCACTTGCTCAACGCTTGTAAATTCCCAACCAGCCTCCAACAGCGCATCAAGCAGCATGGGGTAGATACAGCCCCACAGCCAACCGTTTTGGTCGTTGGAACGTGGTTTGCGCATCCGCTTTACCTCAATGCGGTACATTCCATCACAGACTTGCTTAAACCACTCGTACAATGGTTGCAGCGTAAATAATCCGTTTCGCTTTTCTACCGAGACCTTTGCCATGTCAGAACTTTGTTATGTCTATCGTCATATTGGGAGCGGCAGCATAGACAGCCTTGCCTGTCTGTCGTTCGATTTCAGATACGAATCCCGACCTGTCGCTGTTGTGGTCAGACAGGTGCAAAAGCACAATGTTGAACACGTTGGAAAGGTCTATGTCAGAGAGTACCGACTTGCACGTTTGCAGTTCCATGTGCGAGTTGGGCAGTCGGTCTAATTGGCTTTTTGGCGTTACTCCAGCATTGACAGCTTCAATGAGCCTCGGCATAGAATAGTTGCACTCAATCAGAACATGGTTAAGATTGGGGAACAAACAAAGACACTCGCAACTGTCTGTCAGAAACATTAACCGCCCACATTCGGGGTGTTCGATAAGGTAGCCAACACATGGCACATCGTGGCAAGCATCGAATGGCAGCACCTTAAACCGACCAAGTTTGTAACCATGCTTGGGAGCAATGGCAATGGAGCGTGAACCCCATACGCTCCTTGCTTCCCAAACATCGGGCAATGCCAACGTATAAAAGCCATTATCAACGTACGCCTTTATATACTTGGCATGGTCTTGGTGTCGGTGTGTTATCAAGCAGCCAACAACCTTTCGGAGATTATACCCCAAAGCCTTTTTCACATATTGAAAGCGAACACCAGCCTCAAGGATTAGAGCCTCCTTGTCGTTATCCAAGATATAGCAATTGCCGTTGCTGCTTGAACCTAACACTTTTAACTCCATAGTTCACTTGGTTAATTAAAATCCGGGGTCTGGCTCTTCTTCTGCCTGTGTCGCTTCTTCGCCTTGTGGCAGTTGTGCGGCATCTGTAACCTCTTCATACTCCACAGTAGCATCATCGAAGGCTTCGGGCGATTGGGCAACGACCGTTACATCTGCCTTTTCGTCTGTTTCACCCTGTGCGTCTGTATCAAGCCCCTCTTGCAATGATACCGTCAGATAGCCGTATTTGCTCAACAGGTTGCGTAGGACGGTCTTTATTGCCATACCATGAAAGTTTCCTTGCCAACCAACTTGCGAGCTGTCAGCGGTAACGGGGAGCTTTGCGAGATTAAGCAGCGTTTCAACCGTCACCTCACGGTTGAAAGCAATTGCCTTTGAGTAACGCTTGGCATGAGCCGCCATATCCTCAACACTCATATATATTGCCTTGTGATAGCCGTCCACAAGCTGAATGTAGGCAAAATAGCCAACTACCTTGTCGGATAGCTTGCGTCCCTCAACATCAATTTCGCCTGTCAGTTTGGAGATACGTTGCAACTCGCCCTCATAAACGACATCTGCGTTAATGATAGCATACTTGCCTGTGCGCACAGCAAGCTGATACAAACCCTTATAGCCTATCTGAAATACAGGCTCGTACTTCTTTACACGATTGCCCTTGCTGTCCTTTGCAGTGTTGTAGAACGGAATGATGAAAGCCTGTCCCAACGCCTTGTTGATAGGCAAGTGCAATACGGCTGCTTTCAGAGCCTCTTTCACGACTTGGTTAGGGTCGCAAAACTGTAACTTGCTGTCCGAACTGTACAAGTCAATAAGGCTTGCAACGAATGTTGATGCGTTCTTGCTGAGGGCGTTCTTAAACTGCTTCATCACGGATTCGGCATCAAGTACCCTTTTCAGCACATCCAAGTTTTTAGGCTTGGCAACAGCGGTGTTTTGCTGCTGTGGTGCAGTCATTGATTTCTCTTGTTCCATGTCTTTTATTGTTTTACGGTAAGTTGTTTGTCGTTGCTCACTTTGAGGTTTACAATCTGTGAGATTGTAGGAATGATGTAGTTGAAACTTTCACGATTATCAACGAATATTGGTGCGGATATGCCCTTTGTGGCACAGATAGCGTTGATAATGTCTAAGCCAGCGTTCACCTTGCCACAGGCATTTACATCAGCGTAAGGCACACCGTTCACGCTACAATGGCAAGTGATTTTCTCGCCACCGTTCTTTTGCTCTTTGACAAATGAGAACGACACCACGCTGAACAATCCGTTGATGCGTTGCATGAGAACTTCATCCTTGGACTTCTGAAAGCGCATATAGACATCCTCCCATTTCTCCAAATCTGCCTTTGCTTGGTTGTTGGCAATGCGTTTCTCTTCAAGCTCGGCAATTTCCTTGGTTACACGCTCAATCATGGTGCGCTTGGCAAGCCGTCTGTTTATGTCAGCTATGGCAGCATTGTTCATTGACTTCTGTTTTTGCAGTTCCGACACATCAGCTTGTGGCACTTCAACTTTCAGTTGGTTGTCTATCTCTGCTATGTCATTGCGCAATGCTATGCACTCTTCATCCGTTGCAATGGTTTCGTCTGCGTTGCCAGCAACGGGGATGTGCGCTCTCTTGATTTCAAGTTTGCCCTTTAATTCAAGTGCCTCGTCTTCAAGTTTGGCAATCGTGCCTGTGAGCTTTGTCTGCTGCTCCACGTACTTGTCGTAGTCTGCCTTTGCTTGCTTGCCTTTGGTCTGAATGTCCTTTTGGCTTTTTGCCTTGCTCTGCTCAAAGTTGCCACGCAACTTAACAATAGCGTTTTCCAAGTTATCGCCTCTGTAAGGTTCGCCACAGGTAGGGCATACAAGAACATCACCGCTTGGCTCTTGGAACTGCCACTTGGCTATCTTGTGGAACTCTTCACGTAATTCTACGAGCTTTGTATTGAGGTCGGCAATCTTGCCGTCCACTGTGGTTTTTTCGTTGCGGTAGCGTGTAATATTGCCTTGATTGATGTTAAGTTCACCCTCAAGCTGCTGTATGTCGGCAATGGCAGCATTATGTGCTGCATTGGCTTCCATGCGCAAAGCACTTTCACGGTCTTGCAACTTCATGCGCTTGTCGGCTTGCTGCTTTCGGAGAGCTATCTTGCGATTGTACTCGCCCTCATTGAGAGCCGACTTGTCAGCAATCTGCGTGTCTATGTCCTTTACCTTTGCTTGGGCTTCTTTCAACTGCTTTTCAAGCACAGCCCAGTCTTCACTTTCGGGCATGAGTTTCTGCGCTGTTTCAATGCTTACGGGGATAGTGGCAAGCGCATCATTGCAAGCCTTTTTCTTTGCCGCTACCTCCTTTGCCCACTTAGCGAGGCTTGTGCCGTTGATTTCGTCAAGCAACGCCATAAATTCGGGATTGGTAGCTGCTACTTCTTCATCATCAATGTTGCCTACCATTTCAAGCAACATTTCCTTTTGCATGTCCGCACTCAATGATGTAAAGTAGTAGGGATTGGTTATCATACGGAACACATCTTCGGGTATGATTTCCGATATTTCGGCTTGGTACTCTTTCTTTGTGCCTGTGCGCACATCGTTGATGAAATACTGTGTTTCGTCTTTCATCACTTCATCAGTAGTGCCATTCACTTTCTGCCACTTCTCAACAAGCGAACGTTGCAGTTTTATCTCCTTGCCGTCCACATCAAGCACGGCTGTTACAGAGTGTTCCAGACGGGAGATAGGCTTTCCGTCCGTGCCGTTGGTCTTCACATTGAAACCATTAGCACCGTCACTTCTGCCTGTGCTGTCCTTACCGAACAACAACCACAGATAGGCATCATAGAGCGTTGTCTTGCCTGTTCCGTTGTCGCCCTCAATGGCCGTTATGCCATCGTTGAAAGCCACGCTAAAGTCCCTTACTCCTTTGAAATTGACAAGGGAAAGCGATTTCAAAACAATTTTCTTCATTGCACCCCAAATTTGATGTTGTTACTTTCGATATACTTTTCTCTGATTGTGCGAGCCTCTTTCAGCACCGTTTGCACATTCTCCACATAGCGAATATCAATGAGTGGAATGTTGTTGTAACAGATGTAGAGTTGGTTCTGAAACTCCATGACTTGCACGATTTTCAAGGATTCGCTCTGCATCACAGCTTTTTGTTGCTCTGCTTTGCGCTCCTGCCTGCCTTTCAGATAGGCAGAGATAAACTTGCTAATCTTACCCATAGTCTTTTATTTGTTTATGATTGTTTTTAGTGTCTCTGCATTGTTGAGGGCTTGGAGTTCTGCCCGTGAATAGAAACGCTTTGAGTTCGTGGCAGCACCATTGCGTTGTGGAGTTATAAGACCTTGCTCAACCCACCGCCTTACTCGCATTTCTTGATACAGGCGATATGCCTCACGCTGTGAAACCAAGTCCTTGCTTGGTGTGTTGCTCTGTATTACCGTGGTAGCACCCAAAGCCGCCATTTCCTTACAAAGGTTCTTCAATTCGTATAGCTCCATTGTGATTGCCATATCATGCCCTCCTTATGCGCTTAAAATAGTCCTTTACGCTTTCCGTGCCGTATGCGCTATCCACATAACAAAGCCATGTGAAAGCCCAACCGCCACAGGCGAATATGATATGCGCCCAATTGTAGAACATCGAAATGGTGCAACACAGGGCAATCAAGCCCCAAACACACATACCGATTAGGTTCATCAAAGTGTCTCTGTTCATAATCTGTGGATTTAAGCGTTAAACAGTTCTTCTTCCTTTACCCCAAGATGCTTTGCGATAATGGATGTTCTCAATGTGTCGGGCTTCTGTGTGCCAGCAAGCCAACATCTGACAGTAATGGGATGCACCTTTACAAGTTCCGCTATGTCGTTCACCCAAGCCGTTTTCGGTGCTTGGGGTCGCTCGGTAGGCAGCGCATCGTAAATCTGTCTGAACTTAGATTTGCTCTTGTACTTCATTTTCTTATTGATTTAGTGTGTTTTGCAAACATAATTTCTTACCTTTGCAACGCTATTAAACTTATTATGGCGCAAAGGTAAACAATTTACCTAAACCCACCAAATAATTTAGGTAAAATATTTATGTAAAATTTAGATAAAATCAAAATATCGCTGATAATGAGTAAGTTAGATAGATACAAAATTTTGATACGGCAACTGATAAAATCGGGTGTTGTAGCAAGTCAAAGGGATTTAGGGCAGAAAATGGGTTATAACAATCCCTCCGCTTTCTCACAAGTAATCAATGGAAAGACGCAAGAACCTAAACTGTTTACCCAAAAACTAAAAGATTTAGTACCAGAGCTAAATCTTGAATGGTTAGAGAATGGTGTTGGCGCAATGTTTGGAACACAGAGTATGGATGCTATTGCAAACAAACAGGTACAAATGCACGAAGATAGCATTGAGTTCGTTACAGCGGGCGGTGAAGCTTTTGCAAGCATGATTGTGCGCTTGATGAACGAAAAGCAGATTGCCCCATACGGATTGCTTGCCGACAAGGATAAAGAGATTGCCGACCTCAACAGACAGATTGGAAAGTTGGAGGCTCTGTTGGAGGTCGCAAAAAAAGGAATTGCTCAAGAGGCAGACAATGCCACTGTTGCAGATGTAGGGTAACAGTCTTTGGGAAATACCGCTTTTCTAAAAAACAAATAAATGATGAAAGAATACTATCGTATGGTGATTGAGCTTTGCAAGCAGAGCATCACAATGCACCAAGTAAATTCAGACAAGAGCTTACAGGTGCTTACAGAGTTGGAAAAGGCTTTGACTGTCGCACGGATAAAGGGACAGCCTGTTGAAGAACTGCAAGAGCTGAAAGCAGATGTCGAACAATTAAGGGTTATGTGAGCATGAAAAATTTAATATTGGGTTTGTTGGCTTCTGCGTGCCTGTGCGCTTGTACACAAACAAGTAAATCGTCTGATACATCAGATTTGTATGCTATTGATAGCATTGCATTTTTCACAAATGAACAATCATTTGATTCGGTCAGAACGGCATTTGAAAACAAGTTCAGCAATCCAAATTGGAAAAGTGATTTGTTGGGCAATTACCCATTCGTTTATAAAGATTGGGGAATGGATAACATTACAGGATTATTCTTGGAAGATGGCTCACTTGTTGGGGTCTTGCTGTCAAGCATTGAAACAGAAGAACGCATGAGCAAAAACAGTTGCTCAAATCTTGCCCTGTTGGATAGTGTGGCAACACATGAGTTTGGGAAAGCCATAGATGCACACCAAATGCCCTCAGAGAACATTGTAAAAGAGAAAGGCAACTATCCATACAAAATCTATCAAAAGGGCAACAGATGTGCTTTGTACGCTTTTTCTTGGAGTAACGAGAATTTGCACGCAAATCTGTATGTGTACCGTGCCGACAAGATAAAACTTGATAAATCCAAAAGGCGAATAGATAGCGACCTAACGGAATTAAACAAATTGAGATGAACACACCGACAAGCAAACAGATAATGGAGCGTTTCTATTGCGCCCTTGACGCAATAGTGGCAATGAAAAAGATACGAGGTGTAAACACCTATTGCCGCCTGTATGATATAGACAGGCGCAACCTCATAGCCAACCGCAAAGACTTGGATAGGGGTTGGTTTCAAGTGTCGTGGCTTCATCCAATGGTGAAAGAATATGGAGTTAGCGCAAAATGGTTGCTGTTAGGCACAGGCAAGATGTTTGAGGAATAGATAAAATCAATTAGGGCGTTCATTCAACGGAACGCCTTTTTTGTGCCAAATCGCAAAATCAAAGTTAGCGTGTTCTTTCCCCCATACCCCCTATTTCTAACATAAACTCTATCTAATATATTTTATATATTGTGTGTAAGTGTGCGCACGCGCGCGCGAGGGATTTTTTGCCCAAGCAAATTGACATACTTAAAGCGTTGATATTCAAACAAGTATAAATTTTGCTTAGGCAAACATCGTTTTGCTTAGGCAAAATATAAAGCAAAAACAAACCTTGTTGATTATCAGTCATTTACAAGCGTTATACTTGTTACAATATGTTGCATTTTGCTTAGGCAAAAATCATAAAGCATTATATATCAAACACTTACAATGTCGATTTTGCCTAAGCAAAATTTTCAGCGATTTAGTTTGCCTAAGCAAAAAACCACAATACACTGATTATCAGATATTTAGTTATTTTGCCTAAGCAAATTGCCTAAGCAAAAACAGGTCATAAATTTTTGCCTAAGCAAATTAACATACTTAAAGCATTGATATTCAAGTAGGTATAAATTTTGCTTAGGCAAAATGTGCTATTTTTTAGGCTCTGAAACATCCGACAAATCCCAAGCCATAAGGCCTTGCACCTTTCTGTTGGCTTTGTCTATTCCGTCCCAACTTTTGCGGATATAGATGTCAGTAACACGCATATTTTCGTCCACATGGTTTAGTGCAGTGTGAACGGTGTACTTATCCACGGCAGCATCATTAGTGGCAATGGTAGCCCATGTATGGCGTGCTGCGTAAAATTCCAAATCGTCAATGCCAAGCTGCTTGCCTATCTTTTTCAGTCCCTTGTTGAGTGCCGCGCTAAAACTATCCATTGACGAATACAGCTTGTAGAACTTGAACACACGCTTGCCTGTCGGGTCTCTGTACTTATCGAATAGTGCCTGTGCTTCTGGCTCAACTCTGATTGATATTTCCGCACCGTCAGCACGCCTGTATTTCGTCTTTGTGCGTTGGTAGGTAATGCGCCCATCCGCATAGTCGGTTGCGGTGTATAAATCCACTGCGTTCATGCCAATCAACAAGTAGCTCAACAGAAATACATCTTTTGCGAGGTTGAAGCGGTTGCATCCGGCTTGAATGATTGTAGAGTAAGGCACGGCAGCAAACTCACGCATCTGCTCAACTGTTAAGGCACGCTTTCGGGTGAGCGGTGCTTTGGGTATATCCACTTTGGCGAAAGGCGAGAACGGAATGAGGATAACACCAGCCTCTTCATCGTTAAACTCCTTTTTGGCTCTGTTATACATTGCCCTAAGTTCTGCCATATACAGGCTTTGCGCCCGACCGCCTTTTTTGCAGCCGTTCCGTGGTGGCTGTTCACCAATCCACTTTATCCAATCGTTGAGGAACTTAACCGTGATTTCCTTGATGTCCACACTTTCACGCCCCACAAACCTAACCAAGCTGTTTATTGCCACTTGGTACGACTTGGCATTGCCGCTCCGTCCCATGTCAAAGAGTTTTTGAATATAAGCCCTTGTGTATGCCACTATGTCAAGCGTGAATGGCTGTTCGTCTTTCTTAGCTGTTACAAGCTCCACAATTTGCTCAACGGTCATATTATCCAAGCCCTCCCCAACGTTGTTGCATATCGTGCGGTAACGCTTGATAACATCATCTACCATGTCAATGTATCTTTGGTTTTTGAGCTTTAGGGAGCGTGTGAGGTCTTCTTTGCCGACATACCAAGGAGTAGCAAGGTACTTTTTGCGCTGCTTATGCGTAACTCGTATCTTGATATTATATGTGCCGTCAGCTTTCTTTTGGTGTGCATACACCTCTGCCTTGAACGTTGCCATACGCCTTTGTAGAATTATTGTAGAACATTTTTCGGCAAATATACGCACTTTTTGCTGAAAGTGAAAAGAAAAACCGCTCAACTTTTTAGTAAGGTTGAGCGGTTTAAGTAGTCCCGTTGGGAATCGAACCCAAATCTACGCTTTAGGAGAGCATTGTTCTATCCATTGAACTACAAGACCTTACATATATTCTGTGCGTAGAAATTCAATCAGTTCACCGAGTAAATCATTACCCGAAAGCCCTTTCACGCTTGAAAGCAGCTCATAAGTTTAGGAAACCTCCGTTCTATCCATTGAACTATCAGAGCCTATGTGTTTGATGGTGCAAAGATAAGAATAAAATGCCACGCTACCAAAATTCGCCCACAAAAAACGAGGCCGGGCAAGGAAATAAGCCACACGAAAAACGATGTTTTCACACCATGCGCGGCCTACTCGCACATGACGCACTACCCCGAGCCATCACTTCGCATGGACATATCACGATATGCATGCGACCCAAACAAGCACCGCGCACAGCCCTCTCACGCAATACGCACAACAAACGCCTACACCACGCATGGCCTTTTTCGGCACCGCACACAGCCGTATCCTACACTCAACGCGTCAAAACACGGCGAGGGTTGCGCGCGATTCACGAAATTATCGCTACCTTTGCGTCAAAAAAAGCGAATCAACATGAAATATCTTCTCGTATCCGACATTCACGGCTGCCGACCCGCCTTGCAGAAAGTGCTCGACTTCTATGACGCCCACCACTGCGATATGCTCTGCATCCTGGGCGACATTCTCAACTACGGCCCGCGCAACCGCATTCCCGAGGGAATAGACGCCAAGGGAATCGTGGACGACTTGAACGCGCGCGCCGCCCACATCGTGGCCCTGCGCGGCAATTGTGACGCGGAAGTGGACCAGATGCTGCTCCAATTCCCCATGATGGGCGACTATGTGCTGCTGGTGGACGAAGGGAAAAGGCTCTTCCTCACCCACGGCCACCTCTATAACAAGGAGAATATGCCCGCCGGCCCCTACGATGCCATCGTGCATGGGCACAGCCACCTGTGGGAACTGTCGCAGCATGAGGGGCGAGGCATCGTCAACCTTGGCTCCATCACGTTCCCCAAAGGGGGCAAAGAACCCACTTTCGCCACCTACGAGCAAGGCACGTTCACCATTTATCGCCTCGACGGCACGCCTTTACAGAAGATGAGCATCTGACAAGTTTGCCCCACGCGGGGAAAACAAGCCCGCTGAGGTGGCAGAAAGAGCCGCCTCAGCCAGCCGCCTGACGAAGCAGCGTGCGGCAGTGGTGGAGTATCTGCGTAAGCTCGGCCACGCTATCGGCGCGCAGCATCGCTATGCGCGTCTGCCGGAAGTCGGGGATGCCCTTGAAGATGGGCGACGCGGCCAAGTGGCGGCGCGTGTGCAGGATGCCCCGATACTCATCTATGCGCTCCACATTGATGCGCAGCATCTCCTCCAAAATATCAATCTTGTCGTCTACGGACAGCGTGTCCACGGGCTGCGAGCCTTCCAAGCCGCGCCGCATCTCGCTGAATATCCACGGGCAGCCAAACGTGGCGCGCCCAACCATCACGCCATCCACGCCATAACGCGCAAAGCGGTCGGCCACATCGGCGGGCGTGGTCACGTCGCCATTGCCAATGATGGGGATATGTATCCGTGGGTTCTCCTTCACCTTGCCTATCAGTGTCCAGTCGGCCTCGCCCGTATACATCTGGCTGCGCGTGCGCCCATGAATGGTGAGTGCCTGCACGCCGCAGTCTTGCAGCTGCTCGGCCAGGTCGGTGATGACAAGGTTCTCCATGTCCCATCCCAGCCGCGTCTTCACCGTAACCGGCACGCTGACAGCCTTGACCACGGAGCGCGTAATGCTGAGCAGCAGCGGAATGTCGCGCAGCATTCCCGCGCCCGCGCCTTTCCCTGCCACCTTCTTTACCGGGCATCCGAAGTTCAGATCGATTACGTCGGGGCGCACCTGCTCCACCATTTTGGCCGCCTCAACCATCGAATCCACATCGCGTCCATAGATTTGTATGCCCACAGGACGCTCCTCTTCGTCAATAACCATCTTGCGGAGCGTGGAGTCGATGTTGCGGATGATGGCATCGGCCGACACAAACTCGGTGTAGACCATCGCCGCGCCAAAGCGTTTGCACATCCGGCGAAAGCCAATGTCGGTGACATCCTCCATCGGCGCAAGCAATAGGGGGCGTTCGCCCAAGTCTATTTTTCCTATTTTCATGGCTGCAAAGTTACGGAGAAATTGCGATTCAAGGAAAAAGCACGCCAGCTTTTCGCCGCACCGATGCGCCCGTGGCAAACCGACACCGCCCCACCCTGCCCGCCAAACGGCATCCGCACGCCGCATTGCGTGCGCCGCTTAGCGGGCAAAATCCCCCTCTAAATTCACCAAGGAATCGTCTTCCGACAACCAACTGAACATCAAGTACTTGCCAAAACGTATGCTTTTACCCCGCAAAACCATACCTTTCGCACGGTAAAAGGTATGGTTTGACAAGGCAAAACCTATGGTTTCGCTTTCCCCTACTTTAAACATTAAAGTATCCTGCACCCACTTCCGCCGCTCTCCCCTTGCCCCGCCGCCCGCCATCAAGCAGGCTACGCAAGGAGCAAAACAGCTCTTTCGAAACACGAAAAAGCGGCCTTTGAAAGAGGAGAGAGAAAACGTTAAGTCCTCATTTTACGTTTTTTAACCCTTAAAATTGTAATTATTACAAATTGGCTTCGTATCTTTGCACCGTCATCCAAAAGGATTGAGTTTTAAGAATACAAAAACATTGTAAAATCATAAAAGGAAGAACAAGATGAAAGAGCTGAAAGGAACCAAGACCGAGAAGAACCTCATGGAGGCTTTTGCAGGCGAGAGCCAGGCACGCAACAAGTATACATATTACGCCAGCAAGGCACGCAAGGACGGCTACGAGCAGATTGCAGCCCTCTTTGAGGAGACTGCCGGCAACGAGAAGGAGCACGCCAAGATGTGGTTCAAGTACCTGCACGGCGGCGCAGTGCCCGGAACGGTGGAGAATCTGAAAGATGCCGCCGCAGGAGAGAACTTCGAATGGACCGACATGTACGACCGCATGGCACGCGAGGCCGAGGAAGAGGGCTTCACCGAGATTGCCAACAAGTTCCGTCTGGTGGGTGCCATCGAGCGTCACCACGAGGAGCGTTATCGCAAACTGGTGGCCAACATTGAGGAGGGCATCGTTTTCTCGCGCGATGATGAGCGCATCTGGAAGTGCCGCAACTGCGGACACATCGTCATCGGCAAGAAGTCGCCGGCCGTGTGCCCCGTTTGCGACCACCCGCAGAGCTTCTTCGAGATTAACGCCGACAACTACTAAGCCGTCATACGGTCTCCCGCAAGGGAGAGAAGCATAAAAAAAGCAAGCCCGCCCTGCCCCGCTCATGGGGACAAGGCGGGCTTGCCGCATTCTGTCTGTTGCTCCCGTGCACGGCGGCACACGCCCTTGCGAAAGGCCGCACGGCAACGAATGCTGTCAGCCGGCCAGCAAATGATAAGAACCGCCCGCATAGGCGCGCACCAAGCCCTTCATCTCCAATGAGAAGAGAATGGCCGAAAGCGTGCCGACAGCCATGCCCGAGCGCACGGAAAGTTCATTAATCTGCAAGTCGTTCTGCCTGGCCAGCACGTCAACCACACGCTGCTCATCGTCGGAAAGCGTGGGGAAAAGGTCGCGCTCCACGCCCTTCCGCTGTGCCTGTGCCAGTTCTGCATCGGCTTGCCAGCCCATTGCCTCCACCAAATCATCGGCCGAGGTGATGAGCCCCGCACCATTGTCGCGCACAAGGCGGTTGCACCCCTCACTGTAAGCTGCGCCCACAGGACCGGGAAAGGCAAAGACATCGCGTCCATAGTCGCGCGCTATGCCGCAAGTAATCAGTCCTCCGCCCTTGGCCGCACTCTCCACGAGCACCACGGCATCGGCCACGCCGGCCACAATGCGGTTGCGGCGCACGAAATTCACCTTGTCGGGCACGGTGTGGGTCATGAACTCGGTGAGCAAACCGCCACCCTCGGCCACCATCTTGTCGGCCGTGACGCGGTGGGAACGTGGATAGAGGTCGTCAAGCCCATGCGCCAGCACACCCACAGTGGGCAAACGGCTGTCGAGACATTCCCTATGGGCGCAGACATCCACGCCATAGGCCAGCCCGCTCACCACCAACGCGCCGGGACACAGCTCGGAGAGGCGGCGCACGAACATCCGGATGAGATCCTGACCGTAGCGGGTGCAACGGCGCGTGCCCACCACGCTCACCACGCGGCGCGCATTCAGATTGGCCCCGCCACGCTGATAGAGCACCAAAGGCGCGTCCACACAATGCGAAAGCCGCTGCGGATAGCCGTCATCGGCGGGAGTCAGCGCCTTGATGCCATTGGCCAGAACATACTCCATCTCCTCCTCCGCGCGCCGGCGATAGCTGGGCAGAGCCGAAAGCAGCTCCACGAGACGCGGCGACGCATCGGACACAATGGCGCGGATGTCGCCGGCATGGGCAACCACCGCACGGGCAGAACCGGCCATGCGGTAAATGGCTTGCAGCTCGCGCAAGTGGTGGAAGCCAACGCGGCTCAGCAGCATGGCCGCAAACAACTCACTCTCCGCTTCCACTGTCCTTGGACTGAGTGTTAAGGTAGGGCGCGAAGGCACGGTCGTAGTCCTCGCTCACCGACAGTTTGCCATTGACAAGCGTCACCAGCTCCACGCGGCCACGGAAGCACAGCTTGTTGTCGCTCTCGCGGTAGAGGTCGTGCAGGAACACGTAGCGTATGTTCTCCTTCTTCAGCTTCAGCCGCGACACGATAATATCATCGCAGCGCAACGGAGCCTTGTATTCGAGCTTCATCCGCGCCGCCACGGCATCTATTCCGCGCCCGTGCATCTCGGCAAAACTCAGCCCGCAGGCTTTCAAGAAGCGGTGGCGGGTGTGCTCGGTGTAATGAAGATAGTTGGCATTGTTGACGATTCCTTCGATGTCGCACTCATAATCGCGCACCTCCAAACGGGTTTCAAAAATGTAGTCGTCCATATAATGATGATTGAGATTCGCCCCTTGCCTTTTCAAAACAGAAAAAGCCGCAACTTGTTTCTTGGCGTTTGGGAGAGAATCATGGGTTGTGTTGTTGTAAGAAAAAAGAGAGGTTATCCCTCTTGTTTTGAGATACCGGAAGATGAGGACTTGAGGTATTCATACCCAAAGCGGCAACGCAGGCAGTCCCTTTTGTCGCAATAAGCCTTCTTCAGCTGGATGAGTGCCTGCGAATCAGCCGCCGTCCGCACGTCAAGCCCCACTTCCTGCCACATCCGCACAATGTGGTTGCACTCCGCGCGCAACTCTTCGAGGAACGACAGCGCACGTTCGCAAAGCCGCTCGTTGCCCTTGTGCCGCCCATAAGCGAAGAGCATGGGCACAACGGTGTTGATGACAAGCAGCGTGAGCGATGATTTGGAAAGCCGCTTCTCGCTCCGCTTGCTGACCGAGCCAAACACATAGTGGGTCTCCCAATAAGGTGTCACGCTCGTCTCAAGCAACTTTTCGGCCTCCTCCACCGTGCCGCACTCGGCCAAGCGCGACAGTCCGGCGCAGTGATTATGGTAAAGCCGCGCAAGCTGCACAATGCGAATGGTGGGGAAATTCTGCGGTCGCAGCCGTAAGAACCGCCATAGATGACCATCAATGGGGCGCAACCCGAACTTGTGGGAGAGGTATTGATATTCGGCGGATAACTTTTGGAAATACTCTTCCTTGATGGCCGCATCGCGATGACGCTCCGGCACGGACGCGGGATCGAGCAGTCCGGCCTGTCCAAGGAAGAACGCCTCCACCTGAAAGAGGTTATCGCGGTGGTGTGCCACACTGTTCAGCGGCAAGGAGCGCGCCCAAAGCTCAAAGGCATCGCCGTTTACGCCGAACCCATAGTTACGTGCCAGCGTCACAAAGTAGGCTGCCTCCCACGATTCGCCGCACGCTTGCACCCTCTGCGCTATGGCCTCGGTCTTCTGCTCCAGCCGTTCCAGCGCCAGCGCGCTCATCCATGAGTGAACGGAAAGACGGGAAAGCGAGGGGATAATGCGGTAACAAGGCGGGTATTCCTCTGTTGTCAGCAGCTCTTGATAGTGGTCTCGCACATGAGAGGGCACATCCAGCACCATTTGCGGCGGACGCTGGCCGTGGCTTGTCACCGCTTCCGCATCGGCACGAGCCACCACGTGCAGGACAACATTGTCATATCGTGGGTCGCGATCATGTCCGTGGGCAAACCAATCCGATGCTTTGTCGTGTATTTCCACATTGCCCACCCACAAAACACCATCTATCTTCACCTTGGCGTTGAAGAAGTCGGGGCCGGCATTGCGGTTGTGCAGCCCGGTATCAAGCACTTCTACCGCCGCGCCATCGGTTGTCTGCAACGGTTTGAGCGGAAACATCTTGTGTTTCCAGGCATAATGTATCAGTTCCTCCATGATTTCCTCCTTTGTTTATGCCCCTATTTCATACTGCAAGGGCACAACCGCCCCTATAAGAGCGATGTGCCCATGCAGCAAAAGAATTATTTCATGACCTTGCGGACAGTGCCATCGCTCATGCGAACGACATAAACCTGTCCCTCGCGCTGCGTCTTCACTGCGCGGCCTGTGAGGTCGTACACGCCAACGGGCTTGACATTGGCCGTGGTAGTTGCTTGGTCAACTCCCGTAGTGGCGGCATCGAGCACTGCCTGCATATCGCCGAAAGCGTAATCAGCGTCAACGTCCGTGCCATAGAAGCTCGTCTCCACGGAAACATTGAAGTAAAGACGGCCACCGCCTACTTTTCCGTCAAGCACAACGGGCACTTCGCCCATGCGGGGACCCATCCAAACGGGATAGCCGGAGAGGTCGCCCGACTTGATTTTGATGCTCTTGGACACGGAAAGCTCCGTCACGCCGGGATTGTCGGGGTCGGCCTGCGCCTCAATGCCATCGATAACGACATTGCCGATAGCCATTCCCGCAGCATAATAGATGAGGTTGTTCACCGTCAGCGTGTACTGACCGTTCTCCGATTGTGTCAAATCGACCGTCATCTCGTAGTCTTCCACCTGCTCGCCCTTCATCAAGACGCGCATTTGTTCCGTGTAATCCTCTGCCATTGCACCCATAGTGCAGAGCATGGCCAAAGCCAATGTAAAAAATTTCTTCATATTTCTCTTTTTGATTGTTAGTGTATTGAACGAGCAAACAGCATCGTTCTTTGATTTATGATTTCGCTTTCAGTTATTCAGAAGAATCCTCCCGGATTCCCACAGGTGTCCTTCCGATTTTCCGCAGAAACTCTTCCAGACTCCCTTAACATCCCTTTCGGATTGATAAACAATGCTTTTGGGGTTGCAAAGATACGGAGTTTTTTTGGTTATCGGAAAAAACTTCGTACTTTTGCATCAATTATCAAACAACAAGCTGTAACCAAAAACCGCCAAAAGATGAAGATAGCACTGATAGGCTACGGGAAAATGGGACGCATGATAGAGCAGATTGCCTTGCAGCGTGGCCATGAAATCGTTTGCAAGATAGACATCGACAACCCGGAAGACTTCGATTCGCCAGCCTTTGCCTCGGCCGATGTGGCCATTGAGTTCACCAACCCCACCGCCGCCTATGCTAATTATCTTCGGGCGTTCAAACACGGCGTGAAAGTGGTGAGCGGCTCCACGGGATGGATGCACGATCACAAGGCCGAAGTGGAGCGACTGTGCCGCGAGGAGGGACAAACACTCTTCTGGGCGAGCAACTTCTCGGTGGGCGTGGCCATCTTCTCTGCCGCCAGCCGCTACTTGGCCAAGCTCATGAACCAGTTCCCCCAGTATGACGTAAACATGGTGGAGACCCACCATATCCACAAACTCGACGCGCCATCGGGCACGGCCATCACGCTGGCCGAGGAGCTTTGCCATGAGATAGACCGCAAAGCAACGTGGAAGAAAGGAACCACCACGTGGGACGACGGACGCGTGGAGGGCGACAGCGCACACAAGGCCGATGAATTGCTCGTAGACAGCATACGCCACGAGGAAGTGCCAGGCATCCATACCATACGCTACGACAGCGAGGCCGACGAAATCACCCTCACCCACAGTGCCCACTCGCGCAAAGGATTCGCCCTTGGCGCAGTGCTGGCTGCGGAATACACCCTCAACCACCAAGGCTTGCTCACCACCAGCGACTTGTTTAAATTCTGACCGATAATACACCAAGCGCGCCCGGCAAGGCCTCACTGGCCACACAACGCCATTCCACGCTGCCGGGACGAACAGAAACAACAACCCAATGATAGACAAAGAAAAGCAAAAGCTCGACCCCAAGAAGCAGTGGGTCAAGTTCATCATCGCAGGAGGACTTTACCTGCTCTTCCTTTTATGGGTGAAAAGCTGGCTGGGACTCATCCTCCTGCCGCTCATCTTCGACAACTACATCACCAAGAAAATACGCTGGACATGGTGGAAGGACTCCGAAGGCCCGGTGCGCATGGTGATGTCATGGGTCGATGCGCTCGTATTCGCGCTCGTAGCCGTCTATTTCATCAACCTTTTCCTCTTCCAAAACTATGTCATTCCATCCAGTTCGCTGGAGAAGAGCCTCCTCACGGGCGACTATCTCGCCGTTTCGAAAGTGAGCTACGGCCCCCGCATACCCGAGACACCGCTCACCATGCCCCTCACGCAGCACACTTTGCCCGTGTTCAACTGCAAAAGCTACATTGAGTGGCCGCACTGGGACTACCGCCGCGTGAAAGGTTTGGGCAACGTGGAGCTGAACGACATCGTTGTGTTCAACTACCCTGCGGGCGACACTATCATGAGCAACGAGGCCTATCAGGCACAAGACTACTACCAGTTTGTCTACACTCAGGGCGAGAACATGCTCATGCAGCAGCAGCCCGACATCAACCTCGCCACCATGAGCACCTTGCAGCAACGCCAGTTCTTTGCCAATGCCTACGCGCTGGGGCGCAATTATCTGGTGCAGAACCAAGCCGTGTTTGGCGTTATAGACCATCGCCCCACCGACCGGCGCGAGAACTACGTGAAACGCTGCGTGGGACTGCCGGGACAAACGCTGCAAATCAAGGACAAGAAGGTTTATCTTGACGGCAAGGCCAACAAAGAACCCGACCAAGTGCAGTACACATACTTCGTGAAATGGCGTGGCGTGACGGCCACCGAGCTGATGGGACAACGCTACGATGCACTGCGCAAGGAGCTGGGCATCAGCGAGGAGGACGTGCAGAGCCTCGGCTATCTGCACGGAGCCGACGTGGAGCGCGGCGTAGTGCTCAATGATGCCGTACTGAAGGAGTTCGATGGCTACATGCCGCTCACCCGCCATGCCGCCAACACGCTGAAACAGCAGGGCTTGGTGGCCGCCATGCGCCCCGTAACCGACCGCGACATCTACTCGGGCACGGTCTATCCGCTCAACGCATTCACCGGATGGACACGCGACAACTATGGCCCGGTGTGGATTCCGAAGAAAGGCGAGAGCGTAAAATTGACGCTTGAGAACCTGCCCGTCTACGAACGCTGCATCAGCGTCTATGAGGGCAACGACCTGAAAGTGAGCAACGGCAAGATACTCATCAACGGAAAGCCCGCCACAAGCTACACTTTCAAGCTCGACTACTACTGGATGATGGGCGACAACCGCCATAACTCCGCCGACTCGCGCTACTGGGGCTTCGTGCCCGAGGACCACATTGTGGGCAAACCCATATTCATATGGTGGTCGAGCGACCCCGACCGCCGCGGATTCGGCGGCATACGCTGGTCGCGACTGTTCACTTGGGTGGACAACATCAAGTAAACGCCGCACGAAGCGGCATCACCGCAAGGACAACACATGATCCAACATCCGACAAACACCTGTTTCGGAGAACTCGACACGCCCCCCGCCGCCCGTCCCAACGGGTGGCGGGGGGCTGCCTGTTTGCTCCCCACGGCCTACTTTGCCCCCGTGCAGTGGTGGCAAAAGGCCTACCGCTACGGAACGATACACATAGAGCAGCACGACCACTTCGCGAAGCAGACTTTCCGAAACCGCTGCATCATCGCCACCACCAACGGCCTGCAGCCGCTCACCGTGCCCGTGGAGCGACCCGAGGGTGGACGGCTCGACAAGACACCCATGAGAGAAGTGCGCGTGAGCGACCACGGAGACTGGCGCAAGCAACACTGGAACGCGCTCTGCTCGGCCTACGGCGAAAGCCCGTTCTTTGAGTTCTACGCCGATGACCTGCAGCCATTCTTCACCCGGAAGTGGGAGTTCCTCTTCGACTTCAACATGGCCATCACCCACAAGATGTGCGAACTGCTGGGCTTCCAGCCCACCTTCATCCCCACCACGGAGTATGGAGTGGCCGGCAGCACTGCCATTCCCGCCGAGGCCGACTTCCGCGAGGTCATCCATCCGAAGCACCCCCTGCCCGACCCCGACTTCACCCCCACGCCCTACTATCAGGTCTACAGGCAGCGGCATGGCTTCCAGCCCAACCTCAGCATCCTCGACTTGCTCTGCAACATGGGCAATGAGGCCGTGCTCTATCTCTGACCTCACAGCTCCTCCCCTAAACGCGCGCCAACCAACTGTGCGTCAGACAGTTGGCAACACGTATGGTTTTGGCGCGCAAAACGTATCCTTTCACCCCGCAAAACCGCACCTTTCACACCGCGAAAGGTGCGGTTTTGCTTGGCCACGGCCCGCCGCCCGCGCC
>CAZASQ010000002.1:0-87812 GCA_964487905.1 uncultured Prevotella sp. | reverse complement strand
CCTTTCACACCGCGAAAGGTGCGGTTTTGCTTGGCCACGGCCCGCCGCCCGCGCCGCCACTCCTCCTCTTTCCGTCCGCGCAACGTAGTCTGACCGTTTCCGCAAAAGCCTCAGAAGCCATTTTTAACCGTCTCCGCCATATTCTTCCCACCGTCGTTTGCCCGTCTGAAAAGTTTGTCGTATCTTTGTTTGCGCGAAGCCAAACCGCACTGACAGAAGCAATTTCACATCATTAAAACATAAAAAAGACAAGTATGAAGAGAACGAAGAGTAAAGGCATTCTTCTGATTTTGTCGCTGCTTTGCAGCCTTGCCGCCGGGGCACAACTCCCCGTCTACGTGTGGCAGGGATGGGGCGACGACACCACGGCCGACAAACTGCGGGCCGACTTCAAGCAATGGCGAGCCAAAGGCGTGACGGGCGTGTGCTTCAACGCCGGCAACGACAGCGCGCGCATAGCCCTTGCGGCGCGGCTGGCTCACGAGGCAGGACTGGAATACCATGCCTGGGTGCACACGATGGTGCAGAAAGGACTGCCCAAGGAGTGGTACACGGTGAACAGACTGGGACAGAACGCAAGCGAGATGCCCGCCTACGTGCCCTACTACACCACGCTCGACCCGCGCAACCGCGAGGTTCACAAGTATCTTTCCGCGCTTGTGTCGCGCATAGCGTCCATCAAGCACGTCGACTACGTACAGCTCGACTATATCCGCTATGCCGACGTAATCCTCGCACGCGGCCTTTGGCAGAAATACGGGCTGAACATGAACGGCGAGTACGCACCCGCCGACTACTGCTATTGCGACGACTGCACGCGCATCTTCCAAGACCAGACGGGCATAGACATTCGCTCGGTGGCCGACCCCTCCAAGATTGAGGAGTGGGCACAGTTCCGCTGCGATGCCGTGACCGACCTCGTGAACGAGCTTTCCACCGCCGTAAGGGCGCAAGGGAAGAAGATTTCGGCTGATGTATTCCCCGGCCCGCAGAGCCACGCACGCAAGATGGTGCGGCAGGAGTGGCAAAAATGGAATCTCGATGCGGTGTTCCCGATGAACTACAACGACTTCTACGCCGAGCAGCCATCGTGGGTTGGCAGCATGGTGAGCGAGGAAACACAGGCCGTGAGAGGCAAGAACATCCCCGTATACAGCGGTCTTTTCATCTGCCGCGACTGGGAGCACAAGGCTTCCGTCACCGATCCGGAGCACAGCGGACTCACTCCCGCGCAGCTTCGTGAAGCTATCATGGGCAGCGTGCTGGGCGGCGCGGCGGGCATAAGCCTCTTTACGCCGGAGAGCATGACCGAAGCACACTGGGAAGCGTTTGCCAGCGCAATGCAGGAGGCCAACGAGGCTGTGAGCGAACGGCCGCTCTCGCGCCAGCAGGCCAACGAGGCCAAGGAGCAACTGACGCGCCATTTCATCTCAGCCATCAGCCCCAAGACGAAGAAAGTGGTGGATGAGCACGCCGTCCACGTAGGCAACCGCACCATGCAGCTCCATTGGAGCGTCTTCGGAGATGCCCCCAAGGACGGCCGCTCGCTGTGGATATCGCTCCACGGAGGCGGTGGCGTGCAGTATCGCAAAGACAACATACAGCAATGGACCAACCAGTGGCGGCTCTACCGTCCGTCGGAGGGTGTCTATCTGTGCCCGCTCTCACCCGTCGACGCATGGAACATGTGGTGTCAGGAAGATGCTGATGAGTTCTACCATCAGATTATCCTCACGGCAGTGAGCCAAATGGGCGTCAACCCCAACAAAGTGTACATCCTTGGCTACTCCGCCGGCGGCGATGGCGTATGGCGCATGGGGCCACGCATGGCCGACACGTGGGCGGCGGCTTCGATGATGGCCGGCCATCCCGGCGACGTGAGACTGGAAAACCTGCGCAACACGCCGTTCATGGTGTGGTGTGGCGCGCTCGATGCAGCTTATCAGCGCAATACGCTCGATGCCGCGCGTCTTCTGGAGCTTGACTCCTTGCAGCGCAACGACCCCGAAGGCTACGTCCATGGCGGAGAAATCGTGGCCGGAAAAGGCCACTGGATGAGCCAGGCCGACACGGCGGCCATACGGTGGATGGAGCAATACGTGCGCAACCCGTACCCGAAGAAGATTGTCTGGCAACAGGAGGAGGTGCTCCGCCCGTCGTTCTACTGGGTAACGGCTCCGCAAAACGAGCTGGCACGCTACAAGCAAGTGCGCCTGCACGTAGAGGGCAACACCATCTACATAGACCGCTGCGACTACAGCAGCCTCACTTTGAACCTGAACGATGAGATTGTGAACCTTGACAGCAAGGTGCGCGTAGTCTGCAACGGGCGCACGCTCTTCCAAGGCAAGCTGCCCCGAACGCGCCGCAACTTGCTGCGCACGCTCGTTGAGCGCGAGGACACCAGCTATTCCTTCCCCGCTCAGGTCACGGTAAGGCCATAACGGCCTTACGCCGCGCAACCAGACGAAATGCCATCTCTAAACCTTTATATCACAGCGGGTTAGAGATGGCATTTGTTTTTAATTTAAAAACAAATATTTTTAAATTATTTTTCTCCAATTTTTAAATTAAAAACCCAACATTTTTAATTTAAAAATCATCACCATAGCAGACGTATCACACGGCCACGCCACACCGCCCAGCCCGCAAGACCACCACCAACGCCTTTCCACACACGAACAACGCCCGAGCCACACCTGCCTTACAGATGACAAGCCCTCGCACAAAAGGCATACAAAAAAGGCGTGGCCACACCGCCACGCCCGACATATCGGCAACCATCCGCAACGCCATTGCAAGGCAAATGACGCACGATGGCATGAGAAAACAATAAAACGAAGGCCGCCGAGGCGCGTCACCCGCCAGTCATCCCCGCCAGCAAGGCAAGGGCGCGATCCTCATTCTGCTCCATAACCTCGCGCTCGCCGGGGCCTTTATCATCGATTCCGCACAGGTGGAGCACCCCATGGATGATGACGCGGCGCAGCTCCTCCTCGTATTCCTTGCCCAGTTGCTCGGCATTGGAACGCACGGTGTCGAGCGAAATCACAATGTCGCCATTGACAACATTGTCCTCATCGTAGTCGAAAGTAATGACATCGGTATAGTAATCGTGCCCCAGATACTCCCGGTTCACCTCCAGAATGCGCTCATCGCTCACAAACATATAGCCCAACTCGCCCACCTTGCGCCCGTGAGTGGCTGCTACGGCGCGTATCCACTTCGTTATCTCGCGCTTCTTTATCCTTGGCATGGCAACGCCATCGGCACTATAAGTAATCATGCTGTAAAATATTTATGGTTGTTATTTCTTCTTGGGAACAAACTGGGACGCATCGTGGCCAAAGTATCTCAGCTCGCGCACCAGCGTGCTGCTGACGCTTTGCAGTTCAGGCTCGGTGAAGAGAATCAGCGTCTCCACATCGCCCAGCCGGCGATTGATGTCGGCCTGCTGCCGCTCATACTCAAAATCGCGCACGTCGCGCACACCTCTCACGATGAAACGGGCATGCTCGCGCCGCGCCAAATCCACGGTCAAGTCGCCGTAGGCCACCACCGACACACGCGGTTCATCGGCATAAAGAGCCTTGATGTCGGCCACACGGCTGTCGATTTCTTCCTGCGCGTGCTTCAGCTTGCTCATGGCCACGGCCACGACAAGACGGTCGAACATGGTCAAAGCGCGCCTTACAATCGATGCGTGACCAATGGTGAAGGGGTCGAATGTGCCCGTGAAGAGGGCTATGCGGGGATTGGGGTTGGATGTCATGATGAAAACGGGTTGGCTGAACGAGTGAGAACGGAGCGGTCGGGGGAAGCCCTTGCGCCTCGGAATGTGCCCTAAGGACGCACCGCAAAAGCGCGCCGGGAAACCGGCACGCTGCTACTGGCCGAAAAGATCGGCTTGCAGGAGATGGCCATCAACGTGGTTGCGCCCCAGATGCTCATAGGCCAGCGGCGTGGCCACACGTCCGCGCGGGGTGCGCTTGAGGAATCCCTCCATGATAAGGTAGGGCTCGTAGACCTCCTCCACGGTTCCGCTGTCCTCTCCCACCGCCGTGGCAATGGTGGACACGCCCACGGGGCCGCCACGGAACTTGTCGATGATGGTCAAAAGAATCTTGTTGTCTACCTCGTCAAGGCCATACTGATCGATGCTCAACGCCTGAAGGGCAAACGTGGCAATGGATTTCGTAATCGTGCCGTTGCCCTTCACTTGGGCGAAATCGCGCACGCGGCGCAGCAGTCCGTTGGCTATTCGGGGCGTTCCGCGGCTCCGGCGGCTAATCTCCACGGCCGCATCGTCATCAATGGGCACCCGCAAGAGACGGGCAGACCGCTTGACAATGCGCTGCAAAGTTTCGGGATCATAGTACTGCAGGTGCAGGTTGATGCCGAAACGCGCCCTCAGCGGGGCTGTGAGCAGTCCGCTGCGGGTGGTCGCACCCACCAGCGTGAAGGGGTTGAGGTCTATCTGTATGGAGCGCGCCGAGGGGCCTTTGTCTATCATGATGTCGATGCGGAAGTCCTCCATGGCCGAATACAGATACTCCTCCACTACGGGAGAGAGCCGGTGAATCTCGTCGATGAAGAGCACATCATTGCGCTCCAGCGAGGTGAGAATGCCCGCCAGGTCGCCCGGCTTGTCCAGCACGGGGCCGGAAGTAATCTTGAATCCCACACCAAGCTCATTGGCAATGATGTTGCTCAGCGTGGTCTTGCCCAGTCCCGGGGGGCCGTGCAGGAGCGTGTGATCCAACGGCTCGCCACGGTATTTGGCCGCCTCGACAAACACACACAGGTTCTCGACCACGCTCTTCTGGCCGCTGAAATCATCGAAGCGCAACGGTCTGAGCGCGTTCTCAAACTCCTTTTCCGCCGACGTGAGCGACCTTTCTTCTCTTATATCGAAATCTTCTGCCATCTTTTCCCTGCAAAGTTACGAAGAAGCGAATACAAAGCCAAAAGAATGGGAACTTTTTTTGAATCACTCCATCAGAGGGGACACAAAGTGAAACGTAACGTTTGGCGATGCGAAACGTAACGTTTGGGCAAGCAAAAGGTGCGGTTTCGCATCGCCAAACCGCACCTTTTGCAAAGCCGTTGCCGAAAGGCTGCAAGCGGAGGCGCTTCCACCGCAGGCCAAACGGCACACAAACAACTGACAATCAATTCACTCCCAGCTCACGAAGCGCGCGCAGCACAATGTCGTTCTGCTCGTTCCAGACGCGGAAGTACTCGTTCATTGTCCACAGGTCGCGCGCCACGAGTGCCTTGAGCTGCAAACGCAGGTAGGGAATGGTGCGTTGAGCCTCGTCATCGTCCTTCGGCTCAATCTTCTCCTTGCGCCCTTGGGCAAAGATGGTATCGATGAGAGCCTGCGGCACCTCGTAGCGGGCATTGAAGTCATCGAACGAACGCCATGCCTTGCGCAGGGTCTTGCGGTTGGCATCGACATATTTCAAGTAGTTCTCCATCACGATGCTCTTCACTGTAAGGCGGCGGTGATACTGTGTAAACTTCAAGGTGTCGAGCGGCACAAACACATCGGGCATGATGCCACCGCCGCCATAGACCACCCGGTGCTGCCGAAGCGTGTAGTAGCGGAGCGAGTCGGCAAAGTGAATGGAGTCGGGATTGGTCAGCTCGCCATGCTTGAAGCGGTGGTCGATGTCCATCTCGTAGTCTTTCAGGTCGCCCTTCTTGTAGGGCTTCTGTATGCAGCGACCCGCCGGCGTGTAGTAGTGAGCCACCGTAAGCCGCACCATCGAGCCATCGGGGAATCCGAACGGACGCTGCACAAGTCCCTTGCCAAACGTGCGCCGCCCCACTATCGTGCCCCGGTCGTGGTCTTGCAGCGCGCCGCTCACAATCTCCGAGGCCGATGCCGTAAGCTCGTTCACCAGCACCACCACGCGCTCCTTCCTCAGCTGACCGCTGCCCATGGCCTTGAACTCCTGCCTTGGCGTGCTCCGTCCCTCCGTGTAGACTATCATCTCGCCATCCTCCAGAAACTCGTTGGCTATCCTCGCTGCCGCCTGAAGGTAGCCGCCGCCATTGTCCTGAAGGTCGAGAATGAGGTCGCGCATGCCCTGCCGGCGCAGCGAGTCGATGGCCTTCATCATTTCGCGGTGGGTGTGCTGCCCGAAGTTTTCCAAGCGCACGTAGGCTATGCCGGGACGTATCATGTAGGCCGCGTTGACGGAATGCACGGGAATCTTGTCGCGCACAACGGTGAACAACAGCGGCTTGCCCGCGCCACGGCGCACCACGCGCAAGGCCACCTTGCTGCCTTTCTTGCCCCGCAGACGGCGCACGATGTCGCCACGCTCCATCTTCACGCCGGCAATAACAGTATCGTCGACGGCCACAATACGGTCGCCGGCGTGTATGCCCACCTTCTCCGAGGGGCCATTGACTGTGGGCTGAATCACGACAAGCGTGTCTTCAATGATGTTGAACTGTATGCCCACGCCCTCGAAGTCGCCCTGCAACGGCTCATTGAGCGACTTGGTCTCCTTGGCATTGGTGTAGGAGGAGTGTGGATCAAGCTCCTTGAGCATGCCCTTGATGGCATCCTCCACAAGCTTATGTTCGTTCACGGAGTCCACATAGAACGCATTCACGGCCATTTCGGCCAGTTGCAACTTGCGAAGCGGCGACTCCTGCCCGTAGTCTACGTTGATCTGGGCATGGACGGCAAGCGGCAACACCACCGCCAAGAGCAGTGTGGCGCGCCACCAGATGTTGTTCAAAATGTTTTTTAGCATAAAGGGATTCCCTGTTATAAGTATTGTTGGTTCTGCAAAGGTACGGCTATCGCCGCTATCTGCCAAAAAAAGCTCCGTCAATTCAGTTCCGCCGCCCTCCAACGCCGAGCAAGCGTGGGGCATAAGAAAAGCCAATGGATGGCAAAATTTTCATGAATAATTGAGCTGGGGGTAGCCTATTATCACAAAGAACAAAAAAAGAAAACGCGAAAATCAATCTGCAAAAAACGTTAATAGCATGATTGCCCTTTGCAAATTCGCTTTTGTTTTATATTTTTGCGAAATAACATCTATTCAGACTGAACAATTATTTTAAACGGGGGAGCATGAAAGTTTTCAAAAGTCTCATCCCCCCCTTTACAATTAAGGAGGCAATGATGAAACACACCGTTTTGTTTATCTGTTTGCTGCTCGTCTCCAACCTGCAAGCAAAGGGACAGAGCTGTCAAGACAGCACCCTAAGCATCCTTTACGATACATTCTATCGCCTCACCAAAGAAAGAAGGCAAATGAAGGACGAGACTACAAGACTCGACATCGCTGAAAATGGGGTGTCAAACTTCTACAGCGGCATTGAATACAGAAGAGAATCTATTTTCAACAGCGTATACGCCAGCGGCGGAGATGTATGGGACGGCTTGGAAGTATGCAAGCAGGAGAGGCTTAACCGCGGCTCCTTCAAGACTGAAATCACCAAGAATTATCCACAAGACGGCCTGTTGCTCAACCTAAACGATTTGTTTGGGTAGTGGGGATACAAAGAGCCTATGCCGTCAATAGAATGGAGCATGATGTCAGGCGACACCATCCTGCTGGGCTACAAATGCGAGAAAGCATCGACACGGTTTCGCGGAAAGACGTGGACAGCATGGTTCACGCCCGACATTCCCATCAGCGAAGGGCCATGGAAGCTGCACGGACTGCCAGGGCTGATACTGCTTGCGGAAGACTCTTGCGGCGATTTTGCCTTCTCGGCAAAGGCAATAGAAAGGACACAAAAGGCCTTTTCTCCGACAAAAAAGAAGATAAAGTGGACAAAACAAAAGGAAATCAACAACATCACCAAACTGGAATGGGCTGACCGCGACAAGTTTATGAGCATCGTTATGCCCGGAAGTCTCGGACATTACGACCAAAACGGGAAGCGCATCATCCACAAACCAGAGACAGCCTGCTTGCTGGAAGCAGAGCCAGACGAGGAATAACACGAAACTATCAACACGCTGAAAGACGATGAGAACACTTCTGCTACTGGCATTCATCGTGCTGGCGTACAGCCAAACGGCGCTGGCACAGACCTTTCACGGCATAGTTACCGACACAGTGGGGAAACCGCTGCAAGGCGTGTCGGCCATGCTGAAACACGGAACATCGACTGTGGCATTCGGCATCAGCAAGCACGACGGCACATTCTCGGCGACATAGCCCAACGGAAAGAAAGCCGAAAGGCTGGAACTGAAGAAAATGGGCTTTGCCACAGAGACGATAGGGCTGAACGATTTCGCCAACGGCGAAGTCATCATCATGCGCCCCAAGGATTATGTTCTGAAGGAAGTAAAGGTGCGTCCGCAACAGATTACACAGCGGGGCGACACCATCGATTATCTCGTGAACGCTTTCAAGCGAGGCCAAGACCGCTCCATCGCCGACTTTATAGCACAAATGCCAGGGCTGGAGGTGAAAAGCAACGGTACGATTACGGCCAACGGAAAGCCCATCAACAAGTTCTACATCGAGGGAATGGACCTTATGGGCGGAAAATACGCCATGGCCAGCGAGAATTTGGAGGCCAGCAAGGTGGCCAAAGCGCAGGTACTGGAGAACCATCAGCCCGTGACCGTGCTGCGCAACGTGTCGTTCTCCGACCAAGCCGCGCTGAACATCGTGCTCAAGGATGGCGCAAAAAACACGTGGCAAGGCGTAGCCGACATGGCCGGAGGTACGCGGATGCAACACGGGGAAAAGGGATTGTACGACGTGAAACTCACCGAGATGCTCTTTGCGCGCCACCGACAGAGTATCAGCATGTACAAAGCCGACAACGTTGGCCGAAATATCAAGCGCGAGATACGCGTGGTGAGCCGCGACGGAGAGACCTACATTCCTACGGAACAAGGTCTGCTGAGCAACATCCGCGCCGCATCGGGCGACCAACGCTCCGCTTTCAACAACACCCACATAGCTGCGACCAACTGGCTCTTCAAGCCTCGCAAGGACACCGACTTGCGTTTGCAGCTGTCGGGACTGTTCGACCGCTCCACAGTGCAGACAGAGCGGCACACAACCTACACTTCTGTGGCCACGGGAAACACCGTCACAGAGCAACAACAAGCCCGCGCCTACCGGCGGGAGCTGGATGGCGAATTGATGGTGAAAGTAAACAACGACCAGATCTATCTTATCAACAACCTGAAGCTCCACGCCGAGGCCAACAACTCCCTGTCATCGCTCTGCGTCAACGGCACGGAGGAGAGCAGATGGGTGAGACCTCACAAGCGATACATCGCCGACCAGTTCCGCATCATCAAGACCATCGGCGGCGGACGCAGCGTATCGGCCAACGGATACCTCTCTTACAGTTACCTGCCCGGCACGCTTTCCCTGCCCGACAACACCATGGAGCAACTCGGACTGCGCACCTTGCAAGGAAGCGTAAGCACGAGTTTCCGCCACAAGACAGCCAGCTTCTGCGTCTCCTACCGCATTGGCGGGAATATGAAACGCCAACTTCTGCACACAACCAACGACCTTGACACCGCCCGCGATGCGTCTACACTTGCCGAAATCTTCCTGTCGCCATCCATCAGCTACCAACTGCCGTGGCTGAAGCTGAACGCAGGCATACCGCTGACGCTCCATTTCATGAAAGTAAACAACCTTTCGCGACAGCATCTCGCCCCTACTCCGAGCTTGTACCTTAGTTTTGAGCCAAGTTCGGACTGGACTTTCTCCGCCCGCTACAACGTCTCGTGACTTCCCGCCGACTTGCTGACCACATCGCCATCGCCCATCTACACTGCCTACCTGTCGATGCGGCAGGGCTGCGGAAGCCCCGACTTCTCGCTAAACCATCGCCTAAGCACCATCATCAACTACAAAGACGTGGCGAAAGGACTGTTCCTGACGCTCGACATCGCATTCACCAATAACCGAAACAGCCGTCTCTACGCCTCAAGTCTCACGGGAGCCACTTACGCGATTAAGGCAACGGACGAGACAGCGGCCACTTACGCGCAGACGGGAAACCTGCGAGCCAGCAAATCGTTCTACTGGGCCGGGCTGACGCTGCGAGCCAACGCGTTTGCAAGCCGCCAACGCTACACCATGACGGTGGGCGGAGAACGAAACGCCATGTGCTCGGAGCGCCTCAACGGAAGTATTGGCTTTGGCATCAAGCCCATCAACTGGCTCTCGTTCGATGAACGCAGCACACTATCACTCAGCAAGCAGCGCAACCGCACACAGCCCGACCTCTCCTCAAGCCTCATCCGCGTCTATTCCCACAACCTTTCCGCCTACCTGCTGCCCGGTAAATGGCAAATAAAGCTCTCTGCCGACATCAGCCACAGCAACGATGAGACCGCCACCACGAACGCTTTCTTCGACACTTCGGCCATGTACACCACCAAACGGTGGGACTTGGAGCTTGCCATGAACAACATTTTTGGCAACAGCCGACGCGCCAGATCGTTCGTTACCGACTATTCCGAAGTGTATTCGGTCAGCTGGCTGCGCCCCGCGAGGTGATTCTGCGCTGGCGATTCAACTTCTAACACGCCCACAAAGCCACCGCCCGCCATCCACAACACGAGGCAGACACGCCGCCCAACAACGTGCTGCCGAGCAAAAGACACGCCGCCGACCGTCCGCAACTGCTCCGCGCACACTCATATAAGGAGGAAAACATTCCGCCAATAACAGGAAACGTTCTGCCAACAACAGGGAAGCATCACGCAAGACGCACGCAACAGAAAAGGCAAAGTGCCACCGCAAGCCCGAAACAAAATCGGCTCTGCGGTGGCACTTTGCGCTGGTCGCACCCCAACAACGGCATTGTCAGGCCACAACATCCCTACGCTCGTCAGGCCTCCTCATCGGGCAAGTCCTCCTCTATGACAAGGTTGTTGATGATGAAGTTCTGCCGCTCCATGGTGTTCTTGCCCATATAGTACTCCAAGAGCTTCTGCACTTGGTCGTTCTTGTGCAGCGTCACTTGCTCCAAGCGCATATCCGCCCCTATGAAATGGGAAAACTCATCGGGCGAAATCTCACCCAATCCCTTGAATCGGGTTATCTCCGGGTCGGGGCCAAGGTCGCGAATGGCCTTCTGCCGCTCCTCCTCGCTGTAGCAATAGAGCGTAATGAAGTCCGACTTGCGCTCGTTCTTCGCCCGCCGCTCATCGGCCTCCTTCACCACTTGCTTGTCGCGTATCTTCGTCCTGCGGTTGCGCACGCGGAAGAGCGGCGTTTGCAGCACATAGACATGGCCTTTCTTGATCAGTTCGGGGAAGAACTGCAAGAAGAACGTGATGATGAGCAAGCGGATGTGCATTCCGTCGACATCGGCATCGGTGGCCACGATCACCTTATTGTAGCGTAGCGTGTCGAGACCGTCCTCTATGTCGAGCGCGGCTTGCAGAAGATTGAACTCCTCATTCTCATAAACCACTTTCTTAGTCAACCCGAACGAATTGAGCGGCTTACCGCGCAGCGAGAACACGGCCTGTGTGTTCACGTCGCGGCTCTTCGTTATGGAGCCGCTGGCCGAGTCGCCCTCGGTGATGAAGATGCAGCTGTCTTCCTTTCTGTCGTTCTTCGCATCGCAATAGTGAATCCGGCAGTCGCGCAACTTGCGGTTGTGCAGGTTGGCCTTCTTCGCCCGCTCACGTGCCAGCTTCGTCACGCCGGCCATGGCCTTGCGCTCGCGCTCGCTCTCCTTGATTTTCGCCTCCAGAATGTCGGCGCAGTCTTCCTTGTGTATGTGCAGATAGTTGTCCACATTCTGCTTGATGAAGTCGCCCACGTACTTGTTGATGGTCTCCCCGTCAGGTGACATGACGGTAGACCCCAGCTTTATTTTCGTCTGGCTTTCGAAAACAGGCTCCTCCACGTTGATGGCGATGGCCGCCACAAGTCCGTTGCGGATGTCGCCATACTCATATTTGCCGAAGTGCTCCTTGATGGTGCGGGCTATGTGCTCCTTGAACGCCGTCTGATGCGTGCCGCCCTGCGTGGTGTGCTGTCCGTTGACAAACGAGTAATACTCCTCGCCATACTGGTTGGTGTGCGTGAACGCTATCTCAATGTCGTCGCCCCTCATGTGCACGATGGAATAGAGCGGGTCGCCGGTCATGTTGTCCGTCAGCAAATCCTTCAGTCCGTGGCGGCTCAGGATGCGCCTTCCGTTGTACATGATGGTAAGCCCCGTGTTCAGATAAGTGTAGTTGCGGAGCATCGTCTCCACGATGTCATCATGGAAGCTGTAGTTCTTGAAGAGCGTGTCATCAGGCCGGAAGAAGATGTAAGTGCCCGTCTCATCGTCCGACGGCTCCGTTGTGTCGCTCACCAGCTGCCCCCGGGCGAAGCTGAGCGAGCGCACCTTGCCATCGCGGAAGCTCTTCACCTCGAAGTTGGAGCTGAGCGCATTGACTGCCTTCACACCCACGCCGTTCAGTCCTACGCTCTTCTTGAACGCCTTGGAGTCGTATTTTCCACCCGTATTGAGCACGGAGACGGCCTCAACGAGTTTGCCCTGCGGGATGCCGCGCCCATAGTCGCGCACGGCCACGCAGCTGTTGTCGTCCACGTCTATCTCTATCCTGCTCCCGGCGTTCATCTTGAACTCGTCGATACTGTTGTCTATCACCTCCTTGAGCAGCACGTAGATGCCGTCCTCGGGCAGGTTGCCATCGCCCAGACGGCCGATATACATGCCCGGACGCGTCCGCACGTGCTCCATGTCGGACAGGTGGCGTATGTTCTCGTCGGTATATTCCACCGGATTTTGCGCTTCGTTTTCCATTATGTCAGTTGCCATAGACGCTTCTTGATGATGTGTTTGGTCAGATGCCCTTGCGGAAGCAGCGGCGGCGCTTGTGCTGCACGGTCTCCAAGTACTGCCACTGGCTCTGCACGCCGGTATTGGTCTCCATCTCCACCTGGCTCTCGCCCCACTTGAAGCCATACTCCTGATAGACGGGGATGAGGTGGGCAAACATGAGCGCGTTGGCGCCCTTGGGACGGTACTCCGGAAGCACGCCTATCATTTCGAGATCGACAATCTCGGTCTTATGTTGCTTCAGTGCCCTCAGCACGTGCCACCAGCCCATAGGCCACAGACGGCCACGGCGGCACTTCTGCATGGCGCGCGAGAGCGACGGCAGCGTGATGCCCACGCCCACAATCTTGCGGTCTTCGTTCCAGTCTTCCACAACGGGAATGAGCCTGAGGTCGGCGTAAGGCAAATACATATTCACATAGTGGTCTACCTGCTTCTCGGTAAGCTCGGAGAATCCGTAGAGGTCCTTGAACGTATCGTTGATCAGCTGGAAAATTTTCCGGCCGTAGCCACCCTTGGTCACCTCATCACGGGTCAGGATGCGCACGTGCAGATTGTACCTTTTCTCCACCAGCTGCGCCACCTTGGTATACTTTTCGGGCACAGTGTCGGGCACGATGAGCTTGTATTCCACATAGTCGTTGTCCTTCTCCCATCCGCCCAGCTGCTCCATGTGCTTCGGATAGTAGGGATAATTGTAGATGGTGGCCATCGTTCCCAGTTCCTCAAATCCCTCGGTGAGCATTCCCTCGGGGTCGAAATCGGTGAATCCGAGCGGCCCAACAACTTCTTTCATGCCTTTGTTGCGCCCGTAGCCGGCCACGGCGTTGAGCAACTCGCGCGTCACCTCCACATCGTCCACCATGTCGAGCCAGCCGAAGCGCACGCTCTTGCGCTGCCAACGCTCGTTGGCCTTGTGGTTAATGATGGCCGCCACGCGCCCCACGAGCCTCCCGTCCTTGTAGGCCAGGAAGTATTCGGCCTCGCAGAACTCAAAGGCGGGGTTCACGTCTTTCGACAGCGTGTTCCAATCATCACTGAACAGCGTCGGCGCATCGTAGGCATTGCCTTTATATAAGTCGTAATGGAAATCTATGAAATGGCGCAAATCGCGGCGGGAAGCCACGTTCTTGATAATAACCGATGACATTTCTTGCTATAATTTTCTCTGTTTCAAACGTGCAAAATTAGCCATTTTATTGCGAAACGCAAAATCCACGTTTCTTTTTTCGTTATTATTAAGAAAGAAGCAGACATTCAATGGCTTGCCCCGCTGTCTTTTCTGCCGCACAAAACGAGCTTGAACGCCATGGCAAAGAACACCTTGCGGGAAACAAAACCGCCCCCCACTGCCTGTTTCGCCAAACACACGAAGACGCTGAGGAAACCTTGCGGAAGGCAAAAACGGCGGCCGCATCGGCTGTGGGGTGCAGCCACGTTTGCCACGCTCAAAAGAGCCGGGCGGCAAAAGCATACGTTTCGCAAGGCAAAAGGTATGGTATTGAAGCGCAAAACGTATGGTTTTAGCGTGCAAAAGGTATGGTTTTGCCACGCCTAAAAAGAGCTTTTCGCAACAACAAGAGTATCAACGGATTACAATACATCCCATTCTATCATCCGCTCCAACAACTTTTTTCCCGCAAGCCGCCACCACGCGCGCCGCAAATCCTCCATTCAGCCCCACGGCCAGCGAAGACAGCGACAGCCGTGGAAGAAGCATACACACTGCCAAGCCTCCGCTTGACTCTACTGCCAACGGAGATTGTGACACCCGTGGAAGCTACATACACAAAGCCAAACCTTGCCAGCCACCACCATTACTCAATAAAACTTTCTCCTGCGGAAGCACCACGCACACAGCCAAGTGTCCACTCATCCAAAAGGAATGAATATAAACAACAACGGAAAACAAAAACCATACCCGGAGCCAAGTATCCATTCTGCCCCACCACACCCAGCTTCTTCAGCACGCGGCGCGCACGCCCTGCTCCCCCGTCCGCGTCTGTTCCAAAACGCAAACATCCCTCCAAGCCGTCTTTCGGACGGCCTGAAGGGATGTCTTCGTATAAATTAATGAGCCTCCGCCACAACACGGCGGAAAGCTATGCCGAACGTTTTACTTCAGCACGCCAAGCTCCTTGCCCACCTTGATGAAAGCGGCAATGGCCTTGTCGAGCTGCTCACGGGTGTGAGCGGCAGAGAGCTGCACGCGGATGCGAGCCTCGCCCTTCGGCACAACGGGATAGTAGAAGCCCGTTACGTAGATGCCTTCCTCAAGCAAACGGCTGGCATAACGCTGCGACAACGGTGCATCGTAGAGCATAACGGCGCAGATGGCACTCTGGGTGGGCTTGATGTCGAAGCCGGCGGCCATCATCTTGTCACGGAAATAGTTCACGTTCTCCACCAACTTGTCGTGCAGCTCATTGCTCTCCTTGAGCATCTTGAACACCTCAAGGCTTGCGCCGATGATGCTGGGTGCCAAAGAGTTGGAGAAGAGGTAAGGACGCGAGCTTTGACGGAGCATGTCGATAATCTCTTTCTTACCCGTTGTGAAGCCGCCGAGCGCACCGCCGAAGGCCTTTCCGAGCGTTCCCGTGTAGATGTCCACGCGGTCATAAGTGTTCATTTGCTCGCTCACGCCGTGGCCGGTCGGGCCTACCACGCCAGCGGAGTGGCTCTCGTCCACCATCACAAGGGCATCGTACTTCTCGGCAAGGTCGCAAATCTTGTCCATCGGGGCAACATTGCCGTCCATCGAGAACACGCCGTCGGTGCAGATGATGCGGAAACGCTGAGCCTGAGCCTCCTGAAGGCACTTCTCAAGCTCCTCCATGTTGGCGTTGGCATAGCGATAACGCTTGGCCTTGCACAAGCGCACGCCATCGATGATGGAGGCGTGATTGAGCGCATCGCTGATGATGGCGTCCTGATCGGTGAGGAAACTGCCAAACAGACCGCCGTTGGCATCGAAGCAGGCGGCATAGAGGATGGTGTCCTCGGTATGGAAATAGTCGGCGATAGCAGCCTCAAGCTCCTTGTGGATGTCCATCGTTCCACAGATGAAGCGCACGGAAGCCATGCCATAGCCGCGGCGGTCCATCATGTTCTTGGCGGCCTCAATGAGGCGGGGGTGGTTGGCCAGACCCAGATAGTTGTTGGCGCAGAAGTTGAGAACTTCCTTGCCCTTCACCTGAATGGCCGCGCCCTGCGGACTCTCGATGAATCTTTCCTCCTTGTAGAGACCAGCCTCCTTCAGGTCGGTCAACGCTTTACTAAGATGTTCCTTAATCTTACCGTACATGTTATTAAATTTAAGTTAGTTTATCTGTTAGATCCTGCACGCAAAGGAACAGATTATTTTTGAGAACAAAGACCTTTCGGTCCATAAAATGTGCCCCGCATCATACAATTTAACGATATTTAATGTATCTTCTTTCAGTGTTCGTGAAAAAATCTGTTATTTTGCAGTCCGCAATAAACAACTAATTCTATTACGTTTAGCATGAAAAATATCCTTGTCGTAGGATCATCGGGCCAGATTGGCTCAGAGTTGACACGCGAGTTGCGCAGTCGCTATGGTAACGAACACGTGGTTGCAGGCTACATCAAGGGCGCCGAGCCTTCGAAAGAGCTGCAAGAGACGGGCCCGATAGCCGAGGCCGACGTTACAAACGGTGAGATGATAGCCGAGGTGGTGCGTAAATACAACATCGATGCCATCTACAACCTTGCCGCATTGCTCTCCGTTGTGGCCGAGAACAAGCCCCAGCTGGCTTGGAAGATTGGCATCGACGGACTTTGGAACATCCTTGAGGTGGCCAAAGACCACAAGTGCCAAGTGTTCACGCCCAGCAGCATCGGCTCATTCGGTATGAACACGCCGAAGGTAGACACGCCGCAGGACACCATTCAGCGTCCGAAGACCATCTACGGAGTGAGCAAGGTGACCACGGAGCTGCTCAGCGACTGGTTCCACACGAAGTATGGCGTTGACACGCGTTCGGTTCGCTTCCCCGGCCTCATCTCTTACGTAACGCCTCCGGGCGGCGGAACCACCGATTACGCTGTGGATATATACTACTCCGCAGTACGTGGCGAGAAGTTTGTCTGCCCCATTCCCGAGGGAACTCTCATGGACATGATGTACATGCCCGATGCTTTGAACGCAGCCATCCAGCTGATGGAGGCCGATCCCGCACGCCTTGTTCACCGCAACGGCTTCAACATCGCCTCGATGAGCTTCGCACCGGAGACCGTTTTCGCCGAGATCAAGAAGCACAAGCCCACGTTTGAGATGGAGTACGACGTGGATCCGCTGAAGAAGGGTATCGCCGAGAGCTGGCCCGACAAGCTCGACGACAGCTGCGCTCGCGCAGAATGGGACTGGCAGCCGCGCTACGACCTCGCCTCCATGACGGTGGACATGCTCGAGAAACTCGAGAAGAAGCTGAACAAGGGCGAATAAACCACGGCAGAAAAGGCCGTATGACCGCCGCATGACAAGCGGAGAGGGCACGGAACAGGCTCTGCCAGACGCGCCCAAGCCTATATAAGACAACGGGACTTAACTCTTTTCCGACTGAAAAAGCCGGAAAGGGAGTTAAGTCCCGTATTTTTTCAACACCTCCAAGTCTTTTCCAAGCAGGGACTCAACACTTCTTTGCCTCCATTCATCAAAGAAAGATACAGTCCTTAAGCGAAAGCGACACGGCTCCCAAGCCCCGCGCTGCCTATAAATTAGCGTAGTCTGCCGATGAACAAGCCACCATTGACACTGTTTATCCGCAACCACGCCACTCATCATTCAGCATAGCCAACCCGCACTTAGCGTAAAATCAACAAGCTTATCCGCAACCGCGCTACTCACAAACCAGTGCGGTCGGCCGATGGACAAACCTCTTTCAATACTCTTACTCCACAAGAAGACGCGGTCTATTGCCCTGACTGCGGCCGTATTTCCACCTTTCGACACTGCCTACTCTACAAGATGGCGGATTGCAAGACACGTCTCTTAGACGGGCAAGCCACTATTGACACTGTTTGTCCGCAACCGCGCTACTCGTAAATCAGCGTAGTCAGCCCCTCGGGGGCAAACAATTCCTTGGCCACAGCCTGTATGTCGGCAGCCGTCACGGCATCTATCGCCCGGTAAAGGCGTTCGATGTCGCGCTCGCGACCATAGTGCAGGAAGCTCTTGCCGAAGTCTATGGCAAAGCTCTCGCGGTTGTCGCACGCCAGCGCAATCTGTCCCTTGATTTGCTGCCGCGCCCTCTTGAGCTGCTCCTCCGTGAGCGGACGCTCCACAAAAGCGTCAAGTTCCTGCCTCACCAGCGCGAGACAGCGCTCCACATCGGCATGATCGCACCCGAAATAGACGCTCCACAGCCCCGCACGGGCATAGTTCACCGATGTGCTCTCCACCGTGTACACCAGCCCATTGCGCTCCCGCAGCGACAGGTTGAGCCGCGCGTTCATGCCCGGCCCGCCCAGTATGTTGTTCAGCAGATAAAGAGCCATGCGGCGGGGATGCGTCACCGGGTAGCCACGACGTCCCACCATGACATGCGCCTGATGCGTGTGGCGCTGGCGGCGGATGGTTTTCCCGGCGCAGTCGTCAGAGAACGGAGGCCAAGCAGCGGCCTCCTCTGCCCGCGCAACGGACGATGCGGCCTCGCGCGTGCCCAGTGCCTCGCAGAGCAGCGTGACGAGACGGCCAAACGAGATGTCGCCCGATGCAAAGAACACCGCATTGTCGGGGCGGTAGAGGCGGCGCGTGAAGCGCAGCGCAGAGTCGGTGGTGAACGACCTTACGCGCTCCGCCGTGCCCAGGATGTTGTGCCCCAGCGGCGTGCGGGCAAAGACAAGGTTCTCGAACTCATCAAAAATCAAGTCCGAAGGCGTGTCGTTATACGACTCTATCTCATCGCAAATCACCTCCACTTCCTTGTCTATCTCGCGCTGCGGGTAGACACTCCGGAACACAATGTCGCTCAGCAGGTCGACAGCGCGGGGCAGATGCTCGCGCAGGATGGCCGCGTAGTACACCGTATCCGTCTTCGTGGTGAAGGCGTTCAGCTCCCCGCCCACCGTCTCCAGCGAGTTGATCACATCCATCGCCGTGCGGCGCGCCGTGCCCTTGAAGGTTACGTGCTCGCAGAAGTGAGCCAGCCCCTCCTCGCCGGGACGCTCATCGCTCGTGCCGGCGGCCACCTCGTAGCCGCAATACACCACGGGCGAGGCCGACGGCAGCATAATCACGCGCAGCCCATTGCTCAAAGTCGTTGTCTTGTAGTCCATAATACGTCTGCAAAGGTAGGCTTTTTTGCCCGATTGCGCGCAAAAGCCGATGCCTTTTCTTCCGCCAAGGCGCGCGTGTGGGCACATAGCGGGAGGCCACGACAGAGGCGCGGGCAACCCATTGACGGTCAGACGATAACAGAAACGTGACGTTTTGCACGGCAAAACCATACCTTTTAGCTTGCAAAACCATACCTTTCGCACGGCAAAACGTAACGCATTGCAACACCCAACCACACCTTCCGCCAAGCAGCACGCGCATCGCGACCGCGTTTTCCCGCCCGCCGTGGCCACCACGCTTGCAGCCGGCGCGGAGCATCGGGACCACCTTACAGGGGCGGCAGGGGCTTCCGCTGCCCACCCGCCGGGCTTCCTGCAATGGCGGAAACATAAAGAAAAAGAACTTTTCCCTTTGCATTGTGTTCGCTTATTCGTATCTTTGCAGAAAAGTTTTCATCATGACACAAGAAGAAAAGACACAGATAGAGGGACGAATCGTAGACGTGCTGAAGACCGTCTACGACCCCGAGATTCCCGTAGACGTATGGAATCTGGGAATGATATACAAGGTGGACGTCAAGGAAGACTACTCCGTAGACATCGACATGACCTTCACCGCGCCCTCATGCCCCGCCGCCGACTATATCCTGGAGGATGTCCGGACAAAGGTGGAGAGCGTTCAGGGCGTGAAAGCGGCCAACATCAACCTCGTGTTCGAGCCTGTATGGGACCAGAGCATGATGAGCGAGGAGGCCAAGGTGGACTTGGGATTCGCCTGAACAGCCCCGCGGAGCAGACAACAAACGCCGCAGCCGTGCCAAAAGCGCACGCGCGCGGCTCATCAACACAGCACACTCACAGCACTAACTCTTGCCGTATGAAGAACGTTTACTTCCTTTCCGATGCCCATCTCGGCTCTTTGGCCATCCCACACCGCCGCACGCAGGAGCGGCGCATCGTGCGATTCCTCGACAGCATCAAGGACAAGGCCAGCGCGGTCTACCTCCTTGGCGATATGTTCGACTTCTGGGACGAATACAAATACGTGGTGCCCAAGGGCTACACGCGCTTTCTCGGCAAGCTGTCGGAGCTTACCGACAATGGCGTGGAGGTGCATTTCTTCACGGGCAACCACGACTTGTGGACCTATGGCTACTTGGAAGAGGAGTGCGGAATGATCGTACACCGCCAGCCGCTGACCACCGAGATAGGCGACAAGGTGTTCTTCCTGGCCCATGGCGACGGTCTGGGCGACCCGTCCACAGGCTTCAAGCTGCTGCGCAAGGTGTTTCACAACCGCTTCTGTCAGCGCGCGCTCAATTTTGTGCACCCTTGGTGGGGCGTTCAGCTGGGCCTGAACTGGGCCAAGCACAGCCGCCTGAAGCGCGTAGACGGCATGGAGCCACCCTATCTGGGAGAAAACAGGGAGAAACTCGTGCGCTTCACCAAAGAATATATGCGCTCTCACCCCAATGTGGATTATTATCTGTACGGCCATCGTCACATCGAGCTTGATCTGAACCTCGACAAGAACACGCGGATGATGATACTTGGCGACTGGATAAGACTCTTCACCTACGCCGTTTTCGATGGCGAGCACCTCTTCATGGAGCAATATGTGGAGGGCGACAGCAAGCCCTGACGGCGCAGTTCATGCAAGCGCGCACTCCCCGGCCAACATTTCAGAAAACAAAAGCTGACGCATTGGGAAGAGAAAAGACAGACGTTTTACAGAAAAAATAGCCTTTTTCACAGAAATTCGATTGTTTTCTCACCAAAAAACTTGCACGCATAAGATTATTTACTTATCTTTGCATCGGCTTAGTTAAGAAACAAAGCCAGCTCCGAGAGGAGCGCGCCGTAATTGAAAGTTTTATCATTTTATGATATAACAAAGAAACTCAGGTTTGTAGATTAAGTTTAGTCAATTAAGAGGTGGACGTCGTGAGGATGGCCACCTCTTTCCTTATACCCCCATCCCTCCCCTTTCGCACGCCACGGAGTAGCCACGGCCATGCGCTTCAGCCCTCGAAGACAGCCCAAGCCGGCCCTTTCGCGCGCAACGGCACAGCACAAACCGCCCCACACCACTGGCAAAGACACCCCACGCCCGCACCGCAAGCAGACAAAGCCGGCACACAGCAACGCAGAATTTGCCACCCGCCATCACAAATCATCCGTTTTCCTTTGCGTTTTCAAGGCTTTTACCTACTTTTGCAGGGATAAACAACAGATCATCATGCGCAAAGTAATAGGAATCGGAGAAACCGTTCTCGACATTATCTTCAAGAACAACAAGCCCATAGAGGCCGTCCCGGGCGGCTCCACGTTCAACGCCATCGTATCATTGGCACGCGCCGGAGCTGCGGCCACGCTCATCTCGGAGGTCGGCAAAGACCGCGTGGGCGACCATGTGCTGCGCTTCCTGCAGGACAACGGCGCGCAAACGGAGTTCATCGGACGGCACACCGATGCGCGTTCGCCCATCTCCCTGGCGTTCCTTGACGAGCAAAACGAGGCCGACTACGTGTTCTACTCCTCGCCACAGCACGAGGAGCGGGAGGCAGAACTGCCCGAAATACAGCCCAACGACATCATCTTGTTTGGCTCTTACTACGCTGTCAGCCCCAAGATGCGCCCGCAGGTGGCCCGTTTGCTCGACTATGCCCGGCAAAGAGGGGCTATAATATACTACGATGTCAACTTCCGCCCCAACCATAAGGACGAAGTTATCCGCATCACGCCGAACCTTCTGGAGAACCTCGACTACGCCGACATCGTGCGCGGAAGCCGCGCCGACTTCCTCACATTGTACAAAATGGACGATGCCGACAAGGTGTACAACGCCGAAATCGCCTTCCATTGCAAGCAGTTCATCCACACCGACGGCGCCAACCCCGTGCGGCTGTTCACAGGCAACGGCCTGCGGAAGTCGTACAGCATACCCCCGACCGACACAACCAGCACTATCGGCGCGGGAGACAACTTCAACGCCGGCTTCATCTATGGCCTGCTGCGCGAGGGAATTACGCGGGAGCAAATCAGCAACGGACTTTCGGAGGCCGAATGGGACAAACTCGTGGGCTACGCCTTACAGTTCTCGGCCGAATGCTGCAAAGACATCTTCAATTATGTGAGCAAGGAGTTTGGCAAAGCAATGACCTTGCGCCCCTAACGGGCGCCAAGGCTCCATAAAACATCGAAAAGATGGAGACCCCCGTGATTCTCCCCATACCCCTAACGGACACTAAAAACCTATAAAACAGATAACAACAATGACCGAAATCACCAACAAGGTTTACTATGTGGGCGTCAACGACCGCAACAAGACGCTCTTCGAGGGACTGTGGCCGCTCCCTTACGGCGTGAGCTACAACGCTTACCTCATCGATGATGAGAAAGTTTGCCTCATAGACACGGTAGAATGCGACTTCTTCGTGCAGTTCATGGAGAACATCCGCGAGGTGATTGGCGACCGAAAGGTGGACTACCTCGTCGTCAACCACATGGAACCCGACCACAGCGGCTCCATCGCGCTGCTGCGGAAGTACTACCCCGAGATGCAAATCATCGGCAACAAGAAGACGTTTGGCATGATTCAAGGCTTCTACGGCATCTGCGACAACACGCTGGAAGTGAAGAACGCCGACACGCTGAGCCTCGGACAGCACGAACTGCAGTTCCATCTCACGCCGATGGTGCACTGGCCGGAGACCATGATGACCCTCGACACGACCGACAACCTGCTCTTCTCGGGCGATGCATTCGGTTGCTTCGGCGCGCTCAATGGCGGTGTGACCGACTCGGAGATAGACCTCTCCTGGTGCTGGATGGAGATGGTGCGCTACTATAGCAACATCGTGGGCAAGTACGGAACGCCCGTTCAGAACGCGCTGAAGAAGCTCGCGGGCGTCAAAATCGACTACATCTGCTCCACCCACGGCCCTGTATGGCACAAAGAGGTGACCCGCGTGGTCGGCATCTACGACAAACTGTCGAAGTATGAGGCCGAGCCGGGACTCGTTATCTGCTACGGCACCATGTACGGCAACACCGAACGCATGGCCGAACATATCGCGCGAGCCGCATCGAAGGCAGGAGTGAAGGACATTGTGCTCTACAACGTATCCAAAACCCACCACAGCTATATCCTGCGCGACATATTCCGCTACCAGGGACTTATCGTTGGGGCACCCACCTACAACGCCGGCCTCTACCACGAGATGGACGTACTGCTGCAAGAGATTGCCAACCGCGACATCAAAGGCCGCCATTTCGGATGGTTCGGTTCGTTCGCATGGGCAGGAAAGGCCGTCAAAGCCATCGGCGAATGGAACGAAAACCGACTCCACTTCGAACAGGTGGGCGAGCCGGTGGAGATGAAACAAGGACTGACACCCGAGACCAAGGCCGCCTGCGAGCGCCTGGGACGGGAGATGGCCGAAAAACTGCGGGGCTAACACCCCATGCCGCGCCATACAGCGGCCGACATACAAGACAACGCCTCGTGCGCGGAACGCTTTCCGCACACGAGGCGTTGTCATTTCATACCGCAACGGCCGAGCCTCTACGAGGACACACGCACCACCTGCTGGTTCTCCATCACAACGATGCGATGCTTCTGCGCCTTGCCCGCAAGCACCATAGCCCCTTTCAAGGAGATGTTGTAATTGCGCTGAACGGCACGCACAAACTGCTCATAGGGCATCTCCGCGATGCCTTTCTCCTCAAAAAGCTCCGCGATGAAGTTGCTCAAGTCTTCCTCGGAATACTTGACGCGCTTCTTATGCACATAGTTAAACACTACGATGGCTGCGGCCACCAACACAAATACTGAGATTACAATGGTCTTAGGTGTCATAATAGTCAAAAAATATTTATGGTTTCGCAATGCCGCAAATATACAAAAATACTATCGTTTAGCCAAATTATTTCCTGATAAAATTTTCTTTTTGTCGCAGTTTTAACACTTTTAACAACCAAAAGACAAAAAACCAACCACAACAAAGTACATTCCGCACCCACGCCATCAGCCTTTCGCACCACCTTACACGCCCTTCCGGCACACGCCCTCCCTACCGCGAGAGGACGGGGCAAAACCTTTGGAAAAGACTGCGTCTCGCCCCCACTTTGCAAAAGCATACCTTTCGCGCGACAAAACCATACCTTTTGCCTTGTAAAACCATACGTTTGGGAATGCAAAAGGTAACGTTTTGCCCAGCCACCGCCACGCGCGGCAAAACCAAAGGATACTTACGCCTTCTCCGTAACCAACAAAAGGTGGCTCGGACGGCTCTCCCCGGGCGGCTGAAAGGTGGTGCCAAAGAGGTAGACATCGCCGCCGTCGCGCAGCTTGAGCCGCTTGCGCAGCTCGGCAACCGTGAGCGGAAAATTGCGCACGCTGACATTGGCGTGGGTCAGCCCGGCGAGTTTCTGCCGCAACTCGCGCTTGTTGAGCGTGGAAACGGCGCGTATGCGGAACTTGCGGCCGGGAAAATGGCTCACGAGCGATGAGGAGACAAAGAGATGGGAATCATGTGCGAGCGCGCCAACGCCATAGTCTGAGCACACGCGGCCAAAGCATCCCGCCTTCATTACCGATGCATTAGGCTCGTAAAGGTAGTCGCCCTCTGCCACCTGCGTGGCCATCCGCAAGCCCGCCATCGGGTCTGCCGTCATGGGAAACGCCATCAGCTGGGTGCCATTGGCGCAGCAAACACACCCCTCCCCCACCTGCCCGGCCGAGCAGACAAGCAGCAGCTCCTTGCATTCGTTGCCCACCGAGACCACGTGCACCTCGCGCACGCAGCCCAACTGGCGCACAGCCTCATGCCAGTCGAGCATCGGCGAGAGCTTCAAGAGCAGCACGCGCGCCTTGCGGAGCAACCTGTCGCGGAGCGAAAGCACATCGGGCTGGCAGTCGCGGAGTGCCGAAACCTTGCCGCCATGACCATCGCGGCGCGCCGGATCCATGAATATCAAGTCGAGCGGGGGCAGTTCTTCCAAGGCCGAAGCGCAGTCGGCGCAATGCACCTCGGCATTGGCCAGACCGAGCGCGCGGCGGTTGTGCCCCATCAGACGGCACAGTTCGTCATTGCGCTCCACATAGATGGCACGGCCAAAAGCACGGGAAAGGAACGAGAAATCCACCCCGAAGCCGCCCGTAAGGTCGGCCATCGTGCCGCCATCGGGGCACAAGCGTGCCACAAGACGCTGCTTGTAGCACGCCGTCTCCTCGCTTGAGCACTGCTCCATGTTCAAGTGCGGCGGATAGACAACGCCTTCGCGCTCCGCCCACGAGGGCAGCTTGGCACGCGCGGTCTGCCATCCTTGTATCTGACGGAGCGCGAACGCCACGTCCACATCTTCTTGCCCGGCAGACAGCAAGGCCAGCTGGCGCACGTCATCAGTGAGATGGCGGCGGATAAAATCGCGGGTATTGTCGTTCATTTCCATGACGCTTGCAAAGTTACGAAAATAATATGACACTCCCATCGGCCACCTCTCACATTGCGAGACGTTCTTCTCCCGCCGCGCCGGCACACGCCGCGCGAGGCAGCCGGGACGGCGCAGGGCGGCCACATTGCAACCATGTTGCGACAAGAAGTCCTTACCTTTGCAGTCAAAGAACCAACAAAGCTAAGATATGGACAAAAAATTGCTTCGGATTATCCTCACCGCCGTGCTGCTTCCCTGCGCCTGGGCGTTGTCGGAGAGCCTCTCCCTGCCCTTGTGGCAGCAGCTTCTGGTCTATCTCGTGCCCTATCTCGTGATAGGCTACGATGTCATCCACGAGGCCATAGAGGGCATTATGGATGGCGATCCGTTCGATGAGGACTTCCTAACCACCGTGGCCACGCTGGGCGCGCTCACCATTGGCTTCCTGCCGGGAGCGGAGGCGCAGCTGCCGGAGGCCGTTTTCGTGATGCTTTTCTTCCAAGTGGGAGAGTATTTTGAGCACTATGCTGAGCACCGGAGCCGCCGTTCCATCGCCAAGATGATGGACATACGCCCCGATGTGGCCTTCGTGGAGCGGCAGGGGGAGGTAGTTAGCGAGACACCCGACAAGGTTTCGGTGGGCGAAATCATCGTTGTGAAGCCCGGCGACAAAGTTCCCATGGACGGAAAGGTGGTCGGCGGGACATCAAGCCTCGACACTGTGGCTCTGACGGGTGAGAGTGTGCCGCGCGATGTAGCCCCCGGCGATGACATCATCTCCGGTTGCGTCAACCTTTCGGGCGTTCTCCGCGTGCAGGTGGCCAAGAATTTCGGCGAGTCTACGGCTTCCAAGATTATCGAACTCGTGGAGAACTCGGCCGAGAACAAGTCGAAGAGCGAGACTTTCATCCGCCGTTTCGCCCGTGTTTACACTCCGATAGTTGTCTACGCGGCCATTGCGCTGGCCGTAGTGCCCCCGTTCTTTGCCGAAAGCTACGCCGACGCGTTCGCCACGTGGCTCTACCGCGCGCTCACTTTCCTCGTTGTAAGCTGTCCTTGCGCGCTGGTTGTGTCGGTTCCGCTGTCGTTCTTCGGCGGCATAGGTGGCGCAAGCCGCAAGGGAATCTTGATTAAGGGCGGCAACTACATGGATGCCTTGGCCAAGGCGGGCACGGTGGTGTTCGACAAAACGGGCACGCTCACCAAGGGAACGTTTGCCGTGACAGCCGTACATCCCGACTTGCCACAAGGAAACGACCTCCTGCACCTTGCAGCCCACGTGGAACGATACTCCACCCACCCCATCGCCGCCGCCCTGCGCACGGCCTACGCCGATGAGAACGACCACTGCAAGATAGAAAACGTGCGCGAAGTGGCGGGCAAAGGCATCGTGGCCGAGGTGAACGGGAGGCGAGTGGCCGTGGGCAACGACCACATGATGCTGGCCGAGGGGGCCACCCTGCACGCCTGCAAGCACTGCGAGAGCCATCCGGGAACGGTGGTTCACGTGGCCATCGACGGCACTTACGCGGGGCACATCGTCATTGCCGACGAGGTGAAGCCCGATGCCAAGGAGGCCATCAGCAGCCTCAGGGCACTCGGAATAAGCCACACGGTGATGCTGACGGGCGACAAGGAGGACGCAGCCAAGGCGGTCGCGGAACGCGTGGGAGTGGACGAGCACCACGCCGCACTGCTTCCTGCCGACAAGGTGGCGCATCTGGACAAGCTGATTCAGGAAAAACAGCAGGGCAGAACGGTTGCCTTTGTGGGCGACGGCATCAACGATGCGCCCGTATTGGCGCGTGCCGACGTGGGCATAGCCATGGGTGCAATGGGGTCGGATGCGGCTATCGATGCGGCTGACGTGGTGATTATGGACGACAAGCCATCGAAGCTGGCCACCGCCATCCGCATTGCCCGCCGCACGGTGGCCAACGCACGGCAGAACGTGGTCTTCGCCATCGCCGTCAAAACGCTCGTGCTGGTGCTCGCAAGCCTTGGCCTTGCCACGATGGGCATGGCTGTTTTTGCCGATGTAGGCGTGATGGTGCTGTGCGTCATGAACGCCATGCGGACGCTACGCGCCTAACACAACAAGCAAAAGGCACAACGGCCGCAACGCGGCATACACCATAACGGCGGAATCGGTACGGGAACTACACACCCTAACCGATTCCGCCGTTGCTTTTGCACTGCGGTATCGGAGGCGTGATTCGCCTTCCGCCGCATACAGTCATGCCCTCCCCGGCCGCACAAACTGGCAAAACAAACTGCGACAGGGCAATACCCCATGGGCTTCTTTCGTCTCCCCAGCCGCACAAAACTGCAAAACAAGCCTGCCACAAAGAATGCCTTGCAAACAAGGGGCCACACGCCAAGTTGGCATAGCGTAAGCCATTGAAACACAACATGTTATTTCTCGGCATTATTTTTAATTTAAAAACCCGATGTTTTTAAATTAAAAACTCCAAATTATTAAATTAAAAATTGCGAATTTTTAATTTAATAATATCGGCAAAAGGTATGGTTTTGCATTGCAAGAGCAAAGCCGTCTGCTTTCGGGCGCATTGCCAGCGCGTTGCCAGCATCAAAGGCACGGGGAGTAAGAACAAAAAAATGGCGGGCAAAAGGAGAAATGCGCTCTCCTCTTGCCCGCCATATTACGATGCGCGGAAACCGTATGCCATATGGCAAAACGCCCGCTTCGCGCACCGAAAGGAAGCTCGCCTTAACGGCGCAGACGCTTCACGCCGTCCTCAATGACGATGCCGCGATAGTCGTCGGACACACGCTGGCCGGCCAGATTGTAGGCATGACGCTGCGCGCGCGGCTTGGCCGTCTGCCCCACCGTGGATACGGCGTTAGTCGTGTAGCCATAACGACGGATAATCACATCGGTATAGTCGCCGCAAGACACGCCCATGGGATACACTACACCGTCTATCTCCTCGTTGGCAAAGTTGGAATAAGTGCCGAAAGTGATTCCGGGATACTCCAGCACAGTGTCATCGCCGTCCTGACGGCACACTCCCATGACCTCATGTTCGGTCTGATCCCAGAGAATATCGCCCGGCTCGTAAGTGCCTTCGAGCTTCTTCGTGCACAGCATCACGTATTTTCCTATCTCCTTCTCCCAGTTGCTCTCGCCCGTATTGGCTATGTTCTGCGGCAACTGTACGACTGTCTTCCCCTCCAGCGGGTCTACCTCGACCGTAATCTTAGCCTGCGGCCCCCATCCGTAGATGTCCCACTCGGTGTCGTTCTCAACAATGCACACCGGAACCGTGTCGGGCATGGTCTGGAACCACCATGTGCGCATGGAAGTCATCAAGCCGTTGGCTCTCCTCAGTTCGGTATCGTAGGACAGCCACCACTTCATGTGCTTGAAATCGCCCTCTTCCACGTAGATATACCAGCCCGAAAGGGAGTCGGCCAGCACGAAATTGCCCTCCTCGTTGCGCACGAACACAATGTCCTTGGTGACGCTTTGGCGGTCGGCCTTCACACCGCAGAGCACCAAACGGCTGCCAACGTCCTCAAACTGTTTGCCATCGCTGGCATATTGCAGCGAGAACGTGAGCACATCGCCGTCCAACTGGCCGTTGCCGTAGGTGTCCGGGCTGAACATCATGCGCACATTGCCAAACGCGCCTTCAGCCGGCGCGGTGAGCGTGTCGTGATAGCAGGTCAGCATATCGTCTCTCTCGATGTGCTCGCATCTGATCCAAGAGCCGTAAACGGACTCAACTGAGCCATCGGAGGTGGCTCGCACGGGAGCTTTGGCGGGCGTATCGGCCTCCGGGCGCAACGCCGTCACATCAAACAGAGCCGCTGCCGGACGCTGAGACTGCGCCTTGGGCTGAATCACTTGGGCTTTGGCCGACAGCGAAATCAGCGCGACGCAAGCCGTAAAGAGTAGTTCTTTTGTCATAAGATGTCAGTTAATAAATTAAAACGTTGATAGTATTCCGCACGCAAAGTTACGCAAATCCTCCGTTTTACCTGCCATTACGCGCCGTATTTATGGACTAAACTCTTTCTCATTGGCGTGTTTTAGAAATCATTGGGGCTTTTTGGGGAATTTAAACCCTCTTTATTTGAACTCCACAAAAGGCGCAAGGCCACCCCCAGAATGCTCCACGAGGCGCATTCCGCCGATGCTTTCCACGCCATTGCGAAGCTCTGACACGCCCACACCATCGCAGCGGAGAGCCGTCCGATACTCGCGCCCAGAATAAGAGCACCTCACGCGGCGAACACGCAAGCTGTCGACGTTGCGGAAATAGAGTGCCCAAGAGGGGAAAACAGGCCACTCCGACGTGGGGCGGTTGCGAAACCACTCGGGCAAATGCGGATCATCGATGCCCTGGAAATGGAAATCGCAGTCCTTGAAAGTCACTTTGGCCGTGCGGCTCGTGCCCCAGCTCTTCACCGAAGCAGCCATCCGCGTGGTGTTACGCGCCCTGAGGCGGCTCACCTCGATGCTTCCCAGCTCGTTGTCCTTACCCACCGTGACGGAAAGCGGCGTAAGCACCGCGTCGGTCTCGCACCGCCGTATGCGGATGTCGTCCAAACGCCCCGGCGCATCGCCCCACGCGCCCGGCTCAATGTTGATGGCGGCCAGCGAGGAGCGGTTGCCCGACGTGCGGTGGGGATAGAGTCCGGGGCCATAGAAGTGGCTGTCCTCCACCAAAACGTCCTCCGAGGGCATGATCATGCGAATGCCGTTGCACGAGGAGTTGACCTTGCAGCGGCTGATGCGCATCTTTTGCCAGTAGCCGCCCGCGATGGCATCATCGCCAGTGTGGAACTCGCAGTCGGCAATGCGCGTATCGCGGCTTCCGCGCAGATGTATGCCGTCCCAGCCCTCTACAATGCGCAGATGGCGGAACACGCTGCGGCTCACACGGTAGCCCATAATGGCATAGTTGGCCGAACGCCTGACGCTGAAACCCGTAAAGCGCAGACGGTCGCCATCGGCTATAAGGATGGTATGAGGGCCTCGCTGCCCCTCCTCGCCCTGCGGATTGAAGACGTGCGCGCCATCTATCGTGCCTTCGCCCTCGATGCCCGAATGGCTGACACCAACGAAACTGATGAGCGAGAGGCTCCACACGGGGTCGTCGGCGGCGTTGTAGTTGACCGTACCGCGACCACTCTCATACTTCGACAGGTCGCCGTCATAGCGCAGCGGCTCATAGTCGGCAAGCCGGCGGCTGCCCCGCAGCACCGCGCCGCGCTCCAGACGCAGCGTGACATGACTGCGCATGCGCACCGTGCCCGTAACAAACTCGCCCGGCGGCACCACCACCACACCACCGCCACGCTCCGAGCAGGCCGCAATGGCGGAATTGATGGCCTGTGTGTTCACCACCGTGGTGTCGGTCTTCGCCCCAAACGAGAGGATACTGACCACTACCGACAAAAGTAAAGTTGCTCCCATAACCTTTGATTTTTTGCAAAGTTACAAACTTTTCCACAGTAATTCCGCCCTCACGGACACTTTTTGGCACGCAAAGAGCTGCCCCATTGCCCACGGAAGAAGCCCCGCCATAAACAACAGGAAAACAAGCACTTTGCAAAACCATACATATCGGGCCGCAATACCATACCTTTCGCCTTGCAAAAGGTAAGGTTTTGCGGCCCAAAACCATACGTATTGCCCGGCACCGTCTCAGCGGCACAGGACAAGAGGGAAACTTTGACCTACTTCACGCTGTCTATCTTGACACTACTGAGCACATTTCCCTTCAGCTTAATGTTGATTTTGCCCGACGACACGTCCACCCGTCTGCTGTCGTTGGCACTGTAGCTACCCGCTTCCGAAACCTTGCTGCGAATGCGGAGCTGGGGATTGGGCGCAATATATATGCCCTTCTCCCCGCTGCAGCCAAAGGAAACCGTGCGGCTATTGTTCAGTACGGTAAACCAAGGCTTTTGGTCGCGCTCGGGGCTGTCGCCATCCACCACGGCCACAACATCCTTCCTGCCATTCTCCACCTTGAACCGCTCCACATCAAGCTGCAATTTCACCTTGCCACCGAGTATGGTCACATCGCTCACATTGACTTGAGCCTCCACCATTCGCGGACAGCGCGTGTACTGAATGCGCTTGTAGTTGCCACCATAAGTGACCGCGATGGGCTGCCCAATATTGGTGCCCGTGAGCAGCTGGAGCGTGTATTCCTTCACCACACCTTGGTTGGAAGGAGAGAATTCCAGGTGCTTGGACAAGATGGCGTTTATCTCCTCATCGGTCTTCTTGCCTTGAAGAACATCCCTGACCGCCCCCGTTCCGGCATCGTCATAGATGTCTACTACATCGCAACTGCTGCTGTCGGTTATCTTTTGACTTGACGACAACTCCTGCCCACGGAAGCTGACACTCCCCGAACTGTCATAAACAAACTTGCTGGCGGAGTATTGCTTCAAGTAACTGAACGTGCGGCCATACGTTACCGAAGTGACCACGGCCAGCGCAGCCCCTCCATTGTTCTTGATGACGCGCTCCAGATCCTCCCACGTCACATTCTCGCTAAAGAGCAAACCGGGGTTTTCATGCCACGCGTCCGACAGCTTCACCTTGAAGTAGTTCTGCTCCAGTATATTGGCCTGCACAAAGCTCTGCTGCTCTTCGGAAGTATCGACATTAACCTTCAAGCTTGCCCCTGCAAAGTTGGAGTCCACCTTCAAGTGATACATCATTTCCTTCTTGCTGGTGAAGATTTCGCTATGCGAATTGATCTTGCCCGTGTATCTGTTATCATCTCTCAGCAATTCCGAAGCAATGCCGTTGATGGCAGAATGCACTCCCCTGTTGGTAGCCTCTACCTCTGTCCTCTCCGCAATTCCGCCATCTGAAAGGAAGAAGTCGCCAAACATACTGAGTTTGCCACGCTCAATGCCACTTAAAGGAATGGGGCTGCCGCCAGCAAGGTTGTTATCCACCAGCAAAATAGCCCCGGGATAAATCGTATCGTCTATGCCCGCGCCTCTCACGCACATCTGTTTGGTCTCCAACTCCTGCGATTTCACCTCCAAACAGTAAGCCGCGTCCTCGCGAGTGCTCTCTATCACCTCCGGATAGAGCGTGCTGTCGTTGTAGAGTGAGAAGTCTACGAGCGCCGCAGGCCTGTAAGGGATGGTTTGAAGTCCCAGTTTGATACGCATGACACGCTCCTTTTCACAATCCTCGGGCGTAACAGCTTTGGGTTCGGGCACAACCAAGGAACTGCCGTTGATGGGTTCATCGCCCGCCACCATCTCCGTGGTGACTCTCGTCTCCACTTCATAGGTAATGTAGAGCCGTCCTTTCACTCCCAGATTGCCTTTCGCAGTCAGCTCACTGCCTGGTCCGTCAATCTTAACGTAAAGCGAACTGGCCGGAAACCACCGCTGCGGAGTGCACTCACTGGCATACTCCTTTGTCTCAAGCGGCAACCAGTCATAGCGTTTCTTGTCGCCCTTGAAGCGATCCTTGTAAAAAGCTCTCTGCCCCAAGCACGTTGGAGTCCACGTTTCCTCTGTTGTCTCCCGCAGATAGCCTTGGTTCTTTACTTTCTTGTCTGGATGAGGAATCTCGAAATCTTTGATTGCGGTGAAGAGAAGCTTGTCGCCGTTGGACTTTTTCTGCTCCCACTTCTTCTGCCAGGCGCAATAGTCCACGGTCAGACGGAGCGTATGGGGATTAGGGGTGGAGAGAGTGGCGTCGACAGTGGCCCTAATATAGTCGGTGCTGCCCGTTCCCATGTCGCCATCGCCAAGATGATCGTACTTCTTCACCGTTGCGCCATTCACGTTGCTTAGTATCTCGAATTCATAAACTTTAATTTCAGTTCTCTTCGAGGTGCTTGTCACTGGGGCTTTACTCATAATCTTGTTCGTTTAATGGTTATTAATTCTATTCAAAGCAAGGGCATCCTGATAGCCCAAAGATGCCCTTGCATATCACACTATCAGTCGCCCCAAGGGCTTCCATTGTTGTTCCAAATGCCCGACACGCCATCTCCCGTACCGTTGTCAGTGTTCCAAGTACCCCAAATATCGGTATTCTTGTCTGCCCAAAGGTTATTGGACTTGGCATCGTTGTCGTGCGTAAAGTTGCTTGTTCCCATCAGTTCGGGTGTGACACCTTTCATCACCACGACCTCGGGCTTCATATATGTTTTCATTGCTGTGCTTAATTAATGATTACTTTTTTACCGTTGATGACATAAATGCCTGCCGCGAGCTGCACGGTCTGCTCCTCTCCGGCACGCAGGCTGACGCGGCGAACCACAAGACCGCTGAGATGGTGAATCGTCAGCTGACGTGCGGTGCGGGCACGGAGCGTCAGCGAGCCGCGACCAGTGGTGATGCTGAGGTCGGAAGCGCCTGCCTCGACAACGCCATCGACAGCCGTCGGAATGAAATCGTCATCGAATACGGGACGGAAGCTCAACATGTCGGACTGTGCACCATTGGCCGTGTAGCTGTAATAGGTGCGGAACGGGCGGCCGTTCATGTAGCGCTCACCCTCGGGGAAGTACTCCGTGGACATGAAAAGGTTGTTGGAGAAATAGAACACGGGCGACGTTACGCGCTCGCCGCAGTAGCTTCCACGGTGCTCAAACGTATATTCCGCGCCTTGAATCTGCCCCGTTGCCGTCTCGCCGGTGAGGTATGTCTTGCCATGATGTCCCGTTGTGGGCATGATGTATGCTCCGCGCTCCTCGACCACGAAGGAAACGTTGTCCGGCTGCTCGTATCCCTCATCCACACGGAGCATGTACGGCACGTTGGCCTCTGTGCGTCCGCGCATCACACGGCGGAACTTGGCCGCGTTGGCATAGTCCTGGTCCCACTCCGTCACCACGAGGCACTCCTCGGGCTCCATCGTATAGACATCGAAAGCGCAGGCATCGTCCACATTGGTGTGGCGGCCGTACTCCAAGGTCATCGTGAAGGGCAGCATCACAGTGGCGTTTCGCACGGTCTTGTTGTTGCCCGAGCGGTTGCGGGTGTAGGTTGCCTTCCTCGCAGCGTCCACGACCACCTGGTAAGGAGTGTAGAACGGCTCCTTATCGGTAATGACAATGTTGGCGCCGGCGCGGAAAACGGGCTTGGCACCGCCTGCAAGACGCTCGGCAAAGTTGTCGGCGCGGTGCGTTGTGTTGACCGGCATGAACACCAGCGCATTCTTGGCAAGGCCATCCTTGAGCGTGGTCCACTCCTCATCAGAGGAATTGTAGACTCCGGCCATCTCCGTGCCCATGTCGACGTAGAGCAAATGCGCCATGTCGGCGGGCTTGTCGGTGATGGTTTCATCGGCCAACGCGGCGTTCAACTTCGTCAGCACGTCGCCAACGGAGCAGTAGCCGAGCGTTCCTTCCTCGTCTGCCGCACGGACAGTCACGCCATAATAGCCCTTTGTGTCCTCGCCGCTGCCCACGAAAGCCTTATCATAGACTTTCGTAAACTTCACCGTTGGTTCGTAACTGGTGGTGGACAGGGCGATAGTGGTGTAGTAGAAGGCATTGCTGCGGTGTTGCCACGAGCTTGTGGGCGCGATATTGTAGCGCGGCTCGTCGCTGACGATGAGGAATACTTTCTTGCTGGCCTGCTCGCCTGCGGATACGGTCATCTCCACTTGGCTGAACGACCCGCCCGCAGCGGCGTAGCTCTCCAGCGAGAAGGGATACTCCTCAAAGTATTGTGTGCCCGTCGACGCAGTGGCTTTCTGTATGTCGGCGGCATTATTGAACTTAAACAGTTGGTTTCCGGCCACATCCACGGTCACCTTGTCCCTGTAATCGTGGTTCATGGCCTCCTCCACGGCATTGTAGATGTTGTTGCTGGTCAAGCCGAAGAGGTCGTAATAAGGCGAGCGGACGAAGTTGAAGCGCGAGTGATAGGCTTCGCTGCCCTCCGGATAGGTCTCATCGGCATAGTGGCTGGCCAGATTCTCGAAGCTGAACACAACGGGCTGGCCCACATACGCAGCAGGCATGGACATGCTGAGGTTGCCTCCGCCCACGGCAAAGTCGGTGGCCGTGTAGTCGGCGGAAGCTCTGATGGCGGGGTTGTCCTTCATCCTTGCCGTGATGGTCATGCTGTTCACGAAGGGATCGAGCGCCTGCATGGAGACGGAGGCGGTGACATAGCCCTGCGCCGACAGTCCTTCCTCCAGCGGACGGACGGCAAACTTCACGGCATCATTGTTGAGTTTGCCCTGTATGGTGTACGACCCTGCGCTCTCCACCTTGATGGTTTGCTCTACGGTCTTGCCGTCTGGCGCGTAGACATCAAGATAATAAGCGGCGTTGTTCTTGAGATTATAGTTGATGGTGGCTCCCACGATGCGATAGGCAAGCGGCATGGCCGTCTTGTTGGCATTGTCGAAGCTCACCGGACTCTCTATATAATAGGTGTTGCCCGACTTCACGCCATACCAATAAGTACGGTTAGAAGACGAGCCTATCGCCTCCTGCGTGATGGAACGATTGCCCTTGCTGCTTCCGGCCACGCCGTTCTCTACGTTGGCTTCCTCATAGAGCCACATCTTGGCCTCCGCGTCCTTGAAGTTGCTGTACAGATAGCTTTGGCGGGTCGTTGCTCCCCAGTCAGACCAGCCAAATCCACCATAACTCCGATACTTCACTTCGCCAAGGTCGCCCTTGCCCGTAAGGAAGCCAAAAGTGGTGTAGCTGACACCCGAAGTACTTTCCTCTGTGGGCGCAAGGTTCACGGGGAACGAAGCCTCTGTGGTGTAACTGATCTCGATATGCTTGAGGAAGCAGGCTACATACTGACGTCTGGTACTCAAATCAGTGCCCGTAAGGTTGTTGCCCACCTTGAAATAGAGCACATTGCCCATGTCGCCGGCCACGGTGCTGGTACGTTCCACAACATATTCGTTATTATTTACGGCTACACCCATAGACGCATAGAAGCCCGAACGGTACTCATAGTCGCTGGTAGTCTCGCCAAAGTACATTTCCTTACTGTGGCCGATGGCCAATCCGTTGTTTCCGCCCACCCTGTTAACATTGTTCTGCACAATGATACGATAGCCCGTGAAGCGGTAGCCATGCGGCAGCGCGATGGCCATGAGACCATCGCTCGTTTGTCCGCCAACGACTTGGAAGCCACCATTGGCGGAATAGAAGTTGCTGGCGTGCGAACTCAGCTGCCCATCCGTGGTTAACGTAGGCTGGTCGCTGGCCATCATGGTCAGGGGAAGCTGCTCGTGCTGCCAAAAGGAGAAGCCGCCATTGGCAAAACCTGTTTCCGCGTAACCATCGTTGACCACCGGAATCATACTGCCATTGTCCGGTCGGATGGTCACAGTTTGTGCATTGACCTGCGTGGCCAGCACAAACAAGAGGCAGAAGAACAAAGAAAGTGTTCTTTGAGTGATTCTTTGTTGTTTCATTTTTCTCGTGATTTTGTATTGTTTATAAGTTGCCGCAAAATTACCAATATAACAATAAAAGCTCTTTGTAGATTCTTTCAAAGATGTTGCGGATTCTATCTTTCTGCATTTCCTACACTTTACAAAATCTATCTTTCAGCGCAAGCAACTATTTGAGGAAAAAGCACTTACCGATGACAAGTTTACAAGATTTAACCAAACGCGCTCCAAGCTATGAAAAATGCCTCCCGCGAGCGGCGATACCCACACAAGCCAAGCTGTAGCCCTACGTCAGAGAGACTACGGGAACAGAGCACGAAAGGCAGCACGTAAGCCCTTGAAAAACAAAAGGTTAAGAACGATGATTATTTTTAAATTAAAAACCCGGAATTTTTAATTTATTTTTCTCCAATTTTTAATTTAAAAACTTCGCATTTTTAAATTAAAAATAATCACCATACCGCACCTTTCGCAACGACACCCCTTTCCCACCGCATCAACAAACCCCAACCACGCACCGACAAACCGCCCACAATAGCGGGGCAAAACACAATACAGCCCGATGAAACCGCGTTTTTTTTGCACATAGAAATTTGCTGTTACAAAAGAATTTCAGTAAGTTTGCACCCGCTTAATATTGCAGAGAGAAATAATGAATACACTTAAAAAACACCACACACGGCGTAAACGAACACCACTGCCATTGATGCTCGTTGGCCTTGCCGTGACCCTTGCCTCCTGCAACCACACCAGCAAGAGCAGCATCACGCAGCAAGACCGCGACAAGGCGCACAGCGCAGCCCAGCAGGCCGGCACCCCGCACGAGGCGGAAACGCTGCTGAGGAAACTGAGAAGCGAGAGAAACACACTGGGGGAAATCTACGTGCTGCGGCAACAGGGGAAGACGCTGCGCAACGAGAACCAGTTTGAGGACGCGCTGAACATGCACGACAAGGAGCTGAAACTGGCCGAGCAGCTGGGCGACACGCTGGAATGGGTGCAGGCACTGAACAACATCGGCACCGTATACCGCCGCATGGGCATACTCGACGCGGCACAGCAGTATCACTATCAGGCATGGACGATGAGCCGCGAGAGTGCCGACACCTCGTTTACGGCCAAGAAGAACCGGCTGACATCGCTCAACGGACTGGGCAACGTGTATCTGACGGCGGGCAACCTGCAACGCGCAGACAGCGCGCTGCGCATAGCCCTGCGCGGAGAAGCAGAGCTGGGAGAGGACGTGGGGCAAGCCATCAACTATGCCAACATAGGCTCCATACTGGAGAAACAGGGGAAGACGGACTCCGCATGGGTGTACTACCGCCACTCAATGGCACTGAACCTGCGCGCCAACAACGCGCTGGGCATATCGCTCTGCCACACCTTCTTTGGCAACCTCTACGAGAAGGCGGGGCAATACGACCAAGCACTCTACGAATACCAAAAGGCTTACCACCTGACAAACGGCTCGAAAGACGCATGGCACACGCTGAACACGGTGGTGGCCCTGGCCAAACTGCACCAGAGGATGGGCAACGAGGAAGAGTCGGGGGTGTACCTGCGGGAGGCAGAGCAGATGGCAACGGCCATCAAGTCGAAGGAGCACCTAAGAAACATCTACACGCTGCGCTACGAAGCGTGCAAGCGCAACGGCGACTACGGCAACGCGCTGACCTATCACGAAAAGGCCGCCGCACAGAGCGACAGCCTGATAAACATGGAAAAGATGAACCGCATTCAGAACACGAGCCTGAAAATAGAGCGCGACCAGCAGCAACGCATCGTGGAAGCGGCCAAGGAGGCACTGCACAAGGAACAGCAGCGGCGGCAAACAGGACAAACGGTGTTTGGCGTGGTGACGTTCCTGCTCGTGGGACTGCTGCTGATGATGATATACACGCAGCGCACAAGAATAAAAGGACACCGCGCGCTGAAGCGGCTCGCACGCACGAGGGAGAACTTCTTCACCAACGTGACGCATGAGTTCCGCACGCCGCTCACCGTGATACTGGGGCTGTGCCAAGACTTGCAGCAACCCGCGCTCACGGCAGACGCGGCACACAGCACGGGGGAAGCCATAGAGCGGCAGGGAAAGCGGCTTCTCGCGCTCATCAACCAGCTGCTGGACATATCGAAGGTGAAGTCGGCCATCGGCACGCCCGAATGGCGCAAAGGCAACATAGCCGCCCACCTGCAAATGACCGTGGAAGGATTTCAGGAATATGCAGAAAAGCGAAACATAAAACTGCAATTCGTGGCGCAGGACACCGACTTCGAGACCAACTTTGTGCCCGACTACATGAGCAAGATGGTGGGCAATCTGATCTCGAACGCCTTGAAATTCACCCCGCAGTATGGCAGCGTGAGCGTGGTGATGTACCACGAGGGAAGGAAGAACCTGTGCATCGACGTGGCCGACACGGGCATAGGCATTGCCAAGGACGACATTCCGCACCTCTTCGAGCCGTTCTACCAAGCCAATCAAGAGGCGTGCACGGGCGGAACGGGAATAGGGCTGGCACTGGTGAAGCAGATTGTGAGCGCGCTGGAAGGCACGGTGAGCGTGGAGAGCACCGTGGGCAAGGGCACCACGTTCCACTTGTCGCTGCCCATACGTCACGAGAAGGCTACCGAAATATGCCACGATGAGGGGAAATATCCCAGCCCGATGATGTCTGAGCAGGGAAAGCCAAAAGAGCAAAAGCCAATGGAAAGCGGGAAAAACGACCGCAGGATTCTGGTGGTGGAGGACAATGCCGACCTGGCCGACTACATAGCGAAGTGCGTGGGCGGCAAATGCGTGGTCTACAAAGCCGCCAACGGACAAGAGGGCATGGAGAAGGCAAGGGAGATTGTGCCCGACGCGATCATATCGGACGTGATGATGCCGGTGATGGACGGACTGGAACTGTGCAGGAAGGTGCGGGAAGACGAGGTGACGTGCCACATTCCGGTGATTATGATTACGGCCAAGGTGACGGAAAACGACCGCATCCGCGGTCTGGAAGCCGGTGCGGACGCTTATCTGAGCAAGCCTTTCAGCCAAGAGGAACTGCGGGTGAGACTGGAAAAACTGATGAGCCAGCGGAGAATGCTGCAAGAAAAGTATGCGGCACAGCAGACGGAAACAGCACAGACGGAAGAGAAGAAACGGAAAAACGGCAAGCAGCAGGGACAAGCAAAGGTAAGCCCGGCAACGGAAGGGGCGCAGATGTCGATTATAAAGGTAAACGATGTCATCTACTCGATGATAAACAGCGGGAAGACAGCAGACGTAAACGCCGTGGCCGAGAAACTTTGCATGAGCTACATTCAGTTCTACCGCAAGCTGTCGGCTCTCACGGGATACACGCCGGCGCAATACATTCAGCGCGTGAAAGTGGGAAAGGCGCAGCGGATGATCAAGGCTCACCCGGAACTGAGCCTTAACGAAGTGGCGATGCGCTGCGGATTTGGCGACTACTCCAACTTCATACGCGCATTCCGCAACGTTACGGGCATCACGCCCACACAGTACGTAAGGCAGCTGCAATAGTCTGCACTTGCCCAGACAACTGGTTCTGAGCCATCGCAAGGGGGGAACTCGCAGTGCAGCAATAGCATCTGCACACTCTGCCATCGCGTGTGACTACACGTTGAAGGCGGGAATTCGTAACACAGCAATAGAGTCTGCACTTGTCTTGACAGAAGGCTTGGCGTACTTCATTAAGCATGCGAGGCAGCAGCAATGGTCTGTATGCCGCCAAAACGCACGGAAAAGCCCGTGACGACACGAAGTCGCCACGGGCTTTATCCTTGTCCACAGCCTCCCAAAGCCAGCCTGTGCCGGCCTTGGAGGGGCTTTGCGGCGTGATTAGTCGGCCAACTTGGCCTTGATGAACTCGCGGTTCAGGCGCGCGATGTTGGCGATGCTCTCGCTCTTCGGGCACACGGCCTCGCAAGCGCGGGTGTTGGTGCAGTTACCAAAGCCCAGCTCGTCCATCTTGGCAATCATGTTCTTGGCACGCTTGGCAGCCTCTACGCGGCCTTGCGGCAGCAATGCGAGCTGGCTAACCTTGGAGCTGACGAAGAGCATGGCAGAGCCGTTCTTGCAAGCAGCAACGCAAGCGCCGCAGCCAATGCAGGTGGCGCAGTCCATTGCCTCATCGGCAGCCTCCTTGGAGATGAGGATGGCGTTGGCGTCCTGTGCCTGTCCCGTGCGCACGGAGGTGTAACCACCGGCCTGGATAATCTTGTCGAAGGCTGTACGGTCTACCATGCAGTCCTTGATGACGGGGAATCCGGCCGAACGCCACGGCTCAACGGTGATGACATCGCCATCGTTGAAGCGGCGCATATAGAGCTGGCAGGTCGTGGCTCCACGCTCGGTCTTGCCGTGCGGCGTACCGTTGATGTAGAGCGAGCACATACCGCAGATGCCCTCGCGGCAGTCGTGGTCGAACACGAATGGTTCCTCGCCGGCGGCGATAAGCTCCTCGTTGAGGATGTCGAGCATCTCCAGGAACGAAGTGTCATCGGGGATGTTCTTCATCTCATGGGTATCGAAGTGACCCTTGTCGTGCGGGCCGTTCTGCTTCCAATACTTAAGTGTGAATGAAATATTTCTTGCCATTTTGGTCTAATTCTTTAAATGTCTACAAATTCAACTGAACCGCTATTAGTTCTTGTAGTTTCTGGTTTGAACCTTGATTGCCTCATACTCCAACGGCTCCTTGATAAGCTCAGGCGCGGATGTCTCGCCCTTGTACTCCCAGCAGCCGACATAGAAGAAGTTCTCATCATCGCGCTTGGCCTCACCTTCCTCGGTCTGATACTCCTCGCGGAAGTGACCACCGCAGCTCTCGTTACGGTGCAAAGCATCGTGGGCGATAAGCTCACCCATGAGGATGAAGTCGCGCAAGTGGATGGCCTTGTCAAGCTCAACGTTGACACCCTCCTTCGCTCCGGGGATGAAGAGGTTGCTGTTGAACTCGTCGCGGAGCTTCGCAATGAGCTTCAAGCCCTGCTCCAAGCCCTCCTTGGTGCGGCCCATACCCACGTGTTCCCACATGATATGACCCAATTCCTTGTGGATGGAGTCTACGGAACGCTTACCCTTGATGCCCATGAGGCGGTCGATCTCGGCGTTGACAGCCTTCTCAGCCTCGGCAAACTCGGGACGATCTGTCGGCACCTTCTTCCAAAGAGCCTGATCGGAGAGGTAGTTCTGAATGGTGTAAGGAAGCACGAAGTAACCATCGGCGAGACCCTGCATGAGGGCAGACGCGCCAAGACGGTTGGCACCGTGGTCGGAGAAGTTGCACTCACCGATGGCAAACAGACCGGGAATGGTGGTCTGAAGCTCATAGTCGACCCAAATACCACCCATCGTGTAGTGGATAGCAGGGAAGATCATCATCGGGTTGTAGTACTTCACGCCGTTAATCTCGCGTGCCACCTCGCCCGGATTGACATCGGTAATCTCCTCATACATATCGAAGAGGTTGCCGTAACGCTGCAAAATGCAGTCGATGCCGAGACGGTTGATGGACTCGGAGAAATCGAGGAACACGGCCAAACCAGTGTTGTTGACACCAAAGCCCTTGTCGCAACGCTCCTTGGCGGCGCGAGAAGCAACGTCACGCGGCACGAGGTTACCGAATGCGGGGTAACGACGCTCCAAGTAGTAATCGCGGTCTTCCTCGGGAATATCAGAACCCTTGATCTCGCCCTTCTGCAATTTCTTGGCATCCTCAATCTTCTTCGGCACCCAGATACGGCCATCATTACGCAGCGACTCCGACATGAGCGTGAGCTTCGACTGCTTGTCGCCGTGTACGGGGATACAGGTCGGGTGAATCTGAACGTAGCAGGGGTTGGCAAAGTATGCGCCCTTGCGGTAGCACTGTACGGCGGCCGTGCAGTTGCAACCCATGGCGTTGGTGGAAAGGAAGTAGGTGTTGCCGTATCCACCCGTGGCAATCACAACGGCATTGGCCGTGAAACGCTCCAGCGCACCAGTGACAAGGTTCTTGGCAATGATACCACGTGCGTGGCCATCAACAATAACCAGCTCCTCCATCTCGTAGCGGGTGTAGAGCTTCACCTTGCCCTCGTTCACCTGACGGCTCAACGAGCTGTAAGCACCGAGCAACAACTGCTGACCGGTCTGACCCTTTGCATAGAACGTGCGGCTCACCTGAGCACCACCGAACGAACGGTTGGCAAGCATTCCGCCGTACTCACGGGCGAAAGGAACACCCTGAGCAACACACTGATCGATGATGTTGTTGCTCACCTCGGCCAAACGATAGACGTTGGCCTCACGAGCGCGGTAGTCGCCACCCTTTACGGTGTCATAGAACAAACGGTACACGCTGTCGCCGTCGTTCTGATAGTTCTTAGCTGCATTGATACCACCCTGCGCAGCAATAGAGTGGGCACGGCGCGGAGAGTCCTGAATGCAGAAGTTGTAAACATTGAAGCCCATTTCGCCAAGAGACGCGGCGGCACTGGCACCGGCAAGTCCCGTTCCAACGACAATCACATCGAGCTTGAGCTTATTCTTGGGGTTCACCAAACGCTGGTGTGCCTTATAGTTGGTCCACTTCTCAGCAACAGAGCCTTCGGGAATCTTGGAATCTAATATCTTAGCCATAATTCTTTCGTTACGTATAAAACTTTTGAGGTTGTAATAATGATTGTATTAGGCGCAAAGTGCCGGGGCAAAACCCAAGGCGAAAGCCAGCACAACGAATACAAAGCAAAGGATTACCAAAGTGACATAGACGTTGCCAATGCACTTCCAACGGTTGAACCAAACCTTGCCATTCCATCCAATGGTCTGAAGAGCACTCCAGAAACCGTGCGACAAGTGAAACCAAAGGGCACCCAGCCACACCAGATAGAGCACTACGAACACGGGATTAGCAAACGTGTCCTGAATGTAGGCAAAACCATCGGCGGGATCATGGGGAACAGAGATGTGCGTCAGCTCGGCGAACATCATGTTGTACCAGAAGTTGTAGAAGTGGAGCAACAGACCGAGAACAACGATCAAGCCAAGAACGAGCATGTTCTGGCTCGCCCACTCCACCTTAGCCGGCTTTGAAGTGACGGCGTAACGGCTCTCGCCACGTGCGCGGCGGTTCTGTGCCGTGAGAATAAACGCATACACGATGTGAATCACAGCGAGCGCGGCAAGCGCAAGCGTAGCCAGGACAGCATACCAATTGCTACCCAGAAACTCACAGATCATGTTGTAGGCGTCGCCCGAAAAGAACGCGGCGAGGTTCATGCACGCGTGGAACGTGAGGAATAGAACAAGCGCAATGCCCGTTACCGACATCACCACCTTTCTACCGATGGATGAATTAATTAACCACATAAATGATTGAGTTTTAATTATTTAATTGTTTAAATTGTAATTACTGACTTACCGACTCAGTGTAATTGTTTCGTCTCCGCGCCCTTTCCATCCCCTTTTTTCGGTATGGTCAAAGCGCAAAGTCGCTGCAAAAATACTACATTTTAGTGATTAAACAAAGTGAAATGAGCAAAATTTCGAAGAATATTCTTACTTTTGCGGAAAAATAAGGAGATTAGGAATGTTTTTTAAGTATGACATCCTCGTTGTCGGGGGTGGCCACGCGGGCTGCGAGGCGGCCACAGCGGCGGCCAACATGGGCGCAAAGACGTGCCTCGTGACGATGGACATGAACAAGATTGCACAGATGAGCTGCAATCCTGCCGTGGGCGGCATTGCCAAAGGGCAGATAGTGCGGGAGATAGACGCACTGGGCGGACAGATGGGGCGCGTTACTGACGCCACAGCCATTCAGTTCAGAATGCTCAACCGCTCAAAAGGGCCGGCCATGTGGAGTCCGCGCGCACAGTGCGACAGGGAAAAGTTCATCACCCAATGGCGCAAGACGCTGGACAACACCGCACAGCTTGACATCCTTCAAGACCAAGCCGACGAGCTGCTTGTAAAAGACGGTAAAGTATTAGGTATCAAAACATTATGGGGAATAGAACTGCACGCCAAAGCAGTTGTGGTGACAGCAGGCACATTCCTTAACGGCTTGATGCACATCGGCCACAAGATGGTGGAGGGCGGCCGCAGCTCTGAACCTGCCGTACACCATTTCTCTGAAAGTATTGCACGCCACGGCATCCGCGTAGATCGCATGAAGACGGGCACCCCCGTGCGCATAGACAAACGCTCCGTACACTTTGAGGACATGGAAGAGCAGCCCGGAGAGACCGATTACCACCAGTTCTCATACTTCGGCCCACACCGTTCTCTGCCACAGCTGCCGTGCTGGACCTGTGCAACCAACGCAGAGGCGCACGCCATTCTTCGCAAGGGTCTCCCCCACTCTCCTCTATATAACGGGCAAATCAACAGCATTGGCCCCCGTTATTGCCCCTCCATCGAAACCAAGCTGGTCACCTTCCCCGACCGCGACTCCCACCCATTGTTCCTCGAACCCGAAGGTACTGACACCAACGAGATGTACCTCAACGGATTCTCCTCTTCCATGCCGTGGGACATACAGTTGGAAGCCATACGGAAAATCCCCGCCCTGCGCGATGCGAAAATATACCGACCGGGCTACGCCATCGAATACGACTTCTTCGATCCAACGCAACTGAAGCACTCTCTGGAGTCGAAAGTGGTCAGCGGCTTGTTCATGGCCGGACAGGTGAACGGCACCACGGGATACGAGGAAGCCGGAGGTCAAGGCACGGTGGCGGGCATCAACGCGGCCATCTATTGTGGCGGCGGAGAACCGTTTGTGATGAAGCGCGACGAGAGTTACATCGGCGTGCTCATTGACGACCTCACAACGAAAGGCGTTGACGAACCATACCGGATGTTCACCTCGCGTGCCGAATACAGAATCCTGCTCAGGCAAGACGATGCTGACGCACGTCTGACGGAAGCAAGCTACCAGATGGGACTTGCCAAACGCAACCGCTACGACTGGTGGCTACAAAAGAAAGAGCACATTGAACGCATCGTTGCCTTCTGCGAGCAAACTCAAGTGAAGCCCAACGAGGTGAATGCGCTGCTCGAAAACGTGGGCACCTCCCCACTCCACGGCACAACACGCCTCTCAGAACTGGTGGCACGGCCGCAGCTCAACTTCCAAAACCTTTCCGAAGTGCTGCCGTCACTGAAAGCGGCCCTCAGCGCATCGCCCAACCGCCAACAAGAGATTGCGGAGGCAGCAGAGGTGCGCATGAAGTACAAAGGGTACATTGAGCGGGAACGTGTCTTCGCCGACAAGATGCGCAGACTGGAAGACATCCGCATTGCAGGGCACTTCAATTATGCCGAACTTCACGACCTTTCCACCGAATGCCGCCAGAAACTGACGCGCATACAGCCCGAGACACTGGCCGAGGCAAGCCGAATACCCGGCGTTAGCCCAAGCGACATCAACGTACTGCTCGTACTGATGGGAAGATAATATACGTTTCACGTGAAACAAATCCATAAACAAAACCAAGATAAGTATCTGACAATGAACAAAGAACTATTGCTGGACAATTTGAGGACCATTCCCGATTGGCCAATCAAGGGAGTTCACTTCCGCGATGTCACCACTCTCTTCAAGAACCCAGAGGCGTTAAAGGAGGTGGCCGATGAGATGTACGAACTCTACAAAGACAAAGGCATCACCAAGATTGTGGGCATTGAGAGCCGCGGATTCGTGATGTCATCGGCCTTGGCCATCCGTTTGGGCGCGGGCGTGGTGCTCTGCCGCAAACCAGGCAAGCTCCCTTGCGCCACAATACAGGAGAGCTACGCCAAGGAGTACGGCATTGACACCATCGAGATTCATGCCGATGCGCTCAACGAGAAAGACGTCGTGTTGCTCCACGATGACCTCTTGGCCACAGGCGGCACGATGTCCGCAGCCTGCAAGCTGGTCAAGAAGTTCCATCCCAAGAAAATTTACTGCAACTTCATCATCGATCTCAAAAGCGAATTCCCCGATGCCATCAAGATGTTTGAGGACGAAGGCATAGAGGTTACCTCTCTGTTAAGTTTCTAAGTCCTCTTTCAAGGTGTGCGGACGGCGCGCCCCACCCCGCACTGCCGCAGCACAGGCACGCCGACACAAGCCCCACAGCGAGCCGCCCGCACACCCACCACCCCACATTATGTTCCACGTGAAACAAAAACTCCATAACTTCTTAATTATAAGCACTTAGGATTGATGACTAAAGCAGAGGATGAAGCCCGTTTGGCAAGGCTGAAAAACATTGTATTGGCCATGCCGGAGAAGCCCGGAACGTATCAGTACTACGACAAGGAGGGAACTATCATCTACGTAGGAAAGGCCAAAAACCTGAAGCGGAGAGTATCGTCATACTTCCATAAAGAGGTGGACAGATTCAAAACTCGCGTACTTGTTTCGAAGATTGAAGACATCTCCTACTCCGTTGTCAACAGCGAGGAAGACGCACTTCTCATCGAAAATCAGCTCATCAAGCAATACCAGCCACGCTACAATGTCTTGCTGAAAGACGGCAAAACCTACCCCAGCATTTGCGTAACGCGAGAACCCTTCCCAAGGGTTTTTAAAACAAGAACCATCAATAAGAAATTTGGCACTTTCTATGGCCCTTACAGCCACATAGGAAGTATGCAGGCGGTGCTCGGAATCATCCATCAAGTCTACAAACTACGCACCTGCCACCACCCATTAACGCAAGATTCCATCGCCAAAGGCAAGTTTCGCCCCTGCCTGGAATACCATATCAAGAAATGCCTTGCCCCCTGCATTGGCAAGCAAAGCTACGAATCCTACCAAAAAGCCGTGAGCGAGGCGCGAGAAATTCTCAAGGGCAACACCCGTGAACTGCTCAAACAACTGAAAGAAGAAATGCTGAAAAAAGCCGAAAACATGGAGTTTGAGGAGGCAGAAATCATCAAACAGCGGTATTTTGCACTCGACAACTTCGCGGCAAAGAGCGAAATAGTGAGCCACACCATCAGCGATGTCGATGTTTTCACGCTTGTGGACGATGAAGAGATGAAGAATGCGTTCGTCAACTACATCCATGTCACCAACGGAGCCATCACCCAAAGTTTCACGTATGAATACAAAAGAAAACTCGATGAGACCGACAAGGAGCTGCTCAACGAGGCCATTTTGGAGATAAGAGAGCGATTCAAAAGCACGGCCAAGGAGATTATTGTGCCCTACGAACTGGATTTCAAGATTAAAAATGCCGATTTCTTCGTTCCGCAGCGTGGCGACAAGCGGCATTTGCTGGAACTTTCGGAGATGAATGCCAAGCAATACAAGTTTGACAGGCTGAAGCAGGCCGAGAAGCTGAATCCCGAACAGAAGCAAACGCGACTGATGAAGCAACTCCAAAACTTGCTGAAGCTCGACCGTATGCCATACACCATCGAATGTTTCGACAATTCCAACATCTCGGGAAGCGATCCCGTGGCCGGCTGCATTGTCTATAAAGGCATGAAGCCATCGAGGAGCGACTACCGAAAATACAACATCAAGACCGTTACAGGCCCCGATGACTACGCATCAATGCAGGAAGTGGTGCGCCGCCGCTACTCGCGCATGAAAGAAGAAGGCACTCCCCTGCCCGACCTCATCATCACCGATGGCGGAAAAGGACAGATGGAAGTGGTGAGAGAGGTGGTGGAAGACGAGCTGGGACTACGCATCCCCATCGCCGGACTGGCCAAGGACGACTATCACCGCACCAACGAGCTGCTGTTTGGTTTCCCACCGATGACCGTGGCCGTGGATGTGAAGAGCGAACTATTCAAGGTGCTCACCCAAATACAGGACGAGGTGCATCGCTACGCCATCACCTTCCATCGCGACAAGCGTTCCAAACACCAGCTGCACAGCGAGTTAGACAACATTAAAGGCATAGGCCCGAAAACGAAAGAGCTACTCTTGAAGCATTTCAAGTCGGTGAAACGTATCCGCGAGGCATCCCCCTCCGAGCTGCAATCCGTTGTGGGCGAGAGCAAGTCCAAGGCCATCCTTGCACATTGGAACGGAGGTAAAGAATCATAACACCTTGTCAGAGACCATGCAATAGCTTACCTTTGACGAGGCAAAACATTACCTTTTGCGGAGAAAAATAAATTAAAAACAGCGTGTTTTTAATTTATTTTTCTCCCATTTTTAATTTAATTTTTCCACACCAAATAACTTACTGAAACACAACGCATTAACCAGCACCTTGCAAACGATTCAAGACCATAAAAGACAAAAACTCCTTTTGTAAGACGAAGAACAAGGAGTAAAGAATCCGTACATTCACTCCAACATCCCTTCACCGCACTTTGCCCCAACAATATCCCCAACACGGAAGACCCAACGGAATGGGCTGAACACACCCTATCATCGCCTTTCCCGACCGAAAATCCAACATTCATCGGGAAAAACCATCCAAAAAACAGCCCGCCACACAATCTCTTATCCGCTCAAAACGCAACCCCAAACCCCTAAGAAAGCCCAAGAAAGCACTTCCGCACATACCCTAAAACCAGCAATCAACGCATCGCAGAGCAGCCACAATGCCTCGTCCGAGACCACAAAACTAAAACATTACACTTGGCCGTTTGCAAAATAAAACGTATCTTTGCAGTATGAGAATCGTAATACAACGAGTAACGGAGGCAAGCGTCACCGTTCAATCGAAAATTGTCGGTTCCATCGGGAAAGGCTTCCTCATACTTCTCGGTGTGGAAGATGCCGACACCGAGGCCGATGCCGACTGGCTGGCACGCAAAGTGGCTGGTTTGCGCGTATTCGATGATGCAGAAGGCGTTATGAATCAAGATATTACACAAACCGGGGGAAGCGCGCTGGTGGTGTCGCAGTTCACGCTCTACGCGAGCTACAAGAAGGGCAACCGCCCCTCTTGGTTTCGTGCTGCGCGTCATGAGCACTCCGAGCCGCTCTATCAATACTTCTGCCGCCAGTTGTCGGCACTGATAGGGAAACCCGTTGAAAAGGGTGTTTTTGGGGCAGATATGCAGGTGGCTTTGGTCAACGATGGCCCTGTAACCATCTGCATGGACAGCAAGAACAAGGAATAACGCGCCTCGCCGCAACGGAAGAGGCTACATCACAAAACACAAGCACACAGCATGACCATCAGCGAAGCACAACAAGCAGTGGACCAATGGATTAAGCAATACGGAGTGCGTTACTTCTCGGAGCTTACCAACATGGCTTGCCTGACCGAGGAGGTGGGCGAGCTGGCACGCGTCATTGCCCGAACGTATGGCGAACAGAGCTTCAAGGCGGGCGAACGCCCCAACCTTGGCGAGGAGATGGCCGACGTGCTGTGGGTACTTATCTGCCTGGCCAACCAGACGGGCGTAGACCTTGACGAGGAACTGCGTAAGAGCTTTGAGAAGAAGACCTTACGCGATGCGGAGCGGCACAAGAACAACGAGAAACTGAAAGAAAACGATAAGCAAGATTTAGATTATGGCATCAATCAAGGAAACTGTGCTGGACGGCAGGGAGAACAACTCCTACGATGAGTCCAAAACCAAGTATGAGAAGGTGTTGGAAAGCTACAACACCAACGTCGATGACAACGAAGTGCGTGCCGAGGTGAAGAGAATCATCGCCGAAAAGGCGCATGAGAACGACACCGTGGACGTGAAAAAGTTCCTCTTGGGAAGCGTGGAGCTGACCTCGCTGCACACGACAGACTCCGATGTGAGCATCATGCAGTTCACAGAAAACGTCAACCGGTTTGATGAACTATACCCCAACCTGCCCCACGTGGCCACTATTTGCGTATTCCCATGCTTCGCCGAGGTGGTGAACGACACGTTGGAGGTGGACGGCGTGCAGATAGCCTGTGTCTCGGGGTCGTTCCCCTCATCGCAAGCCCTCATCGAGGTGAAAGTGGCCGAGACGGCTTTGGCCATCAAGGACGGTGCCAACGAGATAGACATCGTGATGCCCGTGGGCAAATTCCTCACCGGCGCCTACGAAAGTATGTGCGATGAAATCGAGGAATTGAAGCAAACGTGCGGCCCAGAGGTAGCCATGAAGGTTATTTTGGAGACCGGCGACCTTGTAACGGCATCCAACATCAAAAAAGCGGCGGTTCTTTCGATGTATGCCGGAGCTGATTACATCAAGACTTCCACGGGAAAAGAGAAGGTGTCGGCCACTCCGGAGGCTGTCTATGTGATGTGTCAGGCCATCAAGGAGTACTACGAAAAGACGGGCATACAAATAGGTTTGAAACCCGCCGGAGGCATCAACACGGTGATGGATGCCATCATCTATTATACGATTGTAAAGGAAGTGCTCGGCGAGAAGTGGCTCACCAACCGCTGGTTCCGCTTGGGAACAAGCCGCTTGGCCAACCTCTTGCTGAGCGAAATCGTGGGTGAGGAAGTGAAATTCTTCTAATTCCGCTGGGAAAAAGGGGGTTATCCGAGCTTGAAACTATCAAAAACTGGCTCTCAAAGGATGAAAAAACGGCTCTTTAAACATTCAAGAAAGAGCTTTCAAAGATAAAAAATGAAAAGGGATGAACGGTTGCCGCTCATCCCTTTTCATTCATTATCTCTTGTTCCTTTTACTTCATCTTGCTTGCTCTTTGGCGAATTGTCTCCCGTCTTTTCTGCCATTTCTTACTTCGTTCGCTCGCTCACGAAGTCAAGATAAACGCGCAACGCGTTGCCAATGCGGTCTTCCTGCGCATATCGGTCAAGGAATTGCTCGCACAGTTTGTGGAAGTGGCGCATCCGTTCCTCCGCATACTCTATTCCACCTTGCGCCTTGGCAAAGTCCACAAGGCGGCTTATCGTCTCCTTTGTGGCCACTCCGTCTTTCACTTGCCTGGCAAGTGCTTGGTATTCAGCATCATCTGTATTGCGCAAAGCATAAATAACGGGCAACGTCAGCTTGCCTTCGGCCATGTCATTTCCTGTTGGCTTGCCTATGGCGGGGTCATCGTAATAGTCGAAAATGTCATCGCGTATTTGGAATATAACGCCCAAATTCCGCCCAAACTCCTTGGCTGCGACCACGGCTTCCTCGCTTGCGCCCACCGAGAGCGCGCCAATTCCGGCGCAAGCCTCAAAAAGTGCCGCCGTCTTGTTGTTGATAATCTCGTAGTAAACGTCCTCGGATATTTCCTGATTTTGAATGTTCGACAGCTGAAGAATCTCGCCATTGGAGAGCGTTTTTCCCAGTCTGGCCAAGTCGTTGACAATGTTCAGCCTGCCGCTGAAAGCCACGTGCTGCAACGCGGTGGAGAGAACGTAGTCGCCAACGAGCACGGCCACCTTGTTGTCGTAGCTCGCGTTGACGCTCAACTGTCCGCGCCGCTCTTTCGCCTCGTCCACAACATCGTCATGAATGAGCGATGCCGTGTGCAAAAGCTCTAATCCCACAGCCGCATGCTGCGTAACTTCGGTCACCTCACCGAAGTTTTTGGCCATCAACAGTATCAAAATGGGGCGCATCCCCTTTCCCGTGCGCTTCCTGACGTGCTCGAGCGCACTGCCCAAGAGGCCGTCCTCATGGGAAAGACTGCTATTGAAAAGCCCGATGAAATCGGCTAATTCTGACGATATAGGTGCTTTGATGAGCGAAAGGTAATCCATGAAAATCCGAAATTTGATACAAAATTACTGATTTAATCGCAGATTATCCCAAACTTTTTGTAATTTTACACAGTAAAATTTACTCATATCATGCCAAGACTTATACTTATTGACGCTTACGCGCTCATCTACCGCTCATACTACGCGCTCATCCGGTCGCCGCGCATCAACAGCAAAGGACTTAATACTTCGGCCATCATGGGCTTCTGCAACACCCTTCATGAGGTGATGGGCAAGGAACAACCCGACTATCTCGGCGTGGCTTTCGACCATGGCAAGACATTTCGGCACGAGGCGTTCCCCGAGTACAAGGCGCAACGGCAGGAAACACCCGAGGACATCAAACGTTCCGTGCCCATTATTAAAGATATTCTGCAGGCCATGCACATCCCTACCCTGCAAGTGGACGGCTTTGAGGCCGATGATGTGATTGGAACGCTGGCCACAAAGGCGGGTGCGCAGGGCATTACCACCTATATGCTTACGCCCGACAAGGACTATGGCCAGCTCATCGCGCCCAATGTGATGATGTACAAGCCACGCCACGGCGGCGGATACGACATTATCGGCGAGAAAGAGGTGGAAGAGAAGTATGGCATATCATCACCGCTGCAGGTGATAGACCTGCTCGCGCTCATGGGCGATGCCTCCGACAACTTCCCGGGATGCCCCGGCGTGGGCGAGAAAACAGCGACCAAGCTCATCAATCAGTTTGGAAGCATGGAGCAATTGCTGCAAAACACCAGCCAGCTGAAAGGAAAGATGAAAGAGAAAGTGGAGAACGCGGCCGCCGACATCAAGATGTCATACTTCCTGGCTACCATCCGCAAGGACGTTCCCATAGACCTCGACCTCGAGCAACTGAAAATTTCTCAGCCCGACAAGCAACAACTGACCTCCATATTCGATGAACTGGAATTCAAGAGCCTTGCCCGCAAATTCCTTGGAACGGAAGAAGAGAAAGCGAAAAAGGCCGAAAAACAGCTTGATTTGTTCGCCGAAAACGCGGGCAATGGGCAAGAAAACTCAGAAAACGGCCGATATGAGAGCCTAAAAACTACCCTTCATGAATATCATCTCGTTGAAAACGAAGCGGATGCGAGAACTCTTTGTGATTTTTTAAGGACAAAACAAATTCTCAGTTTAGACACTGAGACCACCTCAACCCACGCTATTGAGGCCGAACTCGTAGGTTTGAGCTTCTCGGTGACCGAAAATCAGGCATGGTACGTGGCCATAAGCCCAAACCGTGAAGAAGCCTTAAAAACCGTTTCCATATTTAAACCGCTCTATGAGGACAGCAATATACTCAAAATAGGTCAGAATATAAAATACGACATGGAGGTGCTGCGCAACTACAGCGTAGAGCTGCGAGGCCCTATCTTCGATACGATGATAGCCCACTACGTCATCCAGCCGGAACTACACCACGGAATGGACTACATGGCGGAAGTGTACCTCAACTATCAGACCATCCACATCGAGCAACTCATCGGCCCCAAGGGGAAGAACCAGAAGAACATGCGCGACATTGCGCCCAAAGACGTGTACGAATATGCCTGCGAGGATGCCGACGTGACACTGAAACTATACCACGTTCTTGCACCCAAGCTACGCGAAACGGGCTGCGAACGACTCTTCCACAACATCGAGATGCCCCTCATACCTGTGCTGACAGACATGGAAGCACAAGGCGTGCGCCTTGATACCGATGCACTGGCCGACACCTCACGCACCTTTGGCGAGCGAATGCGCCACTACGAGCAACGCATCTACGAAGAGGCGGGAGAGCAATTCAACATTTCCAGCCCCAAACAAGTGGGCGAAATACTCTTTGGCAAGCTGAAACTCGTGGACAACCCCAAACGCACGAAGACCGGACAGTACGTCACCAACGAGGAAGTGCTGCAATCGCTCGGCGCAAAGCACCCCATTGTGGCCGACATACTGGCCTACCGAGGACTGAAAAAGCTGCTCGGCACCTACGTGGACGCGCTCCCCAAGCTGGTGAACAAGCAGACCGGCCACATCCATACCTCTTTCAATCAGGCCATTACGGCCACCGGCCGCCTCTCTTCGAGCGATCCCAACCTGCAAAACATCCCCGTGCGCGATGATGACGGCAAGGAGATACGCAAGTGCTTCATACCCGAGCCGGGCTGTCTCTTCTTCTCTGCCGACTACTCGCAAATAGAGCTGCGCATCATGGCGCACCTCAGCGGCGACGAGAACATGATAGAGGCCTTCCGCGAAGGCGTAGACATCCACCGCGCCACAGCCGCCAAGATATGGCACAAGCCCTTGAACGAGGTGAGCGACACGCAGCGCAAGCAAGCCAAGCAAGCCAACTTCGGCATTATATACGGCATCACCGCCTTCGGGCTGGCCCAGCGCATGGGCATAGCCAACGGAGAGGCCCGCGACCTCATAGCCGACTACTTCAAGACGTTCCCGAAAGTGCGCGACTACATGGAGGAAGCCAAGCGACAGGCAAGGGAAAAAGGATACGTGGAGACGCTTTTTGGCCGACGACGCTACCTCCCCGACATCAATTCCCGCAATGCCACCGTGCGTGGATTTGCCGAGCGCAACGCCATCAACGCCCCCATTCAGGGCAGCGAGGCCGACATCATCAAGCTGGCCATGACCAAAATACACACCCGATTCAAAGCAGAGGGAATCCGCTCGAAGATGATTCTCCAAGTGCACGATGAACTCAACTTCTCCGTCTACCCCGAAGAGAAAGAAAAAGTGGAGAAAATCGTGGTGGAGGAGATGCAAAACGCCTACGCACTGGCCGTGCCGCTCATAGCCGATACGGGCTGGGGCAAAAACTGGCTCGAAGCCCATTGACCCCTCGAAAAGGCCAAGCAGGAGGCGCAAAGCCACAACAGCTACAACAACCTGTGTATCAATACAATACAAAAGGTAAGGTTTGAAAGTGTCAAACCTTACCTTTTGCGTTATAAAACCATACGTTTTGCCCCGCCAAACCATACCTTTCACGCTGCAATACCATACGTTTTGCCCTGCAAAACCATACCTTTCGCCCGCCAGTTATAACGCCTTACAACGCCAAGCCATACGCCTTACACTTCAAAATCTTACCTTTGACTCTAACACGCCATACGCTTTACGCCACAAAGGCTTATCTTTTGCCCTGCACACTCTCATTCCGCGCACTGCACCGATGCACTTTTTGCCCTATTTCCGCCCACTTTTTCATGCCAAAAAACGCAGAATTTTGCCCTAAAAAGCCCTGCTTTTTGCTCAAAAATGTCTTATTTTTTACACCCAAAAAGCCAAAAAAATCATCTTTAAAACTCCTATTTCTCACTTAAAATATTTTACATTTTACAGCATTACATCTCACTTTCCATACAAAAACAACCCGCATTTTGCACCGCAAAATCATGCTTTCAAGACTATAAGACCGCACTTTTCACATCGTCAAAAAAACCACATTTCCATCCCAAAAACAAGGCACTCGCCCCCATCACCTGCCCCATCAAGCCCCGCCATGCCGCCAAGAGGAAGCGAGCGGGATACGGGCCAACGGACAAGAAGTGCCCCATGAGGCCACACGACTGCGAAAAACGAGTTTTTAAAGGCCATAAAAAGACGGCCTTGCAGGCGGTTTTCCCACCCACAAGGCCGTTTATATCCGCTTTCTGACAGCCAAAAGAGCTGGCTTTCAGAGACTATCCGAACGCAAAATTGATGATGAAGAGCACGGCAAGCACCACCAGTGTGGCATTCAAATCGCGCCAACGACCCGTGAACAGCTTGGTGAGCACAAACGTGAGAATGCCGAAACAGATGCCATCGGCAATGCTATAGCAGAGCACCATCATGATGATGGTGACGAAGCAGGGGAAAGACTCCGTGATGTCGTCCATGTCTATGTGCTTGATTCCGTCGAGCATCAGCACGCCCACAAGCACCAATGCGCCGCTTGTGGCCGCACTGGGAATGAGCAGGAAGAGCGGCGCGAGGAACAACGCCAAGAGAAACAGACAGCCCGTTACGAGCGATGTGAGACCCGAACGGCCGCCCTCGGCTATTCCGCTCGCACTCTCCACATAGGTGGTGATGGTGCTCGACCCCAGCATAGCACCGCAAGTGGTGCCTATGGCATCGCTCATCATGGCCTCGCTCACGCGGGGAATGCTGCCATCGGGGCGCACAATGCCCGACTTATAGCTCAGCCCGACAAGCGTTCCCACGGTGTCGAAGATGTTGACCAGCAGCAACGAGATGACCACAAGCACCGTCTGGATGTTCATCAGCGAGGAGAAGTCGAACTGAAGGAAGGTTGGGGCAATGCTCTTGGGCAGACTCACGGGTATCCAACCCTCGGTAAACTGCGTCACGCCCAAGGGAATGCCTATCACCGTGGCCGCTATGATGCCATAGAAGAGCGCGCCCTTCACCTTGCGCGCCATGAGAACGGCACTCAGCACAATGGCTATCCAGCCGAGAATGGACGTGGGAGTGAAGTCGCCAAGACCTACGAAAGTGCCCGGACTGGCCACAATGATGCCCGCGTTCTTCAGTCCGATGAAGGCAATAAACATGCCTATGCCCGATGACACCGCATAGCGCAAGTTGTCGGGAATGGCCTCCAAGATGCGCTCGCGCACGTTGGCCACCGTGATAAGGATGAAGATGATACCCTCAATGAGCATGATGGCCAGTGCCTGCCGCCACGTGTAGCCCATGGCCTGACACAGCGTGAAGGCAAAAAAGGCGTTCAAGCCCATCGATGGGGCTTGCGCAAACGGCAGCTTGGCCATGACGGCCAGCAGCAGTGTGGCTATGGCCGACGCAAGGGCAGTGGCCGTGAAGAGCGCGCCGCGATCCATGCCCGTCACCGCAAGGATAGAGGGGTTGACGGCAAGGATGTAGCACATTGTCATGAAAGTGGTGATGCCCGCCACAACCTCCGTGCGGATGGTCATCGTGCGGGCATCAAAACCGAAAAGTTTCTCTAATAAAGACATGGTATTATGTTGTTATCTTATTTCTCACATGAAGTGACGGCGTTGCGAAGCCCCTTCATGTTCACCAAGAAGGCTTTGGCCGCGCCAAAACGCAGATACATATCGAGACGAACGGGCACATGATTGAGGTCGTCGGTGACGTAGAAGCGGGCTATCTCTTTCCATTTGCCCTTCTCCTGCTCATAGTACGACAGCCCCAGACAGCGGTAAGTGTGGCCATTGTCGGCTTTCACCTTCGACTTTCCACGGTAAACGATGCGCGCGGGGTCGTTGCCGTTGCCGTCAACGATGGGGAAATTCACCACCTCGCCTTTCTTCCAGCTCTCGGGCTTGAACGACCGGGCACGCATGAAAATGCTCAACATGTCGTAAACGCAGCCCTCATAGGTGCGGTTGAGCCAGTGATGCTTGCCGTCATTGTCTATGCGGTGCTGCCGGGCGTGCGTGTTGCCGCCCTTGTAGCTGTAGAACACCTCGTCCACGGTGTATCTTTTGCCCTCCCTTGCACCCTTGCGGAAGTAGAGCGGCTCAAGCTGTTTGGAGTTGTAAGCTAAGAGTGTGTCGCGCAGCACGAAGTAGTCGTCCAGCTTTCCGTTACCCCTTGTGGTGAGGCTGGCGCGGTAAGCCGGCGTGCCCTGATAGGTGCTCGACACCGTATAATAAGATGCTGTTCCCGCCTTGACCCACACAAACTTCCAATTATAATAGAGATTGTAAGTCAAGAACTCGCCGCTCTGGAAGGCGGTGTTGCGAAATGTGCATTGCGCAGCTGCGCTGGTGGCTATCAGCACCAGCAGTGACAAAATCCATTTTCTCATCATCTGTTCTCCTTGTTTAGTATACTTGCAGGTATTTCAATGCCCATATTGGCCGCCCGCTCGGCGTTTCGGTGACGCACGGCTTTCTGTTTGTCTCCCTTCTGTCGCGTTATCTCCGCCGGTTTTTGGAGGAAAAGCGGCATGGCCTTGGGATTCCAAGTCTCACTGATGTCCCATTTGGCACGGCATTCCAGCGATTTGGGGTAATAATACACGGCCTCTGCCTGTCTGCCAGACGCATAAAGACCCGTGTCCCAGCGTCCGTTGTCGTTGTCATCCACAAACATTCGCAGGTAATACGTGCCCGGCTTGATGTAGAAGATGTGAGCCGTGCCATCGGAAGTGGCTGCCTGGCGCACGGGCTTGTCTTGCTTGTTGAGCAATTGCACCACGCAATGCCTTTCTTCCATGCCCTGCAAGGTGATGGCAAGTGTGGCATACTCCTCCATTCGGCGCACGGCGAAGTCCAGTTGCTCTGCTTTCTGCGTGCGTCCGTAGATGTCTGTGAATGCGGCGGAGTCTATTTCGAGGGCGTATTCCATGCCCGGCTCCCACTCAGCCACGACCTCATAGTGGCGCGAAGTGCCCGGCTTCTCACCCAAGAGGTAGCGCGTCTCCTGCCAAACGGTGTCCACAAGCTGGTAAAGCCTTATCTTTGAGGTGTCGATAGAGGCTATCGGGGTGGGCATGAGGATACTTATGTTCTGGTCGGGGTCTATCTCTGACGACACCTCATATTCGGGTTCGAGCATCTGCCCCGGCATAACTGTCTCGTAAGTCTCGCCCCGCTCGCGGCGTTTCTTCTGCTGTTTCTCCCACTTTTTTTGTTGCTCGGCCTGCAATTTCATCCTCCGCTCATACGGAATCTTAGCCAAGAGCTGCAAAGTGTCGGTCTGCTGGCGCAGCACACCGGCCGTATCGCAAACGTTGTGCTGCACGCTCATGAGCAAAGTGTCGCGGTTGATGAGCATGGTGTCGCGCAACCAGTAGGTGATAGTGTCTTGATTGACAGACGGTTCTACCAGCAACGCCTCCTCGGCGTTGAAGTTCAGCCCACGGACGATGGGCAATTCGCGGTCGCCATAAGTGTAGAAGAGCGTGAAGAAACGCTCGTCCGTGCGGTCGGATTTGAGGAAATAGCGGTCGGTCTGTTCTTCTGTGAACACCGTCAGCGCCACATCATCGGGCAGGAAGTGGGTGTATTTCACCGGCGTGATGGCCGCAATGTGAAGCGAGTCGCGCCAAATGGTGTCCTGACGGACGTCCGGTTTCCACGTAGGAGTGAATATTTCGGGTGTAAAGGCTATCGCCTCCGCCTTTTGGGAGAAGTGATAATCATTGTCTTGATCTTGAAGTGCGTAGAGCCGATAGTCACCCGCTTTCACGCCTTTGATGGTGAATCGTCCCCTGCCATCGGTGCGGGCTACACGCAACATGGGCGATGTGGTGAAGGCGGAGTCGGCCAAATTGCTGTAAAGACCTACGAGAATGCCCTTCACAGGCTCCAAATCCTCGGCTTGCAGCACATATCCCGACACCTCAAGCGTGTCTATCTGCGCGCCCGTGGAGAACGTATAAGTGTACTTTCCCATCGGGTTGCCCTCATTGTTGTCGGCTATTGCATCGGAGAAATCGATGGTATAGGTGGTTGCGGGCTTCAACTCATCAAGCAAATCCACGCTGATTCGCTTGCCCTGCGCCTTGATATTGGGCATCTGAATTTGCGGCGGCGACACCACAACCTTCTCCGATGCGTTCTCCAAGGTGATGTATTCATCGAAATCGATGACCACTTGCCGCCTGCCCACGTTGGTTGAGCCTTCCGCCGGCGACGTGGCCACGACCCGTGGAGGCAGTTCGTCGTACCAGCCGCCATCGGGTTGCCCCATCTTGGCGCAGGATACGAGGAGCAAAAGGGCAAACAAGCAGCACGGCAAAGCCACTCTCCCGCCCCATCTCGTCATGTATTTTCCTGTATGGATTGTCATTTCGCCTTCTTTCTTACTTGATTATATCTGCCAGAGTTGCCCGTTTATGCTTGCCGGAAAGCCCGTTTTGGCCTCCCGCCCCGCTTCCCGTGCCGTTCCTCACAGCACAGTTTGGTCTTCCGGCATGCTGTTCAGCATCAGCAACTCATCAATGTTCTTCCTGCTGTTCGAAAGCCTTGGCACCTTGTGCTGGCCTCCCAGCTTTCCCTTACGCTTGAGCCAGTCGTTGAAAAGGTTCTTGCGTGCCTGCACAATCTCCAGCCGTTGCAGCGTGACATCGTGGAATCGCTTTGCCTCATAGTCGCTGTTGATTTCCTGAAGGTGCTTGTCGAGCGCATCGGCAAAGGCGTTCAGGCTCTCGGGGGCTTTGGCAAACTCCACCAACCACTGGTGTCTGCACTTTCCTTTGTCGTCCATAAACACCGGCGCGGCGGTGTATTCGCTCACCACGGCTCCCGTATCCTTGCACGCCAAGGCCAGTCCTTTCTCCGCATTATCCATGATCAGCTCCTCGCCGAAAGCATTGATGAAGTATTTCGTGCGCCCGGTGATGACGAACTTGTAGGGATTGCGCGACGTAAACTGCACGGTGTCGCCTATTTCATAACGCCACAGGCCGCAACTGGTCGAGATGAGCATCGCGTAATTGCGTCCCACCTCCACTCCTTCCAGCGGTACGATGTGGGGATTGTCGCTCCCCAGCTCGTCCATAGGCAGGAACTCGTAGAATACACCGTAGTCGAGCATGAGCAGCATCGACTTGTCGGCCGGGTCGTCCTGTATTCCGAAGAAGCCCTCACTGGCGTTGTAGGTCTCCATATAGCGCATATCAGACTTGGTGATGATGCGCTCATACTGCGAACGGTAAGGCGTGAAGGCTATTCCGCCGTGGAAGAACACCTCCAAGTTGGGCCAAACCTCCTCCAGATGCTCCTTTCCCGTCAGCTCCAGCACACGCACGAGCACGCTGAGCATCCACGACGGCACGCCCGAGAGGTTGGTTACGTTCTTCCGCATCGTCTCAGCGGCTATGCGTTCGCGCTTCAGCTCGAAGTTGCTGAGCAGTGCCGTCTCCTTCTTGGGTACGCGAATGAGATTGACCAGCGGATTAATGTTCTCTATAAGGATGGCACTCAGGTCGCCAACGAGCGAGTCGGTGAAGTCATAGTTGGGCGAATGGCTTCCACCGAGGATAAGTCCCTTGCCCTCAAACATCCGGCTGTCGGGATTGTTGCGCAAATAGAACGCCACAACATCGCTTCCGCCCTGGTAGTGGAGGTTCTTCAAGCCCTCGCCCGACACGGGTATGAACTTGCTTTTGTCGTTGGTTGTGCCCGAAGACTTGGCAAAACACCTCACCTGACCGGGCCAAAGCACGTCTTTCTCGCCATGTCTCATGCGGTCGATGTCGCCCTTCAGCTCCTCATAGGTGTTCACCGGCACGAATTTGGCAAAATCCTCATAGCCCTTCATGGTCGCAAAGTAGTGCGACTGGCCATATTCGGTGCGCTTGCCACGGCTGATCAGATAGCGCAGCACCTCGTGCTGCAGCTCCACGCCGTTCTTCTGATGTTGTTCCAGCTCACGCCAGCGCGGCCGAAAATAAAGATTGCTAATGATACTTGTCAAACCCATTGCTAAGCGTACATATCTTTTGAAATTGCAAATTTAGTTTTAAAAAGGCGTAATGCCTTACCTTTTCACTTTTTTAAAGAAAATATAAGGCACGCCAAAACCCTATTTCAAGAACACGAAATAAACTGCCGCCACAAGGCAGGCGAACGCCACGAGATGATTCCACTGCAGCTGCTGCCCTTGGAATATCATGTTGGCGATGATGGTGAACACTACCAGCGACACGCATTCTTGTATTACCTTGAGCTGGATGAGCGAAAACGGGCCTCCGTTGTCGACAAACCCTATACGGTTGGCCGGAACTTGGCAGCAATACTCGAAGAGCGCGATGCCCCAGGAGAACGCTATGACGGCCAGGAGCGGCCAATTCTTGCTCACGCCTGCCTGCTGCAGCCGCAGATGGCCATACCAAGCCAGTGTCATGAACACATTGCTTGCCAACAACAGAAGAATGGCATAGAACCCTTTCATGATGTTATGATTTCTTTAAGTCTTGTATACACAGTAGGAAAACGGAGTGCAAAGGTAGTGAATATTTCCGTTTCACAGACGGGAAAGCCCCACAAAATCAGCCTTTGACGGCCAATCCGCCCGCTATTTCCCCCTCACCGAAAGGCAACGGCAGCTCCTCAGCTCCCAAAAGGTTGAACGTGCGGCGGTGATAAGGCGTGACACCGTGCTGCCTGATGGCCTCGCGGTGCTTGCGCGTGGGGTAGCCCTTGTTGCCCTTCCAGTCGTATTGAGGATACTCCCCGGCCAGTGCCACCATGTAGTCGTCGCGATAAGTCTTGGCAAGGATGGAGGCTGCGGCTATGGAAAGATACTTCCCATCGCCCTTGATGATGGTTGTGCAGGGCAGGGAGCCATAGGGCTTGAACCGGTTTCCGTCCACGATGACGGCCTCCGGACGCACCCTCAGCCCGTCGAGGGCGCGGTGCATGGCCAATATGGAGGCGTTGAGAATGTTGATGCGGTCTATCTCCTGCGGCGTCACCACGCCTATGGCCCACGCCACCGCATCGCGCTCTATCTCCTCACGAAGCCCGTAACGCTGCTTGGCCGTAAGCTGCTTCGAGTCGTTCAGCCGCTCATTGGCATACCCATCGGGCAGTATCACGGCGGCGGCATAGACGCTTCCGGCCAAGCAGCCGCGTCCGGCCTCATCGCAACCGGCCTCCACCATTCCCTCGTAGAAGTTGTTTCTCAGCATAAAAAATCCTTTCTCTTCATGGCCTTGCCCGTGTCTCCTCACGGCGCGCACAAGGCCATTGATGGCGTAAAGGTACGAAGAAAATACCGCACGGGCAAACTTTGCAAGCCCAAAACGCCTTTTTGCTCTTCCGGCAGTGCTTTTGCCATCGCCCGCCACCACTCGAACGGGGAGACGGAAACGACCGTTCCAAAGCAGCATTTTAACGGTATTATTTTATTACACCATAATCACTGCACGCAGATAGCTTTACGGCAAGAAACGAAAGGGCAAAAGCTGAAAACGCCCATACGAAGCACGATGCCACAATACGTAACCCTCTACCATACAACAGGTTAGATAATACACAGAAAAATAAATTAAAAACGCGGAATTTTTAATTTATTTTTCCACAGTTTTTAATTTAAAAATTCGCGCAAAACCATACCTTTTACATCGCAACAGGTGCTCCATCGCATCGGGAAAGGTAAGGCGGCACAAAACACAACTGCAAAAAACAAGACAAAACTCCATTTGTTCCACACGCCGCTAATCACGAATAGCGCACAGCAAAACACACTCCGCCACACAAAAGCCCCCATCGGCCTTTCCCGCCCCTTCCCCGCCACTCACAGCACGACCTCCACCTGCTGCAAAAACAGCTATCCGGCAAAACCACGGGCAAAACACGGAGCAGCCGTCAAAGACGCACAAGCAGCCAGCCAAGCACCCCACAGCGCGCAACGCTGCACAATATGCGCGCCCGTAAAGTCATTTCCTACCCGATTCTCTCACCAATCAGGAAAAGTTTTCGTAAATTTGCACGCAAAACGAATGTCCGCCACGCGGACCGCATCAAAAATATTCAGGCACAAAACATGGAATACGATTTCAGAGAGATAGAGAAGAAGTGGCAACAGCGTTGGGTTGACCAGAAAACCTATAAGGTGACAGAGGACGAGAGCCGCAAGAAATACTACGTGCTCAATATGTTCCCCTACCCATCGGGCGCAGGACTGCACGTGGGACACCCGCTGGGCTACATCGCCAGCGACATCTACGCACGCTACAAGCGGCAGTGCGGCTTCAACGTGCTCAACCCCATGGGCTACGATGCCTACGGCCTGCCCGCAGAGCAGTATGCCATTCAGACCGGACAACATCCGGCCGTGACCACCGAGAAGAACATTGCCCGCTATCGGGAGCAGCTCGACAAGATAGGATTCTCTTTCGACTGGAGTCGCGAGATACGCACCTGCGACCCCGAATACTACCACTGGACGCAGTGGGCATTTGAGCGGATGTTCAACTCTTACTACGACAACCGCACCGGCAAGGCACGCCCCATCAGCGAACTCATCACTCACTTTGCCGATGAGGGCACGCTCGACATGGACGTGGCACAGGGAGAGCCGCTCATGTTCTCGGCGCGCGACTGGCGAAGCATGAACGAGGAGGAGCAGCAACGGGTGCTCATGAACTACCGCATAGCCTATCTGGGCGAGACGATGGTGAACTGGTGCCAGGAACTGGGCACGGTTTTGGCCAACGACGAAGTTGTGGACGGCGTGAGCGTGCGCGGCGGCTATCCCGTAGTACAGCGCAAGATGCGGCAGTGGTGCTTGCGTGTCTCGGCCTATGCGCAGAGACTTCTCGACGGACTGGACATGGTGGAGTGGAGCGACTCCATCAAGGAGACCCAGCGCAACTGGATAGGACGCAGCGAGGGAGCAGAGATGCGGTTTGAGAGCATCACCCCCGACGGCGAAGAGGAGCGCAAGGGCAACTTCACGATATTCACCACCCGCGCCGACACCATCTTCGGTGTGACGTTCATGGTGCTCGCCCCCGAGTCGGAGCTGGTGGCCACACTGACCGCCCCAACGCAACAGAAGGCCGTGGAGGAGTATCTCGCCTACGTGGCCAAACGTACCGAGCGCGACCGCATGGCCGACCATAAGGTCACGGGAGTATTCTCCGGCTCGTATGCCATAAACCCGTTCACGGGCGACCGCATCCCCATCTGGATTTCAGAATATGTGCTCGCCGGCTACGGCACGGGCGCAATCATGGCCGTGCCGGCTCACGACTCGCGCGACTATGCCTTTGCCCGCCACTTCGACTTGCCCATCATTCCGCTCATCGAAGGTGCCGATGTGAGCGAGCAGAGCTTTGACGCCAAGGAGGGAACGGTGATGAACTCGCCGCGCGAAGGTGTGTCGTCGCCCCTCACGCTCAACGGGCTGACCGTGAAGGAGGCCATCGCCAAGACCAAGGAATACATCGAGTCGGAGGGCTTGGGACGCGTCAAGGTGAACTATCGCTTGCGCGATGCCATCTTCTCCCGTCAGCGTTACTGGGGTGAGCCGTTCCCCGTCTACTACAAGAACGGCATGCCCTACACCATCCCCGAGGAGTGTCTGCCGCTCGAACTGCCCGAAATAGCAACCTACAAACCCACCGATGATGGCGAGCCGCCACTGGGACGTGCCGAGAAATGGGCTTGGGACACACGCAGCAACAGCGTTGTGGAGAAGCATCTCATCGACAATGAGAACGTGTTCCCCATCGAGCTGTGCACCATGCCGGGCTTCGCCGGCTCCAGTGCCTACTATCTGCGCTACATGGACGCACGCAACGGCAAGGCCATCGTGGGCAAAGAGGCCGATGAGTATTGGCAGAACGTTGACCTGTATGTGGGCGGAACGGAGCACGCAACGGGCCATTTGATTTACTCCCGCTTCTGGAACAAGTTCCTTTTCGACCTCGGTGTGAGCTGCAAGGAAGAGCCTTACCAGCGTCTTGTCAACCAAGGCATGATCCAAGGCCGCAGCAATTTCGTCTATCGCGTCAACGCGGAGGATGCAGCCGAGCACCCTGTGTTTGTCTCAAAAGGACTTAAGGACAAGTACGACACCACAGCCATCCACGTGGATGTGAACATAGTGCATGCCGATGTGCTCGATACCGATGCCTTCCGGCAGTGGCGTCCGGAGTACAAAGATGCCGAGTTTGTGCTCGAAGACGGCAAGTACGTGTGCGGATGGGCGATTGAGAAGATGTCGAAATCAATGTTCAACGTGGTCAATCCCGATGACATTGTGGAGCAATACGGCGCAGACACGCTCCGATTGTACGAGATGTTCCTCGGCCCGGTCGAAGCCAGCAAGCCGTGGGATACGAACGGAATCGACGGATGCCACCGCTTCTTGAAGCGGTTCTGGAAGCTCTTCCAGCAGCCAACCAGCGATGCCGAGCCGCAGAAGGAAAGCCTGAAGAGCCTGCACAAGCTCATCAAGAAGGTGAGCGGAGACATAGAGCAGTTCTCTTACAACACCAGCGTGAGCGCATTCATGGTGTGTGTAAACGAATTGACGCAGCAAAAGTGCAACAATATCGGCATTCTGCGCACGCTCGTAACGGTATTTGCCCCATTCGCACCGCACATTGCAGAGGAGCTTTGGGAACAAACCGGAGGCAAAGGAAGCGTATGCGATGCCACATGGCCAGCATGGAACGAGGACTATCTTGTGGAGAACGAGGTGCAACTGCCCGTATCTTTCAACGGAAAAGCGCGCTTCCAAATCACCGTGGCCGCCTCTGCCGACAAGGATTCCATCATAGAAGCCGCCATCAACGATGAGCGAAGCCAGAAGTATTTGGAGGGTAAGCAAGTTATCAAGACCATCGTTGTGCCGGGACGCATCATCAACATTGTGGTCAAATAATCTTTATCGCGCATAGTATGTCAGCCACTGCCAAGTATTTCATGAACAGCCGGGCACATTTAATGAACCAAGTCAAGGACTATTCACTCATAGCCCTTGGCTTAATGTTCTACACTGTCGGCTGGGTATGTTTCCTTTTGCCCTACAAGATTGTGACGGGCGCACTCACCGGCTTGTCGGCCATCGTGTTTTATGTCACCGGAATCCCCATCTACGAGACGTATCTGTCGCTCAACGCCGTGTTGCTCATCGTGGCATTGAAGATTCTTGGGCTTAAATTCCTGCTCAAAACCATCTATGCCATCGCGCTTTTGTCGACCATGCTTACGCTGGCGCAGCACTGGATGACCGCCGACAACGGGCAACTCATTCAGATTCTGGGTTCCAACAACCCGTTCATGGCACTGATTATCGGCACCATGTTCACGGGATCGGGGCTTGCCATCGTGTTCCTGAACAATGGCTCAACGGGCGGAACCGACATTATCGCGGCCTGCGTACACAAGTATCGCAACATCTCGCTGGGCAACGTGCTCATCATTGTCAACTTCTGCATCATCGGCTCTTGTATCTTCTTCCCCGCGTTTGGTGAGGATATGCAACACCGACTCTACACCGTGGTGTTCGGACTGTGCACGCTCGTGACCGAGAACTTCATGCTCGACTATGTGTTCAACTCACGAAGGCAAAGCGTTCAGTTCCTTATCTTCTCGAAAAAGTACGAGATTATAGCCCAAGCCATTGGTCGGAGCACCCACCACGGAGTAACTATCCTCGACGGACACGGCTGGTATACAGGCGCGCCCACCAAGGTGTTGTTTGTCCTGGCACGCAAGCGGGAGAGCCAGAACATCTTCCGCCTTATCAAATTCATCGACCCCAACGCCTTCGTATCGCAGTCGGCGGTAATCGGTGTCTACGGTGAGGGCTTCGATGAGATAAAGACCAACATCTCGGCAAAGAAGAAAAAACAACTGGAAAAGGAGAACTTTGGTGGCGAAAGCATGACCGAGACCGACAACAGCGCAACGGAGGCAAACGAGAACCCAGCGGAGACAACGGAAAACGCGCACTCCACTGCCCCAAAACAGCAAGTATAAAACCGTAACGGACAAGAAATCATGAAACTGGTATTCGCAACCAACAACGCAAACAAGCTGCGCGAGATACGCGAAATCCTTGGCAACCGCTTCGAAATCCTCTCCCTTGCCGACATAGGATGCCACGAGGACATACCCGAAAACGCCGACACCATAGAGCAAAACAGCCACGACAAGGCATGGTACGTCTACAAAAACTACGGATACGACTGCTTTGCCGACGACACGGGGCTGGAAGTGGACGCCTTAGGCGGCGAGCCGGGCGTTCACAGCGCGCGATATGCCGAAGGAACAGACCACGACAGCGAGGCCAATATGCGCAAACTCCTAACGAAATTAGGAAACAATAACAACCGCAAAGCACGATTCCGCACCGTCATCACGTTGATAAGAACGTGCGGAGAACGCGCGGGAGAACCCCTTGAAAACAGCTTCCACGGCGTGGCCGAGGGTGAAATATCCCATGAGAAACGCGGTACGGAAGGCTTCGGCTACGATCCCATCTTCGTTCCCGAAGGCTACGACCAGTCGTTTGCCGAGCTTGGCGACACGGTGAAGAACCAAATCTCCCACCGGGGCAAGGCCGTGAGGGCACTCACCGACTTCCTTCGCCAGGAAAACGGCAAGGAAGAAACCGCCCGTTAAGCCCACTGCGTGCACCCATAAGGCCACAAAAGTGCCCCACAATGGGAACAACCATGCACGCATACGGAAACGCACGCGCCTCAGAAGGCAACGAAACGCACATCCATATAGGGAACAGGCACACCCCGTTATTAAGACTTTGCCGAATATTCGTTCCATCAACGCACACCCATAAGGGAACGGGCACGCCCCGTTCCCAAAACAAAAGAAAGTCGCTACCTCACCTTTGGCAAGGAAAGTCATGGTGGTTTAACCAAGAACAGATGATGAAAAAGATCGCACTGGCTCTGCTTTTGTCGGCCGCATGGTTGCCCAACACCGGCCTGCAGGCACAAGAAATCGGCTCGTGGAGGGCATATATGTCCTACAGCAACCCCACTTGGGTGGAGAAAGGAGGCGACAAACTCTACGTGCTCGCCTCAAACGACCTCTACGCCTACAACCAAAACGACCAAAGCATTCACACTTTCGACAAGACCAACGGACTTTCCGACACCGGAATAAGCCTCATTGGATGGAACACGGGGGCACGGAGGCTCGTCGTCATCTACGAGACGGGCAACATAGACCTCGTGGACAACAAGGAGAACGTGCTGAACATAAGCGACTACTACAACCATTCCATGACGGCCGACAAGACCATTCACAGCATACACAACCACGGGGCATACTGCTATATCGCCACCGGCTTCGGCATTGTGTGCCTGAACGTGGCCAAAGGAGAGATTGCCAACACCTACAACCTTGGATTTGCCGTAGACTACTGCCACATTGAGGGCAACCATATCTATGCCGAGTCGAAAGAGCAAGGCCAATACCGCGCCCTGCTCACCGACAACTTGCTCGACAAAGGCAACTGGACGCGCACGGGAAACTACACCCCACGGCAGCTGAAGCCCGATGCCGAGCTGATGGCCATGGCGCAGACGCTCAATCCCGGAGGCCCAAAATACAACTACTTTGGCTTCATGCGCTTTGCCAACGGCAAGCTCTACTCCTGCGGAGGCGGCTACGGTGCCTACGAACTGTATCGTCCCGGAACGGTGCAGGTGCTGTCTGATGGCGAATGGCAGATATATGAGGACGACATTGCCCAGAAAACGGGGCATGAATACGTAGACTTGATGACGCTCGACGTAGACCCCACCAACCCGCAGCGCGTCATGGCCGGAGGAAGAACGGGCATGTATGAGTTCAACGACGGCCGTTTCGTGCGCGAATACAACTACGACAGCAGCAACGGAATGCTCCACACCGCGGCAACCATAAAGCAACCCACCAAGGACTACGTGATTGTGAGCGGCATGAAGTTCGACAATGCCGGCGACCTGTGGCTCTTCAACGCCATCAGCGCAAACACCTCGCTCATACAGCTCACCAAGAGCGGCCAATGGGTGAGCCACCACAGCTCCTCATTCACGGGCGAAGGCAACTACTCTCTGAGCAATGCCGGCAGCCTGTTCTTCGACTCCAGCGGCACTTTGTGGCTGGCCAACAACCATTATCACACCCCCGCCCTCGTGGGATACCAGCCCTCCACGAAAGGAACAAACCGCTACACGCGCTTCATCAATGAGGACAACGCCGACATCATCACCACCGACGGCGTGCGATGCGTGACCACCGACAGGCAGAACAACATCTGGGTGGGCACCAGTGGAGGCCCCTTCTATCTGCCATACGCCGACATTGCCACCAGCCCCGACAACGTTTTGTTCCAGCAGCACAAAGTTCCGCGCAACGACGGAACCAACTATGCCGACTATTTGCTCACCAATATAGACATCACCTGCATGGCCGTGGACGGCGGAAACCGCAAGTGGTTTGGCACGGGAGGCAACGGTGTCTACCTCATCAGCTCCGACATGAACACGCAGGTGGAGCACTTCCTCTCGTCAAACAGCGGTCTGATTAGCGACAATATCGAGTCGCTGGCCATCGACCCCACCACGGGCGAAGTCTACATCGGCACCGACAAGGGGCTTTGCTCCTACCGAAGCGATGCCACAGAACCGGTGCAGGAGATGAGTAAGGAGACCACATACGCCTATCCCAACCCCGTGAGACCCGACTACAGAGGCAACATCACCGTTGTGGGACTGTCTTACAACGCCAGCGTGAAGATAGTCACCGCCAGCGGCGCGCTCGTGGCCGAGGGAACAAGCCAGGGCGGCACGTTCACATGGGACGGAAACGACCTCAACGGCAAGCGTGTGGCCAGCGGCATCTATATGGTGCAGGCCGCCACGGAGGAGGGCGAGAAAGGCGTGGTCTGCAAAATCGCCGTCATCAATTAGCCGTTTGCCCACCAGAGCAAGCACCCCACATTCGCCTTGTTCCAAGGCAATGCACAACCACCTCATTCCCAATATATTGCGAAAGGTGACGTTTTGCGCTGCAAAACGTCACCTTTTGTCGTCTGAAACCATACCTTTCGCCTTGCAAAACGTATGGTTTTGCAAGGCCACCGCTCTGCAAGCACCGCAACAAACGTCAGTTTAGGAAATCCAATGGCGTTGACTTTGCGCACTACAAGCCCAGCCATCCCCCTCGCAAACGCTTCCTCGCAAAACACAGCAGCATCAATACCGCCCGTATCAGCCAAAGCCATCACGCCGGCAAAGAGCCATATAAAAGATTTGCAGGAATGATGTTTGAGTAGGAACAGCTTCACCATTACGCCGGCAAACGTTCCCATACAAGCCGCAACCGCTTGCGCAGGAATACATGAAACAAGCCTGCTTGCCGCAGGGGAAATGCCCCATGGCAAGCAGGCCTTACTTCTTCTAAGGTGCGCCGAAGCGCAAGTCTCATGCCGCGCGGAGGCTCACAAAGCTGCGCTTAGCCCAGCTCCACAACTCCCGCACCCACAGCACGAACGATGAGCCTACAACTATGATAATCCAGTCGTCGAGCCGCAGGCCGCAAACGTTGAAGAAACGCTGCAATACGGGCAACTCTATCATGGCCACTTGTCCCACGAAGATAATCGCAACGATGGAGAGCAGCCCCTTGCATCCCTTGAAATGGAGCGCGCTGCGTCCTGTCTCGAACGCCCTCGAACAAAAGAGGTAGAAGAAATGGGTCATCACGAAGATGGTGAAGAAGAGCGTCTCCTCGTATGGTGTCAGCCCATCGGGCGCACCAATGCTCACGCGCGCCAGGTCGGCAAGGCAAGTGATGTTGGCATGTTCAAACACATAGAGCAGCGCAAGCAGCAAGAGGAAGAAGAATCCGCCCACCCCAAGTATGTTCTCATACATGGTTCGGTTGAGGATGAACGCCTTTCTGTCGCGCGGCTTCTCACGCATTACGCTCTCCGATGGCGGCAACGAGGCCAGAGCCATGGCGGCAAAGGTGTCCATAATGAGGTTCACCCACAGCATTTGCGTAACGGTGAGGGGGCTTTGCGTGCCCATAAACGCGCCGCAAAGCACAATGAAGCAAGCCGCCACGTTCACCGTGAGCTGGAAAAGGAGGAACCGCTGGATGTTGCGATACAACGAACGCCCCCACATCACGGCCTTTCCTATGGAGCTGAACGAGTTGTCTATGATGGTGATGTCGCTCGCCTCCTTGGCCACGGCAGTGCCATCGCCCATCGAAAGCCCCACATTGGCCGCCTTCAAGGCGGGCGCATCGTTGGTGCCATCGCCCGTTACGGCCACCACTTGATTGAGTTTTTGCAGCGATTCCACGAGCCGCTTCTTGTCCATGGGACGTGCGCGGGCTATGATTTTCAAGTCCATTACGCGCTCCTCAAGTTCCTTGTCGGTGAGCGCGGCAAACTCCGGGCCGGTGATGATGTTACGTTCCGTGTCGCCATCCGTCCACAACCCTATCTGCCTGCCTATCTCCTTGGCCGTTCCCGGCGTGTCGCCGGTCACAATCTTCACGCTGATTCCTGCGGCCATACATTCCCTTACGGCATCCGGAACATCAGCGCGCACGGGGTCGCTGATGGCCACTACGCCCTGGAAAACAAGGTTGTTGGCCACCACACGGCCTTCGCTGATGACCGTTTGGTCGTCGTCGAGCGGCTGACAGGCAAATCCCAGCGTGCGCATAGCTTGGTTCTGATAGTCGGTAAGGCACTTGTGGATGTCCGCGCGGGCCACATTGCCCCTCACTTCCTTGCACAACGACAGCACAATCTCGGGTGCGCCCTTCACGTAGAGCATTCTCTTGCCCCCGAAAAGCGGCGACTTCACCACCGTGGCCATATACTTCCGCTCCGTGCTGAAAGGCAGTTCCTCCACCACGGTGGCTCTTTCGCGCAACTCGCGGTAGTCCAAGCCCAGCTTGTTGAGCCACAGAAGCAGCGCGCCCTCTGTGGGATTGCCAAGCACTTGCAGTGCCGATGCGTCTGAATGGTCGAGCGATGCGGTGGAATTGACAGCTATTCCCTCGCCAATGCGCAGACTTTCCTCATCGTTGCCCATCTCTTGATTGCTCAAACCGTAGAAACGGGTGTCGTACACCTGCATTTGGTTCTGCGTCAGCGTACCCGTCTTGTCCGTACAGATAACCGTTGTCGCGCCCATAGTCTCACAAGCGTGCATCTTTCTCACGAGATTCTTCGTCTTCAGCATACGTCTCATATTGTAGGCGAGGCTCAGTGTCACCGCCATAGGCAAGCCCTCGGGCACAGACACTGCGATCAGAGCCACGGCAATCATGATTGTGCCCAGCAAATAAGAAACGAGCGTGCCCCATTCCGCACCATCGGCCAGCGTAACGTGGAAGTAATACACCATAGACATGAGCAACGCGAAGTAGGCAAACACCGTAAGCGCCTTGAAATACCACCTCCAATGCTTGAAGCGGCAGATAACCAGATAGAAGAAGATGGCCGTAGGCACGATGAGCGTCCACACAATGGGCGACCAATCGAAGAATACTATCAAGCGGCCAACGATGATGAGGGCTGCAAACACGTAGCTAATCTTCGTTACCAGCAAGCCCAGGCCATCAAGTTGCTCGTTGAGCGGCGTCTTGACGCTGTTGTCTATCTGTGCGGCCTCAAACACTTTGCCGTTCTCGGTTGCATCGCCAACGGCCGTCACGCGCATAAGACCGTGCCCCTCCATCACTTTCGTGCCACGCAACACGCGGTTGGTGGGGAAAGTGGCCTCGCTGTCGAAGTCGGCCTCGCACGTACTCTTGTGGCAAACCGGCTCTCCTGTGAGCGAAGACTCGTCTACGTTGAGACTGCTGGCCTCCAACAGGTCGCCGTCGGCGGGTATCTCGGCACCCGTAGTAAGAACAACGATGTCGCCCACCACTACATCGCGCCGCGCCACCTTGGTGGTATTGCCATCGCGCAGCACCTCCACCGGCTCATCATCGTTGACCTGATTGAGCACGGAGAACTGCTTGTCGGCCTTCATCTCAAAGTAGAAGGCCACTCCCGTGGCAAGAATGATGGACATGAAGATGCCCACCGGCTCAAAGAAAGTGTCGGCACTGTGACCCAAACCAAAAAACTCGTAGAACGACACCCCAATGGAGAGGAATCCGGCCACGAGCAGAATGATGATAAGAGGGTCTTTGAATTTCTCCAAGAACTGCTTCCATAGCGGCTCTTTTGCAGGTGGAGTCAAGACATTTGCCCCATAACGTTCACGACTGGCCAACACTTCGGCGTTGGTAAGACCTTTGTAATGTTTTCGTTGATCCATAATGTTTTTGCAAGACCTGCGCCGGCGCAACGCCATCCAAAGCCCGCGCCGGCAAGGCCATGATGTAAAGTGCTGCAAAGATAATGATTCCGCTAAGATTTCACAAAATCACAACTATTAATTAATAAAAACATACTCATAATTTAATAGGAATGAAATACCAAACACAGTATTATGACAAACCAAAAGGTAACCTTTTGCATCGCGAAACCATACCTTTTGCACGGCAATATGTATGGTTTCGCAAGCCAAAACCATACGTTTCGCAAACCACCGCCTACATAATGCCCAAACAAAGCTGCCATCGCGCCCCAAAAGGCATAAAAAAAGGCTGGCCCATAAAGTCCCCACCACGGCCGTAACGCACATCGCTATGTGGTCGGGCACCGCAGATTAAAAGACTATATGAGCCAAGCCCTGCGCTTAACCTAACATTTAGTTAACTGCTTGTCATCACACTAACATGCTATCTTATTATGATTTTCTGTCCATTAATAATGTATGCGCCCGGCTGAAGCCCCCTAAGGGTTGCGGCATCGCGCAGAACCTGCTTGCCATCGGGCGTAAAGACATTGAAGCGGGCAACGCCCGAGGCTTCAAGGCTGGCTATGCTGGTGACGGTGGTGACGGAGATGGGTGCCGACTCCACGCCATCGTCATAGACGGCGGTCACTTGGTAGGTGTGCGTGCCACGTAGCGGATTGCTATCCGTGTACGACAGCTGCCCGACAGAGGCCAGCAGCTCGCCATCGCGGTAGACACGGTATGCCGCAGGGGTCATTCCAGCCTCGTAGGTGAAGTCATCGAGCATGAAGCAGAGGGCTTTCTCACCCGGCGTGCAGTGGCGCACGGCAAAGTACTTCGCGCCCTCGGGCACGTCAAACGTCACCTGTTCCCATCTGTTGCTGTTCTGCTCGCGCGTTCCGCCAATAATGTTGAAGTCTTCCGGCTGCTTGCCCGTGGCCGAATAATACAGCTCATAGCTTTCCATGCCATAGGTCTCATCGCCCTCCACGTTGGCCACCCAGAAGCCAATGGTCTGCGCGCGTCCCGAAAGTTGCGGTGAGATGAGCCATGCGTCCACGTCTACGAAGTCGCTCTGTGCCTTATTGATTTGATAGAACGCCGCCAGGCAACGCTTTCCGCCGTGCGGATCGGCATCCGTACCAGTGCCGAAGTAGTCGGAAGGCTGCCAGTTGATGAAGGCATAGCTGGTGTTCTCGCCCGGCAACGTGATTTTCTCGGCTATGCTTCCCGCAATGCCCGCATCGCGCTTCACGGTGGTCCACATTCCGAAATCATCGATGGCCCACGGCGCATAGTCCTCAAATCCGTCCGTCACCTGCCGTATGGTGTTTGCCGGAGCGTCCCACGTCAGCTCCACGGGGCTGTCGCCCTCGGCATTCAGGTTGCTTGGCGAGGCCACATCGGCCGAAACCAGCTCCACGGAAGCCGTGGCCATGTCGTTGGCCGCGTTCTCATCGCCCTCGTGGGTCACCTTTGCCGCCACAAGAAGCGCGTTGCCGTCATCAAGCGACGACGTGAGGCAGCTCACGGTGTACTCCTCGCTCTCCAAGGAAGCCAAAGTGCGGGTGGTGGTGCGCTCATCTATGGTCTTGTCGCCAGCGGTTACGACCACGCGGGCCGATGTTAGGGGCGATATTCCCTCATTGGTCACCCTCACGCGCAGACTTACGCTCTGCCCCTTGGTGACCTTTGCCGGGGCGGCAATGGCCACTGCGGCATCGTTCTCCACCTTGTTCATCACCCGTATGTCGTCTATGCGCACCGGATGGTCAGCACTTATCACCCCAGTGGCCTGTGCCGCGATGCAAAGGATGGCATAACGCTGCGTGGAAAGCTGCGATGGCAGGTCGATGGTGACCGTCTGCCAGCCCGTCTCCGTGTTTTCGGCAAGGGAGATGGTGCTGAATGGGCGCGTCATGGAGCCATCGGGCAACTGCGCCTGCACTGCCAGCGTGAGCGGCGAGTGGGCTTCGGCCTTGTAAGAGAAGCGAATGGAGGGCTTGGAAACACCTTGGAAGGACATCTTTCCCAAAGACACCATGCCCAAGGAAGCATCTGATGCAGAGAGGGAGAGACTTCCACCATCGGCATCGGAGGCATCGGCGGTGTCGAAAGCAAAGCGGAAGGCATCCGAGGAACGCTCCACGCCAATGAAATAACCGCCCAATCCGCCGCCTGCGAAGCTCTGACGATAAGGAAGCACGTAGGGTTTGCCCACGATAATGTGAGCCGTGCCATAGTCGCTCGCACCTGCCGCGTTGACAGCTCTCACCGCCCACTGACGATAGCTTTGCTCTCCCTCATCGTTATTCAGTCCGTCAACGATGCTCTCGTTGCCGCCAAGCTCGGTGGCGACCATCTCGCCCAGTGCACCCGCCGCCGTGACATCGTAGATCTCGTAGCTTATCTCGTCCAACTTGACCGGTCCGCCATGCGAACCTTCCAAATCGTCCCACACCAGACGCACGCTGGTCTGCCTGTCCTCTGCTTCCACGAATGGAGTAGTAGGTGTGTCAACGCCAACGCTGACCGACAGCGTGGCACGGTCGCCCTGTCCCGCGCCGTTGTAGACATATACCTCATACTTATTGACGCCTTGGCTGGCCTTATTGTCCGTTACCGTCATCCGCTGGCCGGGCGAAAGGCTCTCCGAACCGCTGGTATAGACGGTGCTATTGCCTCTCATCACCTTGACAGAGGTGACGGACTGCAGCGCGCTACCATCATAGGCGAGTGTTGGAAGGTTGAAGCTGAGGGTGCAGGAGAGGTCTCCATTGGCCGCAGGAGTGCCACTAAGGGCGGTGACGGCTGCGGGTGCCTTGTCTGCCGGACCCTCTTCCACGCTCAATGAGTCGAGGAACAGACGGAACTCATCGGCATCCGATATGGCATGGAAGCCCATATAGTAAGCTCCACTCTCCTCCGGCCTAATCCTTTGCTCAAATGCCACATACCCACGGCTGCGCAAATCGGTGGCGGGGAGCAGTTCTTGGGTCATCGCCTCCACCTCCGGCGCGTTGCCCCACTTGGCCTCTATGCGCTCGGGAATGTAGGGATTGGAGGCCGAGGCACGGAAACTGACGATGTAGTTCTTGCCGGCTTGCAGGGCGATAGGCGGTGAAATGAGCCAGTCATCGGCCGCATTGACGCGGCTGTAGAAGTAGCTTGCCGCCTTGCGCTCGTTGTCCCAGTCCCACGTAGAGCCATCGTTGTTGGCATCGATTACGGTATAGAGGTCTATTCCCTCATTGAAGTCATCGAAGAAGGGCACTTCCTTTGGATTGCCCACTATCAGTCCGTTGCTCTGCGCTATGCTGCTGGTGTGCCCGTTGTTGACCGCCGCCACGCCATAGACGTACTTCCGCATCGCGCCATCGGGTATATCGAACGTGGCAGTTGTGCCCTTGACATCCCTTACCACAGCCACGGGATACATTCCTCCCATCTGATAGACCACATAGGTAAGCTCTCCCAAGTATCCGCCGTGCGTTCCCCCGGCAGGAGCTTCCCAGCTGACGGTGGCCTTGCGGCTGTCGTCTACCGAGAACACCACTCCCGTGGGCGGCAGCGGCGTATCGAAGCCCACGTAGGCCGACTTACGCCTCACAGGGCCTGCTCCCTCGCCGTTGCTTGCCACCACTTCAAAGCGCGTCATGCCCTCGCTGAGCTGCGATGCGGGCACGGTGACGCGCTGTCCGGGCACGCCCTCGCCGGCCGAAAGTTCCGTGCCGTTGACCGACACCTGCCATGCGAGGCTTCCCCGCAGCGTGGTGGCTCCGTCGAAGGCCACCGTGGGCAGGGTGAAGGCTACCGTTCCCGTTGTGGAACCGCCACTGAAGCCTATCGCCATGTCATCCACCATCGACGGTGCGAGCGCGCTTGTAGTGACGGCGGGTATGTTGAAGGCCATCTGCTGATAGCCACTGTCGGCTATCTTCGTTGCCTTGGCATCCGTCAGGCTCACCGAATAGACCGCGCTCCTGCCCTCCGGGCTGGTGTAAGCCCAGTAGAACACGCCCGTTTGCGGGTCTATCGCGCCACCTTGCATATAGAAATCGCCCGCGCTGCCTGTCACCTCAAGCCCCGTAGAGCCAATGAGGGTCTCCTGCCCGTCCGTCCGGCTGATGATGTAGAGGTCGCCCTGCTGGTCTATACCGTAGGCCATGCCGTCCATGCCTATGCCCATCGCCACATAATCATGGCTGGCCGTGGACACGGTGGTGCGCGTCTTGGCGTCATAGTCGGCCACGCCAAACTCCCTGCCTTTGAGGTTTGCCGTGTAGAACTCGCCAAACACCTCGCCCGTTTTGGGGTCGGTGGCCGTCGCAAGGGCTATGAGCGAGTTGCCCTCTATGCGGCTTGGCGTGCCGATAAGCTCGCCTGTGGCAAGATCAAGCTCGGCATAGTAGGCAAACATCACACCGATGGAGGCATAGGCGTCATTGTAATACACGCCGCAGAGCTTGCCGTCGCGCACGGTAGAGCCTCCGTTGAACAGCACATTGTCCACTTGCGCGTAGGGCGTGAAGTTGATGGGCGCGGAAATGTTGTAGGACAGCAGCCCGGAGTACTGCCCCGACAGGCCAAAGGCGTAGGCTGCCGGCTCGTAGGCCGCACGCATGGGCACGCGCGGGGATGCCTGCGCCCCCGCAGCGGGGGTGAGCACGGCAAAAGGCATGGCCAGCGGACTGCGCTCTAACCGTTTTCCAAATCTGAATCCGGGGAATTGCTGCCGTGCCCGGATTTCACTTTCAGACGACCGCAGTGCCGCTTTGGCCATGCCACACCTCAGGTTGCGTTGGGGTGGTGTGCTCCCGGGCTGTGCCGAAAGTGGCAATGCGGCAGCCACGGGAAGCATCCATGACATCAGAAATTGTAGAGGTTTTCTCATCATAAAACACATTATTAAATTGCAATATCGGCTCCAGCACAGGTTTGCATGCCATTACCCGGAACCATAACTAAAACTCTGCTGGCAAAATTAAGTAAAAACAACAGAAGCGTGTATCAAAAAAAGTGGGTTTGTAAGCGTCCGTTCCCAATTCAAACAGTTATCGGGAAATTATCACCACTGGCGTATCGCATGACGGCAGACAAGCCGGCGGATTGCCAAACCTTACGTTTGGCGATGTAAAAGGTATGGTTTTGGCTTGCAAAAGGTATGGTTTTGCAAGCCAAAACCATACGTATCCCTAACCCTATGCGCATCAACGGGTTACGAAAGCCCTGCCATGGCCATCCGAAAGCCTCGGAAAGCAATGCCGGAAGACGGATGGCAACAAAGTGAGGGCATTTTTTTGGCCATCCTGCAAAATAACCGTATCTTTGCCAAAGATAGGCTGCGGCGCGGCAATCGAAGCAAGCTCCATTGCGCTCACCTTGCCCCACCGCTGCCAAAAAATACGCCCGCCGGGGGCGCAGCACGCCCTCCCGAACCGCCACTATGGCCACGGGGCAAGCGGCGGAAGGGCTTGTCAAGACAGAACAATCAACCTAATACAAGACAGATATGGACAATTCGTTTTTATGGACAGACGATGTGGACTGCGCCATCACCGTTTGCGACAAGGAAGGAAAAGTGATATTTCAGAACAAAGTGTCGCGCGGCCTGTTTCAGAAGGATGGCGAGCCGATGATGGGCAAGAGCCTTATGCCCTGCCATTCCGAAAAGTCGCGCGGCATTATCGCCGATATGCTGACCTCGGGCAACACTCATTGCTACACGATTACCAAGCAGGGAAGGAAGAAACTCGTCTATCAGACACCGTGGAAAGCCGATGGCGAGGTGGCAGGACTGGTGGAAATATCATTCTATCTGCCCGACAACATGGTGCATTACGACCGCGACAAGGGAGAGTAAGGTTATTCACAAAGTTATCAACACCTCTATTGTGCAAAGCGTGCAAGGCCACATAGAAAGCCCTGCACGCTTTTCCGTCTCTCCCCGCAAACATCTTATGCGGCGCACAAGAAGCGGCTTCGGCAAAGGATTCGGCACTGCTTGCGATGTATTTTGACCATCGCAAGCCACAAACAAGCTACTCCCCCACCCCACAGGACACGATATTGTGGATAAAACTGTGGAAAACCATGTGGAAAACCCGTCTAACAACTTCCCAACAACTCTGTGGATATCCACGGCCAAGAATCCCAAAGCCCGCAAATGTGGATATCCACAAGGTTGTTAAGCCCATTTTCCATAAGTTTTCCACCTTTTTTGGCTCTCAAAAGATATAAACTTATTATCTTTGCACCGAATTGTGGAAATGTGGACAAGTGGCTTTACCAACTGAAAATCAGCTTGGAAGACAAATAACAACTTAGGGATAAGCTCGGATAAGTGTGGATAACGCAAAACGGTATCAAAACACCCAAAGTTATCAACCTTATCAACGGCATATCATACTCCATCATTTATTTTTCTTTTAAGAATAAAAAATAAAATAATAATAAAACAACGTTGAGACAATGGACGTGAAAGAAGAATGGAAAGAGAAAGGTTACGTGGATGAACCAGTCGACTCATCGGTGGACTTGGCTAAGGAAATACGCCGCCTCTGCAAAGAGAAAGACGCGATAATCCTTGCCCACTACTACACGCTTTCGGAGATACAGGACATCGCCGACTTCGTGGGCGACTCGCTTGCGCTTGCGCGTGAGGCAGCCAAAACCACGGCAAAGATGATGGTGATGTGTGGTGTTCACTTCATGGCGGAAACCTGTAAGCTGCTCTCACCCGACAAAACGGTCATCTGTCCCGACCTCAACGCCGGGTGTTCGCTGGCCGACAGCTGCCGCGCCGACGACCTGCGGAAGTACAAGGAGGAACATCCGGGCTATCAAGTAGTGTCGTATGTCAACACGACAGCGGCCGTCAAGGCGCTCACCGATGTGGTTGTGACCTCGGGGAACGCCAAAAAGGTGATCGATTCCTTCCCCGCCGATGCCAAACTCATCTTCGGCCCCGACTATAACCTCGGCAGCTACATCAATTCGGTGACAGGTCGCGATATGTTGCTTTGGAATGGAGGCTGTCATGTGCACGCCCGCTTCTCCGTTGGTGAGATTGCGAAGATGAAAGAGGCTCACCCCGATGCTGTGGTGATGGCCCACTTGGAATGCAAGGCACCCGTGCTGGCTGTGGCAGACGTGAAAGGCTCTACGGCCACGATGCTCCATTACGCGCAGGAACATCCCGAGGTGAAGGAGTTTATCGTAGCCACCGAGGCTGGAATCTTGCACGAGATGGAGCGCACATGCCCCAATCAGACGTTCCTGCCTGTGCCGCCGGAGGTTAGCGAGGGCGGTTTGGGCTGCTCGTGCAGCGAGTGTGAGTATATGAAGAAGAACACTTTGCTGAAGATTTACAACGCCTTGAAGTACGGATGGCCCACTGTTGAGGTAGATCCGGACGTTGCCCGCGAGGCCGTGAAGCCCATTGAGCGTATGTTGTCGTTGAGCTGATGCGCCGCTCGCGCAACGGTAGCCACGCTGTAGCGGTGCGAGCGATGCCCGGTCAGTGTGTTTTCTTGACGCGGAGCAGCCACGATAGCCGATAAATAAAGGCGCGCCGGTGTGCGGAAGCATAACCCGCGTCTGCTGAATCATCCTCTTGGAATGGTCAAAAAACAGTTTGATGCCATTCCAAGAGGATGATTTTTTTGTTCAAAACAGCCTTTCAGAGATGAGGAATGCAAATTCAGCGAGAGGAGAACTCACGTAAGTTATAGTTCGAAAGTGGTGTTCCGAAAGTCATAAAACTTAGCTTTTTTCTTGTCAAATCAGCATTTTGCTTGCGTTATAGGCAGAAAAATAGCTTTTTTTAGCGCAAATCCTTGGCCGTTAAAGGGGAAATGCCTAACTTTGCTCCATCATCCTTGGCTTGGCAGCGGCCAACGCAACGGATGGCGTACCGTATGAAATCGGATTTGGAAAAAGCCCGTGTGGCATCACAAAATGGGGTTGACTGGATTTGACGGCAAGACGGAATGATACGTAAGCACGCGGAGACTCGGTGGCTATCTCCTTAATCAGAGTGACCAAAAATTTAATTGGCGAAAACAATTACGCTCTCGCTGCCTAACTGAAGCATAGTAGGTTTCGGCTTAATCGCGCTATAAGATAGCGCGACGAGACACCGCTCCGAGGATGTTGTTCCGAATCCGGAGATCAAGCGGTGCAGGATAAATCGGAAATAGCCTTCGTCTGCCCTGCGGCGGAGGTGAAACTCAAAAGGGATAAGGCAGTGATTGGTGGCCCAGGTCTTGTTGCTGCTCGAAAATGAAGGCTGGGATAAGCGTGTAGAAAGCGTGTGGTTTCCTTGTGCGGACGTGGGTTCGAATCCCACCAGCTCCACTCCTAATTCATAAAATTATTTTTATAAGGTTATGGTAAGGGCAAAGGTGTCTGCGAAGAAGCCTTTGCCCTGCATTGTTTTTTGCCGTTCCCCGTCCCCCCTCGTGCGCTTTGTGGATGCTCCTGTAGGGATTTGCTCCTGTGTATGCTGCCCTGCGGAGCAGTTTTTGCAGCTTTTCTGTAAGGCGAAATATAGTTCCCGGCCTTGCTAAAAGCAAGTGACGGTAAGCCAAAAGGTATGATAAGGAAAAGCGGGGAATGAGGATGTACGAGATAGCCATTTTGACTTGGCGCGGCAAGAGGTATGGTTTTGCAGTGCGAAAGGTATGCTTTTGCGGCGCAAAACGTATGGTTTTGGGTGGCAAAAGGTATGGTTTTGGAAAACATGAAATAGGGTATCGCTATGCGATACCCTATTTAGTATGTAATATAATGACTGACAATACTTTGCGTCTCAAACCCTTTTTAGGGGTTCTTTGCTGGCATTGGGCGTGCGTTGGAGCTGCTTCCTTATTGCTGCTGGGTTGCTCTTGATGGCTCAATGGCTACCTTCAAGCTCCTCGTCCTTCACTTTTCTTATTGCTGCTGGTCGCTCTTGATGAGGTTGAGTAGGCGTTCCACGGCCTCCTCCTCGGGTATCCCGCGCTCCACGCATTCCTTTCCCCGATACAAGGCTATGCGTCCCGGCCCTGCGCCCACGTAGCCATAGTCGGCGTCGGCCATCTCTCCGGGGCCGTTGACGATACATCCCATCACGCCTATCTTCAGTCCCTTCATGCCGCTTGTGGCCTCCTTGATGCGTGCTATGGTCGTGCGCAGGTCGTAGAGCGTTCTGCCGCATCCCGGGCACGATATGTATTCCGTCTTCACCATGCGCAGTCTTCCAGCCTGAAGGATGGCAAATGCGGTGTCGGTGATGTCCTGCTGGGCTATGTCGCCATCGTTCATCAGCCAGATACCATCGGTAAGGCCGTCCACCATCAGCGCGCCCATGTCTGCCGCCGCCTCCAGCTGGAAGTCGGCTCGCTGCTCCTGCCCGTGCTTGTAGGCTTGGGCAAACACAATGGGGTTGGTCAGGCCGTGCGCCATGAGGTCGTGGGCCAGTGCGCGTTGCTCTCCCAGCCGGTTGGGGTGCTGGCTCGGCACCACCACAACCACGTTTGGATTGGCGCGCAAGCAGGCCGTGTACTCCTCCGATGACGTTCCGTAGGGCAGCACGAGGAATATGGGGGCCGTGTCGGGCACTGACGCGATGTAGGGCATGGCGTTGTGCGGGAAGATGGGGAACATCCTGTCGGCTGCATCCATGTGTTTGCGCAGCTCGGAGGCAAACGTGTTGAAGTCTACGATGTAGCGTTGACCCTCCTCCGGGTGCTCCGGCATCTGCTGTCCCACGTAGATGTAGTCGGGCTTCAGCCGCTCCTGCCCTGCCTCCGTGCCCTCTGCGGGTTGCGAGAGCTGCGAGGTGATGACTATCGGGGCATGATTTCCGCCCACATTGTCCACCGCCTGCGTGTGGCGGCGCGTGGGATGCAGGTAGTCGAACTGCTTTGCCTCCGTGGCAGGTATGAGCAGGTGTCCCTGCTTGCGTCTCACGTAGCGCGTGAGGTGCTTGGCCACGGGTATTTCTGCCTCCGGCTCTTCGCTCAACGACACCCTTATGGTGTCGCCAATGCCATCGGCGAGCAGCGCGCCAATGCCTACCGCGCTCTTGATGCGCCCGTCTTCGCCCTCGCCGGCTTCGGTAACGCCCAAGTGGAGCGGATAGTTCATGCCCTCTTTGTCCATCGCCGCCACGAGCAGGCGCACCGATTGCACCATGACCACGGTGTTGGAGGCCTTGACGGAGATGACTACGTCGCTGAAATCTTGTTTCTTGAACACCCGGAGGAACTCCATGCAGCTCTCAACGATGCCCTCCGGCGTGTCGCCGTAGCGAGACATGATGCGATCGGAGAGGCTTCCGTGGTTGACACCGATGCGCACGGCCGTGTGATGCTCCTTGCAGATGTTGATGAAGGTGGTCAGTCGCTCCTCAATCTTGCGCAATTCCTCGGCATACTCTTCCTCGGTGTACTCCAAATGCTTGAATGTGCGTGCCGGATCAACGTAGTTGCCGGGATTGATGCGCACTTTCTCGGCGTTCACGGCGGCCACATCGGCCACATTGGCGTTGAAATGCACATCGGCACACAGCGGTTGCGCGTAGCCGTTCTTGCGCAGTTGCTCCCTGATGTTCTTCATGTTCTCGGCCTCGCGCCGTCCTTGCGTGGTCAGCCTCACCAGTTCTCCGCCCGCGTTGATGATGCGTTGGCATTGCGCCACGCTTCCCTCGGTGTCGTCGGTGGAGGTGGTGGTCATCGATTGCACGCGCACGGGGTTGTCGCCGCCGATGTTCAGCTTGCCCACATGGGTCACGCTGGAAGCCCTCCGCTTATAGTTGAACAAGTCTATCATGCTGTCTTTGTTGTCAAAACCTCTGCCCCGTGCTCTTTGTTTCGCCCTCCCGTGCGTGTCGGTATGGCGGTGTTGTGGCCGTGGCAGGGGCTTTGGGTTAACACTTAAATCGATATTCCGTTATGTTGGCCAAGTCCTCATTGGCTTTCTCAATCTTCTTTCCCAAGCCAGACTTCCAGTTCTCCACCTTGCGGGCAATGTCCTCATCGGCCAGAGCCATCATCTCGGCAGCCAGGATGGCCGCGTTCTGTGCCGCGTTCACACCCACTGTGGCCACGGGGATGCCCGGCGGCATCTGAATGATGGAGAGCATGGCATCGAGACCATCAAGCATGCCCTTGATGGGCACTCCGATGACGGGCAGCGGAGTAGATGCGGCTATCACGCCGGGCAGCGCGGCGGCCATGCCGGCGGCGGCAATAATCACCCGTATGCCACGTCCTTTGGCCTCACGGGCAAATTTTTCCACGGCGGCGGGGGTGCGGTGGGCCGACAAGGCGTTCACCTCGAACGGAATCTCCTGCTCTTCAAGCCACTTGCAAGCCTTTTCCATCACAGGAAGGTCGCTTGTAGAACCCATGATTATACTCACTAATGGTTGCATATTCTTTGTTGTTTCTTGTTCGTTTTGTGCTGCAAAGTTACGCAATTCATCTGACCTACGGCAGGGAAAAAGGACATAAAATGAGGCGGGATGGCCTTGGTGGCTGGCGTGTGTTGGCCTTTCGCTTTCCGTGATGTGTGCTTTCGTCTTGCGAAAGGTATGGTTTTGGCGTGCGAAAGGTATGGTTTTGCGATGCAAAAGGTATGGTTTTGGTGCGCGAAAGGTATGCTTTTGAAAACGCAGAATGCGTGTCTTGTTAATTGATTGATAGCCTGTTAGTTGCTGGTCTGTAACTTTTGAGAGGTCAGATGGTGTTTTGCCGATGCGGTGGAGTGGCGGCAGCGGCAAGCCATAGGGATGCTCCCCCACCCTTTCATGTGCTTCGGCTCACGCCTTCACCATCACGGCAATAGTTTTCAGGCGCACGTAAGGGAAGCTCACATAGATGAAACCGCCGTGCCGGTTGGTCTTTCCCCATGAGTTTTTCATGATGAAGTAGCGTCTCCCCTCGCCATCGTGAGCCAGCCCAACGATGGCCATGCAGTGGTCGTCGGTGGTGAGATGCCGCTCAAAGGCTTTCTGCCGCTCTTCCTGCGTCACTTCCTCGCGCTCATCGGGCAACGTGGCGTGGCCCGCTTTCCACAGGAATCCCGGCTCGCTGATGTCGCCTTCCCAGCAAACGGGGTGGCCTTGGCGCAGACTTTGCTCCACGCGCGCCATCAGAGAGTCGATGGGCAGGTTGGTGAAAGCACTGTGGTGGCGGTTGTCGGGCAGCTCCAGCACGCAGTTTTGGAAGAAAGGATGGTGGGTGAAACTGGTCAGTGCGGTGTACTCTTGCTCACGGCACACGCTGTGGGCAAACTCCAATGGCGTGTAGGCAGCACCGAACATGAACACCGATTGGGGCACCGGGCCAAGCCCGTTGTCAAGTATTTGGCCTATGTCGTGCCACATCTGCCCCAGCGTTATAGCCCCGTCCACGGCTTTTTGCAGCTTGCGCGTGAGCACGTTTATGTTGTTTTGCCTTGTCTTGTGGTAGGCATCGTAGTGCGTCAGTCCGTATGTTTGTATGAGATCGATGAGCATCGGCATTGTGCCGCGCGTGGAAAGGTCGTCATCTGAGCTTTCATGAAATGGGAATCCCTGCAGGAATCGGTTCTTGCATTGCTCTTCAAGGTGGCGGCGGGTCACGTAGTCTACGCTCAGATTCACACTGTCGCCCTGCATGAGGTGCTCCGTCTCGATGGTGGCGAGCATGGCGTAGGCCCAGCACAAGGAGCTGTTGCCTTGGTCTTTCACAGGTGTGGTGGGCAAAAGCACCTCTTGGTGAAACTGGCGTGGAGGTGGCAGGGGCTTTTTCCTTTTCCCGCAGCCGCAGAGCAGCACGCACAGCGCGAGCATGCAGCCCGTTATGCCTTGGGCTATGGTGTTTCTGTCGGTCGGCATTCTCATTGTTTCCAGTTTCCTTTCTTCTTTTTGAGGAGTGTTTGTGCCCGCGAATGGTTGTTGGGCGGCGTGCGATGCGCGGGCGGCAACGCTTTCCTTCCGTGTGGCCGATTGCTTTTTTGCGCTGCGCTGGGGGCGATGATGCAAAGTTACACCAAAAGAATGGTACGGCCAAAGGAATGGATTCCTTTTAATTAAAGGACGTTTTGCCTGTCTTTTCCGCCCATTCCCGCTTCCCCTACCCCGTTTCTTGCTTGTTGGCGGAGCAGAAAAGGGGCTGAATGTCGTGAAAAATGGTGGTGGAAAACTATGCGTTTGCTTACCTTATTATAAGGTATGGAATGTGTGGGTGTAGTTCTTGCCTTGTCATCGTGTCTTGTTGGTTTTGCGGGGGCTATGTTGCCGCGTGCCATGCTTTGTTTGTTGCAGGGCGGTGTGTAAATGATTGAAAGTCAATGATTTCTGTTTTGGAAAGCAAAACGTGCTTTGTGGTTTTATTTTTAATTTATTTTTCTTTAATTTTTAAATTAAAAATCTTGAG
>CAZASQ010000001.1:130052-154583 GCA_964487905.1 uncultured Prevotella sp. | reverse complement strand
TTGGGGCGGTGGAGGCCGAAAGCGGGGGTTGCGGGCGGGTCGCGTGTAAGCCGTGGGGCGGGTGTGTGGTGGTGCGCTCCGTGAGCATAGACGTGGAAGGAGGGGATTTTTGATGGGTAAATTCTTAAAGAAAGCTAAAAAAGGATTGGCGATTCGTCTGTTTGGAATAAAAGTTTTAATTTTGCAAACCGTTAGCGCAGATGTGCTTTTGCGTTCTAACTAAGGAAAGGTGCTCGAGTGGCTGAAGAGGCACGCCTGGAAAGCGTGTAACCGTCTAAAGCGGTTCGGGGGTTCGAATCCCCCTCTTTCCGCACATAAGTTGCAATTCGCTCCCTCGTTTTTTGCAAGGGATAGGGAGAGGGTGGCAAGGTTAGTGATGGTGAAAGTGTGGATTGCTCCACGCTTTTTTTTTGTTTCAAAAATCTTTTGGAATCGGTTGTAGGGCTGCCCGCTCGGGAGGTTAGTGCTCCTGCGGGGTGCTTTGGGCTGCGTGGCATCGCCGTATCCATGCTATCAGCTCTTGGGTGTCGGCAATGGTCCATGAGTGGGGATGATACGTCTTTCCGTTGTTTCTGTATCCCTTGCCGGAAGTAACGATCAGCTCGGCTTCCTTGTTGCCTATGAGCCGCAAGTCGTTGATAAAGGCAGACCCGTCGAGGATGTTCAGCCCCAAGACGTCGGTTTGCCTGTTGTCCAGCCACCATTGCTCGGCTGGCTCTATGTAGTAGCGTGTGGGAATGCTCCTTAGCGGCAGGATGGCCCGGTGTGTGGTGTCGGAGAGCAGATAGGGCGAGTCGCCCACGATGGGCGCAATGTCGGCCAGTAATTTGATGTATATGCTGTCGCCGTCGGCCATTCCCTTGTGGTAAACTCTCACGTCCCGCTCGGTGGAGTAGCGAAAACGCTCATAGTCCAGCGGGGAGTCTATTGCAAAGACGCATACGGGCGGATTCTCCGCCGACAGTTCTGCGTGCCGTATTGCTGCGCTGCCACCCATCGAGAAGCCGCCCACGCAGTAGCTTGCTTTCTCCAGCCCAAACCGTTCCCTGATGTCCCTTATCATGTTTTGCAGGCATTTCTGGCTTTCCGCTGCGAAGCTGTATGTCTCTGCGCCGTCCTGCAGCTGCGGAATGAACACGGCTATGCCCGCCCGTGCGGCTCGGCGTGGCAGGTCGGTGGCTTTGAGCACGCCCTCGGGTGTCTCTCCGAATCCCGGAATGAGCAGCAGGTATGAGTGGAATGGACGCTTCTTGGGCAGAACGGCCGTATAGCAGTTGGCCGTTGTGCTCTCTTGGCTCAGCAGCACTTTGATGGTCTCCGTGGCTTTCTTTCCGAAGCACAGGACGGGCATTGCCGCGAGGATGAGCGTGCATAAGTATTTGCGGTTGCTTATTGCTCTCATGATGGTTGCTTGTTGTTGCTTTCTGTGTTGTTGTGTAATTGCAAAGGTAGGATGTAAATTTATATCCGCCAAGTTTTCTTGCCGAAAAACTTGCTCGTTTGCGCTTTATTCCGTAACTTAGCGGGCAAAAACCAATACATTAGGGTATGATTCTTTCCACTACGCCCACCATCGAGGGGCGAACCATCAAAGAGTATAAAGGAGTGGTGACGGGCGAGACCATCATCGGTGCCAACTTTGTGAAAGACTTCTTCGCCGGCATCCGCGATGTGGTGGGTGGCCGTGCGGGCAGCTATGAGCGCGTGCTCTCCGAGGCGCGTGAGACCTCCATGCGCGAGATGGAGGAGCGCGCCGCGCGCCTTGGTGCCAATGCCGTTGTGGGCATCGATGTAGACTATGAGACGATAGGGCAGGGCAACTCCATGATGATGGTGGCCGTGAGCGGCACCGCCGTTGTGCTCTGACGTTTCCGTCTTTCGCTTTTCCGCATGAGGGGGCGGCTTTTGGCTTGCCGTTTCCCGTGTTGTGAGTGGCTTTCCGCGTGCTTTGTGGCGCGTGGCGGGGTGTTTTTGGGTGTGTTGCTGTGTGGTCTTGCGGGCTTCCGCAAGATCGTTTTTTTTGTGCGAAAGTGCCTTTTCCGCGTCCTCGTTTTTCGGAAAGTGTATTTTTTGGGGGCTGAAAATCTCGGAAAGGTGTATTTTGGGGTGGTCTGAAAATGCGGAAAAGTGTGTTTTGGGGACTTTGTTTTAGCGAGTATGGCCTTTTCGCCCGGCCTTGTTTCGCTCCGCATTCTCTTTTTCAATTAATGAAATGCGGCTGCTGGCGAAAAAACTTGAGGCTGATGGCCGCAGAATTCAAAAACTCTTTGTATCTTTGCACCGTCGGGGGGAGAAAAATCCCGGCAAGTTGCATTTAGGAAGCGTTGCGCTTCACTTCTTTCTGGAATCTGGACAATTCCTCATACTACCGAAGTGAGCAGAGTGCGTTCCTCCTTAGAATTGTATGGCAACCACTCCGCAGACAGTGCGGGGAGGGGGCTGTAAGTGTTAGGGTGTGGGCGAGTTTTCTCTTATTCGGTAGTGGGCAGTCCAGAGCCTCGGTTGGAGTAAGCGAAAATAGACCCACACTTCTCTTTTTGCATCTGGCACACAAGGTAGAAACTTTTAGTTGACGGGCGCGAGGGGGTCGCACGCGCTGTTCGGGAGGACACATACGGCAGACTGTATCCACAATGTTGCGAAAGGGGAGACGTGAGGCCGGGGCGCAAAAGCCCGGCCATGACGCATGTTGCGCACGCGGAGGCGCGCCGTATGGCTCGGCACAAACACTATCGAAACAAATTCCACTTTATAATTAATCAAAAAACAGTAAGAAAAGATGAAACCACTATTTCATTCTATTACCTGTCTGGCGATGGCTCTCTTCGGGCTGTCCGCCGCAGTGCCGGTCGGAGCACAGACCGGAAAGGAAGGTACGGTCATCAGGTTTGACAAGAGCACGGCGCACGGTCTGTTCTCTAATGTCGCAAGTAATTCGAACATCAACTCACAGCCATTTGCTTTGCTACGGCATGATATCAGCCCTGTGCAGCTGTTTGTGTCGAATGAGGGGTATGTGAGGCCGGATGGTATTTTTTCGGATATTGCCAACTCGTTCTTTTTTGATACTTCGAGTAACCAATTCTCTATAACGTCCAACTCAACATACGATAACGGAACGCCGTATTTTGCCGTTATTGCGCCTAAAGGGTTCCGCTTCACCAAGTTTGAATGGGACATAGACGAAGCTGACTCTCAAAATAACATGACGCTACAGCGAGTTACTTACGATGGCGAGGGTGAAGCCACTTTGGTGGGCAATGTCTTTACGGTGAATGGATCGAATGCCAGCAAGGTGTGGTCTGTTCCAATGGAAAATGGTTCCAACACGATTTATTTTAAGATTACCTCGCCTTCGTCTTCATCGAAGTTGTGTGTCAATTCGCTAAAATTGTGGTACGCTATTGACCAACCTTATGAAGGACAAATTCCCACTGTTAATAAGAAAACAGAGGTGTCGACAGGTGTGCTTGATTTGGGACAGTTCTCCAGTAACAAAGACACTAATCCGAATGCTAATGGTGGTAAAGGATATTGGGGATTTAAAAAAACAAACTTTACGGATGTTCAAACTGTCAGCATTCATAAAGATGGCAGCGATATAACGACTGAGGCTACCAGCGGTGTGGTTTCCGTCAATGGCGAGAATTATTATGTGGCTGCTTCTGATGGAGATTACTATGTGGAAGCCCCCAAGAAATTTCGTGTGGTGGAAGCCACGCTCAACTTCCTGCGTAGCGAGTCTGTTGATAATGTTACATTGACGAAAAATACGATAACATCGCTGCCAACTGGTGAGTATGCTTTGACATCACACTATTCGTATAATGGCAATAATTTTCTCAACCTCAGTTCTTCGGGTAAGGTGGTGAATTGTCTGGATGCTACCCAAGCAACGAAGTGGACGATAACCAAGACTACTAGTGGAGCGACAACTTATTATACGATTGAAAGTAATGGCAAGTATTTGGCTTACTCAGACGGCGGATTGTCGGTTTCTTCAAGTCCATTTAATTGGCAATATGGTAGTTATACTAATACCAATGGATATGTACAGTGGGCATTCTATTATCAGCCAAACAACAGTACTACTCAATACAAATTAAAGCTTAATACAAGTAAGCTTGCTTGGGAAGCTACAACGGGAAATGGATGGTATGGTGCAGTTGCGGCTACGGTGAGCGTTGGAAACGCTTCGTTTAATGCTGGCGACTTCACAGCAACGGTCTATGACCGTGATGGTGAGAAGATTTTGCAGGAGAAGCTGCTGACGGCAGAGGACGGCAGCGTGAGCGTGCCGATGCAAGATTTTAACAACGATGCTGTGCGTTTCCGTATCAGCGGCTTGGAGGGTAAGTCGGCGCTCTACAATGTGAACCTGCGTCTGCTGCCGCTCAATCCCGAGCTTCAGAACCTCTCGGTGGGCAGCAAGTTTGGCGACAGCGAGGGTTTTGAGAACACCACTTCCTTTGGCTGCGAAAACTACGACTTCAACAACGGCGAGGCAGTGAGCGTCGTGGTGCCGGAGGCTGTGGCAACCGAGAACAGCGAATGCACCGTGGAGTTCCTGAATGCAGACAACGAGGAGAAGACCAAATGGTACACTGACGGCTCTTTGGAGAACAACACCGCGTCTACGGGTGGCTACTCCAACTTCTTCCTTGTGGGCAGCAAGGCCGACAAGGGCACGGGCGACAACGTGGAACTTGACTTTGCGCTTGGTGCTGGCAGTCAGCCCGATGCGCGCACCTCGGCCACGAAGGCAGGAGCGAATGCGCTCGACTTCACGAACATCAAGAACCTTTGGAATGGTCCCGATGAGTATTTGGTGCAGAATGAATTTAAGAAGACGGAGGCTAATTATGGCGAAGCCAAGCTGAGCGTGGACGGCGCAGAAAAGCAGTTCTACATCTACTCCGCCGACCAGCCCACCTTCCAAATCTTGGACGGCAGCAAACACATCGACTTCCGTTACTACACGCTCAAGGTGAAGTGCGTGAAGCAGGTGGAGAAGCCGGAGGTGACCATTGTGCCCATCTACACGGCAACGCTGAAGAGCGCGAGCCGCGATGGCAAGATTCCGTCGGATGCCAACACGCTTGACACGAAGCACACGTTCTATGGTGTGAAAGTGAAGGCTGTCAGGGCTAACAACAATACCAATGAGGAAATCTATGGCTACTTGACCAGTAAGTCTGTCATGGACGCTGTGAAAGAGCAGCTCAAGGGCAAGAACTACTATGGCTTCGAAGAGGCCAATGCGCTTCGCGGTATGCTCTATCTTGACATCAGCGACCTGCGCCGCACGGACGACACCGAGTTTGGCGCGGACTTCCGTGCCAATGTGGCCGACAACTTCCTCTTCTTTGTGCCCGACGGAATGTCTACTCCTACAGATGTTACCAATGTTGTGAGCAAGACGGGAGAGGGAGCGTTTGTGGCCGGCAGAAACATTGTGGTGCGCGACCAGCAGCCTTTCTTCACTCCCTACGACTTCCGCACAAGCAACCACTACGTGACGTACGAGCGCGAGGGTACGGCCACAGCGGCTGGCGGCGACAACAAGGCCAAGGTGAAGAACATGGCCGTAGTGCTTCCGTTTGATGTGCCCCTCGATGGCTATGGACACATGATGGCTGATACGTCGGTAGTCTATTGCAACGTCACTGCTGCGGATTCGCTCACGAGCATCCGCAAGGGCGATGGTGCGGAATTGACATGGGGTGTGCTGGCCGACTCGGTAGTGGGTGTGCAAACGGCTGAGGCCAACGTGCCTTACTATGTGGCCAACAAGGCCAAGGAGGGCTTGGGCTTCACTTATAACATCCAGAACGCGCAGTTCCGCAAGACGGGCACGCTGAGCGCTGACGGCACCAAGGTGGATTCCTTTGAGCCGCTGAGCAGCAAGAAAGGCACGTGGACTACTACGGGAAGTTACTGTGGAGAGCAGGTGACCAAGAGCTACTTGCGATGGTACTTCTCCAAGGACTTCTTCTGGAAGTCGGGCGTGCTCAATAGCAGCAACCACTTCAATGTGCGTCCGTTCCGCGCCTGGTTTGAGGCCGAAATAAATTATCCCACGCAGTCGCAGTTTGCCGTGGTGTTCGATCGCAGCGAGTTTGTTACCGATGGCATTGGCAGCGCGGCCGCTGAGGCAGCCTCCTTGCAGGTGGCTTCGGGTCGTGGCTTCATCAGCGTTGTGGCAGGTGTTTCGGCCAAGGTGGCCGTGCGCACGCTGGCTGGTCAGCTGGTGTATGCTGGCAATCTTTCCGCTGGCGAGGCGCGCCGCTTCAGCGTGGCCAAGGGCGTGTACTTGGTGAACAACGTGAAAGTGGTGGTGAGATAAGCAAACAAGCATATAATATATAATAAGGAGAAAACAACGATGAAGAAGAAAGAGTATGTTGCTCCCCGGTTGTGGGTTCTCAATGTGAAGGCGGAGTCGCTGCTGGCTGCGTTTTCGCAAGGCGAGGACATCGATGCCGATGCCAAGGAGAACATCCACACCCCCCAGGATAACACCAACGGCAGCGAGGGTGCGTTTGGCGGGTCGAGTCCGTGGAGTAAATGGGATGACTGATGCGGCATAGGGCAGGGGCTTCGGCCTCTGTCCGTTGCCGGACGGCTTGCCCCGTGGTTGCGATGGTCGTCGCCACGGGGTGCATACGCCCTCCCGTAGAAAAGTGCGGGTAGGGCGTATGTGCGCCAAAAAAGCCTCATAAAGAGGTGCGAAAGATGCAATAAACGGGAAAAATCTTAGTTTAGAACCAAAAAAACGCCCACAACAGGACGTATTCTGAAAAACTATTTTTAACTTTGCAGCGATGGAAATGTGTTCCGTCAAAGCAGTTAGAAAGCGTAAAGCATCACTTCCAGCCGGAATCTGGACAATTCCAAACAAGACCGAAGTGACAGAATACGTTCTCCGATGGAGAACGGCTCATGCCTCCTTTCCGCAAGGAATGGGGAATCCTTTCTCTGGAGGTGTGGGCGTTTTTTTGTTTTTTGGCCTTTGTGAATACGGCTTCTGATGGGGGTGGGCTTGTTGGCGCACGCAATCTTAGTGCAGTCTTTTTCATGGTATTCAAAGTAATTAATACAGAGGTGAGGTGGTGCCAGCTTCACAGATAATGTTGTTTATATGAGCAATCATCGACCAAGAATGTTGACCGCCCTTCTTGTCGCCTTGTCCGTCTTCTCCTTGATGCCGGCGCGTGCGCAAGTGACGGTGTCCGATAAGGTGACGGTGTTTGATAATGGAACTACGCGCTATCGTATTCCCTCAATTGTTCGCTTGAATGACGGAACGCTGATGGCGTTCAGTGATTTGCGTCATGGTACGGGCGATATCGGAAACGGAACAGATACGCATCAGTGGATAGACGTTGTCGGTAAAAGTTCGTCTGATAACGGAACCACTTGGTCGAGCGAGGCTACGATTCTTCAAGGCTCTTCAAGGAAGAGCGAAAACTATAATTCTGCTTTTGGAGATGCGGCCACGGTGGTAGACCGCGAGAGCGGAAAAATATTGATGATGGCTGCGTGCGGTAGTTATGGCTTCACCTCCACTACTAAAAAGATTAAAGTGGCGCGCGCTGTAAGTGAAGATGGAGGAAAGACGTGGACGCGTTCTGAGGCCACAAACCAGCTCTATCAAGATGACGATTATGTTGGCCATTTGTTCTTTAGCAGTGGCCGTATGATTCAGAGCGCCCGTGTCAAGATAGGCAAATACTACCGAATCTATGCAGGTGTGAACACCCGTACCACGGATAGTGTAACCGTAGGTAGCAGCCGTGTGGTCTATTCGGACGACTTTGGAGAGTCATGGAATTTCTTGGGCGGAATAGAGGCAACTCCTGCAACAAAAGGTGACGAATGCAAGGTGGAGGAATTGCCCAATGGCAACATCTTGTTGAGCTGTAGGCGGAGAAACGCTGAGAATAGTAATCAAGGCACTTCGGGGCGTGACTTCAATATCTTTACTTTCGATGAAGGGGGGATTGAAAGTGCTTCGGGCAGCTGGGGAACTGTTAGTACTTCTTATTATTATGCCGGTTATGCATGGACTGAAACAGAAATTAGTGTGGGGCCTTGTAATGGAGAACTATTACTTGTGCCAGCCGTGGATAAAGATGGAATCCCAGTTCATGTCATTCTGCAATCAGTTACTGTGTACAATTATACCGATAAGGTTTATGAAAACGCAGGACTGTATTACAAAGTGCTGGATTCAGATGATGATTATGACGAACCAAAAGATTTTAAGGCTGATTGGAAACACTATCTGATTAGCGATGCCAAAACACGTTACACCACGATGGTGCTTGACAAAAATGGTGATGTGGCATTCCTTTATGAAGAAAACGATGAAAACTCAGGTTACGACATAGTCTTTGTGAAGTCGCTTTCCTTGGAGACCATCACCAATGGCGCATATAGCTACAATGAAGGCCCGGTAGAGGGCTTCTACACCACTTCCGACCCCGCCTGGAAGCCCAACACCAGCGCGGTGCGGATATTGCCACCCACGTTCTCGCCAGCTGCGGGCACTTATCGCTGCAACCAAACGGTGGAGCTTAAGGCCGAGGACGGCATGGCGATTCGTTATACCCTCGATGGCTCTGTGCCCACCACGCAGAGCGCGCTCTACACCGCGCCTTTAACAATCAGCACCACCACTACGGTGAATGCCATTGCCGTGAATGCGAATGGCAACTCAAGTGCTTTGGTTACGGCCGAGTACATCATCGACAAGACGGTGGCTATGCCCCAATTCTCCGTAAGCCCGGGCACTTACGACAGCGAGCAGACCGTAGCACTCACGGCTACGGGTGAAGGCGTGAAGATTTACTATACCCTCGATGGCTCTGACCCCACCACGCAGAGCACGCTCTACACTGCTCCTTTAACAATCGGCACCACCACCACGGTGAAAGCCATTGCCGTAGACGAGTATGGCAACCAAAGTGGCATTGTCATGGCCACGTACGTCATCGACAAGACGGTCTCTGCGCCCACTTTCTCCGTAAGCGGGGGAACTTACGCCAGCGAGCAGACTGTGGCACTCACGGCCAAGGGCGAAGGCGTGAAGATTTATTATACCCTTGATGGCTCTACGCCCACCAAGGAGAGCACGCTCTACGCCGCGCCTTTAACAATCAGTACCACCACCACGGTGAAAGCCATTGCCATAGATAAGTATGGCAACAAGAGTGGTGTGGTCTCGGCGGTTTACACCATTGCCCCCGTTGACAAAGATGCCGAAAAATATGGAACAACCATCTCCCTTGACGAAGATTGCACCCATCAGCTCTTCTCCAATGGTGCGTCTAACGCTTCCATGGACAAGCAGCCTTTCAGCTATTTGCGCCACGACATTGCTCATGTGCAGCTGATTTCGGCCAGCAATCCTTTGCTTAGTGTCAAGGGCGCGCAGGTCTTTGACAAGAAAGCCAACAATATGCTGTTCAAAGAGGTGAACGGCAAGAAATACCTAACGCTCAATAGAGGTGTTGATGGCCCTAAGGATGTGCCTTATTGCTATGTGGCCGTTGTTGCGCCGTTGGGCTACCGCTTCATTCGTTATCAGATGGACATTGATGCGGATAACTCCACGGCAACCAATGCGGTTGTGTCGCGGTATGTCTATGATGACAGCAAGGCCGATGGCGTGAGCATAGAGGATAGTGTTGCCGTGAAGAGTGGCATGGACGTTTGGGACAAGACGCTTGCCAACGGAACGAGTGTGCTCTATTTCCGGGTTAATTGCAACAGCACTGCCAGCGATATGTATGTCATGCTGAAGTCGCTGAAACTGACCTACGCCATCGACCAGCCGTTTGATGCCGTAGTGCCCGGCAAGGACGGAAGTTTGGAGGTGCATACTGGTCTGCTTGACCTTGGAACGTTCTCCAGTAACAAGAGCGATAAGCCCAATGCCAATGGCGGCGCGGGCTATTGGTCGTTCAATGATGAACGCGTCATTAGCGATGGACAGGCGGTGAACATTGTCAGCAGCAATGGCACTACGCCCGATGTGGTCAGTGTGGGCGATGATTCCTATTTCGTGGCCGCAGCCAACGGCGACTACTATGTGGAAGCCCCGCAGAAGTTCCGCATTGTGGGCGCAACGCTCAATTTCCTGCGCAGCGAGAATATTAATGATAAAGTGAAAACTACGGTGTCACAGGTGGCTATAGCCAGTCTGAAGAGTGGCAGTGAGTATGTTTTGGGCAGTCATAATGAGGTGAACAGTGTTAGGCATTACCTCAATCTCAATTCTTCAGGGGAAATTGTGGATGGCACAGCCCCTGCTGAAGCCACCAAGTGGACGATAACCAAGTCTACTTCGGGAGGGCAAGAATATTATACGATTCAAAACAATGGTAAGTATTTAAGTTACTCGAATGGCCTTACCGTGTCATCGTCTGAATATAAATGGATATTTAATAGTACAACATCGGGAGAATGGGGATTCCGTACGCCCAAAATTAACAACTTAAATTATAATATTAAATATGATGGTACTGGTAAAAAATGGGTAGCTGCTACGGGAGTTGATTACGGAGGTGCGGTTCCAATGTCAGTGACGTTAGAAACCGTCAAGGTAGATTACACCGCCTCCAACTTCACCGCCGCCGTCTATGACCGCAAAGGCACAGATGCGCCGAGCGAGAACACGCGCCAGCTGACCAGCACCAACAGTGCGGAGCGCGTAGAGCTGACCGACTTCAACAACGATGCTGTGCGCTTCAACATCTCCGGCCTTACTGGCACCAACGCGGCAGCCCTCTACAACGTCAGCCTCCAGCTGCTGCCTCTCAACCCCGAGGTGCAGACGCTGAAAGTGGCCAGCGAAGTGGATGGCGACGTGGTGGGCACCAGCGAGGTGACCTCGCTCAACTACGTGTTCAACAACGGCAATGCCGTGAACGTGCTTGTGCCCCGCGGAGCCGACACCAATGCGGCATATCCCATTGTGTTCCGTGAGGCGCACAACGAGGAGAAGACCATGTGGTATGACAACGGACAGAACGAGAACCGCGACACGCAGGGAGGCTACTCCAACTATTACCTCATCCATAGCGATGCCGATGGCACCAACGGACTTGACAAGGATGCCACCCCCTATGCCGCTGCACGTGTCACCTCGAAGAAAGTGAGCACCGCAAAGCTTATTGCCACCAACATTGAGGAAGTGGCCGCGGGCACTGCCAGCGAGCTGAAGGACAACGTGTTCGACAAGAGCAAGACCGAGCCGAAGGAAGTCTCGCTCACGGACGGCACGCAGCAGACCGTCTACGTATACTCCGCCGATGAGCCAACCTTCCAGATTATGCCCAGCGGCAAAGGCAGCAAGCACATCGACTACCGCTACTACACCATCACCGTGGAGCCCATGGTGGTGAAGGAGACCCCCGTGGTGACCATCACGCCCCTCTACGAGAGCACCCTCAAGGGCGCGAACCACAAGACCGACGGGGCGGTGGCCTCCGATGGCGGCACCACCGACACGCAGCATACCTTCGTGGGCGTGACCATCAGCTCCAAGGCACAGACCGCAGGGCAGACACCCGCCGGCGTGCTCAGCAGCAAGGAGATTATAGCTGCCGTGAGGGAGAAACTGGCAAGCTACAACAACTATTGCGGCTTTGGCTCTGCCGACCCCTACCGTGGCATCCTCTATATGGACATGAGCGGGCTGACCACCGTCAGCGTGGAGACCGAGAACGGTGTAAACCCCTGGGACGCGTTCCACAAGGGCACGGCCGACAATTGCCTCTACTTCATGCCCGAGGGCTTCCTGCGCAATGTGGAGAACACCATTGCCAAGACCGATGGCGGCTATGAGGCTGTGGGCGACATCGTGGTGAGCGACCAGCAGCCCTTCTTCACCCCCTACAACTTCAAGACCGGCACGCGCCGCGCCAAGTACGACCGCGAGGGCACAGCCACCACGGGCGACAACGTCAAGGCCGAGGTGCAGAACATGGCCGTGGTGCTGCCCTTCAGCGTGCCCCTTGATGGCGAGGGCAATCTGAGAGTTGCCGGCCATGCTGCCGACAACTCCGTGACCTTCCACGACATCACCGGCTATGGCGAGGTGACGAGCGTGCTTGCAGGCTCGGGCACAGACCTTACCTATGCCATGGTGGCCGAAGCGGTGAGAGACGGCGAGGCACAGGCCAACCAGCCCTATTACGTCACGTCGACCACGCCGGGCTTCACATTCAGCATACCCGGCGCAACCTTTGCCGCCACGCCCGCCGAGCTGACCCGCACCAGCACCTTGGCCGATGGCAAGATGAGCTGGACCGCCCGCGGCACCTACAGCGGAGTGCAGCCCGCAAAGGACAAGAACCTCTGGTACTTCTCAAAAGACTTCTTCTGGAAGTCGGGACAGCTGGTGAGCAACAATCATGTCAACATCCGCCCCTTCCGCGCCTACTTCATTTCTTCCGATGAAGTGCCCGGAGCCAAGGCCGGCGTGGTGTTCAGCCATGACGATATAGTATCCACGGGCATCAGCGATGCGCTCGCGCCCGTACAACCGTTGACCATCATTGGCGGCCGGGGCTTCCTTGCCGTCACCTCCGCCGCTGCCGCCACCGTGTGCGTACGCACCGTGTCGGGTCAAGTAGTGGCCGCTCCCACCGCCGTGGAGGCCGGGCAGACGTGGCGCATCAGTGTGCCGCAAGGCGTTTATCTGGTCAACAATCTGAAAGTGGTCGTAAGATAACTATCTCATAGTTAATACGATAATTTGATTTAATTAATTTTTCCATTTGCCCCGTGCCCGTCGTGAGACGCGCACGGGTTTTTCTTTTCCCACGGCAGTGCGGATGGGGCAAAACAAAACGTCACCTTTTGCCCTGCCAAAGGTGAGGTTTCGCGGTGCCAAAGGTAACGTATGGCGATGCAAAAGCATACCTCTTGCCCCGCTGGCAGCAGGGCAGGGGCGCGCGGCGGTGGCGTGGCGGCCATCATGCAGCGTGCAAAAAAGGCCGTCAAGGCCAAAAAGAGGCGCGCCGATGGCACGCGTTTCAAAAACTCTTCGTAACTTTGCACTATCAACAACAAATCATCACACAACATTATGAACAAGCAACGGGCAAGAATGTATTCCGCCTTTTTTGTCGCTTTTGCCGCCATGTCGAGCCTCTCGGCCAGCGCGCAAGTGACCGTGTTTGCCAACAAGGCCAACCCCAAGCGCCGCATCCCCTCCATCGTGAGGCTGAACGATGGCCGCTTGCTGGCCTTTGCCGACAACCGACTGTATAAGGACACCGACATAGGCGGCAATGTGCCCATTGGCGTGGACGGCAGCTATTCGGCCGACAACGGCCTCACGTGGGACGCGCCGTTCAGCATACTCCGGGGCAACATGGGCGCCACGGACTACACCTACGCCTTTGGCGACGCCGCCACGGTGGTGGATCGCGAGAGCGGCAAGATTCTGATGATGAACGCATCGGGCAAGGTGGGCTTCTTCGGCAACGGCTATCTGCAGGTGGCGCGGTCGTACAGCTCCGACAACGGGCAGACCTGGACCACCGACAACGCCACGGACGCACTCTATCAGAATGATGCCTGTGTGAAGCACCTCTTCTTCTCCAGCGGCAGGATGATTCAGAGCACCACCGTGAAGAAGGGCGACTACTACCGCATCTATGCCGGCGTGAACACCCGCATAGCCGGACAGAACCTCACGGAGGGCAACGGCGGCAGCCGCGTGGTCTACTCCGATGACTTCGGCCAGACGTGGCACTACCTTGGAGGCATTGCCGCCATGCCCGCGCCGGCCGGCGACGAGTGCAAGGTGGAGGAACTGCCCAACGGCAACATCCTGCTGAGCTGCCGTACCTTTGAGAAGGGACGCTACTACAACATCTACGACTTTGCGGCCAACGGCGGCGAGGGCGCGTGGGGCAGCGTGGTGCGCTCGGGCGAGACTAACGTGAGCGGCGAGGTGTATGGCAACGAGTCGGATGGCGAGGTGCTGATTGTGCCCGCCAAGCGATCGACGGACAACAAGCAGATGTATGTGCTGCTGCAGTCTATCCCTGCCGCCTACGACCGCACCAAGGTGAGCATCTACTGGCGCGCGCTGGAGAGCGAGGCCGACTACGATGAGCCGGCGGACTTTGTGGGCGGCTGGCAGAAACTGGGCGTGAGCACCACTTACTCGTGCTACTCCACGATGGTGCTCGACAGCGAGGGCAACGTGGCCTTCCTCTATGAGGAGAAGAACGAGGAGTCGACCACGGGCTACAACATCATCTTCCGCTCGTTCCCGCTGGAAAGCATTGCCAAGGACGAGGCCACAGGCACGTACTATACCTATTCGCCCACACCCGAGGGCGGCTTCTATCCCACGTCAGACCCCGCATGGGCAGCCACGGGAACGGCAGTGGGCAGCGCGGTGGCCGGCGCGCCGATGGCCGTGCACGTAGTGCCCGGCGAGGGCAGCCTTGCCGTGACGGCCTATGCCGATGCCCCCGTGCGTGTGCATACGGCATCGGGGCAGCTGCTGGCCAATCCTGCGCTGGAGGCCGGGCAGACGTGGAGCATGAGCGTGCCGCAGGGCGTGTATCTGGTGAACAATCAAAAAGTGATTGTGAGATAACAGAAAAGAGAATTTGCGAAAAGAGGTGGGGCACGTGGAGATAGCCCCGCTTGCAGAAAAAGAAGAAGCCGCTTGATGAATGAGAAGTCAAGCGGCTTCTTGCGATAAGGTGAATGATGGCCTTGGCAGCATGGCACCAGTGGCAAGACATCCCGTATCCGCGAAAATGTGCGGCTATTCCTTTGCCCGTCTTGATTTTATTGCTACCTTTGCATGAAATTTGAGATGAAGCACTTTCAAAAGCGAATTGTTGCGGCCTTCGCAGGCCTGTTCTTGCTGCTCGCATCGGCAGTGGGTCACCCGATGGACTCTGTCGAGGTGAGTCTGCTCACGTGCTCTCCCGGCACGGAGGTGTGGGCGCACTACGGGCACACGGCCGTGCGCTGGCACGACCGCACCCCCGGTGGGCAGGACTTGGTGTTCAACTACGGCATGTTCTCCACCGCCGTGCCCCACTTTGAAATACGCTTCATCCTTGGGCTGACCGACTACCGGCTGGGGGAGGAAACCTTTGAGGAGTTTCGCGCCCAGTATGCCTACGAAGGGCGTGGGGTGGTGGAACAGGTGCTCGACATAACGCCCGCCGACAAAGCGGCCATTGCCGCCGCGCTGCGCGACAATTTGCGCCCCGAGAACATCGTCTACCGATATAATTTCTTCTACGACAACTGCACAACCCGCGCCCGCGACCTGCTGGTGGGGAGTCTGCATGGGCGTGTGAGCTATCCGCCCGCACGGCAGGAGAAAAGCAGTTTTAGGGCGATGATACACGAGTGGAACAACGGTTACCCGTGGGCACAGGCCGGTGAGGACGCGCTGCTTGGCATAGCCGCCGACCGCGCCACAAGCAAGGCGCAACAGCAGTTTCTGCCCGACCATCTGCGTGCCGATTTTGCCGCAGCGCGCTATGATGGCCGTCCGCTGGTGAGGGAGACACGCCGCGTGCTCGTACCGCAAATGGCGGCGGAAGCCAACCCTGCTCCGCCGCTTTCGAACTTGTTGCTCAGTCCCTTGGCGTGTGCTTTGGCCTTGGCCGTGGTGGCCAGTGGCGTGCTGGCGTGGGAATGGCGCAGGGGCGGAAAGTGCTGGGCATGGGACTTGGCACTCATGATGGTGGCTGGAATCGTGGGACTGCTGCTTGCGGTGATGGTGTTCTCGCAGCATCCTTGTGTGCGCGTCAATCTGCTGCTGCTGATTTTCAATCCGCTGCCGCTGATTTTTGCATGGCGCGCTGTGTGCCGCATCCGCCAAGGAAGGCCAGATGGCTTCTGGCGCGTGTGGGGCGTGCTCATCGTGCTGGGGCTTGTGGGAGGATTTTTTCAGCATTATCCACCCGCCATCGTGGTTGTGGCACTCATTTTGCTGTGTAACTGCGTGGCTCATCAGCTGCCAAGGTTGGGCGGCGGAGGACGGAAAACCACTGCTGGGAAATAAAAGAAATGACGAACAGGCGGCCAACGTGCCCATACAGGGGAGCGAAAGCCGCATAAGACACAATAAGAAAAGGTGAAAATGAATCGCTACATCACCGCGCTGTTGGTGGTACTGACAGCAACGGGCATTGAGGCGCAGGCTTATCAGTCGGCGATCAAGGCCGTTATGGGTGGTGAGGTGGCCGTGGAGGAACTCTGTCGCCAGCAAGCCTTCCAAGGCAAGGAGGCCGAGATACTCTCCGTGATCAGAGCCTTGAAGACCGCGCAGGAGCGCGATGACCACCAGCCCGCGCCGTGGACGGCACGCATGGTGGCGGAACAAGGCCGCGCCGTTTGCATGGTGGCGGGCAGGAAGGTGCGCCCGCGCCGTGAGGCATGGCCACTGGTGGAGGCCGCACCCTCGGCAGCCATCCAGATTAGAGCACCCAGCGTCTGATTCTTTTCGGTCTGTCGGCGTGCCGTAGGTGGTCTGACGGACAATGGAGGAACATTATCAGCAAGTAAAAAAAGAATCAGAAAATAACCAAACAAAATGAATTTCAATAAGTTTTTAAAGTCAATATTCGGCGACAAGGCTTCCCGCGATATGAAAACCATTCGCCCCTACGTGGAGAAGGTGAAGGAAGCCTATCCGGCCATCAAGGAACTGGACAACGATGCGCTGCGCGCCAAGACGCAGGAGATACGCCAATACGTGCGTGCCGCCGCACAGCAGGAGCGCGAGCAGATAGCCAAACTCAAGGAAACCATCGAGGACACGCCGCTGGATCAGCGCGAAGACATCTTCAACCGCATAGACAAGTTGGAGAAAGAAGCCCTCGACAAGTATGAGGAGGCACTGAATGAGGTGATGCCCGTGGCATTCAGCATTGTGAAGGAGACCGCCCGCCGCTTCGCCGAGAATGAGGAAACCGTGGTGACAGCCACCGACTTCGACCGCGAACTGGCTGCCGACCCTTCGAAAGACTTCGTGACCATTGATGGCGACAAGGCCATTTACCATAACCACTGGACGGCCGGCGGCAACGACTTGAAGTGGGAGATGGTGCACTACGATGTGCAGATCTTCGGCGGTACGGTGCTGCATCAAGGAAAGATTGCCGAGATGGCCACTGGTGAGGGTAAGACGCTTGTGGCCACGCTGCCCGTGTTCTTGAACGCCCTTACCGGCAACGGTGTGCACGTGGTGACGGTGAACGACTATCTGGCCAAGCGTGACTCGGAGTGGATGGGCCCGCTCTATGAGTTCAACGGCCTCTCCGTGGACTGCATCGACAAGCACCAGCCCAACAGTGAGGCACGCCGCAAGGCTTATCAGGCCGACATCACCTTCGGAACGAACAATGAGTTCGGCTTCGACTATCTGCGTGACAATATGGCCGTGTCGCCCGCCGACCTCGTGCAGCGTCAGCACAACTATGCCATCGTGGATGAGGTGGACTCCGTGCTCATCGATGATGCGCGTACGCCGCTCATCATCAGTGGCCCCACGCCAAAGGGCGATGACCAGATGTATGAGGAGTATCAGCCGCTGGTGCAGCGTCTCTATGAGGTGCAGCGCAAGCAAGCCACGGAGTTGTTGTCGGAGGCGCGCCGCAAGATAGCCGAGGGCGTGGCCGCAACAGACAACAAGCAGAAGTCGCAGTTGATGGAGGAGGGCTTCCTTGCCCTGTATCGCTCCTATAAGGCGCTGCCCAAGAACAAGGCTCTCATCAAGTATCTCTCGGAGGACGGTATCAAGAGTGGTATGCTCAAGACCGAGGAGTACTATATGGCCAATAACAACCGCGAAATGCCCAAAGCCATTGAGCCGCTTTACTTCGTGACCGAGGAGAAGATGAACTCGTGCGACTTGACCGACAAGGGTGCGGCATGGCTGGCCAACGTGGTGGAGGACGATAAACTCTTCGTGTTGCCCGATATCGCCTCGGAGCTTTCCCTGCTGGAGAAAGAAAAAGAGGAAGGCAAGATGGATGAGGAAGCCTACGTGGAGCGCAAGGATGGCTTGATGGCTCATTACGGCGTGCAGAGCGAGCGCGTACACACGCTGCAGCAGTTGTTGAAAGCCTATACGATGTTCAATAAGGACGATGAGTATGTGGTGATTGACGGCGAAGTGAAGATTGTGGACGAGCAGACAGGCCGTATCATGGATGGTCGCCGCTGGAGCGATGGTCTGCATCAGGCTGTGGAGGCCAAGGAGCACGTGAAAGTGGAGGCTGCAACACAGACGTTTGCCACCATTACGCTGCAGAACTACTTCCGTATGTATCACAAACTGTCGGGTATGACTGGTACGGCTTCTACCGAGGCCGGCGAGTTCTGGGACATTTATAAACTCGATGTGGTGGAGATACCTACCAATCGCCCTGTGGTGCGTAAGGATTTGGAAGACCGCGTCTACAAGACCGCGCGCGAGAAGTATGCAGCCGTGATTGAGGAGGTTGAGGAAATGCGCGTGTCGGGTCGTCCGTGCCTTGTGGGTACGACTTCCGTGGAAATCAGTGAGTTGCTGAGCAAGATGCTCAATATGCGCCACATCACTCACCAAGTGCTGAATGCCAAGCTCCACCAACGCGAGGCCAACATCGTGGCCGAGGCCGGTAAGAGCATGATGGGCACGGTGTATGTGTGTACGGATAAGAAAGCATACACCGATAAGCCTGCGGCTATCCGTCATGAGCAGCAACTCATCAAGGATGCCGAGGAGGGCAAGAAGGGGGCTGACAGTTCGCTGGCAGGCAAGGATGCACAGGGCTTGATTGTGAGCGAGGAGCGTCAGTTGGGTGCGGTGACCATTGCAACCAACATGGCAGGTCGTGGTACTGACATCAAGCTGAGTGCCGATGTGAAGGCCGCAGGTGGTTTGGCCATCATTGGTACGGAGCGTCACGAGAGCCGCCGTGTGGACAGACAGTTGCGCGGACGTGCCGGCCGTCAAGGCGACCCCGGTTCTTCTGTATTCTATGTGTCGCTTGAGGACAAGCTCATGCGCCTCTTCGGCTCTGAGCGCATTGCCAAGGTGATGGATCGTCTCGGATTCCAAGAGGGCGAGCGCATTGAAAGCTCAATGATCTCGAACAGCATTGAGCGTGCGCAGAAGAAAGTGGAGGAGAACAACTTCGGTATTCGTAAGCGTCTGTTGGAGTATGACGACGTGATGAACAAGCAGCGCACGGTTATCTATGAGAAGCGTCGCCATGCCTTGATGGGTGAGCGCATCGGAATGGACATCAGCAACGTGATTTGGGATCGTGTGGTGAGCATCATCGAGAAAAACGACTACGAGGGATGCCGCGAGGAGTTCCTCAAGGTGCTGGCCATGGAGTGCCCGTTTGCCGAGAGCGACTTGAACGGAATGAAGAGGGAAGACTTGGAGGAGCGCAGCTTCCAAGCCGCCATGGAGGCCTTTGCCCGCAAGACGGAGCGCATTCAAAACGTGGCTTGGCCCATCATCAAGCAGGTGTATGAGACGCAGGGCGCACTCTATGAGCGCATCATGGTGCCCATCACCGATGGCAAGCGCATCTACAATATTCCGTGCAACCTCAAGGAGGCTTACGACACGGAGGCCAAGTCGGTGGTGAAGCAGTTTGAGAAGGTTATCCTGCTGCACATTATCGATGACGACTGGAAGGAGAACCTGCGTCAGTTGGACGAGTTGCGCCACTCGGTGCAGAACGCCAGCTACGAGCAGAAAGACCCGCTCTTGGTGTTCAAACTGGAGAGTGTGAAGCTGTGGGACAACATGATAGACGATCTGAACAACCGCACAGCAAGTGTTCTGATGCGTGGTCAGATTCCAGAGATGCAGCCTGCTGAGCAAGTGCAGGAGGCCGCACCGGAAGAGCACACGCAGCGTTACACCGAGCAGAAGGAAAACTTGGACGAGGAGCGTGAGGAACAGGAACGTCGCGCCCAGCAGAGTGCGGCTCATCAGGACACGCGCTCAACTGCCCAGCAGGTGAACCATACGCCTTACCGTGCGGAGAAGATGCCTCGTCCGAACGATATGTGTCCCTGCGGAAGCGGTAAGAAATTCAAGAACTGCCACGGACGCGGACTGAGATAATAGGCGCGTGTCCATGGGAGTAAGATTACGGCGCGAATGCCGTGAATAGAAGTGAGACGGGAAAGCAAGATAGGGCGACAAACGGCCATTTTGTTTTCCCGTTTTTCTTTTGTCAAGGCTTTGCAGGCGTGCGTCAAGGTATGGACAAGGCTTTCGAATCCAAGTCTTTCAATCGTCAATGCTTCTCGGGGAGGGACAAAGGGGCTTGGTATGTTTCCGTCCGCATCCCCATAATTAGGTATTTTCAGTGGTGTAGGGGAGCGATGCAACAACGTTGCGCGCTTTTTTTTGTACCTTTGCAACGAATAAAAGCAAACAGGCAAGATGAGACTATCAGAACTCAAGACAGGAGAAAAAGGGGTGATTGTGCGCGTGAGCGGTCATGGTGGCTTCCGTAAACGTATCATTGAGATGGGATTCATCAAGGGCAAGGAGGTGACCGTTCTGCTGAACGCGCCTCTCAAAGACCCTGTGAAATACAAGGTGATGGGCTACGAGGTGAGTCTGCGCCACAGCGAGGCCGCCCTCATAGAGGTAATCTCGCTTGAGGAGGCACGCCAAATAGAGCGGCAGAGCCGGGGCGAGAGTCAAAAGCCACTGTCCATGAGTGATGGCGCATCGGCCGATGACCGTCCGCTTACCCCGCAGCAGCTCGAGAATGCGGCGATGGAGAAGCGCAAGAACATCAACGTGGCTCTTGTGGGTAATCCGAACTGCGGAAAAACTTCGCTCTTCAACTTTGCCTCCGGGGCGCATGAGCGTGTGGGCAACTACTCGGGCGTGACCGTGGACGCGAAGACAGGGCACGCCGAGTTTGAGGGCTATCATTTGGAACTCGTCGATTTGCCTGGCACTTACTCGCTGTCGGCCTACTCGCCAGAGGAACTTTACGTGCGCAAGCAACTCATCGACCATACGCCCGACTTGGTCATCAACGTGATAGACACCAGCAACTTGGAGCGCAATCTCTACTTGACTGCACAGCTGATAGATATGCACATACCGATGGTGTGTGCCTTGAATATGTTTGATGAGGCCGAGCAGCGTGGCGACAGCATGGACTTGAAGCAACTCTCGAAGTTGTTTGGCGTGCCGATGGTGCCCACGGTGTTCACCACGGGGCGTGGTGTGAGCGATCTGTTCCGCACGGCCATCGAAGTTTATGAGGGGATGGACGGAGGACAATCCGCTTTCCGCCACATACACATCAATCATGGACATGAGATAGAGCACGGTATCAAGGAAATGCAGGAGCATCTGAAGCAGGAGGAGGATGTGAGGCAACGCTACTCTACGCGCTATCTTGCCATCAAGTTGCTGGAGCATGACAAGGAGGTGGAGGAATATGTGTCGGCCATGCCCGATGCCAAGGAGATCTTTGAGCACAGGGATCATGCCGCTGCCCGTGTGAAAGAGGAGATGGGCGAGGACAGTGAGACAGCCATCATGGATGCGAAGTATGGCTTTATCAATGGTGCGCTCAAGGAGGCTGGCTATGAGACGGGCACAAAGAAAGACACTTATCAGACAACACATATCCTTGACAGCATTTTGACCAACAAGTTTGTGGGGCTTCCCATCTTCTTGATTATGCTGTTCGTCATGTTTTTCTCCACGTTCATGCTGGGACAGTATCCCATGGACTGGATGGAGGCAGGCATAGCATGGCTGGGTGAGCAGGTGGGCGCGCTGATGCCCGATGGGCCAGTCAAGGCTCTAACCGTTGACGGCATCATTGGTGGCATGGGAGCTGTGGTGGTTTTCTTGCCGCAGATACTGATTCTCTACTTCTTCATCTCGTTCATGGAGGATTGTGGCTACATGGCTCGTGCGGCATTCATCATGGACAAACTGATGCACAAGATGGGACTGCATGGTAAGTCGTTTATTCCGCTGATTATGGGTTTTGGATGCAACGTGCCCGCCATGATGGCCACGCGCACCATCGAGAGCCGCAGGTCGCGCATTGTCACCATGCTTATCATCCCGCTTATGAGCTGCGAGGCGCGCATACCTATTTATATCATGATCATCGTGGCTTTCTTTAGTCCGTCCATGCAGCCCATAGTCATGATGTCGCTCTATCTCATAGGTATGCTGATGGCTGTGATAGTGAGTAAATTGCTCACAACTTTCTACTTTAAGGGCGAGGATACGCCGTTTGTGATGGAACTTCCGCCTTACCGTTTCCCAACGTGGAAGGCCGTTGGGCGGCACACGTGGGAGAAAGGCCGTCAGTATCTCAAGAAGATGGGAGGCATCATCCTTTGTGCTACCATTGTGGTGTGGGCGTTGGGTTATTTCCCCCACAACGACCAACTCAGCGAGGAAGCACAGCAGGAGCAGAGCTACATCGGGCGCATAGGGCAGGCCGTGGAGCCAATCTTTGAGCCGCAGGGATTCAATTGGAAGCTCGACATTGGTCTTGTGGCTGGTGTGGGAGCCAAGGAGGTGGTAGCCTCCACGATGGGCGTGCTCTACAGTAGCGACAGCGAGGAATTCCGTAAGGAGCTACAGCAGGATGTGGCCACCCGTCATGGCATTTCTTATGATGCGGCCGCACCGCTTGCCACGCTCACGGCATTCTGTTTCCTGCTGTTTGTGGTGCTCTATTTCCCCTGTTTGGCCACTGTTGCTGCCATCAAGGGCGAGACCGGCTCATGGAAGTGGGCGGCTTTTGGTGCTTGCTACACCACGCTGCTGGCATGGGTGGTGAGTGCGGTGGTGTTCCAAGTGGGTCGCTTGCTGCTGATGTAGGGTAGGGATTTCGTATGTTTTGGCGCATCGCTTGTGAGCGGCGGCAAAGCTTTTGAGAAATAATAGAAGCGGAAGTGTGGTCTCTTCGTCAAGGCCGCGCTTCCGCTTTTTTGCTTTGTGTATGCGATGTTTGTGTGGGCAAATGCTGTATGGCTAAGCAGTGTGCGGAAGCATCCGATGATGTTGGTCTATTCTCCGTAGTTTATCATAGCCGTTTCTCCTCTTGATGTTAGACGAATGTGATTGGATGGATGTAGAAGTAGGCGCAGTCCTCACCGTAGCCGTTCATGTGAAAAGTCTGGATGTAGACGGCTTTGAACTTTTTAGTTCACATGGTGAACAATATGCTAAGAGCTTCTGTGTAAAAGTTTGTTTCATACAATCATCCGATGGTTTCATACAATTGGCATCCTGCTTTTTGGTGGTCTGCATATTCCACGATTACCTTTACACCAAAAACGGGTCGATAGCCAATAATAGTGGCTATGTTGACTCTTTCAAAAGAAACAAATGTCAAACAAAAAAGATTGAACAAATGAAGAAGGTTGGAATTATGATGCTGGGTCTGCTGATGACCATGACGGTAAGCGCAAAGGGCACGTCGGGTTCTGACGATGTGCTGCAGAATGCTAAGCAGCAGGTAGTGGAGAACGTACAGAAGGCTCCGCGCGGCACAGTGTGGGGCGTAACGAAGGTGACGAACAACTATGTCATTATCACGTCGCCCCTCGGCAAGCACCGCATTGAGTGTAAGGACGGAACGTATTCGTTCATGGGTCTCACGGCGCGCGTCACATCTGCCAAGGATGGTGTCTATAAGGTGAGAAGACTAACATTGGCACCTTCTGTGTCAATACCCGCAAACTTACTGTGACGAAGGAGTAAGTTTTGGATTCAGAACTCATAATGTGTGCTCAAGTATTCTTGCAGTGCGCATTATGAGTCTTTATAGTGAGCCTGTGTAAAACGCTCAATTTTATTGCTCGTTTTCAATGCTCGGCAAATCAAATAAGTTTGCCTGCCCTTGCTTATTGAAAACGTTGCGTAAGTTGTCAACATGATTTTTGGCTGCGTGATGAAAATGTAGTAACTTTATTCCCGTATGCACACGGGAATAAGGTAAGGCTGTATGGCTTGGCTTAAAATATCAACTAGCACGGAGTTGGTGCGCTTTCGTACCAACGATATAGTTTTCATCCATGCGGATGGAAACTATTCTGATGTATATCTGCTTAACGGCAATAGGCAGAAACTGACATTCAAGCTGCATTATCTTGATGAGGTCCTGCAACGCATAGAGGGCAAGAAGTTTGTTCGTGTGAGAAGGAGTCTGATAGTGAACAAAATTTCATATCACTCATCAACCTTCCCGATCGTCGTCTCTTGCTAAACGGCCACAGAATGGCTCAATATGACATTAAAGCATCAAAAGAGGCCTTGGAAGAACTGAAGACGCTCATGGAAGAGGAATGAGGGAAAGCATGAACACGGACGAGAAAAGTATTTAAACAACAAGCCCATCATCATAGATGCAGACGATAATACTTCTGCCATTGACCAGACAGAGGGCGAGGTGCCCGTTATCACGATGCGGAGGAAACCGCGTCTGTAGCGGTTGTGGTGCCCAAACGATACTTTTG
>CAZASQ010000001.1:0-129952 GCA_964487905.1 uncultured Prevotella sp. | reverse complement strand
ATAACTCTATAAGAATTGCGTGGGAAACTGCTATAGTAATAAATGTAACCAAAACGATACGTATTGCAAGCCAAAACGTGCCCTTTTGCACTGTCAAACCATACGTTTGACGAGGCGAAAGGGCACGTTTCACTTTTAAAGTATGCTTGTAAAGCTTTTTATATGTGCTTGGAGGGGTGCGGGGTTTGCCCGCCTCTGCCGCCAAGGGGGCGTTTTGGGGTTATTGGTGCTGATCTCTGAGCAAGTCGTTCACCGTCTTGACGGGATTGAATGTGTCCAAAGGCACTTCAACGAAGAGTGTGATCCAGTCGCTCATGGCTCCATTCCATAGGCCGGGCAGCTCCAATGCTTTCAGTTCGCGGCCGTTCTTGCTCTTGGAACTGATGAAGCCAGTCGATTTGTCCACATAGTCGGGCAGATGGAACGGCTTGCCTTGATAGTCTACAACAGCGCAAACGAGGTCTACGGGGTTGAAGTGTGTGCCCTCATTAAACATCCGCTGGTACTCGGCATTGGCTTTGTCGATTTGGCTGGATTCCAAAATCTGCGGGCTTACCGTGCCATCGGCATTGTAGGCAAGGAACGGGCCACCGCCCGGTTCGCCAACGTTCTTCACCATTCCGCACACGCGGATGGGGCGATTGAGCTTGCCGCGCAGGTAGGCGAACCGCTCTTCGGCTGTGGTCGCGTCGTTTGCCTTCGGGTTATGGCAGCAGAGAGTGTGCTCAACGAATGCGGCAATCTCGTCAAGGTCGTTCTCGGAAACGTTTCCTGCGTCAAGTTTCCGCAGATAGGTGAACACCTGCTCTTGTATGTCTACGAGTATTCCGGCAATGAGTGCCTTGTGGGTGACTGTACTTGCCTTTAAGCGGTCGGGCACAACGTTGTCTATGTTCTTGATGAACACGATGTCGGCCTCCAGTTCGTTGAGATTCTCAATCAGCGCGCCGTGTCCGCCCGGGCGGAATAGCAGTGAGCCGTCTTCATTGCGGAAAGGAGTGTTATCGGGATTGGCCGCAACCGTGTCCGTGCTCGGCTTCTGTTCGGAGAAAGTGATGTCGTAGCGCACGTTGAAATGGTGGGCGTATTGCTCCAGTTTCTCGGCCACCTTGGCTTTGAACAAGGGCAGGTGGTCGTGGGAAACGGTGAAGTGGACGCGTGCCTCGCCACTTGTGCTGGCGTAGAGTGCCGCTTCCACGAGGTGTTCTTCCATGGGTGTGCGCGCGCCGTTGTCATAATGGTGGAAAAGGAGCAAGCCTTTGGGCAGCTGTCCGTAGTTCAGTCCCTCTTCTTCCAGCATGTTGGCCACAACGGCCTTGTAGTTTCTGTTGGCCAGCAGTTCGTCTGCACTCTTGCCATTGTTCTCGATGCACTTTTCATTGAGCGCGCCGAAGAAGGCAAATTGGTGAATGCGGTTGAAGAATTCTTGCTCAAATGCAGTCTGTGGTGTGTCGTAGTCGGCGTTGAGAAAGGCAAACATGTCCTTAAACATTCGGCTGGCCGCTCCCGAGGCGGGCACAACCTTCATTATTTTGTGCTCGCCCTGCTTGTAGGCGTCCCATTTGGCAATATAGCGGTTGCGTTCTTCTTCCGTTGGGGCGAGGATTCCATTGCCCACGGTGGCGGCAGCTGCGAGCTTCAGGTAAGGAAAGCCTTTCTTGAAGTCGTCCATTTCCTTGAGAAACTTTTCTTCGGAGATGCCTTTGGAGGCGAGTTGCTTTAAGTCTTGTTGTGTTAGCATATCCATTGATTTATTGGGTAAAGTTGCTTCTTGGCTTTATGGTCAAGCGTTTAATGCACAAATTTACTTACTTTTTCTTAAAACGGAAAATATATGACGATAAATTTGTATCTTTGTTGCCGTTATTTAACAAGGGGATAGCTCATGGAAGAGAAAACGCTATTTACAGAAGAAGAGAAAGAAACGGCCAAAAAGCTGACCGCAGAGATAAGCGGGCGTTTGGAAGAGGCATTCTCGCAGACCGACAAAGACCGTCTACAAGCGCATTTTTCCAAACAGTTTGAAGCTCATCATGTGGTTCGTGATCGCTTCGGACTGAATCCGGTACTCAATGCGCTGCAAACAGCGAAGATTGCAACGGAAGATATTGGCCTGCGCCGGGACAGCGTGCTGGCCATCATGCTCTACGACAGTGTGTTGCGGGGGCACTATGAGACGGAGACGGCGAAGCGAGAGTTTGGCGATGGCGTGGCAAGCATACTGCAGGGGCTGGTGCGTGTGCAGCAGCTTTATCGGAAAACGCCTGTTGTGGAGAGTGAGAATTTCCGCAATTTGCTGCTGTCTTTTGCAGAGGATATGCGTGTGGTGCTCATCATGATTGCCGATCGCGTTTGCCTGATGCGCCAGATTCGTGACACGCCCAACAAGGAAGCGCAGCGCGAAGTGGCGGAAGAGGCGAGCTATCTCTATGCCCCGCTTGCCCACAAACTTGGACTTTACCAGCTGAAGAGCGAACTTGAGGATCTTTCGCTCAAATATTTGGAGCACGATGCTTACTATATGATAAAGGAGAAGCTGAACGCCACCAAGCGTTCGCGTGATGCCTATATCAAGAGTTTTATCCAGCCGGTGTCTGAAAGGCTCGATGCCGCAGGCTTGAAGTACCACATCAAGGGGCGCACGAAGTCCATTCACTCCATCTGGCAGAAGATGAAGAAGCAGAAATGTGGCTTTGAGGGCATCTACGATCTTTTTGCCATCCGTATCATCATTGATGCTCCGCTGGAGAAGGAGAAGATGCAGTGCTGGCAAATCTACTCCATCGTAACCGATATGTATCAGCCCAACCCCAAGCGGTTGCGCGACTGGCTCAGCGTGCCTAAGTCTAATGGCTACGAGAGTCTGCATATCACCGTGCTTGGGCCGGAAAAGAAGTGGGTGGAAGTGCAGATTCGCACGGAGCGCATGGACGAAGTGGCCGAGCATGGGTTGGCCGCCCACTGGCGTTATAAAGGTGTGAAGGCCGAAGGAGGCATGGATGAGTGGCTGGCTTCCATCCGCGCGGCACTGGAAGCGGGCGACAATCTTGAGATGATGGACCAGTTCCGCATGAATCTCTATGAGGACGAGGTCTATGTGTTCACCCCCAAGGGCGACTTGCTCAAGTTTCCCAAGGGCGCAACCGTACTTGACTTTGCCTATCACGTTCACTCACGCGTTGGCGATGCCTGCGTTGGCGGAAAGGTGAATGGCAAGAACGTGTCGTTTCGCACCGTTTTGCACAGCGGAGACACGGTGGAGGTGACCACGGCCAGCAATCAAACCCCCAAGCCGGAGTGGTTGCGCATTGTCAGCACCTCGCGTGCGCGTGCCAAGATACGCCTTTCGCTCAAAGAGACGCAGCAGAAGCAGGGACTCTACGCCAAGGAATTGCTTGAGCGGAGGTTTAAGAACAAGAAGGTGGAGGTGGACGATGCACTGCTTTCCCATGTCATCCGGAGACTCGGATTCAAGGAGGCGAGCGATTTCTATCGGCAGATTGCCGAGGGAAAACTGGATGCCAACCGTGTCATTGATGAATACCAGGCCTTGCAAGAGCAGGGACAGAACAAGGAACGCGAGGCGGAGAGTGCGCAAAACTTTGAGTTTGAGAATCCTGCCGTGTCTTCCGTGGTCAAGAACGATGATGTGCTCATCATCGACCAGAATCTCAAGGGCATTGATTTCACCTTGGCGCGCTGCTGCCGACCCATCTATGGCGATGATGTGTTTGGCTTTGTCACGGTAAATGGTGGAATCAAGATACACCGTACCGACTGCCCCAACGCGCCAGAACTGCGCCGCCGTTTCGGCTATCGTCTCGTCAAGGCGCAATGGAGCGGCAAAGGTTCATCGCGCTACGACATCACGCTCCGTATAATTGGCAATGACGACATCGGAATTGTGAGCAACATCACCAGCATAATCAGCAAAGACGAGAAAGTGGTGATGCGGTCGATCAATATTGACTCCCATGATGGCCTCTTCTCGGGCAACCTTGTTGTGCAGCTCGATGACAAGTCGAAGCTCAACACCCTCGTCAAGAAGCTGCGAACGGTGAAGGGCGTGAAGCAGGTTCTGCGAGTTTAGGCAGGAGGCGGCGATGGCGCGCCGCGCTTATGGGGGCGTTTTTCGTTTTGCCAAAGGATAAAGTCCGCATCGTGCTGTCAATAAGATTGCACGATGCGGATTGTTTTATAACTGTTTTTCGGTCTAAGTATAAGTTGTTTTCTGTCAAAGGGTTGCGCAAACGTAACGTTTTGCCTTGCGAAAGGTATGGTTTTGGGTGGTCAAACCGCACGTTTCGCACGCCAATATGTATGCTTTCGTGGCGTGCTTTTCGGGAAGGCTGATACCTGTTGCCACAACGCCCGCCATGGCATTGCATCTTGACGGAATGAATTCGAAATTCAATAATGATTTTTGAAAAGTGGTTTTAACTGCTTTTAAAAACATAATTTTACGGGCAGCGGTTCGGAATCTTTCCTCAATACAGATTATTTTTCGTAACTTTGCAAGCTAAAATAGAGGAATAGACCTATATGAAGCAAAATACAACCATACGGATGATGGTGTCGGACTACGACGGCAATCCCTCGGAGTTGTCGAAAGACATTCATGTGGAGGGCGTAGCGCCGATATTGATAACCCGCAACTTGATTCCGTTTCCCGGTGTGATGACCCCTATTCTCATAGGACGTGAGGCCAGCATACGGCTTGTGGAGTATTTGGATAAGCATACCGAAGAAAACTTCTGCATCTTTGCACAAAAAGATCCGGACACGGAGAAGCCCACGGAGCAGGACATTTATCCCACGGGTGTCTATGCAAAGCTGGTTAAGGTGTTTGACCTGCCCGGCTCGGAAGACAACCGCACGGCCATCGTCTTGTCGATGGGAAGGTGTCAGCTGAAGGAAATTACGGCCACTAAGCCTTATTATGTTGGACTGACCGAGAAATTGCCGGAGGAGTATCCGGCAAAGGACGATGAGGAGTTTCACACGGCTGCTGCCGACTTGCGCAAGGCGGTCGGTAAGTATGTAAGCATGAACGATGACATTCCCAATGAGGCTACGATGGCTTTGCAGAATGTCAACGAGGATGCTACGGCCGTCAACTTTGTGGCAACAAATCTTGTTGGGGATATTCGCGACAAGGTGACGCTGTTGGAAGAGGAGAACGTCAAGGCGCGCTTGTTTAAGCTGATGCGGATTATCAATCGCGATATTGAGCTTCAGAATCTCAAGCAGAGTATTCGCTCGAAGACGCGCGTAGACCTTGACGAACAGCAGAAAGAGTACTTCTTGCAGCAGCAAATCAAGAACATACGCGAGGAACTGGGCGATGGTGAGGACACGCCCGACAAGAAAGAGCTGCGGGAGAAGGCCGAGAAGAAGAAGTGGTCGGAGGAGACGGCCAAGGTGTTTGACAAGGAACTGTCCAAACTCGACAACCTCAATCCGCATAGTCCCGACTACAGTGTGCAGGTGAATTACTTGCAGACGCTGGTTGCGTTGCCTTGGTGTGAGTACACGACCGACAATCTTGACTTGAAGCGTGCCCGCCGCGTATTGGATCGCAACCATTACGGAATGGAGAAGGTCAAGGAGCGTATTCTTGAGTATATGGCCGTGCTTAGCCTGAAAGGCGATCTCAAGTCGCCCATATTGTGTTTGTATGGCCCCCCGGGTGTGGGAAAGACATCGCTGGGCAGAAGCATTGCCGAGGCTATGGGCAGGAAGTATGTGCGCGTGTCGCTGGGTGGCGTTCATGATGAGGCTGAGATTCGCGGTCATCGGCGCACTTACATCGGTGCCATGCCGGGACGTATAGTCAAGAACATTCAAAAGGCTGGCTCGTCCAACCCCGTTTTCATCCTTGACGAGATAGACAAGGTGGCGCAGAACACTATCAACGGCGACCCGGCCTCCGCCTTGCTGGAGGTATTGGATCCAGAACAGAACAGTGCGTTCCATGATAATTATCTCGACATGGATTACGATCTGTCCAAAGTGCTCTTCATAGCTACTGCCAACGACTTGAACTCTATTCCCCGCGCCTTGCTCGACCGTATGGAGGTGATAGAGGTGAGCGGATACATTACGGAGGAAAAGGTAGAGATTGCCAAGCGGCATCTTGTTCCGCGCGAGCTGAAGGAAACAGGACTTGACGGCGTTGTGCCTAATCTGAAATTCACCAAGCACGCGTTGGAGAAAACCGTGGAGAGCTATACGCGGGAGAGTGGTGTGCGACAGCTGGAGAAGCAGGTCAACAAGGCTTTGCGCAAACTCGCTTTCCGTCAAGTAATTGATGGGGCTTTGCCTTCGGAGAAGATAACTCCCGATATGTTGGCTGGATTGCTCGGAAAACCGCCTTTTTACCGTGACATTTACCAAGGGAACGACTATGCGGGCGTTGTTACAGGGTTGGCATGGACAAGTGTGGGCGGTGAGATTCTGTTCATAGAGACTTCGCTTTCTAAAGGTGGAAACCGTAAGCTGACACTGACGGGCAATTTGGGCGATGTGATGAAGGAAAGTGCGGTCATAGCACTTGAATATGTCAAGGCTCATGTTGACGCGTTGGGCGTTGACTACCGTATCTTCGACCAGTGGGACATCCACATTCACGTGCCGGAAGGTGCTGTGCCCAAGGATGGCCCTTCGGCGGGCATAACCATTGCCACGTCCCTTGCCTCGGCACTCACCCAGCGCAAGGTGCGTAAGAATACGGCCATGACGGGAGAGATAACGTTGCGCGGCAAGGTGCTTCCCGTGGGCGGAATCAAGGAGAAAATCCTTGCGGCCAAGCGTGCGGGTATTACCGATATCGTGATGTGTGCGGAGAATCAGAAGGACATTGAGGAAATACCGGAGAAGTATCGTAAGGGCGTTGATTTCCATTATGTGGAGAACGTGCAGCAGGTGTGGGACTTTGCCCTTACTGATGAAAAGGTTGATAATCCCATCGTGTTGACTGTGGATGATAACAAGACAGCAAAGGAGGAGACGAAATGACGTTTGACTTGCAATACACGGATGCTTGCAGTGACGCACGTGTTGGCTGCATACACACGGATCACGGCGACATCCTCACGCCTATATTCATGCCCGTAGGAACGGTGGGTAGCGTGAAGGGAGTGCATTTCAGTGAGCTTTGCAATCAGGTGAAGGCGCAGATTATACTTGGCAACACGTATCATCTTTATCTTCGTCCGGGTTGTGAGGTGCTGAAAGCTGCGGGCGGTCTGCATGGCTTTAACGGCTGGAATCGTCCCATTCTTACTGATTCGGGTGGCTTTCAAGTGTTCTCGTTAACGGGAATCCGAAAACTGACGGAGGAAGGGTGTGAGTTTCGCTCGCATATCGACGGCTCAAAGCACTTCTTCACTCCCGAGAAAGTGATGGATATAGAGCGTGTTATCGGCGCGGACATCGTGATGGCATTCGATGAATGTCCGCCTGGTGAAAGCGATTACGCCTATGCCAAGAAAAGTTTGGCGATGACACAACGCTGGCTTGACCGTTGCATCAAGCGGTTTAATGAGACAGAACCGCTTTACGGGCATCATCAGGCACTGTTTCCCATCGTGCAAGGCTGCACTTACAAGGACTTGCGCGCGGACGCGGCAAAGTTTATCGCCGACAAGGGCGCGGAGGGAAATGCCATCGGCGGACTTGCTGTTGGTGAACCAACGGAGGTAATGTATGAGATGATAGAGGTGGTGAATGCGATTCTTCCCAAGGATAAGCCGCGTTATTTGATGGGGGTGGGCACTCCGCAAAACATATTGGAAGCCATAGAGCGTGGCGTGGATATGTTTGATTGTGTGATGCCTACGCGCAATGGCCGCAATGCAATGCTCTTCAGTTATGAGGGTACGATGAATATGCGCAACAAGAAGTGGGAGGCCGACTTCTCTCCGCTTGATGCGGATGGATGCGAAATCGACCGCATCACATCGAAAGCGTATCTTCACCATCTGTTCAAGGCAGGAGAGCTGCTGGCCATGCAGATTGCGAGCATTCATAACCTTGCGTTCTATCTTCGTTTGGTGACAGACGCGCGCAACCACATCATCAAAGGCGACTTTGTGCAGTGGAAAGCATCGATTATAGAGCAGCTTGGCCGCAGAAGATAACGTGAATAACAAGAGAGAATGAGGAAGTTGGGTATAGGGAAAAGCATGGCGCGACTCTCCAAACGTGACCAATCGGCGCGGAAGGGGGAGGGACTGCTGGCGTTACTTCGGAAAATGTCGCCCAAGAATCTTTTGGGGCGGCTTGATTGGTACATTATTTCAAAGTTTATCGGCACTTATATTTACTCCATAGTGCTGATAATCTCCATCGCATTGGTGTTTGATTTCAATGAGAACCTCTCAAAGTTTACTAAGTATCATGCGCCTTGGCATGCCATTATCTTTGATTATTACGCCAATTTCATTCCTTATTATTCCAATCTCTTTTCGCCGCTCTTCGTATTTATTGCCGTTATCTTCTTCACATCGAAGTTGGCTGGCAACTCGGAGATAATAGCCATGCTGGCTTCGGGAATGTCGTTCAATAGGCTTATGCGTCCTTATATGTTCTCATGCGTGCTTATTGCCGGAGTGACATTCTACCTTAACAGTTTTGTTATTCCGCACGGGACTGTTATCAGACAAAATTTCGAGTCGCTTTATCGCAATTCCAAGAAGAATACTTCGGCCGACAATGTGCAGTTGCAAGTGGGAAAGGGCACTGTGGCTTACATTCAGCATTACGATGACCGCTACAAGCGGGGCTATGGCTTCTCGCTCGACCACTTCGAAGGTAAGAAACTGGTGAGCCACATGACGGCGATGGAAGTGCAGTATGATACGATAGCCGATGCCAAGTATCATTGGAAGGCCACCAACTGGAAAATACGGACGTTGGTGGGAATGCGCGAGCAGATTGTGTCGGGGGCGGTTAAGGACACGGTTATATTGATGGAACCCACCGATTTGGTTTATTCGAAAGGCCAGCAGGAAACTTTTACATCGCCCGAGTTGCTTGATTACATTTCCAAGCAGACGAGCCGAGGTTCTGGAAATGTAGTGCAGTACGAGGTGGAGTTCCATAAGCGTATAGCCATGTCGTTCTCCTCCTTTATACTTACCATCATCGGTCTGTCCCTTTCGGCCAGAAAGCGAAAAGGAGGAATGGGGCTTTATTTGGGCATAGGCTTGGCCTTGAGTTTTGGCTACATCATGCTCCAGACGGTCTCTTCTACGTTTGCCATCAATGCCGACACCCCTCCCATCTTGGCGGCGTGGATTCCAAACATTGTTTTTGCGTTTATCGCATACTTCTGCTATAAGCAGGCACCAAGGTAATCTTCGTCTCCGCTTCCGAAAGGGACTGGTGACGGACAAATTATTCATTTAATCTTTAACAAGATGTATTTTGACGAGTTAGATTTAAACGACCAAGTGCTTGACGCTCTTGACGACATGCACTTCGAGGTGTGTACACCTATACAAGAGAAATGTATTCCCGAGATTTTGGAAGGGCGTGACGTGTTAGGCGTTGCGCAAACAGGTACGGGCAAGACCGCAGCCTATTTGCTGCCCATGCTTTCGAAATTGGCCGATGGCGGCTATCCCAAGGATGCCATCAACTGTTTGATTATGTCGCCAACGCGTGAGTTGGCACAGCAGATAGATCAGGGAATGCAGGGCTTTTCCTACTATTTGCAGGGCGTTTCGAGCGTGGCCGTCTATGGCGGAAACGATGGCAATCGCTATGATCAAGAGTTGAAGAGCCTTTCGCTTGGTGCTGACGTGGTCATAGCCACGCCTGGTCGCTTCATCTCCCATATGTCGTTGGGCAATGTCGATTTGTCTAAGGTGAGTTTCTTTGTGCTTGATGAGGCCGACCGTATGCTCGACATGGGATTCTCGGAGGATATTCTCTCCATAGCACGTAAGTTGCCCCCCACGGTGCAAACCATCATGTTCTCCGCAACAATGCCCGACAAGATAGAAGAACTGGCCAAGACGCTTCTCAAGAACCCCGTAGAGGTGAAACTGGCTGTAAGCAAGCCGGCAGAGAAAATCCAGCAGAAGGCGTATGTGTGCTATGAGACACAGAAGATGGCCATCATGAAGGATATTTTCAAGGCAGGTGACCTCAATCGTGTGATAATATTCTCTGGTTCGAAGCAGAAGGTCAAACAGATAGCCGCTTCGTTGCAGCGTATGCACGTGAACTGTGGGGAAATGCATTCCGATCTTGATCAGGCGGCGCGTGATGAGATGATGTTCCAGTTCAAGAGCGGCAAGATAGACGTGATTGTGGCAACGGACATTCTTTCGCGCGGCATTGATATTGACGACATCACGATGGTTATCAATTTCGATGTGCCCCGTGACGCAGAGGACTATGTTCATCGCATAGGCCGAACTGCGCGTGCCAATCGTGATGGTGTGGCCATCACGCTGGTCAGCGATCAAGACATTTATTATTTCCAACAGATTGAGAAATTCTTGGAAAAGGCAGTAGAGAAAGTGCCCTTGGCAGAAGAGTTGGGTGCGGTTCCCGAGTATAAGGCCGCGGCTAAACCAGGCAAGGGCAAGAGTGCTAAGAGCCGCCGTCGTGACGCGCGCGACCAGCAGAGCCATAAGGACAAGAAGAGCCGCAACCGACAGAACAAGCAAAGGGCGGAAAAGGCTGATGGACAGCCGCAGAAGCCCGAACAGAAGCAGGAGAAAGGACAGGAAAAAGAGAAGCGACAGGGTAGCCAACAACGCCAGCCGAAGCCCAAAAAGGAACAGCAACCTAAAAAGGAGCAGCAGCCCATGCAGCAGCAGGGAGGCGGAAAAGAGAAACAGGGACAGGATGCTCAGCCAAGAAACAACAGGCGCAGACAGCAGTCGCAGGCCAGCAAGGGTGATAAATCCAAACAACAGTCCACTCAGCCGAAGCAGCAACCCGCTCAGCCCAAGCAAGGCGAAGCCTCTCAACCCAAGAATGCAGCAGCCAAAAAGAGCCGTAAGCGTGGTCGTGGTCGTGGTGGCAAGGCAGCGGCTCAGCCAGAGGTGCGCACTACGAAATATGATATTCGTGATGAATTCCTCTTGCCTAAGAAAAAGAAAGACAACAAGATAGCCCGATTGGTGAAGACACCGTTGAAGTGGCTTCACATCATAAAGTAAGAAAGAAGCAGAGATGGAATATGTAGCAATCATTCCTGCACGATACGCATCATCGCGATTCCCGGGAAAGCCTTTGGCCATGCTGGGCGGAAAACTGGTTATAGAGCGTGTTTATGAGCAGGTAAGCAAGGTGTTGCCGCAGGTTTATGTGGCCACCGATGATGAGCGCATCTTCAATGCGGTAGTTCAGTTTGGTGGAAATGCCGTCATGACGCGTGCGGATCACCAAAGTGGCACAGACCGCATCTGTGAGGCTTTGGACAAAATAGGTGGCCATTATGATGTGGCCATTAATGTACAAGGCGATGAGCCTTTCATTCAAGAGTCGCAAATTCGCACGGTGATGGACGCATTCCGTCATCCTGCCACGCAGATTGCCACGTTGGGAAAGCGTTTTGAGAGCATTGAGGCCATAGAAAATCCCAATTCGCCCAAGATAGTGGTCGACAATGAGGGCTTTGCACTCTATTTTTCGCGCTCGCCCATTCCCTTTGTCCGTGGCAAGGAGAAGCAGGAGTGGCTTTTGGCCTATCCATTCTTGAAGCATATCGGCCTTTACGCCTATCGTGCAGACGTGTTGCGCGCCGTAACAGCACTTCCGCAATCTTCTTTGGAGAAAGCAGAGAGTTTGGAGCAGTTGCGCTGGCTGCAAAACGGATATAAGATAAAGGTGGGGCTGACCGATGTGGAGACTGTTGGAATAGATACGCCCGCCGATTTGGAACATGCCGAGCAGTTCCTTCTTCAACAGGAATTATAGAGTGAAAATGCTTGCTTTTGCCGTCTTAACCTACTTTATTTCAGTGAGTTGAGGTTTGGTGGTACTGGGCGGGTAGTATATAGTAATGGAGTACGTGCCCTTTTGTGTGACGAAACGTATCGTTTTGCCGTGCAAAAGGGCACGTTTTGTAGTGCAAAACATAACCTTTTGCCGAACATCCAAAACAACGCTTTGTGCTTAAAGCGCGAGGGGGGGAGTGGTATACTGCCATTGTCGCCATCGCTTCTTCCATTGCTTTGCTCGTGGCTTGCAAAACACTTAATCAAAAAAGTACCATTATGACAATAGAACGATATTTTGGGCAGCAAGACAAACTTCTTTGTCTTGCAAACGCATTGCGGCATGAATGCTGGATCAAAGGCAACATGCTGCATCTTGGAAGGACTTGTTTGCCATCGTGATAAAGATGATACCAAACAAGCCGAATAAAAGATGCTTAGAGTTTTGGGCTAAATATAAAGTACGTTCGTGATAGGGTTCGACCGTGAATGTATTTAATTTGTCTTTTCGTACTTGTATGTAAAGCCAAACTTTTTTGTCAATTGCTTCACAGCATAAGGTATTGGGCAGGTATGTTTGCTCGCGCGAACATCATTTCACGGCGTGAAGTATCAAAGTGGTGGCTCCCAAAGTGAAGAGCGTCTCGTCTTCGATAACGCGGCGTTCTCTGTCGCCAAGAATCTCTGTCCCCACAAAGGTGCCTGTATAGCTTGGGCCATCGCGCAAAACGTATTTCAAACGGCCATTCTTGTCATAACTCACATTGATATAGCAATGGGTGAGATCCACACTGGGGTCAACCGTCTCGATAGGGCAGTTGACGGGATTGCCTTTTTGGTATCTGCCAATAGCATTCTCGCCGAGTTGAAGGGGGATGACTTGCTTGTAATGAAACACATTCTCTATCACCGTCAGGCTTCCATACGGGGCTTCCACCTGAGGGGATGATGAGTTTTCTTCTTTCTGCGTATTCCGCAACTTCGCAACGCCCAGCTTGATGGCAAATTGCTTGCTACAGTTAGGGCAGACGAAGACCAAACGTTGCCCAGCCTCGTATTGCGTCTCATCAAATGTGATGAAATTCTCACATTTAGGGCATCTGACTCGTTTCATTTATCGTAGACTTGTTATTCTGCAACGCGAAGTACCCACGCCGTGTTGAAATATTTGTCGGGCTTCATCTCGTGCAATGCTTGGTGCGCCTGTTCCTCCGTGTTGTATTGGCCATACACCACTTTCACGTTGGCGTCCTTATCAAGGATGCGCACCTCATTATATCCCTGCTTCTGCAAGGCCGAGCAGAAAGCTTGTGCACCACTCATGGGCACATGGGTGCAAAGCACCACGGTCCAATAATGCTTGGCCGCTTTCTTCGGAGTTGTTGGCTTTGCTGGAACAGTGAGCTTTATGGGCTTGGACGGGGTGGCGTTGGAGTTGTTGCTATACAAATTGGAAAGTACGCCACTCTTCACGGGATAGTCTCCCTGCATCTGCTGCACCTTGACGGGCGAAATGACAAAGAAGCAAGCGGCCAGCACGCAAGCGGCAACAGCTGCATTGCGAATGGCACGCAGGCTGATGCTCACAACCCGTTGCCCGCTTTTTTCGTCACGCCCTATATAGGCAATCTGGGAAGTTGTGCTTTGTTCCGTCTGCAGCAAACATTCCTTTTGGGCTATCGGCTTGATCTCAAAGCTGTCAAGCGCATAAAGGGATGGCGTGAGAATCCCCGACTCGCATGGGTCGAAGCTCAACTTGCCCTCCTCGTTCTTATAGAGCGTGCCCAAGTCGTTCAGTTCGCAAAGTCCTTCCTCTTCCAGCATCTGCCGCACTTGTTCCACATCCTGCTCCACGCGCCCGAGTGCCTCTGGATAACTCAAATCGTAGGCATCGGCATACGACTGCACAAGCAGTGAGTCGTTCATTGTCAGTTGCGGATTGAAACCAAGCGTGCGTGATGGTGGCAAGAACAGGTGTTCGCTCTCGCTGTAATGTGCGTCAACATGATGAGCCACGAAACCGCCCAATTCGGGAACGATTACGCAGTCATTACGTAAAAGCAGCACTTCTATATGACGTTCTAGTCCATTCACGTGTGCAAAATTAATCATTTTAAGGGAAATGAGCAAGTAAAACATTTGCGAAAATCATCCCGCAACATTTTTCGCCGCGCTTTTATCCGCCATTTGAGGAATAATTGTTAACTTTGCCGCCAAAGAAACAAAAAACAACCATCATGGAATATATCAAAACAGCGATAGAGGGCGTGTGGATTATAGAACCCAAGGTGTTCGCCGACCCTCGCGGCTATTTCTTTGAGGCATGGAAGCAGGCTGAGTTTGATGAACATATTGGCCACCACGTGGAATTTGTGCAGGACAACGAGTCCCACTCCAGCTATGGTGTGCTGCGTGGCCTTCACTATCAGAAAGGAGAATACAGCCAGGCCAAGCTTGTGCGTGTCATTCAGGGAAAAGTAGTCGATGTAGCTGTTGACATCCGTCGCAGTTCTCCCACGTTTGGTAAATATGTGGCTGTGGAACTCAGCGGAGAAAATAAAAGGCAGCTTTTCATCCCACGTGGTTTTGCCCATGGGTTTGTGGTGCTGAGCGAAGAGGCTACATTCACCTATAAAGTGGACAACGGTTATGCGCCCCAGCAAGAGGCCAGCATCCGATGGGATGATCCCACGATAGGCATACAATGGCCTATTGATGCCCAGGATGTGCTCACTTCGGAGAAAGACTTGCACGGAAACGTACTGAACGAGGCTGACTTGTTTGATTAAAGAAAGACAATTCAAATAATAACCCATGAATATTGCTATTGTAGGAACAGGATATGTGGGACTTGTGTCTGGCACTTGCTTTGCCGATACGGGTGCCAATGTCACTTGTATAGATGTAGATGAAGAGAAGATCGCACGGCTTCAGCGTGGCGAAATCCCCATCTATGAGCCGGGACTCGATGAGATGGTGCTGAAAAATGTGCGTGCCGGTCGCCTCAAGTTCAGCACTTGTCTTCCCGAAGTGCTCAATGAGCAAGAGATTGTATTCTCCGCCGTTGGCACTCCCCCCGACGAGGATGGCTCGGCCGATTTGCATTACGTGCTGGAAGTGGCCAAAACGATTGGCGAGAACCTCAACAAGTATATGGTTGTGGTGACAAAAAGCACTGTGCCTGTGGGCACGGCGGCCAAGGTGCGTGCCACGATTCAGCAGGAACTCGACCGCAGGGGAGTGGACATCAAGTTCGATGTGGCAAGCAATCCCGAATTTTTGAAAGAAGGAAACGCCATCAAAGATTTTATGAGTCCTGACCGTGTGGTGGTCGGTGTGGAAAGCGAGGAGGCTAAAAAGCTTCTTACCCGCCTTTACAAGCCGTTCCTTGTGAACAACTTCCGCGTGATATTCATGGACATTCCCTCTGCGGAAATGACGAAATATGCTGCAAACTCTATGCTTGCTACGCGTATTTCGTTCATGAACGACATCGCCAACCTGTGTGAGCGCGTGGGGGCTGATGTCAACATGGTGCGGCAAGGTATAGGAAGCGATACGCGAATCGGCCGCAAATTCCTCTATCCTGGTTGCGGATATGGTGGAAGCTGCTTCCCCAAAGATGTAAAAGCACTCATCAAAACCGCCGATAAGGAAGGCTATTCCATGCGGGTGCTGAAAGCCGTGGAGGAGGTGAACGCCATGCAAAAGAAAGTTCCTTTCGAGAAATTACAGAAAGCCTACGCGGGAGAAACGCTTAAAGGCAAGACTATAGCTCTTTGGGGACTGTCTTTCAAGCCTGAAACCGATGACATGCGCGAGTCCACAGCCTTGGTCATCATAGACCTGCTGCAACAAGCAGGATGCAAAATCCGTGCCTACGACCCTGTGGCGATGGACGAGTGTCGCCGCAGGATGAGCCAAAAAACGGAGCAACCCGACATCACTTACTGCAAGGATATGTATGATGCCGTCTTCGAAGCAGATGCTTTGTTGCTGCTCACAGAGTGGAAAGAGTTCCGTATGCCCAGCTGGGATGTCATAGGCAAAGCCATGAACCGCAAGTTGGCCATTGATGGACGCAATATTTTCGATGCAGAAGATGTTGTGGAGCATGGTTTCGAATACCATTGCGTTGGCAAATAAAAGCATTGATGAGCTATTCTCGATTATTCGTTTTAGCGTTTGGCCTCCTCTCTCTCTTTGCCTGCAAGCGGCAAGAGGGAGAGGAGAGCAAGCATAAGGAAGACCCACAAGCCAAAAAGATGCTGCAAGGCATTTGGTTGCTTGACGATGGGGAGGCTGCTTTTATGGCCAAAGGTGACAGTATCTTCTATCCGGACACCACAAGTCTGCCTGTAAAGTTTTGGGTTGCGAACGATTCTATTTATTTGCAAGGGAATCATACCAATCATTACAAGATAACGTCTCAGTCTGCCCATCAGCTCAAACTCGCAAATCCATCGGGCGATGAGGTGCGATTCGTGAAAAGCACCAGCCATGTGTTGGAAACGGAGTTTGAACGTCCGCGCCCTTACGCGCTAAATACTTTCCGTACGTACGATGCCGACACAGTCGTAAGTAATGACATGGGGTATTTCGATACCCGTATACACGTGGAAACGACCTCGGATCAGGTTGTCCGATCCACTTACAACGATCAAGGCATAGAGGTGGACAATATGTATTTGGACAATGTGGCGCGCATAACAACGTATAATCACGGCGAACTTGTGTATAGCCATGACTTTCGCAAAGCGGAATTTGCTCAATTTGTTCCTGCAGAGTTCCTGACTCGGTGTATTTTGCGTGGTATAGCATTCTCCCACGCGACTGGTGATGCCCTCTATTACGATGTAAGTATCGGCTTGCCCGATGCTTTTACCACCTATGTTATAGAACTGCGTATCAACAGCAAAGGCCAACTAAGTAAGAAACTGAAATAAGAATAAAGGGTTAAAATCGTTGTGGCACGGCGTTTTGCCCTTTATTTTTTATATGGCATGTGCGCAGCGTGATTTACCGCTTTTTTGTTGAAGCTTGACCAGTAGCGTTGCCTGCATATTTTGCATGATAAAGGTAAGGGAAATAGGGTTAATGTGGCTGCTTGTTAGTAAGTCTTTAACTTCTACTCATTAAGTAATCATCCCCTGGCAAGGACAGTCATAAGACCGCCTTGACAGGGGATAATGATTTATTTAATAATGTATTTCTTGTCGTTAATGATATAAACACCAGGCTTCAATTCTTTGAGGCTCTTGGCATCAATCATTATGGCTTTGCCATCGACAGTGTAAACATTATACATTCCTTCTGCATTGGCAGCAACACCTTGGATGCCTGTAACGGTGAGTGAGGCATCGTTGGAGAAACCAGACTCGTTGACAGAACCATCATCGGCCGTGTACAATACCGTAACATTGTAGGTATGGTCGCCTTCTGCACCGTCATAAACAAATGAGCGGCTGTCGCCATCAACACTACCAATAGCCTTGCCATCGCAGTAGACAATAAACCCAGTAATATTGTCGTCTGCACCAGTAGCAAGCTGCTCATAATTGACATCGTCAACACCAAAGATGTAGGAATTGCGTCCCAACGTGTTATGATGGATGGCAAAATAGCGTGCCCCCTCGGGCAATTCCATAGAGATGTACTTCCAGTTTGCGCCAGTACTGAATCCAATTGTGCCATCGGCCTTGTTGCTCTCCAGCTTTACAAAGGAAGTGGTGTCGGTATCAGTAGTGGAGTAGAGCACATCGAAGTTCTCTGTATAGCTTGTATCGCCATCTGCGGCTGCGATATTCATAACGTAGAACGACACCACCTGTCGTCTGCCTGACAGTTTCGGTGAGATGATCCAGTTGTCTTGATTTACTAACTTGTTGTTACTGTCAAGGGCATAGATTGCTGCAGCGTACTGTCCGCCATCGTATGGAGACAAGCCTGGGTTTACCCACGTCATGTCCTCAATCCACCAGTCTGGGTTGAATGCAATGAAAGCGGCTGGCTCTCCTTGTCCAGGATAGGTGGAAGAGGGCTGCAAAGCACCTGTATTACCCTTGTCGCCATCAATGAGGGTCCACAGCCCTAATTGCTTTGAGAAAGGAGAGTAACTTTCGAAGCCGTCAGTAACCGTCTCTGGTTCAGGCAGCACTGGGTTGCCCCAAGAAAGTGATGCGCGTCCGCCATCGGCAGCTTTTGCGTTCAAGTCGTTTATGCGTCCATAAGGTGACTGCACGACTTTTACTTTTTTAGATGCAGAAATGTTGTCTTCGGCAAGTATGTCGTTGTCCAACACGACCTCTGCTTTCACGTTGAGCACTTCGGCACTTTCGTTTATACGCACTGGCAGAGCAAGTTCAACAGAATCGATTTCCATTGACCGTAACTGTTTATCTGTTGTGACGGTGTCGCAAGCCTCATTGTTGGCATAGAGCACAACGCTGTAGCCATTTTCTAATTGTGCACCTATGTTGCGGACCTTGGCAATTACCTTACCGCTCTTGCCTGCAACGACACTCTCGGGAGTGGTGATGTCCTTGACAGTCATGTTGTGCTCAACCTGGTCGAGGATATCGATATTGTCAATGCCTATGTTGATATTAGAACCGATGGCCACACCGTTGAATTTTACAATTACGTAGCGTTCGTCAGTATATGGAGTTAGGTCTACTTGGTAATTCGTCCATCCGTTAGCCGAAGTCTGAGTAAGGTCATAATCGGCAATCTTGTGATCGATTCCATCGGGAGTTTGCACCAATACTTGCAGGTGTGCCTCATTGCTGTGTACAGAGTACAGATCGAAGCTGAGGCGTGGATTGTCGACACCAGCTAATGCCACCTTCGGCATATTTACAGATGTCTCATCGCCGGGCTGGATGGTATATACAACTTCGCTGCCATAATTGTCCTGACTATAAGCCGACCATCTAAGGCTTCCGCCATCGCTGTCCGAAGAGGTGTCGGTAACGACTTGCCAAGAGGCTGCGGTAAAGCGAGCGTTATATTGGTCGTTGCCCAACAGTGAAGCGAATCCATTGTCCAGATTACCACCGCGGAAACTCTCGCTAAAAGGCAGGGGTATGCTCGGACCTACGACAACGCCGCGAACAGAAGTGTAGTCGCTATGACCTATTCTGTTGTTAGCCCTTACGGTGAAGTATGCCAATGTCTGCGTTTTTCCATCGGGCATCGTGGTGATGCTTGCATCGAAAGGTACCGACACGGTTATGCTGCCCTGTGTGCTTGTTGTGAGCGAATCGCCAACTTCATAACCGTAATCGCCCACCTCCAAGGTGTAGAATGACACGCTGACCTCTTCGGGGGCAATGTAGCCACCGTGTATTCCTTTTGTTCCAAAGGCATTCCAGCTTGCTTTTAGGCTTTTGTCTTCATCGGCGAAGGTAACTCCCTTTGGAATAGTTGGTAAGTCAAGACCGATATAGGCTCGTATCGAAGACGCGCGACCAGGGTTTCCATCTAAATATGGTACAATCTCATAGGTGTGGTAGCCATTGGTCGGCACATTGTAGTCGGTATATGTAACCATGTTCCCTCCAACTGTTTGGGGGATGGTGGCTAAAAGTGTTCCATCGCGTAGGATTTCGAACTTTTCAACGTAGGAGATAGTTTTCCCATTTATGGTTCGTGTTGCTGCGGTGAATTTCAGCGTGGCTTCCAGTTTACCTTCTTCTGCGACAGTCATGCTGAGGTTGGTCACAGAGTCCGGAGCACTTGAGAATCCTCCCTTGGTAATGGTTATGCTGTCCACAGCAAGTTGGTATTTGTCTGCTGCTTCTGTATTATCGTGGAAACCAAAATAGAAATAGCCGTCAGCATCGGGGATGATGTCTGCATGGCACACTTGCCAATCTCCGTTGGTCTCGGCATAGTCTGGGCTAAATGTCTCCAAGGCGGTTTTGCTGAGGCCATCAGGGGTGGCTTCCGTCCCATACTTCACTTCCAGCGTGTTGCGCGGTGAGTCCATCATATTCCTTACGCGGAAGGCAATGGTATAAATACGGTCGGATGAAAGGTGTACTGGCGGGGTCACAAGCCATTCGTCACTGGCCAAAGTTGCGCGTCCCTGATTGCTCATGGCACCGTATCCGGTTACTCCGTTACACCACCAAGTGTTACCATCGCCGTTACCATCGATAACTTTGAATAACGAAAGGGCGTTTGCGCCTTGAAACTCATAGCTCCAGTTTGGTTCTATAGCTTGACCAGCAATAATTGAAGCGGTATTGGCAAAAGCTCCGGCAGCATCGCCATTGACAGCTCTCACGGCATAGACGTAGTTGGATAGTTGTACCTCTGAGACATTATCAACGTATGAGGTGCTGTTTATTCCCTTTGCAACCAGTGTGGTGTCTCTGCCTTTCAGCTGGTAAATGTCATAAGTAAGCGATGACAGAGCACCACCATTTACTCCAATTGTCGGCGCGGACCATGAGATTGTTACAATCCCGTTTGAAACAGATGCTTTTAAGTTGCCTACAGGCTCTGGTGCCTCATAGCCCACCCATTTGCTGATTGACGATTTGGCCGATGTGCCAGAGTTGTTGGTAACAGTTACGTCAAAGTTATATTGCCCGCTATGGGGGAGGGATATGTCTGCCTCAACAGTTTTGCCAGGCAATGCCGTTCCTGTAGCCATTTGGGAATTGTTGGCCGTTATGGTATATGTCAGAGGATCGCTGATTGACATACCTCCAGCAGTGTGAGTTGGCATGGAGAACGAAACCTTACCAGTCAGAGCTGTGCCGTCAAACTTCACGTTGAGATTGCTCACGGTTGCAGGAACATCGGTGGATGTAGTGGCAGCGGCGAGGGTCATACCGACCATAGTCATGTTTGATTCGGCAATCTTTGTTGCTGCGCCAGTCGACAAGTCAACAGTATAGAGTGCGGTGTTATAGTCGCAGTCTTGCGCATACCAATAGAATATGTTGTCCTTTTGGTCAATTTCTCCCGTCTGCTCATACGGTCCGCCCCAATCATCGGTAAGGGTCAGGCCTGTGGAGCCTATAAGAGATTCCGCTCCGTTTGTCTTGTCAATTTGATACAAGTTGCCATCAGAAGCGATGCCGTAGAGCAGGTTGTCGCTCGTTATTCCCATTGCCACATAGCGGCGCGATGTTTTTCCGAATGTAGTGCGGGTTCTTGTGCGGTAGTCAACTGTCCCCAGTTCATATTCCGTGTTGCTTGCTGTGGCATTGTAGAACTCTCCATAAACCGTGCCATCAGCAGCTTGTGCGGTCTCCAGCGCGGCCAAGTCAAAGCGGTCGTAGCTTGTTCCACTGCCTGTCCATGTGGAGAGGTCGTAGTCATAGAGTGTCAACTCACCGTAGCCAACTCCATAGCGTTGGAAATAAACTCCGTACAGATGGCCATCGGCTATCTGGACGCCATTACGGGCAATATAGCTGTCGGTGTCTGTGAACTTGGTAAGGGTCAGTGGGCTTGTGGGGTGAAAAGAGAAGTATCCAGTTTCACCACCGCCTTTAGCATTGACCCACAGTGTTGTCGATGCGTCAACAGCTTGAAGCCCCTTGAACTGCTTTTTGTTGATTACTTTCCCTTTTGGCTGAATCTTTTGTAGCAATGGAAGCGATTGCCGCACGCCGGGCTTTGGCAGTGGCCGCGCAGTTTGCGACATGCCTTTTGATGATGGCAATAAAGCCGATGCCAGCATCGTGATTACAATTAAAGTTTTCTTCATAAAGACAAATAACATTAAAGTTAATAATTCGGTTCTTATGTTGAAGAATGTTCTTGATGATAAAATTAGTTATAATAATCAGAAAGCCCGTTAAAAGCTTTGTGTTTTTAGTCTTTTTTAACGATTAATGCTTCACTGTTGTCGTCAGCCTGTGTGAGGACTTTTTCTGTGTGGCTGTTTGCCTAATGCTGCCATCAGCGACAATGTATCGTTGAACTCACGTTATGTTATGTGAATTTAACCAAATGGTTAGGCTTGCTTGGGAGAGGATGGTTTAAATGTACTTAATTTTGAAGCAAGATTTTGCGGAGTAGAAACAAAACGCTTACTTTTGTTGAAAAATAGATGTGCGCAGAATGAACAGAGTGTTGCTTCTTGTAATCGTATGTTGTGTTTTCCCACGCGTTGTTGCTCAGCGTAGGGGCGTTGTTGTTAATATGGAGACGGGCGTCCCCATGCGTGATGTGTTGGTAATGACCAATATGGGCGAACAAGTGAAGACCAACTATCTTGGGCAGTATCAACTCATGCGCCCTTTTCGCAGTCTTACGCTGACGCACTCGGGCTTCGTCTCCCTGTCTATGGAGCGGTCGCAGCTGACGGACACGGTGGCATTGCTTCCCAAGTTTAACACTCTCGATGAGGTGGAGGTATGGGGGAAGTCGCGGCAGATAGACAAGAATGCGGTGAAACCAGCTCCGGGCTATCCCATGTTTAATGCTCCTGCGGCAGGAATCTCTTTTGATTTCTTCCAACTGTTCGTGCGTCAGAGATTGAGTGGTAAGCAACGGAAAAAGCACAAGTGGATCATTGAAAATTATTGAAGCGTTTGTCATTGTAGGCGAAAAAACAAGAAAGTGGTTATTTTTCCGTTATTTGCCACCTTTCTTTTTGAAGAAAAATGCTTAACTTTGCCGAACATCAGAACTTAGAAAGAGAAAATGCTAATCGACTATCAAAAGGCGAATATATATCAGGATGAGAAACTCGTTCTGAAAGAGGTTGACTTCCAAGTGGAAGAGGGTGAGTTTATTTATATTATCGGCCGTGTTGGGTCGGGTAAAAGCTCATTGCTGAAGACCGTTTATTGTGAATTAGATATTGATCCGTCAGATGCTATTCGTGCCAATGTGCTTGGCGAGAGCCTTTTAGGCATACGCCGTAGTCGCGTTCCGGCTTTGCGGAAGCAGATGGGCGTTATTTTCCAAGACTTTCAGTTGCTTCACGATCGCACGGTATATCGCAATCTGTATTTTGTTCTGAAAGCCACGGGATGGACAGAGCGGGAGAATATTGACCGCCGCATTGACGATGTGTTGGCAGAGGTAGGCATGAGCGATAAGCGTGATAAAATGCCCAGCGAGCTTTCGGGCGGTGAGCAGCAGCGCATAGCCATAGCGCGTGCCCTGCTGAACAAGCCCAAAATGATTATAGCCGATGAGCCAACGGGTAATCTTGACCCTGAAACGGCGGCCAGCATCGTGTCGCTGTTGCAGAAAGCGAGCCGTGAGGGCACGGCCGTGATAATGTCCACTCACAATATTCACCTCATCGATCAGTTCCCTGGCAAGGTGTATCGCTGCAAGCAGAAGGCGTTCAGCCTTATTGATGATGGCGAGCGGCAGAGAGAGATGGCTGAGGAGGATGCTGAGGCGCAAGATTTGGCCAACCGTAATCATTAAAATTGGGAGGGGAAAATGATAGTAAGGAAGTTTGGCGGTACATCTGTTGGAACACCCGACAGAATGAAGTCGGTGGCAAATTTGGTTACTCGTGATGGTGAGCCTACGTTTGTGGTTCTCTCTGCTATGAGTGGTACGACCAATTCGCTTGTTGAAATATCGGGATACTTGTACAAGAAGAATCCGGAAAGTGCCAATGAGGTGATCAATGGCTTGGAAAGGAAGTATATGGAGCACGTTGAAGTGCTTTATGAGACGGAGGCAATCAAGCAGCGTACACGGGCATTCTTGAAAGAAGAGTTTGCCTTTTTGCGGTCTTTCACCAAGGAACTCTTCACCAGTTTTGAGGAGAAGCAGGTCGTGGCGCAGGGCGAGGTGCTCAGTACTACCATGATGGCCAATTATATGGAGGAAAAAGGCGTGAAAGTGTCTTTGCTCTCCGCGCTTGATTTCATGCGCACGGACAAGAATGGAGAGCCTGACGCGCGGTATATTCGCGAGCATTTGGCGGCAATCTTGAAGGAACACCCCGACAGTGAGGTCTATCTCACGCAGGGCTTTATTTGCCGCAATGCCTTTGGCGAGGTGGATAACCTTCAGCGGGGAGGCAGTGACTATACGGCTTCTCTCATTGGTGTGGCATTGGATGCGGATGAGATACAGATATGGACCGACATCGATGGTATCCATAATAATGATCCCCGTGTGGTGGATCATACCGAGGCCGTGCGGCAGCTTAACTTTGAGGAGGCTTCGGAGCTGGCTTATTTTGGTGCAAAGATACTTCATCCCACCTGTGTGCAGCCTGCGAAATATGCGGGGATTCCTGTGCGCTTGAAGAATACAATAGAACCAGATGCGGAGGGGACTATAATCAATAATGAACTGATACGTGGCAAACTCAAGGCCGTAGCCGCCAAGGACAATATCGTAGCCATAAAGGTTAAGTCGAGCCGTATGCTGGGGGCTTCGGGCTTTTTGCGCAAGGTGTTTGAGGTGTTTGAGAGTTATCAAACATCCATTGACATGATTGCGACAAGCGAGGTTGGAGTTTCAATGACCATAGACAATGCTGCTCATTTGGCCGAGATAGTGAGTGAGTTGAAGAACTATGGCACGGTCACGGTAGATGAGGGAATGTGCATTATATGCGTTGTGGGCGACTTGGATTGGAATAATCTTGGCTTTGAAGACTTGGCCATTGATGCCTTGAAAAGCGTTCCTGTGCGTATGATTTGTTATGGTGGCAGTAATTATAACATCTCTTTCCTCATTCGCGGGGAAGATAAGCAACGTGCGTTGCAAAGTCTGAGCGACAGACTGTTCGCTTGTGAGGGGTAAGGTCTTGATGCAGATAGAAGATGAGTGTTGTTATTGACAATATAACAATAGTGTTAGGCATCGTCATGGTGGTGCTTTTTGTTGTCGCCATGTTGACGGATGTTTTCCTGCGTAGGCCTGTCGTGAACGAAAATCCCCGCATTGGGGATGCAGGTGAGGCCTTGTCGGAGGATGAAGACAATGCTACGGAGACGCAAAGCGTTGGGGCAGAGGATGGGGCAGAGGAATTACCGCCCGTGAGCATTATCATAACGCCCCACGACAATGCCATGGAGCTGGAACAGAATCTTCCCGCTTTCTTGGAGCAGGACTATCCGGCTCCGTTCAAAGTTATCGTTGTGTTTTGGAAAGGGGAGTCTGATACGGATGATGTGCTGAAGAAGTACGCATCCAATCCACATCTCTATTCCACTTATATTCCTGAGTCTTCCCGCTATATGAGCAGAAAGAAACTTGCGATAACCGTAGGTGAGAAAGCGGCGGAGACAGAATGGCTGCTCATAACCGACATAACGTGCCGCCCGCAAAGCAACCAATGGTTGCGGGCGATGGCGCGTCATGCGGGCAAAGAGGTTAATTTGGTGTTGGGACACACTCGTTATGATGACGATACACCGTCTTTCCGCCGGTTTGTCCGCTCTTATGCAAGCCTTTATCTTATGCATGAGATGCGTCGGGGCACCGCTTATCGTTGTGAAGGTAATGCCTTGATGTTTCGCCGGTCGGAATTTGAGCGTCAAGATGGTTTCAGAAGCAATCTGAAATATTTGCGCGGAGAGTATGACTTTATCGTCAATGATTATGCCCGGCGTGACAAGGACTCCGCAATAATTGAAAACTCGCCCGAAGGTGTGCTGGTGGAGCAGTGCCCAACCGATAAGGAGTGGCGCAATAAGCAGCTCTATTATCTTGAAGACCGTCGCCATATGCTTCGCTCTGCGGCTCATCGTTGGCGGCATAACGTAGGGCAAGTGGCCTTGCATGCCAGTTTCTTGACGATGTTGCTGTCTTTTGCGTATGGCATAATGACCCAACGGTGGGTGCTTGTTGCTTTGGCGGGATGCTTAATCTTGTCCACGGTGCTTCTTCGGTCGTGGTTGGGGCATCGGGCATTGGCTTGTCTGGGTGAGGCATTGCCCGCTTGGCGCATTTTCCCTTATGAATTGTGGCTGCTATGGCACAACTTTGGCTTCAAGATACGTTATTGGCGTTCCAATAAAGATGATTTTATAACCCATAAGATTTGATGCGTGTCCTGCATTATATTAACAATGTGAGGAAGGGAGATTTGCTTTCCAGCTATCTCTCCACGCTTGCTGCCGCCCAAAGTCGTTTGGGTGCGGTTGTCTCTGTGGTTACCCGAAGAGACAATTTCAAAGCCAAATTGAAGGAGTTTCGTCCAGATGTAGTCCACATACATTCTATGTGGGATATTCATGTGGCGATAGTCGCTCAACAATCTTTGCGTAAAAACTGTGGCGTAGTGCTTTCTCCGCATGGGCAACTGGATGCATTTCGTTACCGCTATGAGCACCGATGGGGCAAGGTGCAGAAGAAATGGGCTTACCAGCGTAGGATGGTGACTCATGTTGATGCATTGATGGCCACTTCGGATGGGGAGGCTGACCGACTGCGAAAACTGTCGTGGAACGCTTACATAGATGTTGTGTCAAACTGTTTACTCACTTCGAGGATTACGTCTGCGGATATGGCGGCTTTGTCTCTTCGACTTTACGGAAAGGTAATTGACACGCGCTATATCCATTACATGACCGCTGCGGAGCATGAGGCTGTGGGCGTGTTGCTTCATACAGCAATTGACACAACTCCCGATGGACGTCTTCCCAAGGAAAAAATGGAAGTGTTCCATGACTTGGATGCTACTTCTTGGCGGCGTATGTTCTTGTTTGCGGCAGATGAGGGCGTACTTTCGCTTGTCAAAGACGCGATTGAAACACTCTCGCTCAGCGTCGGCCCCGTTGATACGGCGGCCATAGCCCGCTATCCATCCAAGCATCCAAAGTCAAAAGAGGCTTTGCCAACCGACAAATTGCTCACGGATAGTGATTTGAAAAAAGAAAAATGGGGTGAGGTGCTTGAGAAGGAGGATGCCGAATTGCGCGGTGTGGTCACGCTTATTCTCAACTTTCGTTTCTTACAGCGGAAAGGAGATCTTTCCATGCGTCATCTTTGTGACCTTTATACGGCCATAAAGTATCGAGATTATGATGAAGACCGTTTGCGCCATTTGCTGTCCCGCTTCTCTGCTGTGGGATATGCGCGGGGTGTAATTGCCACATTAGGCAGCCGGTTGATGCTCGGCGAGGGCTTCATGCCATTGCCTCCCAAGTATGGCCATCGTGCCAGTTCTATGATGAAAACCACCTAAACCAATCAATTATGGAAACTAATAAACCAGTTTACGACCTTGGCGGCGACCGCCGCTACTTGGAATTGCTTGCCAAGCAGTTTCCCACCATTGCCGATGCGAGTACGGAAATCATCAATTTGGAGGCGATTCTCAACCTTCCTAAGGGCACTGAGCACTTCCTTGCCGATATTCATGGCGAGAACGAAGCTTTTCAACACGTGCTGAAGAATGCCTCTGGCAATATCCGCCGCAAGTTGAATGACCTTTTTTCAGACACGTTGCGCGATTACGAAATACGCAATCTGTGCACGCTTATCTATTATCCGGAGCGCAAACTCCGCTTAGTCAAGCAGGAGGAGAAGAACATAGACAATTGGTATCGCATCACCATTCATCGGCTTGTTATTGTTTGTCGTGACGTGTCAAGCAAGTATACGCGCTCAAAAGTGAGAAAGGCATTGCCCACAGACTTCTCTTACATCATTCAGGAGTTGCTCCACGAGCATGCCGATGACAAGGACAAGACCGACTATGTAGGCTCAATTATCTCCACGATTATAGAAATAGGCCGTGCCGACCAGTTTATCATTGCCATTTGCAATGTGATTCAGCGTCTTGTCATCGACCAACTCCATATTCTTGGCGATGTTTACGACCGCGGGCCGGGCGCGCACACCGTCATAGACATCCTCTCCGGCTATCATGACTGGGACATCACATGGGGCAATCATGATGTGCTGTGGATGGGAGCGTGTGCAGGCAATGATGTTTGCATCTGCAATGTCATACGAATTGCCTTGCGTTACGACAATATGCTCACCTTGGAGGATGGCTACGGAATCAATTTGGTTAATTTGGCCACCTTTGCGATGGATGTTTATGGTAATGATCCTTGTCAGGAATTCTTGCCCAAGGTGTCGAAAGATGTGGCCATTGATGATAAGAGCCGTCTTCTTATAGCGCGGATGCACAAGGCCATCAGTGTGATACAGTTCAAATTAGAGGCACAGCTTATAGACAAGCATCCGTTGTGGAAGATGGAAAACCGCAAGTTGCTTGAGGCGATAGACTATAAGAACGGTACGTGCAAGGTGGATGGCAAGGTCTACAAGATGATTTCATGCCATTTCCCGACCATCGACCCAGAACATCCCAACAAGCTAACGCCCGAGGAACAGCAGCTGGTGGGCAAGCTACACCACTCGTTTGTCATCAGCGAGAAACTCCATCGCCACATTCGTATTATGTTGCGTCATGGCTGTATGTTCAAGAAAATCAATGGCAACCTTCTCTATCATGCTTCAATCCCTCTTAATGCCGATGGTACGTTCAAGGAGGTAGAGGTATTGCCGGGCAAACGTTTTTCCGGCCGCGCTTTGCTCTATCATACGGGAATGCTTATTCGTGCGGCTTTCCAGCAAGATTGTGAGTCTCAAAGCCGTCAGGAGGCCATAGACTATTTCTGCTATCTGTGGTGTGGCCCAGACAGTCCACTTTTTGATAAGGCAAAGATGGCTACCTTTGAGCGTTACTTCCTCACGGAGAAAGAAACGCACAAGGAAAAGAAGGGGCACTATTATGAGTTGCGTGATGATGAGAAGACCGCTGACTGTATTCTCGATGAATTTGAGGTGAAGGGGGCTAACCGTCATATTATCAATGGCCATGTTCCCGTACACGTCTCCAAGGGCGAAAGCCCCATTAAGGCCAATGGCAAGTTGATGGTGATAGATGGTGGCTTTGCGCAAGCTTATCACAAGGAGACAGGCATAGCCGGATATACGCTCGTGTTCCACAGCCGTGGTTTCCAGCTTGTGCAGCATGATCCGTTCACTTCTACTGAGGATGCCATCAAGAGGGGTACCGACATTCGTGGCACCACGCAGATAGTGGAGATGAACTATCGTCGCTTGCGCGTTGCCGATACGGACAAGGGAGAGGAGTTGCGCAAGCAAATCTCTGATTTGCAGGAGTTGCTTTATGCGTATAGGCATGGTTTCCTAACGGAGGGCGACAAGCGTAATCCGCCTAAGTTATAGAATTCTCTTTCTGGATTATACAGAGCTACAATGGCTTGAGCAGTCATGGAACGGGGTAGGGATGTGTTTCTACCTCGTTTTATAATATCTTGCTGTTCAGCTTATTATCGTACCTGCATGAAACCATACGTTTTGCCGTGTCATACGTAACGTTTTAGGCTGTCAAACATATGGTTTTGTTGCCCGAAAGCATACGTTTCGTTATAAGGCGAGAAGAGCCTTGGCCATAAAAAAGCATATCGGACTCTCTTTTTACAGAAAATCCGATATGCTTGATGTTTCCCTTTAAGGAAACTTTAGTTCCATTCGAGAGTTATCCTTTCGCGCCGTTTGGTGCGATAAGGGATGGTTCTCTGCTTGTTACTTTACTTCCACGCTGGTTACTTCCCAAGTGGCAGCAGCCTCGGTGGTGCTGGTGTAAAGGAAGCCGATGTAGACTTTCTTTGATCCAGCCACGCTGCTGAGGTCGCAAGTGGAGGTGGTTACGTCCCAATTCTCTCCGGAAGGATAGGCGGAAACGGTCAAGTCGGTCCAGTTGGTGCCATCGGTAGACACCTGTACTTTCAGTTCAGAGGCTGCATCCTTGAAGAAACGTGCCATGTGGTTGAAAGTCAGCGTAGCTTTGGAGAGACCTTTCAAGTTGAATGCCGGAGAAACAAGGCGGCTTTGGCTGGCATAGTTCTTACGGGAAGCGTAGGCGTTGGCCTTGAAGTAGCCGTTCTCGCTGTCGTAATTCCAAATAAAGCTGAGTCCCTCGGGCAGCGAGATGTTCTTGATAGTGAAGCCATTGTCGCCCTTGCTGAAGTCTGCGCTCAGCCCGGCTGGCTCATCACTTGCGTCTTGCTTGCCGTTGAGGGAAACAATATGGGTCTGTCCCTTGCCCACTGTCTCGGGCGTGTTGCCCATATAGTTGGTGAATTTGCCATAGACAACGACCTCATCGCCAACCTTGATTTGGTCTTCCGATGTAAACTTCTCGCCACCGAGGTAGAAGCTTTGGAAGATGTAGATGCGGTTTTTGCCGTCATCGGAGATGTAGTAGTTGGCATTGCCATAGATAGCGGTCTCCACTTGGCGGATTTCCACAATCTTTCCCTTGACGTATATCGGCTCGCTGGTCTCCTCACCAGCAGCGAGTGCGGTGACAATGTTCAGCGCGGCAGCCACGTTGTAGGGAGAAGCCTGTGTGCCGTTGCCCTCGGGCTGTGCATCGCTTTCGTCATCGCCGCTGCCTCCGGCGGTCTCGTTGTTGAGCGAGTAGATGTAGTTGCCGGAGGTAAACTCCTTTGTGCCCTCATAGTTGACGACCTGTCCGCAGACAACTACTTTGTCGCCAACCTTCAACTGGTCGGTGGAGGTGAAGCTCTCGCCGTCAAGATAGCGTCCACGGTACACCTCAAGCGTGGTTGTGGTGGAAGTGGAGTCATCGGAGATGTAGTATGTGGCGTTTCCGAAGCTGGTGTCGATATTGTCAATCTTCACCACGTATCCGCTTACGTAGACAGCTTGGTCGAGGTTCTCTCCCTCGTCAATGAAGTTGAGTGCTCCAATAACGTTGAAGGGGTCGTTCTGTGTGCCAGTTCCCTTTGGCTCAATCACGACTTCTTGGCTGTCATCGGCCGTAGGTGTATCGTAAGGCTGTGGTACATCTTCGCATCCGGTAAGCCCGATGACTGTGAGAGCCAGGGCGGAAAGTGATACTAATAGCTTTTTCATTGTTTATACTTTTTTGTTTTGTTTCTTGTTAGTTGGGTGTTTATTCCACTTTGACGTTCTTGATTTCCCAAGTGGCTGCGCTTTGATCCGTACTCTGATAATCGAAAGCAATGTAGATGGTCTTGCCAGCGTAGCTGCTGAGGTCGCAGGTGGTGGTTACGAAGTCCCAGCTGCTTCCGTCAAGATAGGTGGAAAGGGGAAGCTCGGACCATGTGGTCTTGTCGGTGGAGACGAGCGCGCGGCACTCTTTCTTGACATCGGTGAAGAATCTGCCAGCCTGGTCGAAGGTGAGCAGGTTCAGTTTGGCATCCTTCATGTTGATGGCGGGGGAGACGATGCGGCTGTGGACGGCATAGTATACTCCGTTGACATAAGCCGAAGCTTTTGCGCCGTAGCTCGTAGAGCCAGCCCAAACATAGTCTAAACCTTCGGGAAGAATGATGTTCTCAACAGTGAAGTCGCCAAGTGTTCCATCGCCGAAGCTCTCCTGAAACACAGCTTCGGGGAGAACTTCCACATCGTCAATGGAGCGGATGATGATTTCCCACTTGTTGTTGTAACGCTTGAAAATACCCGTGATGTTTACTTTGCCTGTCGGCACTTTCGTGTTGGCAAAGTCGGAGTAATTGCTGTTGTAAACAATGACAGATGCGTCTTGCTCGTTCAACTGCCACTCAATAGAACCTGCGTCGCCGTTGGAGTTGGCATAGGTGGAGTCAACGCTCCAGAAACGGAATGAGACATTCTTGATGATGCCCAGTTTGCCACCGTCTTTCGTCAAGTCCCAAGTGGTCTTGTTGCTTCCATCGGCAAACAGTTCTGGCTCGGGAACATCCTTCTTGCCAAGTATCTTGAAGTGGTTGTCCCATGTGGCGCGGCTCATTCGTCCGATGGAGGTTTGTCCGCGCGAGTTCATTGTTGGCACTCCTATTTCGGCTTGAAGGCCATAGTTGCCCACGTAGAGTCCTTTCAAGTCTACAAGGATTTCCGTACCCGCGGGCAGGAAACTGTAGAGACCGCCTTGGGCGATGGAGATGATGATGGCACCCGTGGAGTCTTGCAGTGCCAGCTCATTATAGATGTTCCCCTCTGCATCGCTGCTTGTCACAATGCCCTTGATTTGCAAGTCCTCGGTTACTTGCCGGTAGGCGTAGCTTGTGGCAATCTCCTCGCTGAACAGCTCCTTGAGCTGCTGGATGCTGACGACATTGGTTTCGCTGATGGCATTGTTGCCATACGGGACTTCATCGTAGTTGGCTTCTGCGTAATCCTGTCCCATGCAGGAAGCGAGGATGGTGCAGATGGCCAAAAGGATGATATACTGAATTTGTTTCATGTCGATAAAACTGTGAAATTAGAATTTGTAAGCCACGTTGAGCATTCCGTTGATGCCGTTGACGTAGTATTTCTTGGGATTGAGCGAGAACTTGTAGGCGCGGTCGCTGCGTGTGCCATCGTTGCTGAGCGTGTAGTCGCTTCGGCTTTGCTCGTAGCCACCCGTCACAATCTTGCGGTTGTTGAGTATGTTCGTTACGGTAAGATTGACGGAGATGCTGCCATGACGCAAGCGGATGTTGCGACCGATAGAACCATCAAGCATGAATCCGCCCTTGCCCTCGGCTTGTGCGGGGATGACGTAGTTGCCCTCATTGTCGACACTGCTCATATTGACAAGCGTTTGGCCGTAACGGCGGCTGGGTGCGTAGCCCAAATAGATGCGGTCGTAGTAATTGCCGCTCAAGTCAATGAACCATCCGCCCATGTGGAAGTCAATTACACCGCTGTAAGCGGACAACGGAGTTCCGCTCTCGCGCATATCTTTATTGTAAACGATATCATCGGTGTAAGTGGCTTTGGTAGAGTTCAAATAGCGCACGTTGGCGTTGTTGATGTTCTCGGCTTCCGTCCAGTGTCCCAAAGCCTTGAAATTGAGGAAGCTGGTAATCTTGAAGTCCAGTCCAACTTCTACGCCGTAGTAGTGCTTCTTGATGTTGGTCATGGAAACATACGAGAAGCTGTTGATGTCGTCAAAGTAATAATTTTGCCATTCGGTGACATTCGTCATCCGGTTATAGAATCCAGTGACATTGGCGTGAAGCCATGATCCCATGTACTGGTAGCTCAACTCTGACGAGAAAACGCGCTCATTGCGCAAGTTGTCCACGAAGTCGTTATTCATTTCGGGCGAAACGAAAGCAGCGTTGGCTTGTGGTGCGCGGTGCTCGTAGCCTAATCCAAGGGACAGCGTATGTCCGTTCTGGCTGAGGATTCCGTTAAACTTCATGCCACCAGAAAGGAACTCGGCTTTCTTGCTTTTTCCGAAAGAATTGTCGGCGAACATACCGTTGCGCATATGGCCTTTACGGAACATATTGTCGTATGCCAGCTTTCCTGCCAGCGTGTAATGGAGAATGCCAAAGTTCTCGCTGTAGCTTGTCCAAACGGTTCCACGTCTTACAGTGAGGTTATAGTCATAACCAAACTTGTCGTCCTCATAGACGAGACGGCCTTTACCTTGTGTCCCCATGGTGTTGAGGTCGTATTGCATACGCGGGTCGGTAAGCTCATAAGCGCCGAGCGCGTAGGTGTTGATATTGTGGAAGCTGCTGGCGCCCAGCAAGTCCTCCATTGTTTGGTAATGGCGGCCAACGTTCTGTCCTAACATGATGCCTGCGTTCAGTCGGCTGTCTTTCGTGAGTTGGGTGTTCAGCGTAGAGGCCATGGTCAACATCAAGTTGTCATTGTGGCGTGCCTGTACGTAATAGACAGCATCCTGCCCGTTTAGTGCGGCTTGCTTGTTGGCGTAATAGAGACGATCCCATTGGATTTGGCGGTTCTCCTTGCTTTGCCACCATTGCACGGCGGAAGACCAGTCGGCAAGAGCTTGCGGTGTGCGGTAGCGAGTGTCGCCCTCGTCCCATACGTCATAGTAGCTGCTTGGCAGGTTTTTCCAATAATCGGGCTGAGGATTGTCGGCGTTGTTGTAATTCAGCTTGGTGCTCTTGTACATCGAGTATTTGCCGAAAAGGCTCGTTGTGAGCTTGGAACGGCTGTTGATGTCCCAGTCCCAAGTGAGGATGGCTGAGGGAGCAAAGTCGTTCACAACGCGCGAGTTGCGCTTGTGTCCGTTTTGGTATCCCCAGTAAGGGTTGTACTGATAGTCATTGGCCAGCCAATAAGCCTCATCGGTAGAAGCTCCTTGTGATGCGCGCTCTGTTGGATTTCCCCAAGTGGCAAAGGACACGGAATGTCCGTTGTTCCATTTCTTCTGTACTCCGAAGTAATAAGACAGGGCGTTATAGAATGTTCCCTCCACATATCCGCGGTTTGCCCAACGGTAAGTGAGGTTTGCCGCAATAGCCCATCCCTTGCTGTTGAAGCCGCTGGCGTATGTGTACATGCCACGTAGGGTGTAATTGCGGTTGGCAGCAGAAAGCGTGATACGCTGGCCTGCAGCCATAGAGCCCGCACGGAAATTGTAATTGTTGCTTCCCGAAAGTCCTGTCATGGCAAACGAACTCTCTTCAAAGGGCAGCGAATAGTCAACGTTGCGCGTTTGCTGGTTCAGGCCACCCACCAAAGAATAGCGGAATTGGCCCGACTCCATGTCATTCATTGGTGCGCCGTTAATGTAAACGTCGTTGTACTTTTGGTTGAGGGCCCTGTAGCGGAAACGCAACGGCGAATAAAGGTAGCCCACCTCGGATGCATAAACATTGCTGTTGGAGTTGAGGATAGTGACGTTACTGCTCATGTCATCGTCCTCGCCCAACTGCGCCTCGGTGAACGTGAACGCCGATTCGTCCATCGTGTTGGTCGTTTGCTCTTGCGCATTGCTGTTGGTATGCGTGTTCTGCGCTACCACCATGCTCGTGCTGCAAAGTGCTACCACGACTAGTTTCAGCTTTTTTTGCATAGTTGAGTTCAATTAAAGAAAACGTTATTTTGGTGCAAAGTAACGAAAAAGATTTTAAACAAGGGAAACTTTTCAGATAAAATTCGGTTAAAGGCTCTTTATTTCGGAAATAATTGCCGATATTTGCACAATAGTTTGGCGGCGTGGGATGTTGTGATGCTTGCTCGAACGTTCGCGGAAGCTGGGGCTTTTTGCGGAAAAAGTTGAATTTGACGTAACAAATATTAAATGATATGAGAAAGCTTTCATTGATTATTCTGCTGTTTTTGGCAGTTGTAGCTCAAGCACAAAAGAAATTTTCTGTTTATGCAGTGGGATTTTACAATTTGGAGAACTTATTTGATTACACGCATGACGAGGGGAAAAGGGACTATGAGTTTCTGCCAGAAGGTAGTTACAAATGGAATAAGATGAAGTACGAGAGCAAGCTGCGCAATATGTCGCGTGTGCTCTCGGAGATGGGAACGGACGTTTTGCCACAGGCTGGATGTGCACTGATAGGTGTGAGCGAGGTGGAAAACAATCATGTCATGACAGACTTGGTGGCGCAAGAGCCGCTTAAGCAGCGTGGGTATCAGTTTGTGCATATAGAAGGGCCTGATGCTCGCGGCGTTGATTGTGCCCTTATCTATAATCCCGCGCTTTTTCAAGTGCGTGACACCAAATTGCGTCCTTATTTCTATGAGCAGCCATCGGACTCTGCCCGCAAGACGCGTGGTTTCCTTATTGTGGATGGAACTCTGGCTGGCGAGTTTGTCACGGTGATAGTGTGCCATTGGCCAAGCCGTGGCGCGGGAGCTTACTATCGTGAGCTGGCGGCCAAGCAGATGAAAGTAGTCAAGGACTCTTTGCTCGCTGACGACTCAAGCCGCAAGATATTGGTGATGGGAGATATGAATGACGACCCCACCAACCGTTCCATGTATGAAGTGCTTGGCGCAAAAGCAGAGGTTGACGAAGTGGGGGCTGGCGATATGTACAATCCTTGGTACAATCTCTTGGTGAAGAAAGGTGTGGGAACGCTTACCTATCGTGGTGCATGGAATCTTTTCGACCAAATAGTCTTGACTCCCAATCTGCTCAATCAGCATGGAGCAAAAGATTTCAGCACGTTGAAGTATTGGAAGAGTCAGATTTTCCGTCGCGATTACTTGTTCCAGACCGAGGGAAAGTATAAAGGCTCTCCCAAGCGTACAACGTCGGGTGGAGTGTGGCTTGATGGTTACAGCGATCACCTGCCCGTAGTGGTTTATTTAATGAAAGAGCAAAAATAATAAAATCATAGCCCAAGCGTGCCGATCTCGCGCTTGGGCACTTGTCTTTTTTACGGTGAAAATGCACGAAAGCAAGATAGAGACACACCCCTTTGAGCCTTTCATTCCCAAGAATGCGCGATTGCTGATGCTTGGAACATTCCCTCCTGCTCCCAAACGTTGGTGCATGGAGTGGTATTATCCCAATTTCACGAATGATATGTGGCGTATATTTGGTCATATCTATTATTCGGACAAGTTGCATTTCGTGGATGAGGCGCGTAAGACCTATCGTTTGCCTGAGTTAAAAGACTTTTTGCAAGAGAAAGGTGTTGCCTTGTTCGACACTTGCCTGCGCATTCATCGTACCACAGGGACGGCTTCCGATAAGGATTTGGAAGTAATAGAGGCTGCAGACCTTGACGGGCTGCTCCGTTCTCTTCCAGAATGCTGCGCGGTAGTTACTGCCGGGCAGTTGGCCACAACGCTTTTTGTTCGTCATTATGGCATTGATATGGGGAAAATGCAGATGGGCGATTATCGGGAGTTTGAGTTTGAGGGGCGCAGGCTTCGGCTTTATCGGATGCCAAGCAGTAGCCGTGCTTATCCGATGAGGATAGAGCAGAAGGCGGAATACTATCGCCAGATGCTTGAGGATATTCATTTGGCTTGACACAGGTGGCCTTTGTGCCGTAGGACGGCAAACAGGCGATAGGCGCAAATGATTTTTATGAAACATCATCATTATTAATATAATGGACAATCAAGTAACAATTATTGGAATCGCTGGTGGTACAGGCTCGGGCAAGACCACCGTTGTAAAGAAAATCGTGGAGGCGTTGCCCCCCGATTTCGTGGATGTTGTGCCTTTGGATTCTTATTATAACGACACAACGGGTATGAGCGATGAGGAGCGAAAGGCCATCAACTTCGATCATCCCGATGCTTTCGACTGGAAACTCCTTATCAAGCAAGTAGACGATTTGCGCAATGGAAAGGCCGTGGAGCAGCCCACCTATTCCTATATATTGAGCAACCGACTGCCCGAAACTATCCATGTAGAGCCGAAACCTGTCATTATTATAGAAGGAATCATGACGCTGCTCAACAAGAAACTGCGCGACATGATGACTTTGAAGATATATGTGGACACGGATTCCGATGAGCGGCTGATACGTAATATTCAGCGCGACACGATTGATCGTGGCCGTACTGTGTCGATGGTGGTAGATCGCTACTTGAAGGTGCTTAAGCCCATGCACGACCAATTCATAGAGCCTACCAAGCGGTATGCCGACTTGATTATCCCGCAAGGTGGTGAAAACCGACAGGGCATCGACATCCTTTGCCGGTATATTGAGGGTCTGGTTCCTCAACGGTAGTGCCGATGGAGCAAAATAGCGAATTGCGTGCCGCGTGGGAGTTTGTGGAGCATACGGGGAAGAGTGTGTTCCTGACGGGCAAGGCCGGTACGGGAAAAACCACATTCCTCAAAATGCTCAAGGAGAAGAGTGGAAAGCGGCTTGTGGTGGTGGCTCCCACGGGTGTGGCGGCCGTCAATGCGGGCGGCGTTACCATTCATTCTTTCTTTCAGTTGCCATTCTCGCCCTATCTTCCCGGGTCGCAGATGCGGCATCGGTTCAACTTCAGCAAGGACAAGCGTAGGATAATCCGAACGCTTGATGTGCTTGTCATCGATGAGGTGTCTATGGTGCGGAGCGACCTTCTTGATGCCATTGACTCCGTTTTGCGCCGCTTTCGTGAGCACGACAAGCCATTTGGCGGCGTGCAGTTGCTCTTGATAGGCGATTTGCAGCAGCTTACTCCAGTGGTTACCCCCGAGGATGAGGCGGTGTTGCACGATTGTTACGACACGCCTTATTTCTTCAGTTCGATGGCTTTGCGGCAGGTGGACTACGTTACCATCACATTGAGTCGTGTCTATCGACAGCAGGATGCGTCTTTCATCCGTCTTCTTAATGCCGTGCGTTGCAATAATCTGACCGAAGAGGACTTGCAACAACTCAACGCTCGCCATCTGCCCACGTTTAGTCCTCATGCCGAGGCGGGCTATATCCGTCTGACCACCCACAACCGTATGGCAGACAACCACAATCAGTCGCAGTTGGCTTCGCTGCGGGGTGCATCGTTCACCTATGAAGCCACAGTGGAGGGCGAGTTCCCTGCCTATAACTTCCCAACAGACCAACGGCTGGTGCTCAAAGAGGGCGCGCAGGTGATGTTTGTTAAGAATGATGCCGAAGGAAGATACTATAATGGGCGCATCGGGCACGTGGTTTACCTTGACTCAAAGACCATTCGGGTGCTCTGTCCGGGCGATGCGTTGCCCATAGACGTGGTGCGTGGCGAATGGGAGAATATGCGCTACACGCTTAATGAAACAACGCGGGAGATTGAGGCCGAGGTGCAGGGCGTGTTTGCCCAGTATCCTTTGCGACTGGCGTGGGCCATAACTATTCACAAGAGCCAAGGTCTTACGTTTGAGCACGTAGTCATCGATGCTGCCCAGTCCTTTGCCCCGGGACAGGTTTATGTGGCTCTCAGCCGTTGCAAGACGCTCGAAGGACTTGTCTTGAGCACTCCGGTCTCGCGCCATGCCATCATGAACGATGGCCGGGTGAGCAGCTATATGGAGGGGCAGGAAGAGAAAGCGATGGGCGCGGTGCGCAAATTGCCTCAGCTGAAGCAGGAATATGAGCGTCAGCAGCTGTTGGAGTTGTTTGGCTTTTGGCAGCTATTGCAATGCGAGCAGCGTATGCAGCGGTTGATCGTGGAGCATCTGTTCACGCAAGAAACGCTCAAGCAGCTTTTGCAAACAGTGGACAGTCAGTTGCGGGAAATGCTTGTTGTGGCCGACAAGTGGACACGATGTATTGCATCAATGCCTTTTGAGCAATTGCATGAGGAGCAGTTCTTGGAGCGCGTGGGGCGTAGTGCAGACTATTTTCATCAGCAACTTGTTGCCATTTTCAGCGATTTGCTCCCGGCCATGCGCCGCATAGGGCTGACAAACAAAACGCTTATGCGCCGCTTCGACACAGTAGCCTCTGAATTGGTTGAGGCTGTGGAGGTGAAGGAGGCAGTGCTGGCCGTTGTTGCCGACCAAGGTTTCTCTGTGGGCAGCTATCTCCATGCCAAGCAGGTGGCTTTGCTCAATGTGCAGGATGGAGGGGAGAAGAGTGGGGGAAAGGTGAAGAAGAAGCGCGCTGAGTCTAAGAAGAAGCCGAAAGGCTACAGTCAGGAACTTACGTATCAAGCCTTTGTCAAGGGCGAGGATGTTGAGAGCATCGCCCGGGAGCGTGGTTTGGCTGTGTCAACGGTGTTTGGACATCTGTTGGACTATGTCCGGAAGGGAAAGATAAAGGCTGTCAGCTTGGTGGGGGCAGAGAAGTATGCCACCATTATGAAGGTTATAGACAAGATAGGGACGGTGGAAGCCGCCACGCCAGTTAAGAATCTTTGTCCGCCCGAAGTCACTTTCGATGATGTGCGTGCCGTTATGGCCGAGCTGGCTGCAAGCAATGAGGCATGAGCAAAATACCGTTGGTGAAAGTAGAATCCATCAACGGTATTTTGCTTTTTTTGTGCGCGTTGAAAGTATGTTTTTTGTATGCTTGGCGAAAGGTATGGTTTGATGCTGCAAAACCATACCTTTTGCCGTCTCAAACGTAACGTTTTGCTATGCGTTAGGTGACCTTTTGCTGTAGCCTTGTTCTTTAAAGCGGGCAATGGTTGCATAAAAACATCGGCCGGTTGCCGATGTTACACCATTTTTTCATACCTTTGGAGCGAAAAAACGTAAACTCATGATACTGATAGCAGACAGTGGAAGCACGAAAACCGATTGGGCACTGACGGGCGGTGTCCTTCCAGAACCATTGCGATTCCATACGCAGGGCATTAATCTTTTTCATCAGCGTGCGGCGCAAGTCACTTCTATTTTGCAAGAAGAACAGCTCCCGCAGATAACTGCGGCGCAGGTGGCTGCGGAAGAAGTGGCGGGCGTGTTCTTCTATGGGGCGGGATGTACGCCGTCTGTTGCGCCACAGATGGCCGCGTTGCTTTCCGAGGTGTTCCCCAAGGCGGAAGTGAGTGCCGACAGTGACTTGCTTGGGGCTGCCCGCGCCGTATTGGGACGCAATGCGGGCATCGCCTGCATACTGGGTACGGGGGCTAACAGTTGTCTTTACGATGGGGCGCGCATCACGCAGCATGTCCCCCCCTTGGGCTATATCCTTGGCGATGAAGGGAGCGGTGCCGCGTTGGGGCGGCGTTTCCTCAATGGCATTTTCAAAGGTTGGCTGTCTGCAGCCGTGAAGGACGCATTCTTGGCAGAAACGCAGCAAACTTATGAGGATGTTATCCGCCGCGTTTATCAAGAGCCAATGGCCAACAGGTATTTGGCCTCCATAGCTCCGTTTATAGTCCGCCACATCGATGACGCGGGCATTCGACAGCTTGTGGCAGACAACTTTGAGGATTTCTTCCGCTACAATATCCTCCGCTATGACACCACACTTCGCAATATGGCTTGCGTGGGTGGCGTGGCCGCCCATCTTGGGCCTATCTTCCGCGAGGTGGCTGCGCGCCATCAGTTCGCTGTTACCCGAATCATTAAAAGTCCGATAGAGGGTCTTGTCGAGTATCATCGCGTTTGAAAATGTGGCTTCTGGGGAGACAAAATAGAGGAAAAGGCTTTGCTTGTGTAGGCCTTATGCAGGAGCGTTTGGCTTTTTGAGAGAAACACGTTATCTTTGTAGTGTAATATTGACATAACTGCAAGTAAAAACACAGATGAAGACAGGCGAGACGGCAAGGTATTGCTATAAATATCCCCATCCGAGTGTGACAACCGATTGTGTGATATTCGGATTTGATGGGGCAAGGTTGATGGTGTTGCTCATACAGCGAGGTATGGATCCATATAAGGGGCGGTGGGCTTTTCCCGGCGGTTTCTTGGAAATGGAGGAGAGCGCGGAGGAGGGTGCGTTGCGTGAGTTGCAGGAAGAAACGGGGGTGCGTGGGGCGTCCGTCCGCCAGTTTCATACCTTTACTGCTCCTCAGCGTGACCCCCGCGAACGGGTTATAACCATTGCCTATTATGCCTTGGTGAGGATGCAGGATGTGAAAAGTGGTGATGATGCAGCCGATGCGCGTTGGTTTGCGCTCACCGAAGTACCTCAGCTGGCATTTGATCATGACCAGATTTTGCGCAAGGCAGAACAGGCGTTGCGTCAGCAAATTTACTTTGAGCCTATTGGCTTTGAATTGCTTCCTAATCAGTTTACTATCAAGGAACTTCAGAGTCTGTATGAGGCAATACTTGATGTGCGTTTTGATCGCCGAAATTTCTATAATAAGATGAAGCGGCTGGAGATTCTGGAGCAGACGGAGAACGCGGTGAACCCCACAAATAAGAAAAAGGCGCGTTTGTTTCGGTTTAATAAGCAGAAATACGAAGAGTTGAAGCAAAAGGGAATCAAGTTGGATTTTTGATTAGGCATAACTGATGACGTACAGCAGAAAATACACTCCAGAGAAGATTACTCATCTTGAGAAGAACGAGATATTTGTGTTTGGAAGCAATCTTGCCGGTGCGCATGGTGGCGGGGCTGCGTGCATGGCTTTTCTTCGCTTTGGCGCAAAGTGGGGCAATGGTGTGGGGCTGCAAGGGCAAAGCTATGCCATCCCGACAATGCAAGGAGGGGTGGAGACCATTAAGCCTTACGTGGATGAGTTTATACGGTTTGCCCGTGAACATGAGGATTTGACTTTCCTTGTAACAAGGATAGGTTGTGGAATAGCAGGATTTCGTGACGAGGAGATAGCCCCTTTGTTTGAGAAAGCTTTGCTGGTGGAGAACGTCTTGTTGCCCAAGGAGTTTGTGGAAACTCTTCGTTCTTTGGAGGAAAGCAAGTATAATTTGGGGCGCTTCTTGTTTGCCCACAAGTTTAATTATGCGCGTGTGTTGCAGGAGTTGGGTGAGGGAAAGAAGCAAACGCATTGGATCTGGTTCGTTTTCCCTCAATTGGCTGCTCTTGGAAGAACTGACAATGGCCGATACTATGGTGTCAGCGGGCGTGAGGAAGCCGAAGCCTATCTCCGTCATTCCGTACTTGGGGCAAGGCTGCGAGAGGTGAGCAAGACCTTGCTGGCGCATGATGGCTTGTCGGCGGGGGATATCTTGGGGGAAGTTGATGCCCAAAAAGTGTGTTCGTGCATGACACTTTTTGATGCAGTGTCTCCCCGCGACATCTTTCGCAAAGTATTGGATGCTTTCTATAATGGCGAGACGGATGGGAGAACCTTGGAGCTAATCAGCCATATATAAGTGTGCTGTAAGTAAAGAGTTGGAATCCAAATCTCCAAAATGGAAAGCGATAGGATAATAAATTAAGGGAGGGAGTTGTTATGCTAGTGATACATCCCACGGACAGGACCACAGCGATGCTATCTGTTCTGTATGCAGGATTGGGTGCAACGGTGATAGGGGACAACCGTGCCACAAAAGAGATAGGGCGGTTATTGCATCATGTCTCCTCGCAAGAACGCATCATGTTGCTTGGACATGGCACGGAGAATGGTCTGTTCTTCCGTGAGGACGATAGTTGCAAGGAGTTTGATGGGATTATAGTGGGGCATCCTCACGCCTATCATCTGCGTAAGCATGGTGGCAATCTCATTGGGATATGGTGTCATGCTGATGAGTTTGCGCGTAAAGAGGGGTTGCATGGTCTGTTTTCCGGTATGATTATTTCCGAAGCGGAGGAGGCGGAGGAATACGGAATCAATACATCGCAATGTATTATAAATAAAGAAAATGATGTGATGTTCGGTAAGTTGCGAGGACTGTTGGACGAAGGACTCCCGCTTCATGAGATTCCTGAGCGAATGGAGGATTTGAATGATGCCTACACGCCGATAGCCGATTTTAATTATAGCCATTTCTTTTATTTTTAAACTATTTCAGCGTGCTTCCAATCGCAAGAAGTCGTTGTCTGTGTTTCAAAGCGTGCTGATGTGCGAACATTGCGAAGAGTTTTGTCTTGCTTTATTCTGATTTCCCAGAGTTTTTTGGTAATTTTGCAAGCAAAAATGTTGGCTGATGCCGATACGTGTGGGGAGATATGGCAAATACCTCTGAACAGTGGGGGGAATGTAGGGCGACTTTCCGCACCGTTTGGCGTAGCCCCTAAGCAATGAATATATAGGCAAAATGAAGCAACTTCGCATACTTCTGCTGCTGGTAGTCGTCTTGCTGCATGCGCTCCCCTCAAGGGCTGTGTTGCAGGAGGACTCGCTCAAGAACTCATTGGCCGTGTTGCGCCATGAGCTAATTACGAGCCACTATCAGCTCAATGAGCAGATGAACCGCACGAAACAGTGGAACAGTCGCATCACTTCGCAGCTGCAAAGCATCACACAGCGGTCGGCGCAGGTGTCGCTGATGCTCTATTCCCAGAATTCGGAGTATATTTTCGATGTTACCTATGCTTGTCATGAGGCCACGCAACTCTATCGTGAGTTTGAGGAGAAGACACGGCCGTTCAGCAGCCTCATCTCTCGTGCACAGCAGGACATAGCGCGCTATGACTCGCTCATCAATGCTTTGAGTACGATGTACACCGATGGGATGACCGAGCGTGAAAAGACGGATCGCAACGTTTGCCTCACGCTGTCGGTGAGCATACGGCGTATGTTGGTTGAGAACAGCCAAAGTTTTCAAGACTACATACAGCATTACAATTACAGCCGCAGACAGCTGAAGGCTTTAAACGACTATGCGCAGAAGCGTTATCAGGAAATACAGGGGAGTTTGTTGCAGAACGCCAATGAGAATTATTTCTCGGTGTTGGCTCATCCTCAAATTTATCTGATGCGCATGGGCGCGGCGGTCAGCGACAAGTATGTGCCGCAGCACAAGGTTCGTTCGCAGTGGGACGCGCGTTGGCTCATTCTGTTGCTGTCGATGATAGTATTCTATGGTGTCTTTGCCATATTGCTCAATTATCTTAGCGTTCGTTTCCTCGTGACCCGATGGGTCAAGGCCGACCGTTTTCATGTGGATACAAACTCGTTTTTGGCCAAGCGAACGTGTATCATCATGAATGGAACGGTTATTACCTTTGGCGTGGCGTTACTTATTATCCGCTATGCCTCGCCGTCCAACTTCGTGTTTATGGCCACGGGCATCCTGCTTGAGTTCACGTGGTTGCTGGCTGTCATTCTGACATCGCTCATGCTGCGCGTGGATGGTAAGCAGGTTCAGATCACTTATCGGAGCTATTATCCTGTCATATTGGTCGGATTCATAATCATCTGTTTCCGAATCATACTCGTTCCCAGTGTGTTTGTCAACTTCTTGCTTCCCTTGCTTATGCTGGTTAGCACGTTGTGGCAAGCGCGTATTATCAGGAAATATCGGCAGCGGATGATGCGGAGCGATGGCTACTTGGGCTATGCCACGTTGAGCGTCTTCGTTGTGACAACGCTTAGCTCTTGGATGGGATACACCATGCTTTCCGTTCAGATTATCATTTGGTGGATGATGCAGCTCGCTTGCATCCTGACAATAACTTGTGCCCACGATTATCTGCGCCGTTACCGTGAGAAGCACCAGCTTTATAATAAGCCAATCAATAAGGCTTGGTTCTTCCGCTTTGTCTATTTTGTGGTATTACCGGCCTGTTTGGTGTTGTCGTTCTTGCTTGCCATCTATTGGGCGGCAGATATGTTCAACCTCAGTGAACTTACGTGGGAGGTGTTTAGCGCGTCATTTATAGACACGGCCAACTTCAAGATGAGCATTCTGGGCATAGCGCAGGTTGTCATCTTGTGGTTCTTGTTCAATTATATCAACCATACGGCGAAAGACCTTACGCACTTTTGCTTGCAGCGTCGCGACCCGACCACGGCTGCCACTCGTTCTGTCATGTTTGTGAATGTAACGCAAACGGTAGTTTGGGGCACATGGCTGCTTGTTGCTTTGGCCATTTTCAGAGTCAACAACACATGGCTGGTGGTGGTTTCGGGAGGTCTCTCCACAGGTGTCGGATTTGCCATGAAGGATATTCTGGAGAATATTTATTATGGTATCTCGCTGATGGCGGGTCGTATCAAGATAGGCGACTATGTGGTGTGTGATGGTATTCGCGGACGGGTGATGAGCATTAGTTACACTTCTACGATGCTTGAAGCTACCGATGGGTCGGTAATCGCATTCCAAAACTCACAGCTTTTCACCAAGAACTATAAGAATCTTACCAAGAATCATGGCTATGAACTTGACACTTTGGAGGTAGGAGTGGCTTATGGCACTGATTTGAAGTTGTGCTGCCAGCTCTTGACGGATGCCATCTCGCAGTTGGATTGCGTTTATCAAGAACGTAAAGTGGCCGTAAGGTTGAAGAGTTTCGATGACAGCTGTGTGACATTGAAGATATTGATGTGGGTGAATGTGTTGGAACGTTTCTCTGCCGAGGGAGAGATTATGGAGTGCATCTATAATACGCTCAACCAAAACAACATAGAAATACCGTTCCCACAGCGTGAGGTGACGTTGAAAAACATTAGTGAGCTGAAAACCGAGCGGGTGATGCAGTCGGATATGCACTCCGAAAAAAGCTCGTCTGTCGGTAAAGACGGCTTCGTTGACAAGAAATAAATTAAAGAAAATGAATCAACCAATATTTGTCGCAGGTCCATGCGTGATAGAGACCGCGGAACTTCTTGATACCGTTGCGCAGGAGTTGGTGCGCATCAATCAGCAATATGGTATCGACATTATTTTCAAAGCGTCTTTTGACAAGGCCAATCGAACGAGCCTTTCTTCTTATCGTGGGCCGGGATTGGAGAAAGGGTTGCAGATGCTTGCCGATATTAAGGAACGGTATGGACTGCGCATTCTGACCGACATACATGAGGCGTGGCAGGCCAAGCCCGTAGCAGAGGTGGCTGATGTGTTGCAGATTCCGGCATTCCTTTGCCGTCAAACCGACTTGCTTGTTGCTGCGGCGCATACGGGAAAGACTGTTAACATCAAGAAAGCGCAATTCCTTTCGGGGGCGGATATGCGCTATCCTTTGCAGAAGTGTCGTGAGAGCGGTGCGGTAGACGTGTGGTTGACGGAGCGTGGCAACTGTTTCGGCTATAATAATTTAGTGGTCGACTTCCGCAATATTCCCGATATGCTCCAATTGTCGCCCACAGTCATCATGGATTGTACGCATTCCGTGCAGCGACCGAGTGCTGGTGATGGCAAGACAACGGGCGATCGCCGCTTTGTGCCCTCTATGGCACTTGCCGCCAAAGCCTTTGGGGCAACAGGCTACTTCTTTGAAGTGCATCCAGATCCCGACCGTGGCTTGTCGGATGCAGCCAATATGCTGGAGCTTAGTCAACTTGGAGCGTTGATAGGAGAACTTCTCAAATAATTTAATAGAGCGATGGAAAACATGAATACGCAAGCGGAAGAGCGGTTGAAAGGCGTTAGGAAGTATGCCGTTCAGTGCATCAAGGACGAGTGTGATGCTACAATGAAACTCATAGACCAGCTTGACGAGAACTTTGATCGTGCGGTGGAGATGATGTATCATTGCAAAGGCAAGGTAATCGTTACAGGAGTTGGCAAAAGCGGAAATATTGGCGCAAAGATAGCCGCAACACTCTCCTCTACGGGAACGCCGTCTTTCTTTATCAATCCGCTGGATGTCTATCATGGAGATCTTGGTGTGATGACCAAGGACGATGTAGTGCTTGCATTGTCTAATTCGGGACAGACGGACGAATTGTTGCGCTTCATTCCGATGGTTCTCCACATGCAGGTGCCCATTATAGGAATAAGTGGCAATCCCAATTCGTTGCTGGCCAAATATGCTTCCGTTCATCTTCAAGTGAAAGTGGAGAAAGAGGCTTGCCCGCTCAACTTGGCACCCACCAGCTCTACGACGGCTGCCCTTGTCATGGGCGATGCGTTGGCTGTGGCATTGATGGAAGTGCGCAACTTCAAGCCTACCGACTTTGCCCAATTCCATCCGGGAGGCGAACTGGGAAAACGCTTGCTTACCACTGCGCGCGATGTGATGCGAAGCGATAACTTGCCCATTATAGACAAGGAGATGCATTTGGGTGAGGCCATTATCCATGTTAGCAAAGGCAAATTGGGCTTAGGCGTGTCTTTGCAGGATGGCAAGGTGATAGGACTGATTACTGATGGCGACATCCGCCGTGCCATGGAGCGTTGGCAGGCTGAGTTCTTTGACCATACGGTGAGTGATATTATGACAACCAATCCCAAGACGGTTGCTCCCGAAACGAAGGTGACGGAGATTCAGCGCACCATGAATCAGTATAAGATTCACACGGTGCTTGTTACCGACAAGGACAGACAGTTTTTGGGTGTGGTGGATCATTACAGTTGTATGCTGTAATCCGCTGTTCCATTGGATAAAGAAAAGCAGATAAGAAGGTTGAGACGACTTAAAGTCATACTCTTGCTCTTGGTATTTTGCGCTTCCAGCGTGCTGGCGCAGCGTGCCGACAGCGTGATTGTTCAGCGGCTTAGGGAAAAGGGCATAACTTTTTCCCACAATAATTCCGTTACGTTGCTTGTCAATGGCAAAGAAAAGTTCGAAGACTTGTTCAAGGCCATTGAGCAAGCGCGTTCAAGCATTCATCTCGAATACTTTAATTTCCGCAACGACTCCATCAATCGTGAACTGATGTTGCGCTTGGAGCGCAAGGTTGCCGAGGGCGTGGAGGTGCGGGCCATCTTCGATGGCTTTGGCAACGCGAGCAATAATCAGCCTATGCGCAAGAGCGATGTTGAGGCCATACGCTCAAAGGGCATTGAAATCTATGAGTTCAAGCCGATGCAGTTCCCTTGGCTGCATGACGCGTTCAATCGCGACCATCGCAAGATAGTTATTATTGATGGCAAGGTGGCTTATACAGGTGGGATGAACGTGGCTGACTATTATATCAATGGCACGGAGGTCGTGGGGAGCTGGCATGATATGCACTGCCGCATAGAGGGCGATGAAGTGAACACGCTGCAACGCATTTTTTTGCGAATGTGGAAGCTGGTCTCGGGGCAAGATGTGCATGGGGCAAAGTATTACCGTGGGGTAAGCAATGCCGATTATATGACTGGCTTGAAGCCCGACACCACCTCTACGGCGGGGCATCAGATGGTGGGAATCATCAATCGTGAACCGCAGGTCACGCGAGATATTATCCGTTATTTCTATCTCAATGCCATCAATGCTGCGAAAGACAGTATTAAGCTGATTAATCCCTACTTTACGCTTACGCGCCGCTTGAAGCGCGCCTTGGCCGATGCCGTGAAGCGGGGCGTGAAGGTAGAGATTATGCTCAGCGTAAAGAGCGATATTCCGATTACTCCCGATGTTGGTTTCTACAATGCCCACAAACTGATGAAGAAAGGATGCCAGATTTGGCTCTATGAGCCGGGGTTTCATCACACGAAAGTAATAATGGTGGATGGGCAGGTCTGCACGGTGGGATCGGCCAATCTCAATGCTCGCTCGCTAAGATGGGACCGTGAGGAGAATGCCGTCATTATAGACCCTCATGTAACGCGACAGCTTGACAACCTCTTTGAGCGGGAAAAGAAAGAGTCTTTTTTGCTTACGCCTGAAACATGGAAGCAATGGCGCACGCCGTGGAAAAAGTTTGTGGGCTGGGCTGGGCATTTGCTCTCGCCTTTCCTTTGAGCCGTTTGCGTAAAGCGGAGCTTGTAGAGCGCAAAAGGGCGTGGATGCAAGAGGGGATGAGAGTGTAAGGAAACTTTGATTACGTCCGTTTGTCGGCCGTTTGGAATGAGGCTGACCGTCTGTTTGGATAGAAGTTTGTTCCAAACGGTTTTGTTTGCATTTGTAGTATAAGTTTTGTGGTGAGCAAATAGATAAGCCTTGCAGTCGCAATATGTATGGTTTCGCAAAGTGGAACCATACATATTGCGTGGTAAAACGTAACGTTTGGTAAGGTGAAATGTAATGTTTTGCTAAGTGCTTTATTATAAGGTGGCTGCGGAAGGTTGAGTGTGCAGGTGTGCTGGGGGACGTATGGACAGGAAGGTGTGTACCTCCCGTGGAACTTGCCTTATAAGTAGAATGACGAGACCAAGTCCTCATACCATGCTGATGGTTGCCCGTTGATGACTATACATTCTTTTTCTTCAGAGAAACAAGGTGAGTTGCGCTTGCCAAATGCGAGCAGGCAGCGTTTGGGTGGCTTTTTTTCTGATGTGCTTACCATGATGCGGTGGTTTAGGCATAGTCCGGCAAAGGCCGCTTCTGCCTCCATTTCGGGTGTTTGGTCTGTGGGGAGAATGATGCTTAGTGTGCCCTCGGCGGTCAGCAATCGTGCGCTGTGCTTGCTTAGATCGCGAAAACTGAGAGAATCGGTCTGCCTTGCAGTGGCTCTCGCCTTGTCTTGGCTTTTCAAGGCGTGCGGGAAGTAGGGCGGGTTGGCCACTATGGCATCATATGCGTCTGCGTGGTATTGCTGCAAGGAGACGTTGAAGATGGACACTCTTTCGGCGAAAGGACTGCGGGATGCGTTCTCGTTTGCTTGCGCGGCAGCTTCGGCCACAATCTCAATGCCGTCAATGTGTGCTTCGGGGAAGCGTTGAGCCATCATCAGTGCTATAAGCCCGGTTCCTGTGCCAATGTCAAGGATGCGTTGCCCGCCCTTTGCCCATGCTCCTAACAGAACGCCATCGGTTCCAACTTTCATGGCGCAATGGTCTTGCTGTATGGTAAACTGTTTGAAAGAGAATGAATGGGACGGCATTAGGCGAAGGGCTGTGTTGGATGGGAAATGAATTGGCTGGTGGGGGGAGAAGACGTAAATAGTTTTCTATGCAAAAGTGGTGGCGCAAGGGGCGTTCTCCGTTGCCCTGTGCGCCAATATGTGCGTTATTGTCGGTTCAACTTGCGCAGCAGTTTGAGGTTGACGGCTTGCAAGTTACGGCTTCGCTTGGCAATTTGCGTTCGTATTCTGTCCATGTTGTAGAACATTTCCGATGCGGCATTCTGCATAACGTTGGGTTGTCTTGATGCTTTGCTGCCTTCTGGGTTGACAACCAAGGATATGCTTTTGGGATTGATGGAGATGTCAACGTCGGCCTCCGACATAAGCGGGTCTCCATCGTAGTGAATCAAACCGGGCTGCTTGCGGTGTATGTGTATGTGGCGAGCCTGAAAAGACTGGATGTTCATGTTCTTGTTGAGCGTCTTGTTGAGTAGCTCCAAAGCAACTTGGGGGGCTTCGATGATGCTGAAAGGCTGCATAATGATGACATCGAGCAGCCCATCGCTCATGGATGCCTGTGGCGCAATGTAGGCGTTGTTTCCATATTGCGAGGCATTGGCTACGCTGATGAGCAATGCTTTGTAGTGCTTCGACCCCATCTCGTCCTCAATTTCGTAGGTCTCGGGCTTATAGGACAGAGCTTCGCGCAGCACATTCTCCACATACGTGATTAGTCCTCGCTTGCCCGCTTCGGCAAACTTGAGGGAGATGAATGCATCAAAGCCCATTCCGCAAGTGCAGAAGAATGGATGTCCGTTGATAAGCCCAGAGTCGAGCCGTTCCACCTTGTCTTTGTTGATGATGTCGATGCAACGCTTCAAGTCCATCGGCAACATCAAGTGGCGAGCCAGACCGTTTCCGGAACCGCACGGGAGAATGGCCATGGCCGATGATGTGCCAACGAGGGCGCGGCCAACCTCATTGACAGTTCCGTCTCCGCCAATGGCACACACGATGTCGGATTTCCTTTCAACGGCTTCTTGTGCCAGTACGGTGGCATGGCCGGCGTATTGCGTTTGCACAAATTCATAGCTGAAGCGTTCATGGTCAAGATGCGCTTCCACCAGTTCTGGTATACGGGCTTTGCTAATAGTGCCAGAAATGGGATTGGTGATGAAGACGACGTGTTTCATTTCTCCTACGAATTGGTGACGTACTTGTTACATAGCTTTGCGGCACAAAATTACGAAAATATAGTGAAATATGGTCGCGGTATTTCGTTAAAAAAGAGATAAAGGAAAGATTTCTTTTGAAAATGTGTGAGTTATGGCAGTTTTTTCGTATCTTTGCAGCCTAATTAAAAAGAAGTAGTTCCGGCTACGCCTAATAAATAATGGGACAGTTACAAGAAAAGTTCAAAAACTACCGTGAGCCTCAGAAGTATATGAAGGCTGGAGTGTACCCCTATTTTCGTGAGATAACGAGTATGCAGGGTACGGAAGTAACCGATATTGATGGCCATAAAATCCTTATGTTTGGCTCGAATGCCTATACGGGGCTTCCCAGCGATCCGCGTGTTATAGCTGCTTCGAGAGATGCTCTTGAGAAGTATGGAACGGGATGTGCTGGTAGTCGGTTTCTCAATGGTACGCTTGACTTGCATGTTCAGTTGGAGAAAGAGCTGGCTGCCTTTGAGAACAAGGAGGATGCGCTTTGTTTTTCAACAGGCTTTTCGGTCAATTCGGGTGTGATTCCGGCAGTTGTAGGTCGTGGAGATTATATCATTTGCGATGATCGTGACCATGCCAGCATCGTGGATGGTCGTCGTCTCAGCTTCGCCACCCAGCTCCATTACAAGCATAATGACATGGAGGACTTGGAACGTGTGTTGCAGAAACTTCCGCAAGAGGCTATAAAGCTGATAGTGGTTGACGGTGTTTTCTCCATGGAAGGTGATTTGGCGAAGTTGCCCGAAATCGTGGAACTGAAGCATAAGTACAATTGTTCGCTTATGGTGGACGAGGCACATGGTTTGGGTGTGTTTGGCAAAGAGGGACGCGGTGTTTGTGATCACTTTGGAGTGACAGATGAGGTAGACCTTATTATGGGTACGTTCTCCAAGAGCCTTGCCTCTATTGGTGGCTTTATTACCTCTGATGCAGATACAATCAATTATCTTCGTCATGCGACCCGCTCTTACATTTTCAGTGCGTCTAATACGCCTGCGGCAACAGCTGCTGCGTTGGAAACGCTTCACATCCTTCAGCAAGAGCCAGAGCGCATTGAGAATCTGTGGAAAGTGACCAACTATGCTTTGCGCCGTTTCCGTGAGGAAGGATTTGAGATAGGCGATACCGAAAGCCCCATTATTCCTTTGTATGTGCATGACGTTGATAAGACGTTCTATATCACAAAGCTGGCGTATGATGCGGGTGTGTTCATCAATCCTGTTATTCCTCCGGCTTGTGCTCCGCAAGATACGTTGGTGCGTTTTGCGCTTATGGCCACACACACGGAAGAGCAGGTGGAGCAGGGCGTGCAAATCCTTAAGAAGATATTCAAGGATCAAGGAATCCTTTAAAGTAAGGGGATATTTAAGTGCTTTGAGCTTTCTTTCATGTAGAAAGCAAGGTGCAATATGGGGTTGAGATCATTTGATTTCATCCCCATATTGTTTGTTAGTGAATAAAAAAGGCGAAGTGATGGCCTTGTCTTTCAGCAATCACTTCGCTTCAATCGTGTTCTTTCCTCTTGAAATGGAACGGTGTGTGGAATGTTTGGGCCTTGTCTCGTTAAGCCCAGCAGGTTGGGCCACCTTGATGTTGAAAGGGATGTGGGGTGTTTAGGGGAATGTAAAATCGTTGCTTTAATTGTTTTTCAGCATTTGGCGTACAATCCTATTGGCTACAATCCAGTCAGTGTCGAGTGAGAAACGTGTCAGATAATCTTCACGATTGTAATACGCCAACACTAATTCCTTGTCAGGGTCATAATACAGTGGCGTGTTGTAGCTTGCAATACGGAAAAACTCCATCACCTTCTCGCGTTGTTTCTCGTTCTTCGCCTTGGCATATTCTTTGGTGAAGAGGTTCACATAATCGTACATATAGTACGCCATGGAGTCGAGACGGTTGTTAAGGCTTGCCACTTGCTGGGGAGTTAGCTTGTCGCTTTCCTCAGTAAGCTGCGTAAGTGTTTTTGTGTTGAGGTAGGTGATGGCATCTACCTTGAACGACTCTACCTTTCTGACGGTAGGATCTTCCTTTGGATCGCTTGCGATTTTGTAGGCGGCATCGTAGATTTGCTTGTATACGCGTTGTGCCTGCAAAGTGTTCACGGACAAAACCATGAGTGCGAAGATAATAAAGCTTCTCATAATTAAATTGATGTAATTTTGTGTTCAAATTCGTTTTATTTCCCGCTGACGCGGCGTTGATTCTTTAGTGCAAACTCTTTCCATGAGCTGTAATGTTTTGCTCCCGTTTCGGGACGCCCCATTTGCAGGAAATGGCAATAGGCAGCAGCAAGCGCATCAGTTGCATCCATGAGGTGCGGCATCTCGTCATTGCGCAGTCCCAGCAGTCGTTTCAGCATACCGGCAACTTGCTCTTTTGATGCGCTTCCGTTGCCCGTGATGGCCATTTTTATCTTTAAGGGGGCATACTCGTGTATGGGCACATCGTGACGGACAGCTGCGGCGATGGCTACGCCTTGCGCTCTTCCGAGTTTCAGCATTGACTGCACGTTCTTGCCAAAGAAAGGAGCCTCTATGGCCATCTCGTCTGGCAGGTAAGTGTCGATAACTCTGGTTATCCGCTCATAGATTTGCCCCAGCCGGAGATACACATCCGGCTCGTTCCGCATATCAATGACACCCATGACCACAGGTTGTGCTTTGTTGCCTGTCACCTTCAGTACTCCATAGCCCATGACGTTGGTGCCAGGATCTATTCCGAGGATGATTTTCTCGCCCATCAGCGATCCAAGTACGGGTTATGTGCTACTTCGTATCCAATGGTTGTCGGTGTACCATGTCCGGGCATAATACGCGTATCATCGGGTAATTGAGCCAGTTCACGCAAGCTGTTAATCATTTGGAACATACTTCCCCCATCCAAATCGGTGCGGCCGATGCTTCCTTTGAAAAGAGTATCGCCAGTAAAGGCCACACTCTCCTCCTCGCAATAGAAAGTTACAGAGCCATAAGTGTGGCCTGGGGTGGGGAGTACGGTGAATTGGTGATTTCCAAAGCGGATTTTCTCGTAGTCGCCAAGGAAGTGTTTCACGGGCGGGAACGTATAGTCCAGACGTATGTGGAACAGTTGCTCTGCTTGGTGATGAAGTGTTTTGATGATAAACTCGTCCTCTGCAGAAACCTCTGGGTAAATTCCAAAAGCCTCAGACACGGTGTTGTCTCCGAAGTGATGGTCTAAGTGGCCATGTGTTGCGAGAAGTCTCACTGGGCGCAACTCGTTCTTTTGGATGTATTCCAATAGTGCTTCCCGCTCATCTTCCCAATAAGCACCGCAGTCGATCACAACACATTCTTTTGTCTCGTCGAAAACCACGTAGCAGTTCTCACGAAGCATGTTGAATTCGAAGCACCTAATGGTTATGCCGCTTTTCGTATTGTTGCTTTTTTCCATGATTTCTTAGCGTTGAGTGTTTATATATCCCGTCCTTGAAGTCTGCTTTTATAGAGGAAGATAAACAAGGAACTTTTCCTTGAACCATTCCTCTTCAAACCATTGACTAATAGCTTCTTTCTCAGCAGTCTTGTGAAAAGGCTGAATTTCTGCGTTAAGGTCTCCCCCTTTCAAGACAATGAGGCCGTTGGGCAAAGCATTGTGTTGCTCTTTGCTGACATTCTTGCGGACGATGCGTACCAAGTCGGGGAGAGGCATAACCGCCCTTGACACGATAAAGTCGAACTTGCCTTTCTCTTCCTCGCCGCTTTTCTGCACGGCGCATACGTTTTTAAGGCCGATGGCTTTGGCCACCTCATTGGCTACGTGAATCTTTTTCGCGGTTCGGTCAATGAGTTTGAACGTCACTTCGGGAAACATGATGGCGAGGGGAATACCCGGAAAGCCGCCTCCTGTGCCAAAATCAAGAATGCTTGTTCCCGGACGGAAACGTGTCATTTGCGCAATGGCAAGTGAGTGGAGTATGTGGTGCTCATAGAGATTGTCGATGTCCTTGCGCGATATGACGTTGATTTTGCTGTTCCAATCCCGATAGAGTGCCCCAAGCTGTTCCAGTTGATGGATTTGTTGCTCGCTGAGTGCCTTGAAATATTTTAGAATTTCTTTCATGATTATCTGTTTAATGTTACGGAAATGGGGGCAAGGCTAATCTCGCCAGGGGCATAGATGAATTTCACACTGTCATCAAAGAGCATGAAATTGTCGGTCGCGTAGGCATCAATACCGCAGAAATAGCCTTGCTTCCTTACAGAAGCTGTGTCGTCCAAATTGAGTTTTTCCGCCATTTGGCTTATGATTTGGCTTGGCAGTTCTTTTAGTTCATCTTCGCTGAAAGCATCAGAAAGCCGAATCCATTTGCCCTTAGGTGTCATGTTGCGTACAACGGTCCACGCCAAAGAGTTGTCATTGGTGGTTGTGCGCGTGTGTGCCGCGTAGATTATGGCATCGTCAGCTCCTGCAAGAACCTCCGTGTCTACGCTTAGTTCAAAGCGTAGCTGGGCTGTGTTAGGCTCGCAGCGGCGAATACCGCGAAAAACGTCCGCTTGCTCTTCTATCAAGCGGCGCACATAGGTGGGTAATGCCGTGCGTGGGTTGAGCTGCTCGTAGCTGGTGGCCATATAATCGGGCTGAAGAATCCCCATGCGCAACAGTGAGTCGTTGAGTGTGGCGGCGTTGCTTCCTTTGAAAAAGAACATTTTCAAGTGTACTTTGCATAAGTCGCCATGTTCAAGCACGGCTGTTGTGTCAACCGTGATGCTGTCGAGCGGGGTAGTCAGTGGCTTGGGCTTTCCTTGGTGGCCGCAGCCTGTGAGTGATATGGCTACCCAAAGGATGGTCAGACATAGCTGAAGGGTTTTCTGATGCATATTCGTGGCAAAGTTACGAATTATTTTTTTAACTTTGCAACGCAAATGAAAATTCATGAATAAAATGTTTAAGGCTGTACTTTTTGATTTGGATGGGGTCGTGCTCGACACGGAGTCTCAATATACTGTCTTCTGGAAGCGGATTTTTCAGAGGTATTATCCCGAAGATGCACTGTTGGCCAGTAAGATAAAAGGCCAGACGCTGACACAAATATTTGACAGTTATTTTGCCGGGGACAAGGAAAGGCAGCGAGTTATAGAGGACGAACTGGATGCCTACGAGCGTCAGCTGGATTTTTCTTATATCAAAGGATTTGAGAAATTTGTTGCTCTTGTGCGCGAGGCGGGATTGAAAACGGCCATCGTGACAAGCTCAAACCAAAAGAAGATGGCGAGCGTATACCGTTCTCATCCTGAGTTTCGCGAATATTTTGATGCCATACTCACTTCTGAGGATTGCCAGCGGTCAAAGCCTGCGCCTGATTGCTATCTGCTTGCTGCGGAGAGAATGGGAGTGCCTCCTGCCCAAAGCCTTGTTTTTGAGGATAGTATCAATGGGTTGAAGAGTGGGCGTGCGTCTGGTGCGGTGGTGATAGGTCTTTCCACCACTAATTCTGCCGATGTAATCGCGCCTTTAAGCGATTATGTGATGGCCGATTATGCGGAAATTCCTTCTTTTTCGTGGCTTGAGCAGCAGGTTGTTTCTGAGTGATGCTTTCATGGCTAAGTATACTCTTTGAGTTGAAAGAGTACACTTGGCCACGAGAACAGACGGCCGCATGGCGGAAAAGGGTGCCGCCGGGCTTTTGCGGAATAGTGTCTTACTTCTTTATTAGGGTCAGCCGCTTGGGAATTTTCACCCATTTGTGGTTGACAACAATCTTTATCGTGCTGCCTTCCAAGCGTTCCAGCGTGTATGTGCCATCGTGTTCCAGCGTTAGGCGTGCCCGCAAGTCCTCGCTTCCGTAGTCGTTGGTGATGGTCAGCAATGCGCTTTTCCCTTTCAGTTCTGCGTCAACTATAATCCATTTGCGTGTGTCTCGGCGTGCGCCGAAGTAGCCAGGCACTGCGCCAAATATTTCTTGTCCTGGCGTGACGATGTTGTTGTGATAGAAGTCCATGTCTATCCACACTTGGTATTCGGCATTCTCGATGTGCCCCTTGAAAGTTGTACTGTCTTGCTCTGCTTGTGCGTGTGTGGCAAGGCTGGCAATGAGAGCCATGAGGGCAAGTAGAATCTTCTTTCTCATCTTCTTTTGGTTTTGCTTTTTTCCCGTGCAAAGGTAAGAAAATTATAATGGCTGCATGGATTTTTGTGTTAAAAAAGGCAATAGCTTTTGTTTGGTGTGACTGTGTTGTGTTGATCGTCTGGAAAAGGTTACCTTTAGCGTGGCGAAACCATACCTTTTGCACGCCAAAACGTAAGGTTTGGGAGGGCAAAGGGAATGGTTTGAGAAGGTAGGTCGCTTTGCGCTGTTTTTGTTGGAGGAATATTTGCTTTGTGAACTTGTTTTCCTTGTCGTGTAGCATTGGTAGTGCGATGCAATAATAGTTGATAAAGGACGTTATATTTGTATGAATTATATGAAATTTGTCCGACACATTATAGCCTTGCTTGCGCTTGTTTTGGTTAGTGCAGGGATGAGTGCGCAATCGTTTACGCTTCAGGGAAAAGTCTCTGACTCAAATGGCAACCCCATAGAACTGGCTTCTGTGATGGTGGTGTCGCAAGGGAAACTGTCCATGACCAACCTCAAGGGCGAGTTTAATATGACGCTGCAAAGTTCTGATAGTGTGGCGGTACGCTTCTCTATGGTAGGCTATAAGACGAAGACCCGCGTGCTCCGCAACCCCAAAGGGCGGCAAACGCTTCTCATTCAGCTTTCGGATGACAACGAGTTGGGCGAGGTGACGGTTGAGGGAAAGAAAAAACGTCAGGGAACTACGGAGCAGCTCGACCTTGATAATGTGCGCCAAGGCCCTTCGGCTACGGGAAATGCCGTAGAGGAGATGATTCAGACGCAGGCGGGCGTGAGCACTCACTCGGAGCTGACATCGCAATACAATGTGCGCGGTGGCTCATTTGATGAGAATTCTGTCTATATTAACAATGTGGAGGTGTTCCGTCCGTTCCTCGTGCGCAGCGGACAGCAGGAGGGACTTTCCATTATCAATCCCGATATGGTGCAGTCGGTGGGCTTTTCCAGCGGAGGCTTTGAGGCTAAATATGGCGACAAGATGAGTTCGGCTCTTGATATTGTTTACAAGCGTCCGAACCGCACCGAGGCCAAAGTTACGGCTTCATTGCTTGGGGCGAGTGCTTATGTGGGGTTGGCGGCGAAGAAATTCACGTGGACGAATGGATTCCGCTATAAGACCAATCGTTATTTGTTAGGGTCTTTGGAGACAAAGGGAGAGTATAATCCTAATTTTATAGATTATCAGACTTACTTCTCGTGGCAGCCCTCCAAGCGTTGGCAGATAGATTTCATAGGAAATATTTCGGATAACCATTACAACTTTGAGCCGGAAGACCGTAATACTAACTTTGGTACGATGGAGAATGTGAAGAATTTCCAAGTCTATTTCGATGGCAAGGAGAAGGATCTGTTCCGCACTTTCTTCGGCTCGCTGGGGCTTACGCATCACTTGAAGGACAATAAGACGTCGGTTTCGTTGCTGGCCTCGGTGTTTACGACCAAGGAGCAGGAACGTTATGACATACAAGGGCAGTATTGGCTGACGCAAACAGAAACGTCTGAGAATCTGGGCGTAGGCACTTATATGCAGCATTCTCGCGATTACCTAAAGGCAACGACTGGTGCGCTGAAACTGATGGTGAACCGTCGGACGCAGCATCATAATGTTGAGGGTGCATTGATTTATAAGTTGGAGCGCATTCGCGAAAATTCTTCGGAGTATGAGTATCGTGATTCGGCCGGCTATAATATTCCGCACACGGGTGAGAATTTGAATATGATCTATTCTCTTCGTGCTCGCAATGAGTTGAGAGCTAATCGCTTTGAGGGCTATTTGCAAGACAATTGGAGTTTCCAAAGCCGCGACAGTGTTCCAACGCTTTATACTTTGAGCTACGGAGTACGCTTTGCTCATTGGAATTTCAATGGGGAGAGCCTCTTCTCTCCGCGCGTTTCGCTGAATGTGGTGCCGGGATGGAATCGCAATTTGGCTTTCCGTGTGGCTACGGGTCTCTACTATCAAGCTCCGTTCTATAAGGAATTGCGCGACACAACCACCATCTCCGGAGTTACGTATGCCAATCTGAATCGGAATATACGGGCTCAAAGTTCTGTCCATATAGTAGGTGCGATGGACTATAGTTTCCGAATGATGGAACGGCCGTTTAAGTTCAGTGCGGAATTGTATTATAAGATACTTTCCCGTCTGACTCCTTATGTGGTGGATAATGTCAAGGTTACGTACTTTGGCGATCAGGAGGCATCGGGTCATGCCGCAGGTATTGACTTGAAGTTGTTTGGTGAGTTTGTTCCCGAAACGACCTCTTGGCTTACATTCAGTTTGATGAGCACGCGTATGAAACTTAACGGGGTGAGCCTTCCGCTCCCCACCGACCAGCGATATGCCATCAATCTCTATTTCACGGATTATTTCCCGGGTACCACGCGTTGGCGTATGAGCTTGCGTTTGGCCTATGCTGACGGTCTTCCTTTCTCGGCTCCGCACCGTGAGTTGGAAAGTAACACGTTCCGTGCGCCCGCTTACAAGCGCGCAGACATAGGTATGAGCTATCGTCTTTACGACAATCACGATGGCGGAAAGCCGTCTATATTCCGCAATGTGTGGCTTGGGTTGGACTGTCTCAACCTTTTTGGCATCAACAATGTTAACAGTTACTATTGGATCACTGACGTTACGGGGCAGCAATATGCCGTTCCGAACTACCTTACTGGACGTCAAATCAATGGACGCATCACGGTTGAGTTCTGATAGGGGAACTTATGAGTGGCGTGTGCTGATGTTGGGTGTGGAGAGGTCAAGTGTTTGCTGTGTGCATCATTGCGATATGGTGAGGCGCAGTTTGGAAACCGTTGGCGGTTATTGATGGCATGAGACTGAAATTCTCCATACATTACGGTGTATTATGGGGGCAAACGCTTCATGTTCTCATAACGTATTGCTATCGTGATGGCAGAGAACGCACAGAAAATCTTTTGATGATGCCGCAAGGCGGGGACTGTTGGGCGTTGGAAACAACGCTCCCCGATGGTGCGCATCGTCCTTATGTCTCGTTCTCTTATTACTATCAAGTAGAAAACGGAGATGGTTCTGTAGAGCGGCGGGAGTGGCGTGGGGCTGAGCGGGCTTACGTTTTCGAAACGTCTGTTCATTATGTGTTTTCCGATTCGTGGCAGGAGTCACCCTCCTCGTGTATTCTTTTCACCTCGGCTTTCAGAGTTTGGCGGCAACAGTGGCGAGAAGGTAAGCAGAAAAACAATGAAGGGCTGTGTCAGACACGCTTGCCTGTGTTTCGGCGGACGATTTTGTTCCGTGTTTTTGCGCCACAATTGGAAGACAACGAAGAGTTGGCCATTTGTGGAAATCATCCAGTTTTGGGTGATTGGAATCCTTCTTGCGCTGTGCGTATGTGGCGAATGGGGGAGCAGGAGTGGACGATGACGGTGCGAGTTGACAATGTGGCTTTGCCATTGGAGTATAAATACGTTGTGATAGACCGGCAAAGCCACCGTCTGAAGCAGTGGGAGGAAGGCGACAACCGCTCAACAGGCAGTTATTTGTTGGCAGATGGCGAGGCTTTGGTGCTTTTTGGTTCTCTTGTAAGGTTACCCGAAAGGCGATGGCTTGGTGCAGGTGTCAGTGTGCCATTGGCGGTATTGCGCTCAGAACAGTCTTGTGGCGTTGGCGATTTTGGTGACTTACGCAGTCTGGTGGATTGGGCAATAAGTGTCGGGATGCGGATAATTCACTTGCCTCCGTTGCATGATACCGTTTTGAAAGGAGATAGTCGGGACAATAATCCATACCATTCTGTATCCTCTTGTGCCCTCCATCCGCAATATTTAGATTTAGTTGCGTTAGGCGAAATAGCCGATAAGGTAGCAATGAGACGTTTCCGTGAGAAGCGAAAAGAACTGGAAGCGTTAGGCAAAATAGATGATGAGGCCGTGTGGCGAGTGAAGTCTGAATACGCTTGGCGGCGGTTTGAGGAAGAAGGAGGTACGGTCTTGGCTTCACAAGCGTTCAAGGAGTTTCGCCAAAAGAATGCTTTTTGGTTAATCCCTTATGCTGTTTTTTGTGTCCTGTATAAGGACTTGGCTGCAAGCTGTGCGGTGGAAAGGGCTGAGTGGAGTGCTTGTTGTGAAAAGATTTTAGAGGGAACAGCGCGCCTTGCTCCATCTCTTGAACGGGAAATACATAAGATAGAATACGTCCAGTATCATTTGCATCGGCAGTTAAAATCCGTTTCCGACTATGCGCGCTCGCATGGTGTGGTCTTGATGACAGACGTTCCTGCTGGCGTTTGTCCCGATTGCGTAGACCGATGGCTGTATTCCGATTTGTTTGATGATGCTGTATTGCTGGCACGGAAGCCATCGAATGTAACTCCGGAAGGCAGTATCTCCACGCTCATACCGTTTAAAAAGCCAGTTACAGGGCAACAACAAGCTGCGTTCACTGCATGGTGGCATCGCAGAATGAAGAGAACGGCTGTTTTTTTTGATGCCATTCATCTTCCGCAAGCCATCTCTTGTGTTTCGGCGTGGGTGGTTCCGCGTCATCAAGTCAGTGCCACTATGGGGCAATACAGCTCCTCTTTGCCCTTGTCAGTTGAAGAGTTAGCGATGTTCGGCTTGAAATGGCCGCGCGATATGTATGCGCGGCCATGGATTGATGATGCAATTGTGGGTCAACTCTTTGGGCTTTGTGCGGAGAAAGTGAAGAGCCAATATCTTCTTCCTTCTTCCAATGGCTTTTATCGGTTGCGTGAGGAAGTGGCTTCTCCTGCGCGTTTGCAGCACGTTTTTGAAGGAAGAACCGATGAAAGTAGCCTTTATGTCCAGAATGGACTACGGCGGCTTGCTGCCAATGTGCTGTTTGTGGAAGATGTTCATCGATTGGGTGAGTTCCATCCCCGCTTTGATGGTTTGCACACTTCGGCGTTTCGGATGTTGAACGAAGAGGAAAGGCGTGCTTATCACCGTGTTTATCGTCACTATTTTGGCAATCGGCATGAGGCATTGTGGCATTGTTGTGCCAATCGTTTCTTTGCGGAGGCTGTTGGCCGCACACGTATGCTGGTTGTTGCTGGTGGTGATGGGGCGAATTTGTGCGGCTGGGACGAAGTGTTGGCCGCGCATGGTGTGCTCCCTTCCTGCATTTCAGTTTCTTCAAAAAGTGGAGATGCGGATTTTGGGCAGCTAGAAAAGAATCCTTATCGGAGTTTGGTGGCAGCCAGTGCGTTAGGTTCGGATTCGTTGCAGCAGTGGTGGGAGGAGTGTTTGCCACGTGCGCAGCGTTATGCCATGTCCGTTTTGCAGAAAGAAATGTTTGCTCCCTGCCACTTGTCTCCTGCTTTGGCCGAGGAGATAGTGGCTCGCCATTTGCATGGCCCATCCATGTTTTGCGTGTTGAATATGCAAGACTGGCTGGCTATCAGCGGAACTTCGTATGCCGTAGGCATTCGGACGGCGTGCATGGGGAGAACTCTTGAGGGGGATAATTATTGGAGTAATCGTATGCCTTTTACGCTGAATCAGTTGCAAGGAGATGATGCTTTCAACGAGAAGATACGACAAATGATAAAAGGGAGTGGAAGATAAATACTGTTATAAAGGGAAAATGAAAGAGTATCAGACATATATTTTTGATTTGGATGGCACGTTGCTCAACACGCTTGCAGACCTTGCTGCCAGCACTAATTACGCTTTGCGCGCGCATGGTTTGCCAGAACGCACCACGGAGGAGGTGAGAATGTTTGTTGGCAACGGAGTGAAGAAACTCATGGAGCGTGCTGTTCCCCAAGGATTGGACAATCCTGAGTTTGAGGAAACCTTTGCCACGTTCCGTGAGCATTATCTGCAACACAGCCTTGACACCACATCGCCTTATCCCGGCATTGCGGCTTTGCTTCGCGAATTGCGTTGTCGGGGCAAGCGGGTGGCCATCGTGAGCAACAAGTTTTATGCGGCCACGCAGGAGTTGGCGCGTCATTTCTTTTTCGATACCGTGGAGGTAGCTATTGGCGAGCGTGAAGACATTCGCAAAAAGCCTGCGCCCGACACGGTGCTGGAGGCTATGCGGCAGATGGGGGTGGGAAAAGATGGGGCGGTGTACATCGGCGACAGCGAGGTGGATGTACAGACCGCGCGCAACGTAGGGATACCCTGTATCAGCGTATTGTGGGGATTTCGCGATAGGGATTTCCTCCTTGGACATGGTGCTTCGTGCTTTGTGGAACGGCCGGAGGAGATTTTGTATCCTTAAAGGTTACGTTTTGCAGTCTCATAGCGGCTCTTTTGCCGTGCAAAAGGTATGGTTTTGGAGGATAAAACCATACCTTTTCTTAATCCATTGATAATTAAGTGGTTGAAGAAGTGTGTGGTTGCCCAGTGTGTCTATTGAAGTAGATACGGATGGAGGGGAAGAAAGAGAAGGCAAAAAGGAACGCCCGACAAGGCGAAGGCAGAACCTTGAATCTGCGCCAAGCTTGCCGGGCGTTCTTTTTTTGTATATTTAGTCTATTGAGATTTTGCCTATTCGTAGCGGATAGCCTCAATGGGGTCGAGACGGGCGGCTTTCTTTGCAGGATACCAGCCGAAGAACACGCCCGTGAGCGTACAGACGGCGAAACTCATGATGATGGTCCAGGGTTCGATGGAGATGGGCCAGTGGGCCAATAGTTTCACGGCGTATGAGGCGCTCACGCCCAACAGTACACCGATGATGCCTCCCGTGACACTGAGCAGGACGGCCTCAATGAGGAACTGGTTGAGAATGTCTATGCCGCGCGCTCCAACGCTCATGCGCAAGCCTATCTCTCGCGTGCGCTCCGTGACACTTACGTACATGATGTTCATGATGCCAATGCCACCAACGATGAGCGAGATGCCGGCTACGCAGCCCAGCAGCACGGTGAGCATGCCCGTGGTGGAGTTCATCATGTTGGCCAGTTCTTCTTGCGAGCGGATGTTGAAGTCGTCATCATCGCCAGTATTCTCATTGGTGGCTTCTTTCAGCTTGTGTGTCCGGCGCAGAATCGTTGTCATTTCCGCTGTGGCCTGCTCCGTAACCCCCTCTATCACGGCGGAAGCAATGATTTGGTGCAGGTAGTCTTGTGCGAGTATTCGCTTCATTACCGAGGTGTAAGGCGCAAGTACATAGTCGTCTTGATCCATACCCATGGAGTTGTATCCTTTTTTCTTCATTACTCCGATGACGCGGAAGGGAATGGAGTTGAAGCGAACCACCTTTCCGATGGGGTCGGCACCATCGGGGAAGAGATTGTCCACCACCGTTTGGCCAAGCAGACATACCTTTGCGCTTGCCTTAATGTCGGCATCGGTGAACATCTCACCTTCTGCCACAGATACTTGGCGTATGTTCAGGTAGTCTTGATTGGCTCCATAGATAGACGAGGGTGTGTTGTTGTTGCCATAGATGAACTGGCCGGAGCTTTGTACAAGCGGGGTGATGGCCTTGATGTAGTGGCATTCTTCTTTCAGCGACTGATAGTCGGTGAGTTTCAGCGTCTCCATGGAGGAGGCATCTTGACGCACACCGCCCCGCATATCGGCTCCGGGGCTAATCATGATCATGTTCGACCCCATTTCCGATATGTTGCTTTGTATGCTCTTCTTTGTTCCTTGTCCCACGGCAAGCATTGTAATCACGGACGCAATGCCGATGATGATGCCCAGCGCAGTGAGAAACGAGCGTGTCTTGTTGGCCGCAATGGCGCGCAAGGCTATTTTGAAAAGGTTGCTGATGTTCATTTACCTTTGCTTTTAGTGCGTTTAAAACTATTCGTCCGTGTTCTCTGGCAAGGCGGAAAGTCCCTCTGCCGCGCTGAGAATATGCTGGTTTACCTCATCGCGGATGATGCGCCCATCGCGCAGTTCGATGTTGCGGCTTGCGTAGTGGGCGATGTCGGGGTTGTGGGTTACGAAAATGATGGTGCGTCCCTCCGCATGGAGTTTTTGGAAGAGTACCAATATCTCGAAAGAGGTGCGCGTGTCCAGATTTCCGGTAGCCTCATCGGCAAGGATAACGGCAGGATTGTTGACCAAGGCGCGGGCTATGGCCACGCGTTGCATCTGTCCTCCCGACATTTGGTTTGACTTGTGGTAGAGTCTTTCGCCCAACCCTACGGCTTTGAGCGCGGTAACGGCACGTTCAAAACGCTCTTCTGCGCTAATGCTGGGATTGTACATCAAGGGTAGTTCCACGTTTTCCACGCTTGTTGTCTTGGGCAAGAGGTTGTAGCTTTGGAAGATAAAACCAATCTTTCGGTTACGCAGTATGGCACGTTGTGACTTTGTCATGCTGCGCACGGCTACGCCATCAAGGAGGTATTTGCCACTTGTTGGGGTGTCAAGACAGCCCAACTGGTTGAGCAACGTGGATTTTCCAGAGCCAGATTTGCCCATGATGGTGACAAACTCGCCCTCGTAAATCTTGAAGGAAACCCCGCGCAGTGCGTGTACGGTCTCTTCTCCCACAAGGAAGTCGCGTTTGACATCGCTCAGCTCAATAACTACTTTCTTCTCTTCCATTATGGCTTGCTTTTCTTGTTATCACGTCTTGGGCCGGGGGCAAACGGGCTGCGCTCTTCGTTAGCGGCTGTTTCCTCTTCCTCGTTCGTTGTGACTTGTATGCCAGTGATAATCTTTTTCCCGGCCTTTATGCCAGAAAGTATTTGGGTGTGCGTGCCGTCTGTCATGCCAATGCTTACGCGGTGGGCTTTGAGGATGTTGCCTTCCAAAGTCCAAACCTTGTTTTTGGCATTGCTGACATCTTGGATTTTGTATTGCTTGCCCACGGTTTCGGCGGTCGGTTCGAAGCGGAGAGCCTTGCTTGGCACGCTCAGCACGCCGCTGCGCTCTTGCGTATAGATGGTGACATTGGCCGTAAGTCCGGGCTTCAGCTTCAAGTCGGCGTTGGGCGCACTGATAACAACTTCGTAAGTGACAACGTTGTTGGTGGTTGTGGCTTCTTGGCGCACTTGGGTAACTGTGCCTTGGAATGTGTCATCGGGGTAGGCATCAACGGTGAAAGTGACGCGCTCACCGGCTTTCACTTCGCCAATGTCGGCCTCATCCACGTCTGCAACCACCTGCATGTTGGTCAGGTCTTTTGCAATCTTGAATAATTCTGGGGTGGAGAAACTTGCTGCAACGGTCTGCCCTTCCTCAACGCTCTTTGAGAGAACAACGCCATCTATGGGCGAAGTGATGGTTGCGTAGCCCAAATTGGTTTGTGCCTGCTTGACTTGCTCACGCTGCTGCTTGACCATCTCCAATGCTTGTGATACATTTTGACGGGCTGTGGTCACGGCTTGGGCACTTGCGGCAAGACTTTGCTGTGCCTGCTGATAGCTCAAACGGGCATTTTCAAAGTCGTTTGCACTGATGAGGCCTTTTTTGTAGAGCGTCTCATAGCGTTTGAAGTTGCTTTGCTGATAGTTCACGTTTGCCTTTACGCTGTTATAGTCGGCTTGCGCTTTTTGCACATCGCTCTCTGCTCCACGTACTTGTGCTTGTGCGCTTTCCAATTGAGCTTTGGCTTGATTGAGCGAAGCAATGAGGTTGGATTTGTCCAGCTCAGCAATCACTTGGCCTTTTTTGACAACGGAGTTATAGTCCACATGGAGTTTGCTGACCACGCCAGACACCTGTGTACCCACGGTTACAGACGTTACAGGCTCAATGGTTCCTGTGGCCGTAATGCTGTTTTGAATGTTGGCTTCGCCAACGGTTGCGGTATCAAAGGAAACCGTTTCTGTGGTGTCCTTTCGTGTCACGAAGTAGGCGACTACTGCAAGTGTTATTAGTGTGGCAAGGATATACCACACTTTTGAAATCTTCTTCATATTCATTTGACTCTTTATTTTCCTTCGTAAAAGTGCAACATTTGTATATTATATAAGGTGAGGTATTTACTCTGCAGCTCGTTTTGTTGTGCTGTAATCAGATTCTGTTTGGCCTCACGCAGTTCTGTGATGTTCTTCAAGCCAAGGCGGAATTGCTCTGAAAGCAGTTCGTAGCTTGTTAGCTGGCTTTCAGTGTTGGTAATCGCGCTCTTGTATTTGGCTTGGTTGTTGGTGGCTTGAATCCAATAATCCTCAATGGTGGAGTAGAGCGTAGTTTGCTCTTGTTGCAGGGCAAGTCGGCTGTTCTCCATTGCAATATTGGCCTTGTTGATGGCGGTTCGGGTTTGTCGTTGATCCCAAATTGGTACGCTAATGGTGATGCCGGCTGACGCTGCGAGGTTGTTTTTGAGTTGGTTGCCATAGGCGGCATTGCTCATGGTGGTGACGTTGGTGGCCACACCGCCTTGCATGGAAAGGGTAGGCATCCGTTGGGCCTTGGCCATTTTCACGTCCAGTTCGCTGCTTTGGATGGATAGTCTTTGGGCTTCTAATTCTGGACGGAATGTGAGGGCACTCTCGTAAATACTTTGGAGGGTGGGAATGTCGGCAAGTGCATTGCCAAAAACATCTTGGGGAATGGCAACCTCAAAGTCGTTGTCATCCGTTAGTTCAAGAATCTGTTTCAGTTGGCGTGTGTAGTTGCGCAAGTTACTCTCTTGTGCAACCACATTGTATTCATCATTGGCTCGTTGTGCTGTGAGTTGGGCAAGGTCGGATTTGCTGAACACACCAGCATTGAGCATTTCTGATCCTCGTTGTTCGTTGGCTTTGCTCCATTCGAGACTTTGCTTGTTTACCTTGATAGCCTCGTTCGTGTAGAGAATTTGCACGTAGATTTGTGCAATCTGTTCTTGGATGGAGTTGGCGGTGATGGCTGAATCCAAATCAGCTTGTTGTTCGGCTAACTTGTTTTGTTTGATTTTCAATCTGTTTTGGTTTCCATTCCAAATAGTCCAGTTGAAATTGATGGAGTATGAGCCGTTGTAGTAAACCTTGTCAGTAGACATTTCCACATAGCCATTGGCTACTTGCTGTCGTCCGCTTTCGGGAAAGGGATTGTATGTTACGTTTTGCGATGTTGATGCCGTAAGTGATGGAAACAGTTCGGCCTTTGATAAAAGTAAATCCTCGTGGGCTGAATGTTTGGACAGGATGTTCTGTTTCAGTTTGATGTTGTGCTGCAGGGCATAGTCAATGCACTCTTGCAATGTCCACTTGCGTGTTTCTGCGAGGATGGGAGTGGTCATCCATAGGCCGAAGGCTATGATGCATGCTAATTTGAGTCTATTCATAACTTAATCGCTATTATATATTGCTGCAAAGTTAGAAAAAAAGGTGGCGTACAAATCTTTTCGGTACTTTTTTATAGATTGGGATTCTGTTAATGTCTTTCGTTCGTCTGCAAAAAAGGAACGGCTTAACATTAATTTGCGCAGATATGGGAGTGTAGAAGTGTTTGATAGAGTGTTATGCGTGAGATAATAGAAATTAATCTTTGCTACATTTCTATGGGTTTTAAACTCTTTGTCTGTTCTGATTGAATATAGGCTAAGCAGTAAATAGTTTGCTTTTGGTTGAGCATTAGGAATAAAAAACAGCGATGAATTTTAAAAATTCATCGCTGGTATGAGGTGCCTAGCAGAATCGAACTGCTCTACACGGTTTTGCAGACCGTTACCTAACCTCCCGGCCCAGGCACCTTGTTTTCTTAAAAGCGATGCAAAGGTACTGCTTTTATTTGTTTCTACCAAATTTTTGGGGACTTTTTATCTCGCAATTCCGCTTTTTATGCACTTTCCGTATCTGTTGCTGGGTGAATTGGTCACGTAATGAGCATCCTGCACATCCTTTGCAAGGATTTCTCCATGCGGCAAACGCACGCTTGGCGCAATATATTAAATAGGAAATTGCGCCAAGCAGAACGATTGCGATGATGATATGCTCAATCATTAATGAGTGGCTTTACGGAAAGAGGCTTATACGGGGTTGTCCATCGGGTTATCGGAGAAAAGTTCGTCTGCTGCTTTCAACTCGTTTTCATCAAACCACGTGGAGAGCTTTTCCCTTGCCTTGGTTTTTACGTCTTCTCCAACGTTGTTCCATACTTTGTTGACAACGTATATAAGTACGGTGAGGTCATCGGTAAGACCTGCGATGGGGACGGCATCGGGGATTACATCAAGGGGGGAGATTAAGTATCCTAAGGCTCCAATGATGACAGTTTTGTCTTTCAGCGACACTTGATCGCTCTGTAAGGTGTAATAAAGGACAAGAGCGGCGTATACCAATTTTGCTCCCGCACGTTTGGCAATGCGGGATATTTTGTCAATGAATCCCTGTTGGGAGAATTTGTCTTTATACTCTTCGAAGTTGGGTAATTGCATGGGAATAATAGGGTAAATATTAGAATTTTTGTACCTCGTCAACATAACGCTTGGCTTCGGGGTAAGCCTTGTTCGTGTTGTGTAGGCGTATCTTTACAATTAATAAGGAGAGTAGATGGTATAGGCCAAATATGCAGAGGCCAATACCAACGGCAATGAGCAGATTCCACAAGGGATGCTCGAATGGTAGCTTGTCGTCAGGGAATGCTGCAGTAACAAGTATTGGCAAGATGATGAGTATGCCAGCAATTGTGTATCGCTTTTGCTCAGAGCCAGTACTGTCAAGTGCGGCTTGGTAGTCGAAAAGATAATCGCTCAACTCATCCTCGGAGAGGTTGCCCAACTTTGGAAATCCCGCATCTGCTTGGTGAGCGCGTATTTTGGCTTCTATCTGATGCTGGAAATCATTGATGTTGGTTGCGTATTCCGCTAAATCTTTCATGTCTCTTCGTAAAGTGTCTTGTCAAAGGCTATTCCGTGGAGCGCGTATTAAACGCAAGGTACTTGTAACGGCTTGTTGCCTTGAACGGTGTGAAAAGAAAAAAGCAGCGTCCCTATAAGCCGGGTTCTGTTCTCCACTCACCTTTCGATAATAGTGGAGTGCCTGTCATTTATCTACGCCGACAGTCACCTGTCGGCTCGAGCATTCTACCCTCCACCGCATCCCCGTGAGGAGAACTTGGGTGGGTTACCTCGGTCGGTGGTTTACATGAATTTGCAGCTCCTGAATAGCACAGCCCGAACGATCACCCGTCGGCTGGTGGTCTCTTACGCCACCTTCTCACCCTTACCACTCCTAATGTGTTAGTTTTTCCTTGTTGGAGGACAATACGTAACACGGTTGTGGCGGTTATTTTCTTCTGCGTCTCCTACTGTTGCCAGCAGCTTCTATTTTCGGAAGCAGGATACCCTCACGCTGCCCGGACTTTCCTCTGACCTCTTGATAGAGACCAGCGACAGAGCCGGAACACTGCCTTCTTATGATGCAAAGTTAGTGCTTTTAGAGGTAATGTTGGCGCAGATGGCTTCTTAATTATGGATTATTAACGTTGGGGCGGCGTTTCTGCCAACAGAAGAAAAATCTCAAAGGGTTTTAGTAGGTTGAGTGCAGATGGCTTAAAAAAGAATATTGCGCCCTATATATTAAGGATATAGGGCGCAATAGAATGGTTGTCAACATTGTAGTGAGACACTGCGGCTGGTAAGAGGACGTTTACTTGTTGTTGAAGTAGCGTTCGTACAAGCCGATAAAGCCTGCGGCGTGGCGTGCCTCGTCTTTGGCCATTTCGTGAATGGTGTCATGCAGTGCGTCAGAGCCTTCCATTTTGGCCATCTTGGCAGCTTCGAACTTCTCAGCGCAAGCATCTTTCTCTGCTTGCATGCGTGCCATAAGATTACTCTTGGTATCTTTCAGCACTTCTCCAAGCAATTCTGCGTAGCGGCTGGCATGATTGGCTTCCTCGTAAGCGTAGTGCTCGAAAGCGCGTGCAATTTCGGGGTATCCCTCGCGGTCGGCTTGACGAGCCATGGCCAAGTACATACCCACTTCGGCGCATTCGCCGTTGAAGGTCATCTTGCAATGCTCAATCAGTTGGTCAGACACTTTGTCCTTGTAAGCGATGCCCAATTCGTGAACGGTGGCAAACTCAGTTTCGTCCTCGGGGCTCAACTCTTTGAACTTGCTGGCTGGTGCTTTGCAGATGGGGCACTTCTCGGGGGCGGTGTCGCCTTCATGAACATAACCGCAAACTGTGCAAATAAACTTCTTTTTCATAATGTTTGAGTTTTTGTTAGTAAATAATATACTCCCATTCAGATTGAATGAAAGATCGTTCTTGTTTTTGAATCTTTGAATAATGTTTGCCTCAGCAAGCCATGGCTTCAGGCATGATGTCTTTTTCCATTGTTCTTAAATGAGGGGTTAAGACGGTCTTTTTTACATTGCACGCTGCGCAGACACCGCGGTAATAGAGTTGGGTGTCTTGAATGGTGAATCCTTTGGGTGTACCTTTATGCCATGCGCTTGGAGCCGGCTCGTCCATAAAGTCGTACACCTTTCCGCATTCTTTGCAGAAGAAGTGCACGTGTGGAGTTATGTTGCCATCATAGCAAACGCGATGGTCATCGATGGTCAGCATTTGTGCTGCGTGGCATTCGGAGAAAAAGCGTAGTGTGTTATAGACCGTTGTGCGCGAAAGCGTCTTTATTTGCGGGAGCAGGTTATTGAAGATCTCCTCCACCGTTGGATGCGTGGGGTGGGTGAGGAGATACTCCATTATGGCCACCCGCTGTTTGGACGGCTTTATTCCACATTGCTTCAATCTCTCGTATGCTTTTTCCATCATTTGTTTTCGCGTAAAGCTCTTTTGGCTGCAAAATTAAGTATAAGTTGTAATATCTCCAAATTAGGAATTGGAAAAATTACAAATTTAATATTCTTTTGCTTCTTGCGCATTTGGAATTCGTATGGCTCAACCAGTCTGGTAAGGTCGCAGACTTCATTTTAGGGCGTCTCCTTGGTAGTTGTCTTGAAGGAAAGCCCTCGGTGCGTTAAGTTATTGGGGCATAAATCAAGGATAGCTTTGTCACCTTTGGCGGAGGGGGAGCCTCGGAGGCAAAGTTCTCTTAACTGTAGACTTTCTGATGCCTTGCGGCGCATGCAGGGCTTCAATTGCTTGTTGATGCGCAGGGTGGAAGGCAAGCGGAACGGCTACGGCTTTTCAGCTGTTGCCAGCGTGGTGGGGGAGGCGTGGCGACCTAATTTTATGGGCATGGAAATGACCAATTCTGTGAAGTCTGCTTTGGTGGCGTGGGCGTTAACGCTCAGTCCCACAGACAGTCCCCCAAGGCATGGTGGGGTGTAGAAGAGGCCGATGCGCTCGTAGTATTTCCTTTCGATGTCTTTTGCTTCCACGCCCATGTGCCTGTAAAGATACCATCCAATTCCCATTCGTGCCGACAGATTCCCGTAAAACACTTCATGCTTTAATGCTATTCCCACCGACCAAGGGCTATGCGGCTCATCTGTGTAGCCTACGGCTTTGTCCAGCCGAGCTACTTTTTGTGCGTAGTCGCCGTAGAAAACATCTAATCCGATACCTGAAGCCCATCGGCGGGCGTATCTGTAAAGGAGACTTGCTTGCAGGGAAAACGCCCCGTACACGGGAAAACGGCTTGTGCGGTAGTCAGGGCAGTCGGGTGGCGTGCGGAATTGGGTGCGCTGCCAATCTTCCAACAGGGTTTTGCCACCGAATCCTAATGCAAATTCTGTTATCCAGTATTGTTTGAAAGGCGTGTGTGCATTGGGCTTATGCGCTTTTGGCTCATGAGGCTGGTAGGGGCGGAATACCAATGCGGCAAAAGGCCCCAGATAGTTGGCGCCTTTGTTGGGTCTGTGGAGCGCGCCGTTGCTGTGGTGGGCGAAGTCTACTCCTGCTTTGGCCGCCCATTGTTGCGTTATTTGGTATTGACAGTAAATGCCGGCCGTGAAATAGATGTTGAGGTGGCTTCCTATCAGTTCGTTGTCTATGTCGTCCGTCTGATTGTATTTTTTGTTGAAGTATCCCGCGCCCATGCCAAGCTGGTATCCTGCTTCCCATCGCTTTGTGCGCACGATTGGGCGGGAGAACAAGCCATAGGCGGTGATGGCGTTTCCAAGTCGACTGGTGTAGTCAACAGGTGTAAGGTGTCCTCCCCAATTCTGGTCGGCATCGCGCCGCATGGTCACTCCGTGGTTGAGGCTAAGCCTTATGCCTGCCGACAATGAAGGATAGTTGTAATCGGAGTCGAAGTTGTTGCCGCTCCCCGGAATAGCCGAGCGGTTTAGTTGCAGATAAAAAGCAGTGCTGTTTTTCCTTTTCAGCCATTTGCGCACATATTTGTCCAACGCAAGTACATGGCTGGGAACAAAGCCTGCTTCCACGGACAGCGCATGGCCATCATGCTGTGGCTTGGTGGAGGTGGTGTCCGTTTTTGGGTGGGCTTGTCCGTTCAGACTTGCGGTTAGGAGGAAAAATAGGAGGAAAAAGCTGCGCAGCAATTTAGTCGTTGGCATGCTTGAAGTCGCTTGTGCCATTGTCGTGCCCAACGATGTGGTCATGGAGTATGACAGCCAGGAGGGTGGCATCGTCCGCATTGGCGCGGTTGTCCACTCGGTTGCCCACCAAGTCGCTGATGCTGCCTGCGAATAAGTTTCCAGCGGCCAGTGCTCCGCTGGAAAGACGGGTGACGTATATCTTTTTGTCGTATTGGTCGAAAGAGGGTTTGGCTTGTCGGAATGCTTTGTAGAGCATTCGGTATTCGTCCTCGCTGTTAGGGTCGTTGGGGTATATGGCGCGGAGAGTCTCCGTTAGTTGCCCAAGCGTTGTGGCGAGTAGAAGCTCGCTTAGAGTAGTCATTGTAATAAAAAATTAAAAAGTCCAATTAGTAAAAAAGCCAGATTGTAAAAAACAACCTGACTTCATTTTTTTGTCGGGGCGACAGGATTCGAACCTGCGACCACCTGGTCCCAAACCAGGAGCGCTACCGGGCTGCGCTACACCCCGAACGTTTGGTGCGTTTCTTTCTCGAAATGCGGGTGCAAAGTTAGCGTGTTTTTTTCACAATGCCAAACTTTACGCCCGCTTTTTTCTTTTCGTCCTGTTTTTTTCTTCCTTTTGGCGAGTTGTCATGCGGTGGGAATCTCTTGCCCGTTAGTGTCAAGCAAGATGGTTTGCTCACCGATGCGTGCCTCAAAGTAAGGCGGCTCATCGCGTAAAGAGATGTCGTCATACTTGAAAGGGGCTACGATGGTGTCGCGCCCATCGGGGGACAGCAGTCCGAGTTTGCTTCCCTTTTGTGCAATGACGGGAATGGTTATGAGGTCGTCAACGTAGACATAGCAAGTGCGTAGGAAGTCGTATTGTGGGCTGACGACAGTGTGGCCGTGGTGGTCGATTATTCCGAATTTCCCATCTTTCTCAACAACTTCATGTGTCTGGAGGTATATTTCCCGAATCATTTCCAGATAACGGGACATCTTTTTCTTGTCAGCCACAAGTGCTTCCAAGTAGGCAAACGTGTCGGAATAGTTGGCCATGGCTCTTGCAAGGATGATTTTCAAGTCCAAGCCTTTCAGTGCTTTGCGGTTCAAGTCGAAGTAGCGTGCAATGGCTTGCTCCTTTTGTTCCAGCGTAAAGTCTTTCAGGTGGTTTTCGAAGCGAATCATATGGCTTTTGCTGCCATGCATGGCCTTGATGTAGCGGTGTATTTGCCGCTCCATTTCCTTGCAAACGAAGTGTCTGATTTGATGTTCTTCGATTGGGTCGGAGTATTCTTGGTTGAAGTTATCTTGTGTAATCATGCGATAGTTCCCCTTTTTCGACAAAGGTAGCGAGAATTTTCTAATTAGCAAAATTATCGCTTGTTTTTTTGAAAAAAGCCTATAAATTACGCTGGAAATAGCTTAGTAGGGGTAGAGTTTCGATGAGGGCTGTTGGGCGTTCGTGTGCGGGAAATGTGGCACTAAATATAGTGTGGTTTTTGGCTTTCGTGCGTGTCGTGTGCAATAGGTAAGGTTTTGGAATGCGAAAGGTAACGTTTTGCAGAACAAAAGGTAAGCTTTTGCCGCGTAAAAGGTATGGTAATGCTGGCGCGATGTGTATGGGTGGGGATGGAGGAGGGCTGAGAAGCCTGTTTGGAAGAGGTGGAAGGGGGGATGGGCGTGCGGGTAGGGTATGTGTGGCGAGACGTGCGGCATTGTGTGTTCGCGGTGTGGATGTTGGGTGGGAAAGAGGGTATGGGATTGCTTGTCAAGAAGATAAAATGCCGTCTTATGATGGAACAAAGAATGAAAAATTTGGCATAACCATATTTTCTTCGTAATTTTGCCCTTGTTTTTTAATGTGCGTCATCAAAGAGTGGCCGAAAAGTCATGCGTTTTGTGGTGCTGAGTCGTCAGTGCGAAAGCGTTGTCATGTCTGAGGAACAGGCTCTGCGGGTGGGGGCACGGTAGATAATTTTTAAAGTCATAATGAAAGAATTTGAACTCATAGCCAAGACGTTCATGGGACTGGAGCAGGTCTTGGCGCAAGAGCTCACAGAGTTAGGAGCCAACAATGTGCAGACGGGACGGCGTATGGTGTCGTTTACCGGCGATAAAGAAATGATGTATCGCGCAAATTTTCAGTTGCACACGGCCATCCGCATCCTCAAGCCTATCGCTCATTTCAAGGCGCAGTCGGCCGAAGATATGTACGATGAAGTGCGCAAGATAGATTGGAGCGAGTATATCGGCGAGGGGAAAACCTTTTCCGTTGACTCCGTGGTCTATTCCAATGAATTCCGCAATTCGCGTTTCGTCACTTACAAGGTGAAGGATGCCATCGTGGATCAGTTCCGCGAGAAAACGGGCAAGCGTCCTAACATCTCCGTGACCAATCCGGATATCCGGCTCAACATTCATGTGGCCGAGGACGATGCAACTTTGTCTTTGGACAGTAGTGGAGAGTCGTTGCATCGGCGCGGGTATAGGCAGGAGAGCGTTGAGGCTCCCCTCAATGAAGTGCTTGCCGCAGGTATGATTCTGATGTCAGGTTGGAAGGGCGAGACCGATCTTATTGATCCCATGTGTGGCTCGGGAACAATTCCCATCGAGGCGGCTCTCATTGCCCGCAACATCTCTCCGGGTGTGTTCCGCAAGGGGTTTGCTTTTGAGAAGTGGCCCGATTTCGATGCGGAGCTGTTCGATATGATTTACAATGACGACAGCCGCGAGCGTCCGTTCGAACATCATATTTATGGATACGACACGGATATGAAAGCCGTCAATACGGTGCGTATCAATGTCAAGGCTGCGGGGCTTACCAAGGATATAACGCTGGATTGCCGCGATTTCAAGGATTTCACACGTCCGCAGGAGAAAAGCGTTATTATCATGAATCCCCCTTATGGTGAGCGTATCTCCACGCCCAACCTGCTGGCTACCTATAAAATGATAGGCGAGCGTCTGAAGCACGAATTCATGGGTAATGAGGCGTGGGTGCTGTCCTACCGTGAGGAGTGCTTCCGTCAGATAGGTCTCAAGCCCAGCATCAAGATTCCGCTCTATAATGGCTCTTTGGAGTGTGAGTTCCGCCGTTATCAGCTCTTCGATGGAAAGATGAGTGACTTCCGTCATGAGGGCGGAGTGGTGAAAACCGAAGAGGAAAAGGCAGAGATGGCGCAAAAGCACCGTTTCAAGAAGAATCGTGAGTTCAAGCAGTTGCTGGATGCAAGGAGCGAGAACGAGGATGGCGACATTCGTAGCTTTACGTTCCACAAGTTTGAACACGATGAGCACCACTTCTCGCGCTCGGAGCGGAAGCCTTTCCGCCGTAGTGAGCGTGGAGAAAGTAAAGAAGCGCGGGGGCGTAAGCCGTTTGGAAAGGATTTTGCCGACAAGCGTCCGGCTCGCAAAGCTCCTGGAAAGCGGTGGGCTGACCGCGGCGATCGCGCCAAGCGGGACATCAAGCGCGGCGAGAGTCCTTTTAAAAAGAAACCTAACAGAAATGATTTGATAGACTATGAAGATTAAAGCCTTAAGATCAATGCTTTGCGCAACTCTTGTAGGGTGTGCTTTGCTGAACCCATTGAACACGACAACTACAATGGCTCAAAAGCAATTTACGCTTGAAGATCTCAACTATGGTGGGACAAACTACCGTAACATGATTCCCGAGAATCGTTACACTACATGGTGGGGCGACCGCTTGGTGCGAACTGAGGTGGAGTATTGCGCTGAAGTGAACTTGCGTAATGGCAAGGAAACGCGCTTGTTCTCGCTTGAAGACATTAATTCGTGGGCGGGGCTGAGTGCATCGGAAGAGAAAATACGCCATTTCTATTCAGCGACCTTCCCTTATGCGGGTAAGCCGCAGGTGCTTGTGGTGAATGGCCGTGAGAATATCTTGGTTGATTTCAAGAAGCGTCAGGTGGTGAAGCGTTGGAGCAGAGTGCAAGGAACGCAAGCCTTGGAGTGGAATGCAGGAACAAATGCAACGGCTTATGTCAAAGGTGATCAGCTTTATGTGACTACGGCAGATGGCAATACGCGTCAGCTTACGCAGGACGGCTCGCATGGCATTGTCTATGGGCAAAGCGTTCACCGTGATGAGTTCGGTATTCGTGGCGGACTTTTTTGGAATCCCCAAGGCAATCGCCTTGCTTTCTACCGTATGGATCAAAGTATGGTGATTGATTATCCGCTCATCGATGTTCCTGAACTTGACTGGACACCGGGTGAGGGGCAGTCGCGTGCGGCTAAGGCCGACTTAATCAAGTATCCGATGGCGGGTGAGACTTCGCACAAGGTTACTTTGGGCGTTTATGATGTTGCAACGGGTGGTATCGTTTATTTGAAGGCGGGCGATCCTACCGACCGTTATTTCACCAATGTTGCTTGGTCTCCAGACGGCAACCGCATCTATATGCAGGAACTGAACCGCGATCAAAACAACATGGAACTTGTGGAATATGATGCGACAACGGGCGATAAGCTGTGTGTATTATATAAGGAGAAGCACGAAAAGTATGTTGAGCCGCAGCACCCCATACAGTTCCTTCCTTGGGATGCTTCGAAGTTTATATTCCAAAGTCAGAAAGACGGTTACAACCACCTCTATCTCTTTGATGTAAATGGAGGTCAGCCACAGCAAATCACGCAAGGAAGCTGGGTCGTGATGGAGTTGCTTGGTTTCGATTTGAAGCGTAAGGCCATTGTTTATGCCTCGAATGAGTGCTCGCCGATTCAGCGTAACACATGGATGGTAAGTGTTAAGGACGGCAAGCGTACTTTGCTTGATAATGGAAAGGGGTGGCATTGGCCGTCGCTTAGCGAAAGTGGTGTGGCCATCTGCGACAATTACTCCGAGCCGGATGTGCCGCGCAAGATTGATATTATCGAAACTAACGGCAAGCGCGTCAATTGGCTCACGGCCGCAGACCCATGGGAGGGTTATAAAGTGCCCGAATACACTTGTGGAACATTGAAGGCTGCCGATGGCACAACCGACCTTTATTGGCGTATGGTGAAGCCTGTTGATTTCGATGCGTCAAAGAAATACCCGACGGTAGTTTATGTCTACGGTGGTCCTCATGCTCATAATGTGGATGCGCGTTGGCATTACAGCTCTCGTTCGTGGGAGACTTACATGGCGCAGAAAGGTTATGTGCTCTTCATCCTTGACAACCGGGGAAGCGAAAACCGTGGCAGGGATTTTGAGCAGGCCACGTTCCGTCACCTTGGACAGGAAGAGATGAAAGACCAAATGAAAGGTGTTGAGTATCTGAAGTCGCTTCCTTATGTTGATCAAGATCGCATTGGTGTGCATGGATGGTCTTTTGGCGGTTTCATGACCATTTCTTTGATGACAAATTATCCCGATGTCTTCAAGGTAGGTGTGGCCGGAGGCCCGGTTATTGATTGGAAGTGGTATGAGGTGATGTATGGAGAGCGTTATATGGACACTCCTCAAGCCAATCCAGAGGGCTATGCGCAGACCTCACTTCTCAAGAAAGCCAAGGACTTGAAGGGGAAATTGCAGATTATTACGGGACTCAACGACCCCACGGTGGTGCCCCAGCACGCATATTCGTTCCTCAAAGCCTGTATCGCGGCTGGTACGCAGCCCGACTTTTACGTCTATCCAGGCGAGCCGCACAATATGCGAGGCCACCAAAGTGTGCATCTGCATGAGCGCATTACACAATATTTTGAGGACTATTTGAAATAATCAATATACAGAAAACACCCACCACCGCATGGCAAGACTTGTTGTGGTGGGTGCTAATCTTTTTTGTTATGAGAATCTTACTTTTAGGTAGTGGCGGGCGAGAGCACGCTTTGGCGTGGAAGATAGCGCAAAGTGCCAAGTGCGATAAACTGTATATTGCACCGGGCAATGCTGGTACTGCACTTGTTGGTGAAAATGTGGCTATCGGCGTGAATGACTTTGATGGGTTGAAAGATTTTGCGTTGGCTCACAAAGTAGACATGATTGTGGTTGGTCCGGAAGATCCGCTTGTGCGTGGTATCTATGACGCATTCAAGGAAGACGACCGAACAAAGTCTATTCCGGTCATTGGGCCATCAAAACAAGGCGCAGTGCTGGAAGGATCGAAAGACTTTGCCAAGCAGTTTATGCAGCGACATGGCATCCCCACAGCCGCTTACAGAACTTTTGACGGCACTACGCTTGACGATGGGCTTCGTTTCTTGGAGACGCTGCAGCCCCCTTATGTGCTGAAAGCGGATGGTTTGGCGGCTGGCAAGGGCGTGCTCATTGTGCCAACGCTTGATGAGGCCAAGAAGGAACTGCGCGATATGCTTGGTGGTATGTTTGGCAATGCTTCGGCCAAAGTCGTCATTGAGCAGTATTTGGATGGCATTGAGTGCTCGGTGTTTGCGCTTACAGATGGTGTTCATTATAAGATTTTGCCAGAAGCCAAGGACTATAAGCGTATCGGCGAGCATGACACGGGTCTGAATACAGGTGGTATGGGTAGCGTTTCTCCTGTGCCTTTTGCCACGAAAGAGTGGATGCAGAAAGTTGAGGAACGCATTGTTCGTCCCACGGTAGAGGGATTGCGCGAAGACGGCATAGACTATAAAGGATTCATATTCTTTGGTTTGACCAATGTGAATGGCGACCCTATGGTCATTGAGTATAATTGCCGAATGGGCGACCCCGAAACGGAGAGCGTGATGCTGCGCCTTAAAAGCGACTTGGTAGACTTGCTGGAAGGCGTCGCGCAGGGCAATTTGAATGAGTGTCAGGTGGAGTCCGACCCGCGCAATGTGGTTTGCGTAATGCTTGTCAGCGGTGGTTATCCTCAAGAGTATGTCAAGGGCTATCCCATTGCGGGACTTGATTCTGTGGAGGATGCAGTGGTGTTTCATGCCGGTACGGCATTGAAAGACGGTCAAGTCGTTACCAATGGAGGCCGCGTGATAGCTGTCAGCTCTTACGGAAAAAACAAAGAGGATGCTCTGCGCAATGCTTTTGTGCAGGCACAGAAGATAGAATTCAAGGACAAATATTTCAGAAAGGATATTGGCCAAGACCTTTAAAGTTGGCCTTACATTGGTCAAGCTGCTGTGGAAGCAGGCAATTTGAACCCAATCTGTTTTGAATGGTAACACGAACATTGCAGACTAAGGTCGCTAAGAGCCGATGGACGTTGTCCACACTTGCCATGCTCGCCCTTATGGTTTGGGGCGTGGCAGGTGCGGGCAATCATCGTTTGTGGGTGACTATGCTGTGCCTGACGCTTTCTACCTATTTGATGGTAGAGCTGAACAATGCGAATGCCCTTATCCGCATTTATAGTCGCATGGTGTCGGGGGCTTTCTTGGTGCTCACAACTGTGTGTATGCATCAGTTGGCCGATTATGGTGCGTCTATTGCAATCCTTTGCATGGCTGGATTTTATACCAGTTTGTTTCGGGCTTACCAGGATCAGTCAGCTCCCGGATGGGTGTTCTACGCCTTTGTTTGTTGGGGATTTGCCAGTGTTGTGTGGGTGCAGGCACTTTATTTTCTGCCATTGTTTTGGCTGTTGATGGGTGTAACGCTGCGCGCATGGAGTGCCCGCAATTTTTGCGCCTCGCTCCTTGGCTTGGCATTGCCTTATGGTGTGCTTGCGGCGGTTCTGATAGTGAGGGACGAATTGCCCCGGTTGCTCCCTCATTTCTCCCGTCTTGCGCAGTATTCGATACCTTTCGACTATGCCACTCTGTCCATTAGGCAAATCGTCTCACTGGCCTTCGTGTTGTTTTGTGCATTTATTGGCAGTGTGCATTTCTTGCGTCAAAGTCATAATGACAACATACGAACTCGCCAGTATTTCTATTCGTTCATCATTGTAGATGCGGTTGTGTTTCTTTGTCTTTGTCTGCAGCCCCAGCATTATGAGGCGTTGCTTGCCATGATGATAGTTAACACATCTCCTTTGATAGGTCATTTCCTTGCTTTAACTCATACCAAGCTGACCAATATGATGTTTTTGTTCCTTTCCATGGCATCGTTGTTGTTGGTAGTTTATAATTTATGGCAGAGTTTTCCGACATTTTAGTTAATTACGGGTATGTGGGGATGCTTGTGGCGGCATTCCTTGCAGGCAGTTTTTTCCCTTTTAGCAGCGAGGCGGTGATGTTGGCTTTGCTTGTAGGGGGGCTTCAGCCTGTGGAGCTGGTCTTGTGTGGCTCTGTGGGAAACATACTTGGTTCTATGTTTAATTATGGTGTTGGAAGAATGGGGAAACTTGAATGGGTGGAGCGTTATCTCCATGTGAGCCGTGAAAAGTTAGAACGCACTCAGCAATGGATGGCTGGGCGAGGCGCATGGATGGGGTTCTTTGCTTTTCTTCCCATATTGGGCAGTGCCATTACTATTGTCTTAGGCTTTACCAGAGCCAATTTGTTAATCACGATAGTCAGTGTGTCCGTTGGCAAAGTGCTTCGGTACGCACTTCTTGTAGGTGGAGCAGAGCTGGTTATTTAAATGCTCTATGCTCCGTGCCTTTTGATGTGGGAACGGGGTGAGGTTGTTGTCGTGGCATGCAGACGTGCCGAATAGGAAACAGTGTTTAAGCTCGCTTTTTGCAGTCTCTCCACACTCTTTTGTGAGCATTAAACTAATGTCACTATGAATCAACGCCCGAAGATTCCCATTCTTTAAGGTTTTGCTTGAAAACACTTTTCTTTACATAGAACCTTATAGGGGGAGTATTCTTGCTTTTATGCTTCCCGTGTGTCTGTTTGTTGTTGGCTCCTGTAGCCAAGTTAACACTTGGGCGGCGAAACGGAAGCTCTGTATACCTCTCGTTCCGACTGAATGTCAAAACTTTAAAGAAGTGTAAGAGTTTGAAACTCAATTGTTTTGTGAGCTTGTGCTCGTGTAGTCCCATTGCTTGTTCTAGTCTTGGCATTCGTGAAAAACAGAGTGCTCAGCAAAACGTAACGTTTCGCCCTCCAAAACGTTACGTTTTGTGTTGCGAAAGGGCACGTTTTGCGGTGCGTTAGCATACATATTCTGAATGTTAGTAGAGGAGCGCGTTGGCTGAATGCGGATTTTTGTCAGAATCTCATAGCATTTGTGGTGTATGTTTGAGAAGTGAAATATGGGGAAATTGTGGGTTAGGATGAAAAAACTTTGGCGTTTTAAGGAAGAAATGCTAACTTTGCAGTTAATTTAAATTGTACGCTACTATTAAGAATAGGCTATGTATAGAACAAACACATGTGGTGAGCTGCGGATAGAAGATGCCGGACGGCAGGTGACGTTGGCCGGATGGGTGCAGCGTGTGCGCAAAATGGGTGGCATGACTTTTGTCGACTTGCGCGATCGTTATGGCATTACGCAGTTGGCGTTTAATGAGGCTGTTGACGCATCTTTGTGTGAAAAGGCCAACAAACTGGGGCGTGAGTATTGCATACAGGTCGAAGGAACCGTGAGCGAGCGTCAGAGCAAGAACTCAAAGATACCTACGGGCGACATTGAGATTATCGTGAGCGGGATAAACGTTCTCAGTACTTCTCTCACGCCGCCTTTCCTCATTGAGGACGAGACCGATGGCGGTGATGATTTGCGCATGAAATATCGTTATTTGGATATGCGCCGTCCTGCGGTTCGCAAGAATTTGGAACTGCGTCATCGTATGACCATTGCCATCCGCAACTTCCTTGACGCGCAGAATTTCATAGAGGTGGAGACCCCCATCCTCATTGGCTCTACGCCCGAGGGTGCGCGCGACTTCGTTGTGCCTTCCCGTATGAATCCAGGACAGTTTTATGCGCTGCCGCAAAGCCCTCAGACGCTCAAGCAACTTCTTATGGTGGCAGGCTTCGACCGTTATTTCCAGATAGCAAAGTGCTTCCGCGATGAGGATTTGCGTGCCGATCGTCAGCCCGAGTTCACACAGATAGACTGTGAGATGTCTTTCGTTGATCAGGAGGATGTCATCGGTCTGTTTGAGGAGATGGCGCGCGTGCTGTTCCGCGAGGTACGTGGCGTGGAACTGCCTAAGCTGCAGCAAATGCCCTGGCATGAGGCCATGCGCCGCTTTGGCAGCGATAAGCCCGATCTTCGCTTTGGTATGGAGTTCGTGGAGCTGATGGACGACTTGAAGGGAACGGGCACGTTCTCGGTGTTCAATGAGGCGGCATACATAGGCGGCATTGTTGTTTCTGGGTGTGCTGATTACAGCCGGAAGCAGCTTAATGAGCTGACGGATTTCGTGAAGCGTCCTCAGATAGGTGCCAGCGGACTTGTCTTTATCAAGTATAATGCCGATGGTACGGTGAAGAGCAGCATAGATAAGTTCTATACGCCGGAGCAGTTGCAGAAAGTGAAAGAGACAACGGGGGCAAAAGATGGCGACCTTGTGCTCATACTTTCTGGTGGCAATGTCAATAAAACCCGTGTTCAGCTTTGCGCATTGCGCTTGGAGATGGGAGAGCGTTTGGGATTGCGAGACAAGAATGTGTTCAAGTGCCTGTGGATTGTTGACTTCCCCCTCTTTGAGTGGAGCGATGAGGAGCAGCGTCTCATGGCCACGCACCATCCGTTCACGATGCCTCATCCCGATGATTTGCATTTGCTGGACGAGCACCCAGAGCAAGTGCGTGCCAAAGCCTATGACTTTGTTTGCAATGGTATTGAGGTGGGCGGTGGCTCACTGCGTATCCATGACACCAAGTTGCAGGAGAAGATGTTTGAAGTGCTCGGATTTACGCCAGAGCGTGCCGAGGCGCAGTTTGGCTTCTTGATGAATGCTTTCAAGTATGGAGCACCTCCCCATGCAGGACTTGCGTTCGGTTTGGATCGCTTTGTAAGTATCATGGCGGGACTTGATTCCATCCGCGACTGCATCGCTTTCCCGAAGAACAACAGCGGACGCGATGTGATGCTTGATGCTCCATCCGAAATAGATCCCAAACAGCTTGATGAGTTACAGATAAAAGTGGATCTTAAGCTCTGATACCCTTTGATTTAGGTCAAGAAATGTGGGGCGTTTCTGCTTGAAGGTTTGAAAGTTGGTGTCTTTTCACAGTTCCGTTTTTGTGCATTCAAAAGAAAGCCGTATATTTGTACCCGATAAAATATAGTAGGGTATTACAAGAGGATTGTTGAGAAATAATTAAAGTGTAAAAAGATTATGGCAACAAAGAAAGCAACAACAAAGGCTACTGCAACGAAGACAACTGCAGTAAAGAAGACGACCGCGAAGAAAGTTTGCACCCCCAAGCCTGTAGAGGTAGCCATCAATGCAGAGAATGTTGGCTTCAAGGCTGGTGATGTTTATAATGCACTGGCTGCTTTTGGAAGCGCATTGAGCGTGGAAGAGATCGCCAAGGAGGCAAAGATCAGCGTAGAAGAGGCGCTTGTCGGTTTGGGATGGCTTTTCAAGGAGGGTAAAGTCTCCGGGAGAGAGGGCAACAAAGTGGCTCTTGCATAACTTGCACCAAGATTAGATTATAAGCAAGATACTGAAAGAGGGTCTGTAGGCGGAAGCTGCATAGACTCTCTTTTTGTTTTCTTGTTGAAATTTTTAACCTTAATAAATTCAAATACTCCAAAAAGTGTCGTCAACGAATTATGACCGACTTATCGTGAAAGTGTTGCTTGAGGCCGGCGACAATGGCTTGACGGTTAGAAAGATAACGCGTCATGTCTATAATGCTGTTAATGGCCTTTTCGAAGAGGCGGACATGGAGGCGGTGCATCGGAGTGTGTGGGTGTTTTTGCAACGGCATAGTCAAGGTGAGAGGGCTGCGTTAGAGCGTCCAAAGCGAGGAACGTATAGCTTGAATTGCAATACGGTGGCAGGACGTATGCTGCTTGATACCACTTTTAGTGAGAGTATGCCGAATGCGGAGAAGCCTGTGGATTACAGCAGTTTGCCATTGTTTAGGGAATATGTTCCTTATGACGATGAGTTAGGCTGAGTAGGCTGTTGCTAACTCAACTCTTCTGCAAATTCTCAAAACTCTTCCAATATTCCATAACATAGGTAATGTCTTCCTTCATTGCCTAAAAAAGTATCTAAATATTGTCTTTTTCATTTTTTATTCGTAAATTTGCGCTTTATATGGTTCAACGAAAAGACAACGTTTGATATATGGCACTTAACAATAATCATCTCGTTATTATGGCGGGAGGTGTCGGCAGCCGCTTTTGGCCGATGAGCACGATAGACCACCCTAAGCAGTTTATCGATGTGCTTGGTTTGGGACGCACCCTTATTCAGATGGCTTACGATCGCTTTGCGGGCTTGGTTGCCCCCCAGAATGTATGGGTTCTGACCAGCCAGCGTTATCGGGAGCTGGTGCGCGAGCAGCTTCCGGAGGTTAACGAGAGCCATATTCTCACTGAGCCTTGCAGAAGGAATACGGCTCCGTGCATAGCTTATGTGAGTTGGCGTATCAAACAGGAGTCGCCAAGGGCAAATGTTGTTGTCACACCCAGCGATCATCTCGTGGTGGATGTGGAAGAATTCAAGCGGGTTGTGGCCAATTGCTTACAGTTTACCACGGATACGGATGCCATAGTGACCCTTGGAATGAAGGCAATTCGTCCCGAGACGGGCTATGGCTATATTCAAGCAGACCATACCCTTCCCTCTGCCCGTAACAAAGAGATATTCCGGGTGGATCAATTTCACGAGAAACCTACACTGGAAGTGGCGCTCTCCTATTTGAAAGAGAACAATTATTATTGGAATGCGGGCATTTTCTTATGGAATGTCTCTACTATTATCAATGCATTCCGTATCTATGCACCTTCCATTGCAAAAATCTTTGATCGTATTCGTCCATATTTGGGAACGACAGATGAGCAAAAAGTCATTGATGAGGTGTATCCGCAATGTGAGAATATCTCTGTAGACTATGCCATTATGGAAAAGGCAGAGGAGATATTTGTTTGTCCGTCGGATTTCGGGTGGAGCGATTTGGGTACGTGGGGAAGTCTGCGTGTACAAACCCCAAAAGACGTTTATGGCAATGCGGCCATAGGCGAGAACATTCGCCTTTATGATACTCACAATTGCATCGTTCATACATTGAATGAGAAACGTGTGGTGATAGAGGGATTGGATGGCTATATTGTGGCTGAGAATGATGATACGCTTCTTATTTGCAAACTTTCTGAAGAGCAACGTATCAGGCAATTTGCGGAAGAAGAGTAGTATTTTCCGATTCGAAAACTAAAATAACACGAAACATGAAAGGGAAAAAGGTAGCCCTCATCACGGGCATTACAGGACAAGATGGCTCTTACCTTGCGGAGTTTTTGATTAGCAAGGACTATGAAGTGCATGGAATGCTACGCCGCAGTTCCTCGTTTAACACAGGACGCATAGAGCATTTGTATCTTGATGAGTGGGTTCGGGATATGAAAAAGCAGCGTCTTGTCAACTTGCATTGGGCGGATATGACCGATTCTTCTTCCCTTATCCGCATTATACGTGAGATACAGCCCACTGAAATTTATAACCTTGCGGCTCAAAGCCATGTGAAAGTGAGCTTTGATGTGCCCGAATACACTGCAGACACAGACGCTGTGGGCGTGCTTCGCTTGCTGGAGGCCGTGCGTATTTGTGGTCTTGAGAAGACTTGCCGCATTTATCAGGCATCTACATCGGAGCTGTATGGAATGGTGCAGGAAGTTCCGCAACGTGAGACCACTCCGTTCTATCCCCGTAGTCCGTATGCCGTGGCGAAACTCTATGGCTTTTGGGTTATGAAGAATTATCGTGAGGCTTATGGAATGTACTGTTGCAATGGCATTTTGTTTAATCATGAGAGCGAGCGGCGTGGAGAAAACTTCGTAACGCGTAAGATTACGCTGGCGGCGTGCCGCATAGCGCAAGGTTATCAAGACAAGCTCTATCTTGGAAACCTTGATGCTCGCCGTGATTGGGGCTATGCCAAGGACTACATAGAGTGTATGTGGCTTATCCTGCAACAAGAGAAGCCCGATGACTTTGTGATTGCCACGGGCGAATACCATACGGTGCGGGAGTTTGTTACTTTGGCTTTCCATTATGTAGGCATAGAATTGGAGTGGAACGGTGAAGGCATTGCTGAGAAAGGCTTCGACAAGGCAACGGGCCGTGTGCTCGTTGAGATAGATCCGAAGTACTTCCGTCCGGCGGAAGTAGACCAATTGCTTGGTGATCCCTCAAAGGCAAAGAATGTTTTGGGCTGGAATCCACACAAAACAACATTCGAAGAATTGGTGCGCATCATGGTTGAGCACGATAAAGGTTTTGTTCGCAAACTCTATCTTAAGGCACAGCTTCCCGAATAGTGTGCTTTTGTTGAAATACGGGAATTATGTTAGACAGAAATTCCAAAATATATGTGGCAGGCCATCAAGGTTTGGTGGGCTCTGCCATTTGGCGTAACTTGCAGGAACGTGGCTACTGCAACCTTGTGGGCAGAAGTCATGCGGAGTTAGATCTTACAGACCAAATAGCCGTAAAAGATTTTTTTGATGCGGAAAGACCAGATGCCGTGGTGCTTGCTGCGGCTTTTGTGGGTGGAATCATGGCCAATTCGCTTTATCGTGCCGATTTCATCATGCAGAACATGAAGATACAATGCAACGTCATTGAGAATGCTTTCCTGCATCAAGTCAAAAAGTTGCTCTTCCTTGGGTCTACTTGTATTTATCCAAAGGATGCTCCGCAACCGATGCATGAGGATGCTTTGCTTACGTCGCCATTGGAATACACCAACGAGGAATATGCCATAGCGAAGATAGCAGGCTTGAAGATGTGCGAGAGTTATAACCTTCAGTATGGTACCAACTATATTGCAGTGATGCCAACTAACCTTTATGGACCTAACGATAATTTCCATTTGGAGAATAGTCATGTGCTGCCAGCAATGATGAGAAAGGTCTATTTGGCCAAGTGCATCCATGAAAATGATTGGGATGCCATACGTCATGATATGCAAAAACGTCCTATTAATCCTCCTGCAGCCCTTGTACGGTTGATAGGAGAGGGCAATGTGGATGGCTATGATTCTCGGGATCGTATCGTTAAGGCATTGGCTTTCTATGGTATTGGTGATAATCTGGTGACCTTGTGGGGCGATGGCAGTCCGCTGCGGGAGTTCCTTTGGAGCGAGGATATGGCCGATGCAAGCGTTCATGTTCTGTTGAATGTCGATTTCAAAGATATTATCGGCGTAGCCAAATACTCCAGCGTCTTTGACGGAGTGAGCACGGATGGTGCGGTCAATCGGAATAATTCGGAAGGCCGTGGTGGTGCAATACCTGCCTTGGGGGAGATTCGCAACTGCCACATCAACGTGGGCACGGGAAAGGAACTGACCATTAGGGGCTTGGCACATCTTGTGGCTTGCACGGTGGGATTTGACGGTAAGATAATGTGGGATAAGACTAAGCCCAATGGAACGCCACGTAAACTGATAGATGTGTCAAAACTTCATCGCTTGGGATGGCGACATAAAATGGAGATAGAGCAGGGCGTGAAGCGTCTTTATCAATGGTACAGAAGCTCTTAGGCAACATAAGTTTTAAGGAAACATAAGAATATCGGAGGAAATGTGGACTGTTGTAGGCGCATATCCTCCGATATTTGTTTTGTGCTTTTGCTCATTTGTAATTGGTTGAATGACAGGTTAATAGTAAAAGGTATGGTTTGGCAGTGCAAAACCGTACCTTTTGCCGTTCAAAACGTATGGTTTTGTTGCCCAATATCTATGCTTTTGTTTTGTGAGTGCTGGTAAGCCCTTTTTGAAATGCGCTTTTGGGGAAGGTTGGTGTGCTTGTGATGGGACGTGAAGGAGAAGGGTTGAGGTTGCAGCTTGTGGCAAGTGTTTGAACAAGCGGTATGCAGCGGTTGGGGCATGGCGGCTTCGCAAAGAAAAGAATCTAAATGATAAGTGGGCAAAATGTGCGGTCGTTCATCGTAAATGTGGAATGTTTTTTGTAATTTTGCACACTATATACAATCAAACAATAAAATTAAAACATGGCAACAACCGACGACAAGAAAGTCATCTTCTCCATGGTGGGAGTCTCTGAGATTATCCCTCAGAATCAGAAGCGCATTCTGAATAATATCTATCTCTCATTCTTTTATGGGGCAAAGATTGGTATCATTGGCTTGAACGGTGCGGGTAAGTCTACCTTGATGAAGATTATCGCCGGCCTTATTGAGCCTACGCAGGGTGAGGTGGTATGGAGTCCGGGATACACTGTGGGCTATTTGCCACAGGATCCTCCTCTCGATGCCAACAAAACCGTGCTGGAAAACATCCGCGAGGGCGTAAGTCAGGTCTATGACGCGCTCCGTGAGTATGATGAAATCAACGTCAAGTTTGGGTTGGAGGAGTATTATAGCGACCCCGACAAGATGGAAAAGCTCATGGCGCGACAAGCTGAGCTGCAGGATATTATCGACTCCACTGATGCGTGGAATATGGACGCGCGGTTGCAGCGTGCGATGGATGCCCTCCATTGCCCGCCGGGTGATGCTTCGGTAACCCACCTCTCTGGTGGCGAGCGTAGGCGTGTTGCTTTGTGCCGTCTGCTGCTTACCAAGCCCGATGTGCTGCTCTTGGATGAGCCTACCAACCACCTTGATGCGGAGAGCATTGATTGGCTGGAGCAGCATTTGCAGCAATATGAGGGAACGGTGATTGCTGTGACCCACGACCGCTACTTCCTTGATGACGTAAGCGAGTGGATTTTGGAGCTTGACCGTGGCGAGGGCATTCCTTGGAAAGGCAATTACTCTTCTTGGCTGGAACAGAAGACGAAGCGAATGGCGCAGGAGGAGAAGACAGCCTCGAAGCGTCGCCGCACGTTGGAGCAGGAGCTGGAGTGGGTGCGTATGGCTCCCAAGGCTCGACAGGCCAAGGGCAAGGCGCGTTTGAATGCCTATGAGAAGATGCTTGGTGAGGAGCAGAAGGAGCAGGAGCAGAAATTGGAAATCTTTATCCCCAATGGCCCGCGTCTGGGTAACAAGGTTATCGAGGCACAGCATGTGGCCAAGGCCTTCGGCGATAAGGTTCTCTTTGGCGATCTCAATTTCCAGCTGCCTCCCAATGGCATTGTTGGCGTGATTGGCCCTAATGGCGCGGGCAAGACAACGCTCTTCCGCTTGATCATGGGGCTGGAACAGGCCGATGGCGGAACGTTCGAGGTGGGCGAGACCGTGCGTCTGGCCTATGTGGATCAGCAGCATAAGGACATTGACCCAGAGAAAACGGTCTATGAGGTGGTAGCGCAAGGCAATGAGACCATCCGCATGGGTGGCCGTGACGTGAATGCCCGTGCTTATCTTTCCCGTTTTAATTTCTCAGGAAACGATCAAGGAAAGTTGTGTAGCGTACTTTCCGGTGGTGAGCGCAACAGGTTGCAATTGGCATTGGCTTTGAAGCAAGAGGGCAATGTGCTGTTGCTTGATGAACCTACCAATGATATTGATGTCAATACATTGCGTGCTTTGGAGGAAGGACTTGACAATTTTGCAGGTTGTGCCGTTGTTATCAGCCACGACCGCTGGTTCCTCGATCGCATTTGCACCCATATCTTGGCCTTTGAGGGCAACGGCGAGGTGGTGTTCTTCCAAGGCGACTACTCCGAGTATGAACTTAACAAGGCTCGCCGTCTTGGAAACACAGAGATTAAGAAGACGCGTTATCGCAAACTGATGGAGGATTAAAGCGATAATTGGCTGTTGCGAGGCTGCTTGTTATGAGGGGAATGGCTGGCGGAATGTGCAGCCCTCATGCCAACGGGAGCATCCATAGGCGTTTTTCCCCTTGATGATATGCCCTTGATGGCATACAGGACAAGGGCTTCCAACAAGCGAATCAGTTATGAAAGGTGCGGCATTAGATTGCTGCACCTTTTCTTTTGCGTTGTCCTCGTTAGCTTTTCCTCTCTTGGATGTGGCTTGTTTGCTCTTTTTTGTGCCTTTACTTTGGTTTTGAGCGTCCGATTTTACCTTGTCCGATTTCCGTTTTGAGGATTTCTCCAAGTCTTCTTCGGTGGTGAAAGCTATGTGGCGGATGGAGCAATCGGTAAGAACGTCCATCACAATCTTACGCACCTGCTCTTTTAACTCTTGAATGAACTGTGCCGCATCGTATTTTTGCCGTTCAATATCGCGTAGCTTCTTTTCCCAAATGCCAGTTAACTCGCAGCTTGTGAGTAACTTTTCGTGTATGGTGTCAATGAGTTCGATGCCCGTAGGTGTGGCCACAAGGTTCTTTCGTTGTCGTTTGATGTAACGTCTCTTGAAAAGCGTCTCAATGATACCGGCGCGCGAGGAGGGTCTTCCAATACCATTCTCTTTCATGGCAGAGCGCAATTCCTCATCATCCACAAACTTTCCGGCAGTTTCCATAGCCCGTAAGAGTGTGGCTTCGGTGTAGTATTTGGGAGGCGTAGTTTGTTTTTCGGTCAAAGTTGGCGTATGTTCGCCAGTTTCTCCCTTGCTGAATGTGGGCAGAACCTTTTCTTCTTCGCTCTTTTCCTTATTCTCTTCCGATACTTTTTCATTGACATAAACGCATCTCCACCCCTCTTCAAGAATCTCTTTGCCTGTGGCCTTGAACTCCACTTCTCCCACTTTGCCCAGTACGGTGGTGGTGGAGAATAGGCAGTCGGGATAAAACACGCTGATGAAGCGGCGGGTAACAAGGTCGTATACATGGCGTTCAGCATCGCTTAAGCCATGCGGGACTACTCCTGTAGGGATAATTGCGTGGTGATCGGTGACCTTTGTGGTGTCAAAAACGCGTTTCGATTTGCGCAGTTTTGTTCCTCCCAATGGGCGCACAAGCTCTGCATACGGTGTCTTGCCAGCTTCTTTTACTTGGAAAACGCCGTTTAGTATCTGTGGGCATTTAGGGTAAATGTCATCGCTAAGATACTGTGTGTCAACACGCGGATAGGTGGTCAGCTTTCGTTCGTAGAGTGTTTGGATAAGGTTCAGCGTCATGTCGGCCGAGAAACCAAACTTCTTGTTGCAGTCCACTTGCAGCGAGGTGAGGTCATAGAGCTGCTTGGGGGCTTCCGAGCCTTTCTTTTTCTGCACGCTTGTCACCGTGAATGGTTGCCCGGCGAGCGAAGCAAAGGCTTCCTCTCCTTCCTCCTTGCTCATGAACTTGCCTTTGGTGGCAGTGAAGAGAGTGTCGCGGTAGATGGTGGAAAGCACCCAATAGGGTACGGGCACAAAGTTTTCAATTTCCTTTTGTCGGCTCACGATTAGTGCAAGCGTAGGAGTCTGCACGCGGCCAATGGACAACACTTGCCGGTTTTGGCCGTATTTGAGTGTGTAAAGGCGTGTGGCGTTCATTCCCAGCAGCCAGTCGCCAATGGCGCGGGAAAGTCCTGCGAGGTAGAGCGTGTCATATTGTTTTTCGTCTTTCAGCGTTTGGAAGCCCTCGCGTATGGCCTCATCGGTCATTGACGAAATCCACAGTCGCTTGACGGGACATTTCACGCCAGCTTTCTGCATCACCCAGCGTTGTATAAGCTCTCCTTCTTGCCCGGCATCACCGCAGTTGACAATCATATCGGCTTGTGCGTAGAGCTTTTCTATCACGGCAAACTGCCGTTTCACCCCTTCATCGTCAATAAGTTTAATGCCGAAGCGTTCCGGTATCATAGGCAATGCGGCCAAACTCCATCTTTTCCACATCAAGGTGTAGTCGTCTGGCTCTTTCAACTCACATAGATGGCCAAAAGTCCAGGTCACTTGATAGCCGTTTCCCTCCATATATCCTTGTTGGGATTTGGTTGCGCCAAGAATTTGGGCTATGTCACGTGCCACTGATGGCTTCTCCGCAATGCAAACAATCATCTTTTCTCCTTGTCTCGTCTTCTGTTTTGAGATGCAAAGGTACGGTTTATTCCCGCAATTTTCTCTTTTTGTGATGACTTTTCTTCTTCAATGGGATTGTTGTTTGCGTGGCTGTTTGTGTTAGGGAAACGCAAGGTGCCTTTTGGGTGAGGCAGAGGGATGTGTTGGCTGATGTCTTTTTGCTAAGGGCAAAGCCCGCGTTGGAGTTTAGGTAAGGTTTTGGCGTGTGAAACGTATGGTTTTGTGGGGCAAAACCATACGTTTTGCATTGTAATATGTATGGTTTTGGAAAGGCTTGAATGGTTGTTTTGTAAGTCATTGTGTATTAAATGTATATGATTGGTGAATAAAGTAGCTCTAAAGATGTTTGCTGATGTGGGGTACTTGTGTTTTTTGCTCTGTTGCTTATACTTGTTTGTTGAAGAGAAGAAGTCTTTTGTGTATAAGCCAGATGGATAAAACACGATGCAATGTTCCGTTGTTTCGTTAAAATTGTCTACCTTTGTTGCCATATTTGTTAGTATTTGGATTTTAAGGTTTGCGTAAATGAAGTTTGCAATTATTGCAGCCGGGGAGGGTTCTCGGCTTGCGCAGGAGGGTGTGCAAGCACCCAAGCCACTCATAGAGGTGGGAGGGCAATGTCTGATAGACCGTTTGCTTTCCACTTTTCAGTCTGTTGGCGCAACGGAGTTGTGGGTGGTATGCAACGATATTCGTCCGGAAGTGGCAACTCATTTGGAACGTATCGCCAAAGAAGGGCTAAACGGGCAGTCTCTTCCGTTGCATTATATCGTTCGAACAACTCCCAGCTCTATGCACAGTTTTGCCGCGCTTGCCCCTCACCTTGGCGATGAGCCGTTCGTTCTCACCACGGTCGATACCATCTTCCGTCCCAATGAGTTTGCGCAATATGTGTCGGCATTTCGCGAGGTCGTGGCAAATGGAGGCGATGGCTTGATGGGGGTAACCGATTATATAGACGATGAGAGACCGCTCTATGTGGGTGTGGACGCATCGGACAACGTAACGGGGTTCTATGATGACTATACTGATGGCTTGAAATATATCTCGGGGGGGATCTACGCGCTTACTCCGCATGTTTTCCCAGTGCTTCAACGCTGTATGGAGCAAGGAAATCATCGAATGCGAAACTTCCAGCGTGCCATGGTTGCTGACGGATGTCAATTAAAAGCATGGCGATTCTCCAAGGTGCTTGACATAGACCACGTGTCAGACATAGCTAAGGCCGAGCGTTTTCTTCAATCAGATGCGCCATGCGAGTAGTGGGAGTGCGGAGGGCGTTGCGCTTCTCGCCGCACAATGAGGCAAACGATCTGGCCATATTGCGGGCAGTGGTGGATGCTTTTGGAGGCGTTGTGGTGGAAGAGGAGGCGGATGGCTTGGCTGAAGCGTTGTCAGAAGCCTCGCTGGTGTTCACCATGGGGCGCATGCAGCAGGCTTTATGTTGTTTGGCGGAAGCCGAGAAAGAAGGTGTGCCGGTGCTGAATCCTACCAGTGGGGTGCGAAATTGCAATCGGAAAACTTTGGATTTGCTGGCTCGGCGCAACAATATTCCCGTTCCGCCGATAGATGGAGAGCATGGCTATTGGCTCAAGCGGGCGGATGTTTCGGCCCAGAGCCATTCCGATATTGTGTTTTGTGCCAGTCGAGAGGAACTGGAAAAGGCGCGTGAGGAGTTTGTGCGGCAAGGGATAACCGACTATCTTGTGCAGGCTCATTTGCAAGGTGATCTTGTGAAATTCTATGGTGTGAGTGGCACGGGGTTCTTCCGTGTGTTCTATCCGGGCGATGATGGGCTGTCTAAGTTTGGCGATGAGGCCATCAATGGTCGGCCGCACCATTACGATTATGACAAGGCGGCGTTGCAACAGATGGCCGAACAGATGGCTACGGTGGCGGAATGTCCTGTCTATGGCGGTGATGCAGTGATTTCGCCGACTGGCTCTTTTGCCATCATCGACTTCAATGACTGGCCCAGTTTCTCACGTTGCAGAGAGGATGCCGCACGCGCCATTTGTCAATTGGCGGAAGAAATAATGGCAAAGAGATAAGTGTGCCCATGTTTTTCCTCATTGCCAATGTAAGCATGGAGGAGGATAGGGCTGTTCAAAGATGAAAAGAAAACGCGGATGAGCTTTGTTATTTTATCCACTTATTCGTAACTTTGCACGTGAAGAAATAGACATGACGGTTTGACGACCGATAAAACGCAAAAAGAATTCTAAATGACTGACATATCTGTCTTGCAAGGAAAGACTGCCAAATATTCCACATTGGGCTGTAAACTCAATTTTTCGGAAACGGCCACATTTGCGCAAACATTACGTCAAATGGGGGTGGAGGAGGCCGAAGCGGGTACACCTGCCGATATCTGTTTGATTAATACTTGTTCCGTCACTGATATGGCCGACCATAAGTGTCGCCAACAGATTCATAAAATGGTTCGGGAGAATCCCGATGCTGTTGTTGTGGTGACTGGATGCTATGCGCAGCTGCAGCATGAGAGAATTGCCCGCATTCCAGGAGTGGATCTTGTGTTGGGAAGTAATGAGAAGGCGCATCTCGTGGATTATCTTCAGCGTGTCATTCGGGAACGCATTGGCAAGCCGTCTGGACAAGAAGGCAATGCGGAAGAGCCTTTGGCGTGTCATTATGCGGAAGCAACAAAAGACATTAAGTCCTTCCAACTCTCTTGTTCGCGAGGCAATCGCACGCGCTACTTCCTGAAAGTGCAAGACGGATGCAATTATTTTTGCACCTATTGCACCATTCCTTATGCCCGTGGATTTTCCCGTAACCCCACCATTGCCACACTTGTTGGACAGGCAGAGCAGGCGGCGCGTGAGGGAGGAAAGGAGATAGTGATAACTGGAGTGAACATTGGCGACTTCGGGCGGACGACAGGTGAGCGGTTTATAGACCTTATCAAGGCACTTGATCAAGTGACGGGTATTCAGCGTTATCGCATTTCTTCGCTTGAGCCAAACCTTTGCAGCGATGAGCTGATAGAGTATTGTGCGCACAGTCGCGCCTTTATGCCTCACTTTCACATACCTTTGCAGAGTGGTTCGGATGAAGTGTTGCGCTTGATGCATCGTCGTTACGACACGCAACTCTTCGCCCACAAGGTGAGATTAATCAAGGAAAAGATGCCCGATGCCTTCATTGGTGTTGATGTGATGGTGGGCTGCCGTGGTGAGAAACCAGAGCTTTTTGAGGAGTGCCGTGCCTTTATTGACGGGCTTAATGTGACGCAGCTTCATGTGTTCCCTTATTCGGAGCGTCCTGGAACGGCAGCTTTGAAGATTCCTTATGTTGTTGACGATAAGGAGAAAAAGCGTCGTGTGCATGAGTTGCTTCGTTTGTCGGATGCGAAAACTCAAAGTTTTTATGCGCAATATATCGGGAAACAGGCTGAGGTTCTCTTTGAGAAATCGGCTAACGGGAAAGCTATGCATGGCTTTACGCGCAATTATGTCCGCGTGGAGCTGCCTTTGTCAATGGCTCGTCCCGAATACGATAATGAGCTATTGCGTGTAAGGTTGGGTGCGTTTAATGCAGACAAGACTGCTTTGATGGTGGAAGCGATAACTTAATCTTAAATAAACGAAACTGAACAGATGATGAAAGTCGCAATCGTAATCCTTAATTGGAATGGCCTGTCGATGCTTGAGCGTTATTTGGGTAGAGTTGTGGAGTACTCGGAGGATGACGCGGAGATCTTTGTAGCTGACAATGCATCGACCGATGGCTCTGTGGAATGGGTTGAAAGCAATTTCCCGCAGGTGAAAATCATCACCTTGGACAAGAACTACGGTTTTGCCGCAGGCTATAACAAGGCACTTGCGAGGATAGACAGCACTTATTATGTGCTGCTCAACTCAGATGTGGAGGTTACCCACCATTGGCTTACTCCGCTCGTAGAGGAAATGGATGCTCATCCCGAAATAGCGGCTTGTCAACCGAAAATACTCTCTGTGGCCAATAAAGATGCCTTTGAATATGCTGGTGCATCGGGTGGATACATCGATAAATTTGGCTATCCGTTTTGTCGAGGACGCATTTTCGATACGGTTGAGGACGACAATGGGCAGTATGATAATCCGCAGGAAGTGTTGTGGGCATCGGGATGTTGCCTCATGATACGTGCTGAGGACTATTGGGGGGCTGACGGTCTTGATGGGCGTTTCTTTGCCCACAATGAGGAAATAGACCTCTGTTGGCGGCTTCATCAAATGGGACGTAAGATATATTGTTTCCCGAACAGTAAGATTTATCACGTGGGGGGGGGCACTTTGTCGAAGAATAATCCCCAAAAGACGTTCCTAAACTTCCGTAACAATCTTACGATGCTATGGAAAAACTTACCGGAAGAGGAACTGAAAACAGTTATGCGCTGGCGTTGTGTGCTTGATTATGTGGCAGCGTTGTGGTCGCTTGTGTCCACACGAAGTTTAAAGGATTTCAAGGCCATTATCCGTGCGCGTCGAGCTTTTAAGCAATGGCGCCATGAGTTTGATGCAGACCGATGCTTTGAGTCAAGACCTCATGTGCCGGGCATGGGTTTTGCGGATGGGCGTAAAAGTTATTCCATCCTTTGGCAGTATTATGTCAAAGGTAAAAAGCATTTTTCGGATATAGAAAAATAGGGGTTAAGCCATTCGCCAAGTATGGTTTATACGTCTGCGATGGGCACTAATGCCGCATGGCGTGTAGGCTCCTGTGCTGGAATTCTGTTTAATGACAAAATAAAAGGTATCGTTTTGTTGTGTAAAAGAGGGGCATTTATTGAAAAATTAAAACATCTTTTAGAATGAATTTGTTAATTAATGTAATTTCTGCCATGCTTAATAAGGCAGATGTATCTATTTTCCCTAAGAGTGCATATGATTTATTTCTTAGTGTAATAATGATATTACCTTATTATTTGGGAATACTTATTATTTTGTTTATAATTATATTAATTATCAAAGCATTATGGAAATAATATTTGAGATATTGTGTGGATGCCTTTATGTTATAGGTCTCGTATTTGAGTGGAATTATAAAGAAACAAGTGTATATATTTGTATATATTTATGGCCCATTTTATGTGTGTTAATATCTTTATTACCAACTGTAGCATTAGTACATAATATAATATATAACAGAAGGAGAATTTTATCTATTATTGGAATTCCTTTCGCAATGTTATATACTACATTATATAGCTCTATCGCTGGAGGATTAATAGAGCATTATGAATATTCTCGTTTAAGAGGAGGAATAAATGCCCAATTTAATCAATGTATGAGAGATTTACAGGAAATAGCTTCTATGTGCGAGACTACGTATGCAATGGTTAATTTAAAAATATATGTTGAATTATTTATAATAATTTTAATTGCAAATATCTTAATATGTTATCTATTAGTAAAAAATTATAGAAAGTAATAGAAATACTGCGGGAGGGGGGGTACCCTGCAATATCTATGCTTTTGCAGGGTAAAACCATACCTTTTGTTTAGTACTTGGTAATCAGTTGCTTATCGTTTGTTGCGGAAGCATTTGCGTGAAGCGTCTTTTTTCATTCTCGGCTTTGCGCTTTCTGATTGTCATTTGGGTTGATTGAGGGGGATGGATGGGCTGCTCTTTTTATTCAAGATAGGGTTTAAGATAATGCCCTGTGATGCTGTTGGGGCTGGCAGCTATTTCCTCGGGTGTTCCCATGGCCACGATGTTGCCGCCACGGCTTCCCCCGTCAGGGCCTAAATCAATGATGTAGTCTGCCTCTTTAACTACATCAAGGTTGTGCTCAATTACGAGAACAGAGTGGCCTTTGTCAATGAGTGCAGAGAAAGAGGATAAGAGACGCGAGATGTCGTGGAAATGAAGTCCGGTTGTTGGCTCATCGAAGATAAACAGTGTTGGCTCTTGCTTCTCTTGACCGATGAAATAAGCCAATTTCACGCGTTGGTTTTCACCCCCAGAAAGCGTGGATGAGTTTTGGCCTAACTTGATGTAGCCAAGGCCTACATCCTCAAGCGTTTTGAGGCGTTTCACCACTCCTTGCTCTCCATTCTCGCCAAAGAAGGTGATGGCCTCAGAGATGGTCATATTCAATACATCATTGATGTTTTTGCCGTGAAAGTGAACATCAAGTATCTCTCGCTTGAATCGTTGTCCATGGCAAGCCTCGCATGGCAATCTAAGGTCGGCCATAAATTGCATTTCCACGGTAATCACTCCCGCTCCTTTGCACTCTTCGCAGCGTCCGCCCTCAGCGTTGAATGAGAAGTATTGTGAGGTGAAGCCCATTTGTTTTGCCAATGGCTGTTCGGCAAAGATACGGCGTATCTCATCATAGGCTTTCACGTAGGTGGCAGGATTGGAGCGTGTGCTCTTTCCGATAGGGTTTTGGTCAACAAACTCCACGTGCTTGATACTTTTCCAGTCGCCTTCCATTCCACAGTATTCTCCTGGCGCATCGGCCACCTCATCGAGTTTGCGTTTTAAGGCGGGATAGAGAATGCCGCGGATGAGGGAGGATTTGCCGCTTCCGCTAACGCCAGTAACCACGGTGAGTACATTGAGTGGGAAGCGTGCATTGATGCCTTGCAAGTTGTTCATACGGCATCCTTTTAGCAGAATGCTGTGTGTCCACGGCCGGCGGGATGCGGGCAGTGGTATTTGCTCGCGGTGGGTGAGGTAGGCCACAGTGTGCGAAGTCTCTCCTTTGTATTTCTCTTGATTCTTTGGGGTAAGGTCGGAGGGCAATCCTTGAAAGACAATCTCGCCGCCGAGCCGTCCGGCATCGGGGCCAACGTCAATAAGGCAATCTGCTGTTCGCATGATTTCCTCGTCATGTTCCACAACCACAACGGTGTTCCCTTGGTCGCGAAGTTCTTTAAGTACATGAATCAGCCGGTCGGTGTCGCGGCTGTGTAGTCCGATGGATGGCTCGTCAAGGATGTACATAGAGCCTACAAGCGGACTTCCGAGTGCCGTACTCAAACTGACGCGTTGGCTTTCGCCTCCGCTGAGCGTGTTTGATGGTCGGTTAAGGGTAAGGTAGTCCAGCCCAACATCAACGAGGTATTTCAGCCGACTGCGTATTTCCGTAATCAGGCGTTTGCCTATGGTGGCATCATGGTTGGAAAGTTGAAGCTGGTTGAACCAGTCGGACAAGTCTCTGACGGACATTTCTACAAGGTCGGTGATGGCTTTTCCTGCTATTTTCACCCATGTGGCTTCTTTTTTCAAGCGCATACCGCGACAATCCGGGCATAAGGTGCGTCCGCGGTAGCGGCTCATCATGACGCGAAACTGAATCTTGTATTGGTTCTCTTTAACCATCTGGAAAAAGGCATCTATACATATTCTGTCACGGATGTCAAGAGATTTCTCGCTGGGTAGTCCGTGCCAAAGCATCTCTTTTTCCTTGGTCGTCAGCTCATAGTAGGGTTTGAAGATGGGGAAGTTGTCCTTTTCTGCCCTTCGGCAAAACTCTGTAAGCCACATACCCATTTTTTCTCCATGCCAGCACTGCACGCACCCTTCATAGACAGAGAGTGAAGTGTTTGGGATAACCAATCGCTCATCAATGCCAATAATGCTGCCGAATCCCTCGCAAGTGGAGCACGCACCAACGGGAGAATTGAATGAAAAGAGGTTGTCGGTTGGTTGCTCGAATGTGATACCATCTGCTTCGAAGCGGGTGGAGAAGTCGTGGCAAGTTAGGGAGGGGAGAAACAATAGGCGGCATGTCCCGTTTCCCTCAAAAAAAGCAGTTTCTGCACTGTCTGTAAGTCGGGCGATGGCATCTTTTGAGTCGTCTACGGCCTCGCGGTCTATGACCAGCCAAATATCGTTGGCAGGTGTATGGTCTTCTGCATTGAGTGTTTCCAAATAGTCTTCAATGCGTTGGAAATCGTTGTTGGCATAGATTCTGGCGTATCCCTCCTGTATTTCCATTTCCAATTGTTGGCGCAATGTGCGATTCTCGGGAACGTGAAGGGGCGCGAGAAGCGTGAATCGAGTACCTTTGGGGAATGATAATGCGCAACTAACAACGTCTTCGGGGGTATGACGCTGCACTTCTGCTCCGCTTATGGGAGAGTAGGTGCGGCCAATGGTTGCATAGAGCAAGCGCAGATATTCATAAATTTCGGTAGAAGTGCCTACCGTAGAGCGTGGGTTACGGGCTATAACGCGTTGCTCTATGGCAATGGCGGGTGGCAGTCCTTGGATGAAGTCAACTTCGGGCTTGGCCATTCGTCCCAAGAATTGGCGTGCATAAGACGAAAGGCTTTCAACATATCGGCGTTGGCCTTCTGCGTAAAGGGTGTCAAAAGCCAAGGAAGATTTACCTGAACCAGATACGCCAGAGATGGTAATCAGTTTGTTATGTGGAATTTGTACACTGATGTTTTTTAGGTTGTTAACCTTTGCCCCTTTTACTTCTATGTAGTTCTGCATAACCTTAATCGCTGAAAATGAATATGCAAATTTACGAAATAACGCTGGAATAATCAACTGAAATCGAAATAATAGTGTCTCATTTCGTTATAACTGCACTTGCCAATTGAATCTACAGGGCCGTTTACAGAATAAATAGAATGGTGAAATTGAGCACGGAAGTAGTATTGGTATATTCAAATCTATAAGATGTAATGGGTAGAAGAAATCTTTGCGTTTCTTTTGCTCGCTGTTTTTTTACTATGTTTCCAAGCTCTTTTTAGTGTTTTGTCATCCTTCTTGTATGTAGGTTGTTATAGTGCTAATGGCAAAGATTAATGGTTGTTATTAGAGAGTAATTTTTCAAGATGCGGTATGATAATATTCTCTCGTTGGTAAGTGATTATTCCTTGTGTTTGTAAGTCTCTTAATGTATGGGATACGTTAAGGCGGCTCTCTCCAATAGCTTTGGCAAGATCAGCCATCCGAATGTTGATTGTTTTGAATCCTGCGGGGCGCAAGCAGCGGTGAGCTACGAAGTTTGCTATTTTTCGGGTGATGGTCGTAGGGGATTTTTTCCATACAATGCTTCCAGCGCGTTGTGCGGTGGTACTGATAGCATTGAGATAGTTCAGTTCAAAAACCAAGCATTGTCCGCACAGGCGAAGAACATCGTCTTTTTGAAGGCTTACAAGTGAGCAAGTCGTTTCGGCACGATAGCTTCTTGCCAAATGTTGTTGCAGTCCGAACAGGCGTTCTGGTTCGATGGCGTAGGGGGCTTCCAGCTCTTCGCAGATGCTGTAACGATGATCGGCGTTGTAGCTGTAGGCTTGTATCCGCCCTTCCATCAGTAGTGTCAGCTTTAAGCATTTTTCATTTTCTTTGGCGAGAAAATCCCCCGTCTCTATTTTTTGAAAATCAAAGCGTATTTTGCTGGCAATGTCTTCCAGCTCATCATGGTCGATTCCCTGGAAGAATGGAAGTTGCAACAGTTTGTCATAGACAGTCATGGGGCGTGTTATGCGTTGCTTATTTCCTCTCGTCTAATCCGTTGCTTTTCCAAACACCAAGTTTTCCATCGGCCTTTTGATAAATAAAGTAGGCTTTCAGTTCATGATGCTGCTCTAATACCACTTTTGCCTTTTCCATTCCCATAACCATAAAGGCTGTGGCGTAGGCATCAGCTTGGGCGCACGTTGGGGCTAACACCGTGGCGGAAAGAAGGCTGTGCTGAACGGGATGGCCAGTGTTGGGGTCGATGGTGTGGGCATATTTTCTGCCGCCCTTATAATAGAAGTTGCGATAATTTCCCGAAGTTGCCATTGCTTGGTCGGTAACGTTGAGTATAGTCTCAAGTTCTTGGTTGGTGGCAGATGCGTCTTCAACGGGCTTGCTGACACCAATGCTCCAAGGCAATCGTTTCTCGCTGTTTCCCTTTGTAAATACCTCACCGCCGATCTCCACCATAAAGTTGGTAATGTCGTGCTTTGACAGCAGTTGTGCCACGCGGTCTGTACCATATCCTTTGGCAATAGCACTGAAGTCAAGCATCATGTTTGGGCGTGCTAAGTGGATGGTTTGTTGTCCATTTGTATTGGCTATGGTAATGTTTCGCATACCCACGAGTTGGAGCAGGCTGTCCACTTGATGGGTGCTGGGCAAGTTTTGCGTTTTGAAGCCAAATCCCCATGCATTGACAAGTGGGGCTACGGTAATGTCAAAAGCACCGTTGCTTTCTTGGTTTACTTGCTGAGCCAAATGGAAAACTTCAAGAAAGGATGGGCTAAGTGCGGGAGTTTTACCTTGGTTGATAAGCGAAACCGTGGACTGCGGGTTGAACATGGAAAACTCGTTATCAACATCTTTCAGAACTTCCTCAATTTCTTTCTTAAGATTCTTGTCATTCTGATAAGTAATGTGATAAGTGGTTCCGAATATCTCGCCGGAGTCGTGCTGATACTGCGTGGCCTTTTGATGCTTGATAATCAGAATCGTTCCTATGATGAGAAAGGCCAAAAAAGGTAATTGCCAAAGAAGCTTTTTCTTGTTCATAATTCAAAACTTAAATTAAAAGTGGCACCGATACGGCTGTTGCCGTTGCGGCCAAATCCAGGAATATAGTAAGGCTCTCCCACTTCGCCAAAACTTTGGTGAATCCGCATTCTGTATCTGACGGACCACCCCAAATGGACAAAACGCCAAAGGGTAACATCAATGCCACCCCCCAATTCTGCCCAAAAGGCTGAAGAACTGAAGTCTGTGGCGCTGTAAGGGGCAGTGCCTCCCCACACAGGATCTGTGATGGGAGGTGAGGTAATGTCGTATTTGAAAGAAGTATAGGCTACGCGTGCTCCGATGAAGAGCCGATAAAGGTCATGCTTGTTGCGTAGCATATTGAAGTCGCAGCCGATTCGCCCGTATGGTGCGCGTGTCTTGTAGCAAAGAGACGTAGTCTCGTCTTGCTTATCTGCTTCTCCTATGCCTAATTCGATAATAGGGAAGTACCTGTCACGTAGGTTTACGCGCAGAAAAGCCTCGTATTGGCCATAATCGCTCAATGCGCGTTGGCCAATTCCCAATAAGTCTACTCCAACACCAATACCATTTAGGAATGCCGTAGAGTCTTTGGTCTCCGTAGGTGTGTGCCGCGTGGCGGCCTGTACTTGTAACAGGCTAACGAGCAGGATGAAAATAGATAAGCAGATTTTCTTTCTCTTCATTGTCTACGTTCGGATTGGCTATGACGATGGAGTCTATGCGATGATGAGTGGTTTTAATCTCTTTGATAGTGTGGAAAAAGCGTGCAGGGCAATCCACGGACTCAAAGTGAGGGGTATTGGTTTTGTTGATAACGATGGTGTCGATGTTTGTTTTTCCCAAAGTATCGGTAAGGACAAACAGGAGAGTGTCGCGCTCGTGCCCATAGCTCATGGGTAGGCTAAATGTCGTAACTCGTGTAATACGGTTTAGGATAACGGCATCGTTGCTGTCGGGGCGCAAAGTAATGACGGATAGAGTATCGGAAAAAGTTCCATCGTTGCCTCTAAGTGCATATTTGCAGCCAATGGTGTTGTTCATGGGGCAATCAAAGGATGAGCAAGCCATTAGGAAAAATGCTACAAGAAGTGCCAAGCAAGTTAAAAACTTACTTGGACGTGTATGCCATTGGGGCGGAAAGTGAAACTTAATCATGTGCACTTAGCTTAGTTAAGTTCTTCTTCTATTTGATACTCATTTCTTCTGGGGCTGGTACGGCTGATAAGATCGCCGATGAAGCCTGCCAAGAAAAGTTGTGTGCCAAGAAGCATAGCTGCTATGGCAACGAAGAAAGAGGCATGGCTGGACAACAAGTCTCCATAAACGCCATTGGCAAGATTATAAATCTTTGTGCCGACAAGCCATAATAGGGCAATGAAGCCGATGAAGAAGACAATAGTACCTAAGAAGCCGAATACGTGCATGGGCTTTTTTCCGAAGGTGCTAAGAAACCAAAGGGTAAGTAAATCTAAATAGCCGTTGACAAAGCGATTTAGTCCCATGAATTTTGACTTCCCATATTTGCGTGCTTGATGCTGTACCACTTTTTCACCGATCTTGTCGAATCCTGCTTCTTTGGCAAGATATGGGATGTAACGGTGCATTTCGCCGTATACCTCGATGTTTTTTACAACATCATGGCGATAGGCTTTAAGGCCACAATTGAAGTCGTGCAGGTTGTGGATACCACTTACTTTTCGTGCAGTAGCATTGAAAAGCTTTGTGGGTATGGTTTTGGAGATTGGATCATATCGTTTTTGTTTCCACCCAGAAACAAGGTCGTAGCCTTCTTCTGTTATCATTTTGTAGAGGAAGGGTATCTCATCGGGTGAGTCTTGTAGGTCGGCATCCATGGTGATGACGACTTTTCCTTGTGATTTTTGGAAACCGCAATGTAGTGCCGGGCTTTTTCCATAATTGCGGCGGAACTTTATTCCCTTGACTTGTGGATCTTTTCCCCGTAGTCGTTCGACTATCTTCCAAGAATTATCGGTGGAGCCATCGTTGACGAAAATAATCTCGTAACTGTAATGGTTTGCCTCCATCACGCGGCGAATCCACGTGTATAGTTCGAGAAGGCTTTCTTCTTCGTTGTAAAAGGGAACGATGACAGTAATATCTAACATCTTTTATTGTAATTTCTTGTTTGAATATTCTGAGTTATATGAGGTTGCGGGTATTTGTTTTCTTGATTAATACCGCAAATAAAAAGCTGAGGACTATACCTCCAAAGGCAAGCATGATGAAACTATTGCAAGCCAAGGCTAATGGGGTTATGGCATGCAATTGCTCTATGTAATTGCTGATGGTCATTCCCATGCTTTTGAGGGCAGCCTCCGTGTTTTGCCGATCAGAAATGAGCATTCGTTCGATAATGTGCACAAGCTGACCATTGTCCGCTATGCGCATATAGACGTATTGCACCAATGAGAAGAAGAATGCGGCGTTTGTCGTGGTGCGTATTCCATAGATTAGTGCACGCTGAAACTGAATGTTTCCCTTTAAGCCCTCATCGCGGAATTTGCATAGGCGGTGGTAGAGAAACAGGGGGGTAAACAAAATGACAAGTGGGCACAGAGATGTGAGTAGCATCCATGCTCCAGACTTTTCTTCTGTCAGTGACAGAGCTAAGAAACAGGCGAAGCTGCCAAGGAGTAGGATGGATGCATAAAAGCCATCGTAACGGGCATATAAGCGTAGCTGTCGGTATTCGTTATACGTCATTCTCTGTTTTTTCGTGCAAATTTACGTCTTTTTTTTTAATTAGCTGATTTCTGAAATTGGATTCTTACGTCTTTATAGCCAACGCTGCTGAAAAGTTGTTTAAACTGGCGTTCCGCATTCTCTTCTGCTTTTTGTAAGTTGGCTTTTGTGTAGTTGCGTTTTAGCATTTGATAATGCGCGCGTTGGTATAGAGCTTCACGTGTTTGGGCATTCCAATTCCCTTCTTCGTAAAAAGTACGGGTGCGTGCCTCATCAATGAAATTGCTGTCTAAGAGAGCCACTGTGGGCAGTGTTGCCACCAGAATAGTGTCATTTTCCAATTCTAACCTGTAACTGTTTGCTTGGCTTAAATCTATTCCGAAGCGTAATGTTCCATAATAAATACGTGCCAACCCGTCATCGCCTAATAAACGGTGACGGATAGTGTCGACATACTCTTCGCTGTTGACAGTGAGAAATTCCCATTGGCCAATGGCTTCAATAGATTGTATAAGCGCGGGGCTTATTTCTATTTTGTCGTTATGCGTTTTTGCCAATGTGGTATCGTCACACTTGATCAAAGCGACAATTACGACTGCAGCAATAGCTGTTATTGCCAGTAGGATTAATGTAATACGTATGTTGCTGAATATATTCTTTTTCATGATTTGCCTTCTATGGTTGTTGTGTTGGTTACCATGTGCCTAATCTCTTCGTCCATAAACTTTTTGCGGAAGGCAATGGTAATGTTCTCTTCTTTGTATCCAAGTTGTTGGAGGATAGGAATAAGAATGTGAGCCGCATTGATGCGTGCATTGTCTATGATGGAGGATTCGGGGAGATGGCTGATAATGCTGTCGCGTCCTTGCCGCTCATAATTGGACATTTCTGCATCACTGAACGAACGGCCAAATAGTTTAATGAACTGTTTGGTCTGTTTGTGGTCTATTCTTGTGGAAGCAAGAAGTATTTTGGGGTCTGGAAGGATCACTGTGATTTTCTCTCCATCTTGTTTAATATTGCTATCGGTGATTTCTTCCATATCAATGTAGCCTTTGATGTTAGCATTGATAGGGATTGCAATGTGGCGGGAACTGAGTGGAATGTCAATGTTGATGGCCTTGAATAGTCCACTTCCTTTGATATGGGTTGTATCGCCATGTGTGACGATGGTGCGGATTTGGTACTCCGTTGTGTATAAGCGGGAGCAGCTTTGTAATTTTGTGAGAATGGAAATGCTATCCTTTGCGGTGTATTCCAAAGCGTGTGTACCTTTTCTTTCGCAGGCATACGCTATCGGGAAGATTCCTAATAGAAGGATAATGGGCAACTTCTTCATGAGCAACTGTTCTGAATTAAAGTATGTTGGCCGAAGACAAAGCTGTAGGCCTCTATGCTGCAAAGGTACGAAAAAGTGGGGAGGATTTAGAGAAGAAAAGGCTTTTCTGTATGCTTTTTGGTAGAATTAGGAGAATTTTGATTACTTTTGCGGCAGTAAATGTAGAATGTATGCAAAAGATAATACCAATTATATTGATGGGCGGTCTCCTGTTTTTGGCAGGAGCTTGCAAGGAAGAAGAGAAAAGTAAGAATATCATTACGCATATTAAGCCAAAACCTAAGCCAAAGACTGGTGTTGAAAAAACGAGTGATTTTTCTTATCAAAAACAGGTGGTGTTTGCTGGGGATACTTTGGATGTAAATATTCATCGTTTTGCGGACAAATCTCTTCCTTTGGTGGAAGATGAAAGTGGAAGGAAATATTTGGATAACAAAGTAGAGTTGCTTATCAAACGAAAAGATGGGAGGGTTTTCTTTGAAAAAACTTTTAGCAAAGCTGATTTCAGTGACTTTACAGACAATGCTTATGGTCGTCGTGGCGGTTTGATAGGTTTCATGTTTGATAAGGTAGAGGGAGGAAAATTATGTTTTGGGGCAAGTGTTGGCTCTCCCGATGTAAGTAGTGACGAGTTTGTTCCCATAGATGTTACCATAGACGGGCTAGGTAAACTGCGTTTCCATAGTGCGGTAACGCTTGATACGGAAAGTAATAAGACTGCAAAAGAAGTTGATGAAATAGAGGCGGCGGCGGCTGAGGGGGTATGATAATTGTAGGCTATAAGAGGAAGTGCTCAAATTGAAGCTAACTTGTAGTAGATGATTTGTTCGTCAATAATGCGAAAGGGCGGATTTCTGAACCAAAGAAATCCGCCCTTTTGTTTATTCAACGTAGAAACGTTTTATCTACAGGGTAATTTGCTTGTAAATAGGAGCAAAGGCTGAAGGGTGTTTGCCTATTAATACACAGTTGAGCAGACAGTTTGCTGCAATTTGCGTGTCAGTAAGGTCAACGTTCTTGTCTCGCTTAACTTCTTTTCCTAACAAATGCTCCCATGTGTCGTTGAAGCTGCTATCGTCAGAGCCAAAGAACATTTCATTGGTAGCAGGGTCTTGCATGAGCTGGTAGCGAATTTGGCGTTTGGTGTTGTGTGCGCGCATCTCTCGCAGAATCATAAACGCTGTTTGGAACTCTTTGCGCTTTTTACGCGCATGGGGATACATCAAGCCAATTTCGGGAAATATCTCTTCGAATTCGAATGCATTGAACATTTGTTGAAGTGTCATTGCCTTTATTTATGAATGAGTTTACAAATGGGTGGATAATCGTTACTTTGTATTCTGTAATTAAGGAAAACAGATTATGAAAAGTACTGTCCTCCTTTAAGCAAGAATAGACAAGTCGTAAAAATACAACTCGTCTACTCTTGTAAATGCTACCATTTAAGTGGTCTTAGAATTTTGCCATCTTGATCGCATCAATAGCGCATTCATCGCCCTTGTTGCCTAAGCGTCCTCCACTTCTGTCTTTTGCTTGTTGCAAATCGTTGGTGGTAAGCAATCCATAGATCACAGGGATGTCGCTGCTGGCATTCAGACGTGCAATTCCGTAGGTAACACCTTGGCAAATGTAGTCAAAGTGTGGAGTCTCCCCACGAATGACACTACCAAGAATGATGATGGCGTCATAGCCATCGTTGAGCGACATTTGGCGAGCACCATAAACCAGCTCAAAACTTCCGGGTACGGTCTTCACATGGATGTTTTCGGGCAAAGTGCCATGCTTCTCCAATGTGGATACGCAGCCATTGAGCAGCGCATTGGTAATTTCTGGATTCCATTCAGCAACAACGATGCCGAAGCACATATTACTGGCATCGGGTACAGACTGCTCGTTGTAGTCAGATAGATTATGAAGTGCTGTTGCCATTATCGGGATGCTCTTTCTATGTATTTGTCAATCTCTTGATAGATGGGAGACGAAACATACTTCTGCTTGATGTTTTTGTAAATCTCCAAGGCCTCGGCTTTCTTACCTTGGCTCTCAAGCAGTTGACCAGCTTTGAGCAGAGCAAGGGGAGATACAGTGAGGTTGATGTTGCCTTCTGCGCGCTTGTCTGCCATTTCGGCGGCATTCTTAAAAGACTGAATGGCTTTGTCCAACTGGTCGTTGTTGGCATAGATGTCTCCTAAAGCTACCTGCGACTCGGGGCTAACGAGTTGGTCATCGCGAGTGCTGAACTTCTCAACATACTCTAAAGCCTTTTTCCAATCGGGCTTTTGTAAGTGGGCATAGCAAAGACCAGTGTAGAGGTTGGCCAGATTGCCAGCATCAGTGCCGCTGTAGTCAGAAGCCACTCGTTGGAATCCTTTCAAGGCTTGGTCGTACTGCTGTTGCATCATCAGTTGTTCGCTTTTGGCCAGCTCTGTGCTGGCTTCCTCCTCGTGAGGAAGTGCCACATAGCTGTGATAGAGGATTCCGCCGACAATAACAACAATTACGGCGCACAAGACACCAAAGATGAGTTTCTTGTGCTTGAGGAAGAAGGTTTCAGAAGTGTTGAGCGACTCTTCGAAAGTCACTTGCTGTTCTTTCTTTTGTGCCATTTCTATAATTTACTTAAATTTTAATCATGCTTTAGATGCTACTATAAGAGCGTTGCAAAATTACTGCTTTTCTCTTGAATAGTGAAATTTGAGACTGTTTTTTTTCTTTTTTACGTCCAAATGGGTTAACTTTGCATGTCCACATTGAATAAGCCTCCATGAGACTGAATAAAATATCCATCATTAATTATAAGAATATTGCCGCGGCGGACGTTGTGCTTGCGCCCAAGCTTAACTGTTTGATAGGCCGCAATGGGGTGGGAAAGACCAATTTCCTTGATGCTATCTATATGCTTTCTTTTTGTAAGAGCGCATTTAGTGCTGTTGATTCGCAGTTGATTAGCCATGATGAGGCTTTTATGGTGGTGCAAGGGCAGTATACTGATGGCACGGAAGATACTATGGAGGTGTATTGTGGCATGAAGCGTGGACAGAAGAAGCATGTCAAGCGCAATAAAAAAGAGTATTGCAGACTTTCTGATCATTTGGGGCTTGTGCCTTTGGTCTTTGTTTCTCCTGCTGATACGGCACTTATAGATGGTGCAAGCGATGGGCGGAGGAAGTTGATGGATGTGGTTATTTCGCAATACGATCGTGAGTATATTGCCGCGTTGCAGTTTTATAATAAGGCTTTGCAACAGCGTAATGCATTGCTTCGTGCCGAAGCAGAACCAGATGCAGGAGTCATGGAAGTGTTGGAGATGCAAATGGCGGAAAGTGGAGAGGCTGTGGCAATGCGTAGGGAAAGTTTTGTGGAACGTTTGATCCCCACTTTTCAGCGCATTTATCAGATTATATCGCAAGGTCGTGAAACAGTTAGTCTTCGTTATGTTTCTCATTGTCAACGTGGTTCATTGCTTGATGTTATTCGCCGTGACCGCATGAAAGACCGTGCGGTGGGCTATTCTCTTCACGGAATTCATCGTGACGACTTGGAAATGCTTGTTGATGGTTATCCTGTTCGCCGCGAAGGTAGTCAAGGGCAATGTAAGACTTTTGTGCTTGCCTTGCGCTTGGCTCAATTTGAGTTGTTGAAAGACGTGGGCGGAGGGCGCGTACCACTATTGTTGCTTGATGACATATTCGACAAGCTTGATGCAGGACGTGTAGAACAGATTGTGGATTTGGTCTCGGGGGATGCCTTTGGGCAGATATTCATCACAGATACTAATCGTGAGCATTTGGATAAGATGCTGTCTTCGGTCAGCTGTGATTATAAATTATTTGAAGTGTTAGATGGTGTAATCTGCGAAAAGGAGAGTCATAATGTTTAGACGGCCTGTAGAAAATCTTGATAAGTTATTGAACCAGTTCTTGCGCGAAGAAGGGCTTGAGACCCCTTTGTTGCAGCGGCGTTTGCTGGCGGCGTGGGACGAAGTGGCGGGGACTGTGGTTTCGCGCTATACAGGTAGCAAATTTATCCGTAATCAAACCCTTTTTGTTCAAATCACTAATCCGGCTTTGCGTGCGGAATTGGCCATGAAGCGTCGTGAACTTTTGGTTAAACTCAATCAGAAAGCTGGTGGCACACAGATAGTCACCGATGTTCGCTTTTATTGATATGGTTGTGTTCACATCAATAAAAGCAGCTTGAAGATTAAGTCAGAATTGTGTTTGATGGCGAATGCATTTTACAACAGTATATGAAAGGTATGCTTTCGCAGTCTGAAAGGTATGGTTTCGCGAGGTAAAAGCGTAGCTATTGGAGAGAGAAACCATACCTTTTGCAAAAGGATGAATAAATGAAATTCCCACAAGCCCGTTGTGGGCTTGTGGGAATTAGATGTGTGTTGGTTTTAATTAGTTGTATACCAATGAATTATTCGGGTACGGCAAACTTTTCTCCGCTTTGCTTGACAAGCTCGCGGCGACTCCATTCGCCAAAGCCGGGACGCTCCACGCGCTGGCCAAGACCTGTTTTGGTGCGGAGGAATTGTCCGTCCTTCTCGGGCTTCACGGCCATATCATTGAATTTCACTATGAGATAGGTTGCCAACTGACGCCAGCGGGCAATCATCTCTGCACCCTTTTGGTTGGAATAGAGGTTGAGGTACTCCAAAGCCTCGGTCTTGTTGGAGTTGTAGAGACTTACCGCTTTGTCCTCAACGGCCTTTTGGTTCTCGAAATAGCTGTTCTCCAAGGAGTCTCTGACGGCTTGCAGGGCGGGGAACATTTGTGAGTAGCGTGGGTAAACCATGTTGCTCACCCAGTTGCATACCCAAAAAGCGTTTTTGTCGTTGAAGGTTACGGCGTCAGCCCCTGGCGTGTTGAAGCATTCGGGCTGGGTAGTGTTGCCACAATAGATGGGCACATAGGCAACCATGTTGCCATCATCGTTGCCAAACCACAGGATGCCTCCCACCTCGCGTGGAAGCCATGAGCGGAGCTGGGCAACATAGGAGAATGCCGTTTGCTGCGTGCTTGTAGGACGCTCATTGAAGTATTTCTTGCCGTCTACTTCGTAATAGAGTGGAGTGGGGCGGTAAGGAGAGTCCCAAAGTCCTTGGCCAAGGTCGTTGTCCATGGCAAGCGGTGTGCCCTCATAGTGGTCGCGCATGCAATTCATCATCTCCAAGGGGCTGATCTTGTGGTCGGGGATAATCCAGAGGGGCATATCCTCGGCGTTGGGGTCTACGCCCAAAGCCCAAGGCAGATACTTGTCCATGCCTTTGTCGAAGCGGCGGAAGAAGCTCCATACGCGTGCATCGCAAATGCGCCGTCCGCTGAAGTCGGGTTTGGCGTAAGTCATCTTCCAGTTGAAATCTTTGTCTTTGCCAGTGAACCATCCTTTTTCGCGGGCAAAGGAAATCATGTTCTTAGAGGTGATTACCTCGGTGTCGTAGCTGCTCACCAAGCCGATGCGGCTTTGGTTGGCGTGGCCGCACAAGGCGTTGTCGGGAATGCGTACAGCGCACCAAACCACTTTCTGCTTAGCATCGCCGCCACAACCTTGCATCTCCAAAATCCAAGCCTCATTGGGGTCGCAGATGGTGAATGTCTCGCCGCCAGAAAGGTAGCCGTACTTCTCTACGAGTTGGGTCATGACCTTGATGGCCTCGCGGGCGGTCTTGGCGCGTTGCAGGCCGAGGTACATCAGTGAGCCATAGTCGATTTGGCCATTCTTGTCGACCATCTCCTCGCGTCCGCCATAGGTAGTTTCGCCAATGGAGAGTTGGTACTCATTGATGTTGCCAATGACATTGTATGTTACCGATGCCTCTGGAATGGAGCCGTGGCTTTCGTGCGTGTCATAATCAATGATTTCGCGCATGGATCCTTTGGCGTGCCGTCCGGCAGGATAATGGCAGAGTTTGGTGAACATACCGTAATCATCGGCATTGTACGTGCAAAGCACTGAGCCATCAGTGGTGGCTCCCTTGGCGGCGATGAAGTTGGTGCAGGCCGATACCTTTATTGCGGAAAGGAACACCAATACTGCCGCAAGCAATAATTGTTTTTTCATAATTATTGATGTTAATAATTGATGGAGGTTATATATTCTTTCTTGTTTCCACAATTGTCCCAAGCAAGGAAGTGTAGGTTGCGCGGCTTGCCAAGTTGGCGCAACGGCGTGTTGCGGAGGTCGCACACCAAAACCGTGGGATTCTTGCGTTGTTCGAATAGTACGAAATGGCCGTCTATGGTGGCTTGCCAGCCAGCCACTCCGCTGCCTTTGTCGGATACGGAGAGAAGCACGTGGTCGTAAGAACGGCTGACGGGTTTAACCAAAGGTGGCTCTTCGTCCTTGGCAAGGTAGTATGTCATGCCGAGTTCCCTTATCTTGCCATACACCCACTGACCTTTTACTGTGCTTTCGCAGTAGCGCGGTTGCATTCCGTTGGAGGTCATGGCTACAAAAAACTTGTGCGGTTTGGGGGTGGAGTAGGGGATTTCGAAGGCAAGGTTGACCCAGTCGAGCAATGGCACATTGCCCGATGTGAAGCGGACTGCCTTGGAAAGGCTTCCATGGACTGCAGATAATTCTGGACGGATGAATTGGTTGACAGCCAAAAGTCGTTTGGGAACGTTGAAACGTATTCCTTCGGTTTGCCACAGATTGTCGCGGGTGGCAAGGAGAGCGTTGGACGAAGTGTGTATGCGTTTGGCTTCGAACTTTTCAGGTATGCCTCTAACGGTAAACTCTTTTACGGTCTGATTGCCAAATATGTCGCTGATGACATAACGGAAATGGTAATCACGTTGTTGATTGAAATTGACAATGCCTTTGTCCTTTCCTGTCCAGAGAATGGGGAGGCGGTTGCCAGGTTCAATAAATGATTTTAGAAACCATGTGCGGCTTCGCATGAAATGCTCATAGTCCCCCCAGGAGTTTATCATACGATGCATGGATTGCGGGATGCCGTTAACATCAGCAGAAAAAAGCAAGTGGTTGTCTACGTACAACTTGATGTGTCGCACGCCGAAGCTGTTGTAGACGCCATCCATGTGGTCGCTTGCTCGCACGCCGAAGCCCACCTTCCCCCATGCGGAAAAGTGTCCTTTATCGAAAGTAAAGATGTGTGATTGCTCCGTATGCTGAAATTTTCCCTCACCTTGTACAGGGTATGTCTTAAAGGAGTAGACCGCGGGCGATGTAGTATCCTTTAAGTAACTCTTGAGATAAGGCAGAGGGTCGAGAAGGTCTCCTGTTTTTGTGCGGTGAAGCTCCAAATGGAGGTGTGGCCCTTGCGATGAGCCTGTGTTTCCGCTAAAAGCAATGAATTGCCCTTTGTGTACAGGCATCACAGTAGCGGGCAGCGACACATCGCAAGCGTAAACTTTATGGGCGTACTGGTAGCGTTTGACGGCGGCTTCTATTTGTGGTGAGAATGCGTCAAGGTGAACATAGACCGATGTGTTTCCATCGGGATGCCGTAAATAAACGGCTTTGCCAAAACCATATTTCCCAACAGTAACCCTGCAGACGAAGCCATCGGCAATGGCATAAAGGGGCTTGCCCGTAGTGCGGTCGGTTTTCACGTCTATGCCCGCATGGAAATGGTTGGGCCGCGGCTCACCAAAGTTACCTGCCAGTTCAATGGGGTAATGAACTGGGGAAACATAGGTGAGCGCAGCCAGCAGTAGCCCGGAGAAAATCATTTAGGAAATAGCCTTGAATGACATATCAAGTCCGTTGACACTGTGAGTGAGTGCCCCAACGGAGATGAAGTCGACACCTTGCTCGGCGTAATCGCGTATGGTATCGAAAGTAATACCTCCGGAAGACTCCACTTCAAAGCGATGTTGTATCATTTCTACGGCCTTGCGTGTGTTCTCTGGCGTGAAGTTGTCAAGCATTACGCGGTTAACTCCGCCATGGTCGAGTACTTGTTGCAACTCGTTGAAGTTACGAACCTCAATCTCAATTTTCAAGTCAAGTCCTTTTTCTTTGAGGTATGCGTGGCAACGCTCAATGGCAGGAACAATTCCGCCAGCAAAGTCAACGTGATTGTCTTTCAACAAAATCATGTCGAAAAGACCAATACGGTGGTTCATACCTCCTCCAATCTTCACGGCTTGTTTCTCCAAGATGCGCATACCAGGTGTGGTCTTGCGAGTGTCAAGCACGTGGGCGCAGGTTCCAGCAATTCGCTCTACATAGCGGTTGGTCATCGTGGCAATACCGCTCATACGCTGCATGATATTCAGCATCAAACGTTCCGTCTGCAACAGCGAGCGTACTTTGCCCGTAACGATGAAAGCTACATCGCCGGGTTTTACGTGTGCGCCATCATGAAGAAGTACTTCCATTTGAAGCGTGGGGTCGAAGTGGTTGAACACCTTTTGTGCTACTTCCACGCCGGCGAGAATGCCTTCTTCTTTAATCAGCAAATGACTTTTGCCCTCGGCATCTTCGGGGATGCAGCAAAGGGTTGTGTGATCTCCATCGCCAATGTCTTCGGCGAAAGACAAATCAATCAGTTGTTCTTCCAATTCTTCTACGCTCAACATCTTCTTAATCTTTTAATAGTTGATTTTTATAATATGCACGAAGCACGTTTTGAGTATCTTTGTGACAGTTGATTTCGCCGTCCAACCATTCTACCATCGCTTCTTCGCCTTGTAGCTTCCGAATACAGACAACTCTGCCGTCTGTTACCTCGCAGATGCCAACAGAGATAATGTCTTTGTCATCGCAGATGATTCTATGGGCACCAAACTTTCTCACGGCGTTGCAACAGACTTCATTAGGTGTTCAGATGGGGGCAACGCTTGCTGCCGCATTGTATTTATTGGCGTTGGCGGCGTGGGGGATGGTGTGGTATGCCGAGGAACTGTGTGTGCCGAAGGGGTAGAACCTGTTAGTGTAGGTGTTCCACCAATGGTACGTATCGGCGTGTTGGGATTCATGGGGTTGGAACTTCCTTCCACGCCTTGTGACTTTTTGACGTGCATCCGGACAAACTTAATATTGGAGGCGAAAAGCAGCGTGAGCGTTGTTGTTGGCGATGGGGTGTTGCGTCCTAAAAGGAAAAATCCTTTGATGGATTTAAATCCAAGGCTGTCACGGTCTTCAATGGTTAGTGACTGCCTTGCATCGCCCGATACTAATTGTACTCTTTGCTCAATGCTGTCGTTTTTATATGTCACAACAAGACCTACTTGAAGGTTTCGCATACCTTCTTGCAGGATAAACTGTGAGTCAAAACTGAGGACAAGTCGGTCGCCCTTGTGAAAAGCGGTGTCTACATTGATGGTGAATGTATGTTTGTTGTATGGGGCAAAAGGCGTTAATAGGAGTGTTTTACGGCCTGGCCAAATATCAGCCGTGTCACCACGTGAGGTGATAGCACCGTATTGGCTTAGTTCTGCATCAGTAACGCCTAAGGCTTTGGCTTCTTCCCCGAGACGATTGGATAAGTGCTCATAGATGGTGTGCATCTTTTCCGTGTGCCGCATATAATACAGCATGGAGCGATTGAATTTTTCTTCGCTCACATCATGCTTCTTCAATACGGCCAATTGCCAGCTTTTCACTTGCAGGTCGCTTGCTCCCTCGTTTTGTGCCATGGATATGGCTATGTGGTAGTCGTAAAGTATGTCCTCCATGTCGTCAGGGCGAATATACTCTGATGGCACGGTAGGCTTGCATCCGACTGCGCACAGTAGCAATAGGAGCATCCAGAGCAAAGAGAGGTTAAGCGGGCGTTGTCTCACAATCAAGCTCCTTACGATAGAATATCAAGAAAAGTGCAACGCCCACAGTGATGCAGGCATCGGCAAAATTAAATACAGGTGAGAAGAAAATGAAATTCTCTCCTCCCCAAAATGGAAGCCAGTTGGGAAAAGTGCCGTGGATAAGGGGGAAATAGAACATATCTACCACGCGTCCCATGAGTATAGGGGCATATCCTTCGCCCCATGGCACAAGATGTGCAGGTGCGCTGTGAGGCAATGATTCTGTGAATATTTGCCCGTAAAACACACAATCAAGTATATTACCAGCTGCACCGGCACAAATCATGGTCAGAATCATGATCAGTCCGAGTGGTCGTTTCTGTGCAATCTTTCGTTGAATGTACCAAATAAGAAATGATACAGCGATGATACGGAACAAGCTGAGCACTATTTTGCTGCCCAACTCCATGCCAAAAGCCATTCCTCGGTTCTCAATGAAGTCAATATGAAACCAGTCGAAGATGATAATGTCTTCTCCAAGTCCCATATTGAGCTTTACTGCAAACTTAATACATTGATCAATGGCCACCAACAGCACACCAAATGCTATTGCTATCCACGCCTTTTCTTTCATTTAATGATCCTTGTTGTTTTGCTTCGATTGTACGCTAAGTGTAGCGTGTGGTACAATGCGCAACCTTTCTTTTGGTATCAACTCGCCTGTGATGCGGTCAATGCCATACGTTTTCTTGTCGATGCGCACCAATGCGGCTTGCAAAGCTTGGATGAATTTTTGCTGGCGTAAAGCCATGTGTACGAGTTCTTCCTTGGTCTGTGAACTGCTACCTTCTTCCAAAGCCTTGTAAGTGGGGGATGTGTCATCGACATCGTTGGTGTCTTGGTTGGTAAGCACCTTCATAGTCTCTGCATAATCCTCCTGTGCCGTCTTCAAACGGTTTTGTACAATGACGCGGAACTCTTCGAGCTCCTCGTCATTGTAGCGTTTTTTCTTAGTGTCCATAGTTGTTGAGATTGGTTTAAGCCTTTTCTATCTTGATGTGAGTTTTAAACTCTCCAAGGTCTACTTCCTCTCCATCGTTGGTAGCGATGGAAATCTCATTGGCCAAAACTTGCTGACGCACCAAATCTCCGAAAGCTTCCAATGCTGCATCCGTCTCTGCATGCGCATCAATCGTGACGATGATACGGTCGGTTATTTCCAGTCCGCTGTCTTTGCGCAGATTTTGAATGCGGTTGATTAGCTCTCGGGCCATACCTTCGTTGCGTAACTCGTCTGTAAGCTCTACTTCAAGGGCAATGGTCAAGTTGCCTTCATTGCTGACCAGCCACCCCGGCATGTCTTCAGAGATAATCTCCACATCGGTAACATCAACGCTTACAGCTTGTCCAGCAACTTCAAAGTTGAAGTGTCCGTCATGCTCCATTTGTGCGATTTCTTGTTGTGAGAGATTGTTCATGCGTGCAGCAACATCTTTCATGAGTTTGCCAAACTTTTTGCCCATGACGCGGAAGTTGCATTTAACTTTCTTGACCAGCATACCATCACCTTCAACGAAGTTCAGTTGTTTAACGTTCACCTCGCTCTTGATAAGTGATGCAACCTCCTCGATACGTCTGCGCTGCTCATCGTCCACAGCGGGAATCATGATTTGGGCAAGTGGCTGACGCACTTTGATGTTTACCTTGCGACGCAAGGCTAGTACCATGGAGGTTATCTTTTGTGCCAGTTCCATGCGGGCTTCCAATTCCACATCAATAAGTGCCTCATCGGCTTTGGGCCAATGGCCGAGATGGATGCTCTGCAGGTCTCCGCCAAGGTCGTGGTAAAGTTCATCGGCCATGAAAGGTGCGAACGGAGCCAGCAGGTGTGCTACGGTCATAAGGCAAGTATAAAGCGTGTCGTAAGCAGAACGCTTGTCTTGGCTCATGTCTTTGCCCCAGAAACGTTTGCGGTTAAGGCGCACGTACCAGTTGGACAGTTCATCGTTGACAAACTGCTCAATCATGCGCCCTGCACGAGTTGGGTCGTAATCCTCCAATTCCTTGGTAACAGCATTGATAAGTGAGTTCAAACGCGAGATGATCCAACGGTCAATTTCGGGGGCATCCTTTCCTAATTGAATATTGGAAGGCTCATAGCCGTCAACATTAGCATAAAGCGCGAAGAAACTGTAGGTGTTGTATAGTGTTCCGAAGAGCTTGCGGCGACACTCGTCCACTCCATTGGCATCAAACTTGAGGTTGTCCCAAGGCTCGGAATTGGTCATCATGTAGAAGCGCACAGCGTCTGCACCATATTTCTCAATCATGTCAAAGGGGTTCACTACGTTACCCACGTGCTTTGACATCTTGTTGCCCTTTGCGTCAAGGACAAGTCCCGTTGAGATGACATTCTTAAATGCCACACTGTTAAAGACCATTGTGCCGATAGCGTGAAGTGTGAAGAACCAGCCGCGTGTTTGGTCTACGCCTTCATTGATGAAATCGGCGGGGAAGAATGCTGGAGGCACAGGAGTCCCCTCGTAGTTGGAGTGAACCAGCTGGTTGCGGTATGTGCTCTCGTCAATACCAGTGGCAGCCAGTGCGTCTTTGTTCATTTCGCCCTCAAAGGGGTAGTGGAGCTGTGCATAGGGCATGGCACCACTGTCAAACCAAACGTCAATTAGGTCGTTCTCGCGATACATGGGCTTTCCAGTCTCGCTTACGAGCACAATGTCGTCAACGTAAGGGCGGTGCAGGTCAATACGGTCATAGTTCTCTTGCGAGAAGTCTCCAACAACAAATCCACGCTCGCGCAGCGGGTTGGATTTCATGATGCCTGCTGCAACAGACTTTTCAATCTCTTCATACAGCTCTTCTACAGAACCGATGCATTTCTCCAATCGATCTTCATCGCGCCAAATGGGCAACGGCGTGCCCCAAAAGCGGGAACGGGAAAGATTCCAGTCGTTTAAGTTCTCCAGCCAATTGCCAAAGCGGCCTGTACCCGTTGATACGGGCTGCCAGTTGATGGTCTTATTGAGTTCCACCATACGCTCTTTGTCATGCGTATCGCGGATGAACCAACTGTCAAGCGGATAGTAGAGGATGGGCTTGTCGGTACGCCAGCAATGGGGATAGTTGTGAGTGAATTTCTCAATTTTGAAGGCAGAGCCTTCTTGTTTCATCTCCAAGCTCATCACGATGTTCAAATCTTCGGCCTGCTCTGAGGCTTTCTTGTCCCAAACGCCGTTGGGGTTGAAGCGTGGATCGTAGGCGTTTTTCACATAATCGCCAGCGTGGTGGCCGTAAGCCTTCTCGTTTACACAATGCTCCACAAAGTTCTTGTCGAGGTCGGACAACGTATAGTACTTTCCTTGCAGGTCCACCATGGGGCGTGTTTCGCCTCGCTTGTCCACAAGGTAAAGCCCGGGGATGCCTGCATCGCGGCAAACCTTGGCATCATCAGCACCGAAAGTGGAAGCGGTATGTACGATACCCGTACCGTCTTCCGTGGTTACGTAATCACCAGGAATCACCACAAATGCCTGACTCTCCATTTCTACAAAACGGTTTTTGCCAGTTTCGTCTGTGAATATCTTCTCGGGGTGTTTTGCTGCATATTCTTTCACAAGATCAGAAGCGTAATCATCCACCTTCTCCGTGGGCTTTACCCAAGGCATCAGCTGTTCGTAGTGTATGCCAAGCAGGTCTGTTCCCTTCACACGGTCAATGATGCGGTAGGGGACGACTTTATCACCGTGCTTGTAATCGGGTATTTCCTCACCCGCCTTTACTTCTCCCTCGGGCTTGAGGTATGCGCTCAAGCGTGACTCTGCCATAATGGCTGTCACTTTCTCATCCGTGTATGGGTTGTAAGTCTCTACAGCCACATAGTCAATACGCGGGCCTACGCAGAGGGCAACGTTTGATGGCAAAGTCCATGGCGTGGTTGTCCATGCCAGGAATACTGCTTTTCCCCATTTCGTCCATTCGGCTTTGGGCTCGCGGATGGCAAACTGTGCGGTAACGGAAGTATCTTTTACGTCACGATAGCATCCCGGAAGGTTCAGTTCGTGGCTTGACAAGCCTGTTCCTGCTGCGGGTGAATAGGGCTGGATGGTGTAACCTTTATATAATCGGCTTTTTTTGTACAACTGCTTGAGCAACCACCACAATGTCTCAATGTATTTGTTGTCGAATGTCACATAAGGGTGCTCCAAATCAACAAAGTAACCCATCTCTTTGGTGAGGCGTGCCCACTCGGCCGTGAATTTCAGCACGTCTGCACGGCAGTGGGTGTTGTATTCGACAGTAGAGATGTACTTTTCGGATGCCTTGTTGTCAATGTCTTTTTTGGTGATGCCAAGCTCTTTCTCCACGTTCAGTTCCACGGGGAGTCCATGGGTGTCCCAGCCAGCCTTGCGATGCACTTGGAAGCCGCACATGGTCTTATAGCGGTTGAAAGTGTCTTTGATGGAACGTCCCAGTACGTGGTGAATGCCGGGATGGCCATTGGCCGAAGGAGGACCCTCGAAGAAGATGAATTGGGGATTACCTTCCCTTGTGTCGATGCTTTTGTGAAAGATGTCATTCTTCTCCCATTCGGCGAGCACGCGCTTGTTGGTGCTCACCAAGTCTAATCCTTTATATTCCGGAAATTTCTTTGCCATAAGACTATATCGCTTTTTCGTTCTTTCTTGTTAAGGCCGCAAATTTACATATTTTATCCCATTCTGCCAAACATTCGACCGCAAACGTTGCTTTTTTCGTTACCGATATGCGGCTTTTGGCGTTTTTTGTTTCTGTTTTTGTGGCGGGGAGATTCCTCAAGGATTTTTGTTTTGGGATTCTTGGGGAGTTTGGCGTAGGCAGAATCTGTTACAGCTGGAAGTGCCTGACCTCTGCATTTGTCATTTTCTGTATTTCGTTCATGGGTTTTTGGTAATATACGCTTTGTATGGCTTTGTTGATGATGCCGTGCCCGACGGCAAGAACTGTCTTGTTGGGGTAATTGTCGCATAGCCATTGCAGGAAGGCTGAGGCACGCTCTTTCAACTGTTCCAGCGTCTCGATGTCTGATGGCCATTCGGTTATTGATTGTAGTTCGGGGATGTGTCTCCCAGTGAAAGACCCCCAATCGCGCTCGCGCAAGAGGGAAGTCTGCGTGACGGCTTGGTGGTGTGGCGTGGCGATAATCTCGCATGTCTGCACGGCTCGATGGAGGTCGCTGGCCACAAAGGCGTCAATATTGGTGTGTGCCATGCTGTCGCGCACGCTTTCAGCTTGCGCTATTCCGCGTTCGTTGAGCTTTCCTTGCGTTTGTCCTTGCATGATTTGTGCTGCGTTGTCGAAGGTCTCGCCATGGCGTACCAAGTAGAGTGTTGTCATTGTTGCTCGTTCTTTTGTCTGCAAAATTAAGAAAAAAGTCACAAAATCTGAGGGCGTGTATTTGCTTTTTCGTAATTTTGCAATGTTTTATCAACTGTTTAAATTGTTTGAAATAATGAAGAAGGTTTTTCAAAGTTCAATATTTCGTGCCGTAATTGCTGTTGTGGTTGGGGCACTGCTTGTGACTTATCGCCGTGCAACGCTTCACTGGATGGTTGTTGTGGTGGGTGCGTTGTTCTTTGTCTCGGGTTGTGTCTCGTGCTTGGCCTATTTTTTTGGTAAGAAAAAGGCACAGCGGGCGGCGCAGGTGATAGATGAGGAGGGTAGTGTGGTGCGCCCCTCTGTGCCATCGTTCCCGATTGCGGGGGTCGGAAGTGCGTTGCTTGGCCTGGTACTGGCTTTTATGACCAATTCTTTTATTAATGGTGTGGCTTACGTGTTGGCTGCAATTCTTATTTTGGGAAGCATCAGTCAGTTTGTCAACTTGGGAGGTGCACGCCGTTATGCCCGAATCCCGCTCTTTTATTGGTTGCTTCCAGCTGTTACTTTAACTGTTGGCGTGCTTGTGGTTTTGAAGCCAATAGATGCGTTGGCAAGTCCATTGCTTGTGATTGGGTGGTGCATGATGTTTTATGGCGTGGTGGAGGCCCTTAATGCATTGAAAATTTATCAGCTCCAGCGTCACTTTCGAAAAGCGGAAGAAGCTGTTATTGTGATGGGTATGCCTGCAGAGGATGTCGAAGAGTAAGAGACGGGCTAAGTTTGTAATGAGGCGGTAGGTGTTTTGCGTGCCAATCGTATTCATAATAAAGTATGCTTTGGGTGCAGCAACCAGTGTGATGATGTGGCGGAGGGGCTTTCATGTCCAGCTTTGCTGGTAGCATCAAGAGCTAAGGTTATGTAAGACAACTATAAAGCCTCACGCTTCGTTCCATATGTGATACGGGAGAAAGGGAAGTGGCTTGGCATGATTGTCAAGAACTCCTTTGGAACGTTAGATTTGAAATGGGAGGGTCTCTTAGCACGTGATTTCGCCGGGACTCGAACCCGGAACCCTCAGTTTAGAAGACTGATGCTCTATCCAGTTGAGCTACGAAACCCTACTTGTTGTATGCCTTTGCGCGGCAAAAGCGGTGCAAAGGTAACATGTTTATTTGAGAAAAAGAGCTTCTTGTCATGTCTGTATTGCGGTTTTTGGAATAATTAACATACGCGCGGTGGCATATAAAGTGTATTTGAGTTGATTGTAGTTGGTGTGAAAACGGAAAAAGAACAATCTGCGTATGGGGCAATTGTTCTTTTATTATGCTGTTGGGTGCGCGTGTGCAACCAGTAGTGTAGCCTTTGTTGCTTGTTTGTTGTATGACAACTTGTGGTCTGTTACTGTTTTATTTTCACATTGGTTTTATCATTGATTCTATAAAGGATATTTCATCTTCTGATAGATTATATTTTGCATAGAGTTGAGTATCTATTTCTGCTACGCTTTTATTCCAGTCTATGTCGCTTTCTGCAGTGAAATCCTGTATTGGCACAAGAGCAAATTTTCCTTTAGACAAGTGTTGAGTAGCGGCAAGTTGAGACACTAAGAATCTGAAGAATAGCGTTCTTGCATACTTGTCCATGTTCCGACACTCCAATTCTGTGTCAAAATGCCCAATAACCATATATGTTTCTGTACATATTTCATTTGGCGCAAGAATATCCAAAGAAGAAAGAAGTTTCTTGCGCCCCTCTTTATCTGTCTGCCCAGCATGTTCTGCTGTCAAGTACGAGATAATATTTTTCCACTTCGGAATCATCTCACGTCCAACTTTAATGGCACTATCTTCATAAGAACCTTTTCCCTTATTGAATTTAAGCGTAAGAGAACCAGTTTTCATTGGTGTCACGTATGTTCTCAAACCAAAAGGACTCCGTGTGCAGACAACTGTATCCAAAAATATAGATGAAAGTGATTTTACCTTTTCTACAATTTCAGCAGCTTCAACATGGCGAATAAATTCACTTATAGAAGAAAGATCGCGAATAGAGGAAGTTCTCTTTGCCCCCTTAACTGATGTAAAAATGCAATCTGATTCATTTGAGGTGTCCCATAAGAAATAGCATATTCCACCAGCAATATCTACATTTGAGAAACAATCACGTGAATCTATGAAATCAAAAATTTTACTAACTCTTTTGTCTGCAAACATTGAAGCCCGAAAATTATCCAACCCTTTGCCATCTGTAAACCACTTCGCAGGCATGATCATTGAAGCATAAGAAGGCTTTAACTGACGAGCCATATCAACAAATAGATTATATACGGGCTTCGCACTTGCCCCTGCACCTCCATCCATAACTTGATACGGCGGGTTCCCCACTATCGCATTGATTTTCATACTCTTTATACCTGTTCTTTCGACAATGAATTTATCTACCTGCTTGATGAAATAATCTGGTTTGTTTTTGATTTGGTTGGCCAAGTCCTCGAAGTATCGAGTGTTTACCTTGGCTTTGCGGAAGCCGATGAGGGTACGGCGGGTGATGCTCCTTGCCATCGGAGTTTTGCAGATGACGAAGATGTTTTCCGCTACAACCTTGTCCCAAATGCGCTGCTCGTCCTCAATGCTTGACACCGAAAACAGAGAGCTCTTCATCCTTGCGCGGTAAATGCTGTATGCCATGTAGAGAGGATACAATCCCGACTTTGAATTGATTTCAAGGATTCGTGAATCCGGGGCGAACACATTGGCCGTCACTTCGCCACAGTCTATGAAGCGAGGCTCAGACAAGGTGGCGTCATAGTCCTTTTCAAAGAAGTTGTAACCACCCAGACAGTCGCCAAGGTGCATGTTCACTACACGCCAAGGCGTGAGCACCGTCTCCTTGTCGGGATCGCGGAATGTGCTGAATATATTCGTGATGCGCTCTATGCGCTCTTCCACACAGAGTTTGTCGGCAGTGCGCGCCATGGCACGGATGCGCTTGCCCGCCGCGCAGAAAATCTCTGGGTCGTAGTATTTCTTTATACGGCTGAACTTCTGTTTTGTAACGCCCTTGGGCATGAACTCCTTCCATGATTGCGGGTCGATGAGCGAGGCGAAGTTGTCAATGGTTATCTCCTGACTCTCATCGCTTAGCTCTGCTCCGTAAATCAACAAAGGCATACGGATGGAGATGCCCCGAAGAATGGAGATGGCGGCTTCGCGATTCTCCTTTTTCTTCTTCAGTTCCGCAAATCGCCTCTTCTCCTCCTCCGTCAGCGACCCTCTGCACTTGCTTCTCTTCCTGTTTTTCTTTTCAAGGTCTTCAAGTTCCTTGTATTGTTCATCGGTCAGCCCCTGATTGTTGATGTCCACCTGACTGGTTCTGGGCATGGCCTTGGTGCGCCCGATAATCTTTCTTAAGTCATCAAACTCCCGCAATTCCAAGTCGTTGAGCCGCATCAGCAGCTCATTGTACAGGCTGTTGTCCTCAAAGCCGTTGCGCACAACTCTCTCCACATACACTCTCTTGAGCTGCCCCAGCATCTTCGAAACACTAAACCGGCTCATTCGCGAGCCTTCAATGGAGATAACCGGGCAGAAGTTCAGAAACTCGCCCATCGCCGTGCGATCGCCGCCGTTTGTTCCTCCCTTGGAAGAGAGCCTGGCCGCCTCGGCTAACATTTTCAGCGTGCGGTCGGGCGCAAAGTCAAACACATAGCACTGCTCTTTCACTCTTCCGTTGATGGTGGCAGGTGTCTGCACACGGAAGATGGTCTGCATATAGCCTGACGCGGCGGTATTATATGCCCCCGACAGCATGAACACGCCCGTCCAGGCCTTCACGCTTACGCCCGTTGTGAGCCGTCCGCAAGACAAGGTGATGGTGTGGGTGGCATCGGGATCTTTGCCAATGGCCCCCTCCACGGCAGCGAGTGCGTTCTTGCTTTCTTCGTCCGCATCGCCATCGCCCGCCACATTCACTACCTTGAAATACTGAAACACGGAGTGTGACTGCAGCATTTCGCTCATGGCGCGAGCCTCCTTCACGCCCGGCAGCACCCACAAGGTGTGCCGGAAAATGTTGCGGTATTCCTCATTGGCAAACGGATAGCAACTGTCTTCATTGTCCTTGGTCAGAAGATTCAGAAAAGCACGGACATCTTTTGCATGGACAAAACCTCTATCCTCACCCACACGGAAGAACTCACGGAAGTTGAAAGCCACATCTTCATCCACGAACCCATGGAGCAAACGTCCGAGGTCGTAGGTGTAGATGTTCATCGTGGGCAGGACGGCATATGGATTAGGGTCGCCAAAATGAAGTTTGTCCCACGAGGCCTTGGCCCGTTGCTCCATCACATAGTCCCAAGTATAGATTTCCTCTTCCTTGAAGTCATCCAGCAGATTGAACGGAGTGCCGGAAAGGCGCAGAACCTTGGTGTTCCTCTTCGTGAGTTCCTGCATCACGCCCTTGCCCAGTTGCGTTTGTGTCCCCTCGTGCGCCTCGTCTACGATGATGCAGTCCCATGCGGTGGCAAACACCTCATTGTTCTTGTCAAAGTGGCCGCCCACAAGTTCTGAGCCGCGCAGGTCTTGCATGGAGGCGAAATACACATACCGGCATTTGCCCTGCTTCGCCCGTGCTTCAAGCGAGGCATGGCTCTCGCCGTTGTTCTTTGAGCCGTAGGCAAAGCGGGGGTTGTCATAGAATATCTTGCCGAAATCATCAAACCACCCACTGTCCACCACAGGGCGATGGGTAAGAATCAACGTGCGGCAGAACCCCATGTCCCTCACCACCTGCAAGGCCGACAGCGTTTTGCCGAAGCGCATCTTGGCATTCCAAAGCATCTGACTGCTTTTCCGAAATTGCCTCTTGGTCTTCTCGATGGCCTCGCGCTGTTCCGGGCGAAACACGATAGGCGTTTTGTCGTGCGACACTTCGGAGGAAGCGAGCGACTGTCGCCCTTCCTTCACGGCTGCTATTGCCCGTTTGACGGTTTCAAGGTCGGTGATGAACCACTCGTTGGCCTTGTTCTCGGTGTCGAACACCTTTTTCCTAACTCCGGAATGCTCCAGCACACGGTGCACCTCCTTGTCGTTGAAGGCGCACAAGCCGTTTTTGCCTTTGTGGAGGGTTAGCTCTGTATGCAGCAGGTCGTAAGCTATGCCTGCCGTCTGCGTGTATTGGTTGATGCGCTTCCTCGCAGACTCGTTGAGGGCTTTGCTGTTAGGGACAAGGTCTGCAATGTTGTCGCTTCCGCAAGTGGCTTCGCCCACTTTTAGGCACCCCTCGTGAGCCGCATCATTAATGCGAAACACATAAATCAGTTTCAACTTTAGTGAGGATGTGAATTTCATGCTGCACTATTTTATGAGGTCAATAAATCGGATTCGCTTTCCCTTCTTGCCCGTTTCGGGGTCTTTTGTCCGCCAGTCCATGATGTGGCAATAGATGCCGTTGTGTCGGCGGAGGTCATTCTTCTGGCAGCCCTCACACAGGGTTCTCTCCTCCCTTGCGCCAAACAGGCCAGGAACAAGTATGCGCCGTTCTCCGCAACTGTTCGGCACCACGCCTTTAAGCCCGTCCATCTGCCACACATTCCACGAAATAACATGGGCAATGCAACGGACAGACTTCAACAGAGGCCGCTTGCCAAACTTCTGCTGATAGTATTCCACAAAGGAAACAAGCATCGCCGTGCGTGCTATCAGCAGATTGTCGCCTTGCCACTCATAGGCATAAGTGCTCTTGTAGGCTTCCCGCGCCCATCTCAGCCACTCGCCGGAAGTTTCGGTGTTTTCGCCCACCACGCGCAACTTGCGGTCGAGCAGCCCTATTCGCTCATCCAGCGGAATGGAAGCCCCGCTCGTGGTGTCATACCGGCTCACAAGGTAAGGAGCCTCGCCACAAGTTATCTCCAAACGGGTGTCGCGCACATAGTCTTTCCACGTCTTCCCCGCTGGAAACTCAATCTTCCCCGCCCTGCGGTGCCAGCGATGGCATCCCTGCGCGTCCATATACTCTGCGTTGAATACGCCCTGCCTTCCAAACCATGCCTCGTCTATCAAGTTGTTCTGCGCATTGCATATCCATGACGGCGTAAACACCTCGGCCATGCCCCGCGCCCGTGCGGCTTGGGTATTACGGCTTTTGAGCACGCGGGGCAGAACCACACGGCCGTTGTCGCCGGAAATAAGGTGGGGAAGGATGGGCGAGGCATACTGATAGCCCTCGCCCAGATGCTTATAATCGGATGTTGCCCAGAAGATGTTGCGCGGAGCGTCCGTCCAGCTCATGGTATGGTCTTTGAGTAGGACGCTCAGCAGCTCGGGCGAAAGCCGAAAAATGCTGTCTTCCAGTATGTCTACTTCTGCGGGCATTTACGTTGGGAATAATGTCTGTCTCTTGGTAAGAGACGAACACGATTCGAAAAGCCTGAGTGTCAGCCAGAAACAAAAGCTTCAAACCTTTTTTGCCAAACAAATGTGTGTTTCTGTAAGTATTTAAAACTTTACGTGCGGCGCATAAAGCTGCACCCGCATACGCCTTATTTGCTTGCCCGTCAAAGGCTTTTGTGGCTTCAATATGCTTTTCTTTGCTTTCTTTTGCTTACCTTTGCAGCAGAAATCCATCTCTTACCAAGAGACGTTGATTACAACCGACCACTTTCCGCCCCCCGCCCAGAATTCCCTCAACACAAGACGGTTCCCCCGTCTGCAAATGCCGCGCTGCGCGCATAAACACATCCTTCACGTACGGGCGCAATACACCCAAAAAGCAAAAGCATACCTTTTGCATCGCGAAAGGTATGCTTTGACCCTGCAAAACGTCACGTTTGGTAAGGCAAAAAGTATGGTAGTGTTTTCTTGACAGTCAAAAACTATTTGTTAATGACCACTACGGAGAAACTCTCCACCAAGAACGCTTGTTGTTCAAGGCAAATTATGTTGACACACTGCAGAATATGAAGTATAAAATGCTGGCTAATATTAACGTGAGTTCGATGAATTCAAAAAAGCGCAAGTTGTGTGTCCAAGGTTCGTTG